>JBFHIJ010000030.1:0-35967 GCA_041596515.1 Chlorobiota bacterium
AACATGAATGAATTAGACATACAAATTCTTAAACATATTAGAAAAATAATAAGTCCGGAATCAGTAGAAAGTGATCTGATTTCTTACAAATTATCGGCTTGATACACTTTTTTATTTTACACACAAAAAAAGACTTGACCCTAAAAATTATAAAATAGTAGCAGATAATCTATCGAATACTCCTGTAAATCCTAAATATTCACTGTCAGACTTCAGTAATGTATTGCCATTTTCACTTGAGATGAGAGCTTTAGGTAATTATTGTATAGATATACTCCCTATTCCATTTCAACTCGAAGAAAGACATTATAAAATGTCCTTTTTAGATTTGTATAAGGAAATTGATCAACATTATTTGCAGAGTGATAAAAAAGGATTTTACATAAATATTACGGAGCTAAAAAATGACTAGGTATCTTTTACTTTTTATGACTATTTTTTTTTACAGTTCTTCTGCATTTGATATTAACATAGATTGTAAAGATGTGAGTGGAAGAACTGCTTATGACTGGAAATTGTATTATGATAGAAACGATGATGAGATAATAAAATCAAGCGTACAATTTGTTTGTTCAGGTCAGAGCATCGGATTAGATTTCATTAATAGAGTACCAAATAAAATAAATCTGGAAGATGGAGATAGTTTTGAATGGTATGATCTTTATAATTTATCATATGACGCAATACGTAATCAGGATAGGAAAACAGAATACACGGATACTATAAAAACTGAAAAAAATATATTCATAAGACACGCTGAATGGAGCGGAAATGATACAACCACTTATCAAATACAAATATCAATTACTAACGATTTGTAGTATAATAGCACTATGCATTTTTGTTTATTTGAATACATTGTCAGGAGAAGAAATAAAATATAATGTTGCGACGAAGATTGTAAATTCTGACGTCCTAACTCTTTATAAAGAAAATGTGCAATTAGACAGTTTGCTTACTGATTGTGTCAACATTGTTGTTTTTTATAGTGACTATAGCTGTAATGACTGCTTTATAAAAATTGCAAACGAGATCGAAACTTATAAAAGCAATAACATAGAGAATAATCTAATTGTATTATTACGTTCTTCGCTATTTAACAAGTATCGAAAAGATATGTATAAAAAAGCTAAGAAATTACTAAAGACAGAGAATATCTATTTTGATATTCATAGCACCGATGATAAATGGCCACCTGTTGATGTAAAAGAAGGTATCTTTAGTATGTTCCCAATAGTACAGACACCTGTAATTCTTTATATATCAGATTCAAAAAGAAAGATTGAATTTCGAAGCTATGCAGATCTTTTTCAAAGTAAAGATTCTAAAAAATCAATCTTGGATTTGCCTTTCTCAATTCCCACCAAAAATTGACCCACATATTATAACTATATATTAATCTATAGTTCCTACCTGAAATCGTAATACTGTTTTAAGCTTGTCAGTAAATACCTTTCGAGGATCACTTAAATATATTTCTTTATGGATTTTTGATAATCGCCTCATTCCATTGACGTTTGAATATTCTTCCATAATACTAAAACTTGCTGGCTCGTTATCGAAACTTCCCAAATGCAACATCTGCACACAAGCACCTTCTGTGATTGATTCAAAAGTTACTATATCTAAAAGAGGATGTGGTTTTTTTTCTTTTGTTAAAGCAATTATTTGTTTAGCATACTCTGTATTTACGAAGTCAGGTTGCCTTATCATCAATTGAAAAACCAAGTCATCTTTATTAAGTACATATTCCGTGCTTTTCTTGGCCTCTTCATTCAAATCCCAAATACCTTCTAATGGATATACTGTGTAATCAAAATACCCTTCCGGCTGTAATCCCTTTTTATAACTCATTTTTACAGCGTATGACAGTGAATATAAGACACCTATAAACTTAGTAAAAGAATCTGAATTTGGATTCCCTTCGCCTCTAATAGTAAAGTATTTGAATTTAGGTATTTTCAGAAACTCAGGTTTGTTTTTTGGCAGATAGATTAGTTTTTCGGATTTACGCCACTCATGTTTCATATTTAGCTCTTTGTATTCAAGTTGATTCAAAATAAATGTTACAAATATTTTTCCTCAAAATCTACCTTTACAAAGGAGAATAATTTTCGAGAAAAAATATTATACATTCCAGTTTTGATACAATTTAAAGAATGATATATGACTACTGTATGTCATACATTGTTTGGAGTGTATATATTTTTTATTTTATCCAGCCTCTGTGATAATTCAACTCGTAGGTAAGCAGGTTCCAAAATTTCTACAGAGTCGCCATAACTCATTACCATCCCAAAGAACCAGTTATCGATAGGGACAATGAAGTGGACAATAATTGCATCGTCTTTGTAGTCTTTTTCCCATTCTTTAAAATAGTCGTCCACTATATATTTCATTTTCATATCGAACTTTAATACTATGTGAGTTGATATGTTTGTTGTTTTAACTTGGTAATCTTTATCTAAGGCATTCACGTCAAAATCTTTGCGGTGGAACTTCTTATCCAAGAGTTTAATATCTGACATCCTAGAGATTCTAAACACTCGGAACTCTTCCCTAAGCGTACAAAAAGAGTACAAATACCAGGAATACCATTTAAACATAATCATGTGTGGTTCAACAATTCGGGATGTCTTTGCACCTTTGAAGTTTGTATAGTCAAAGCTGATTTCTTGGGAATTATCAATCGCTTGGCTTAGTGACTCCATTTTTGAGTTGTCATTATCTTTTACTTTGAGTGATGAAAAATCAAAACGTAGTTTTTCTTTCTTTTGTTTTATTACAGACGAGTAATCCGAAAGTAGTCCTTTTAACTTAATAATCGTGCTTTCTAAGCGTTCATCTGTGTATGTAGATGCAATAGATTCAAGGGAAGTCATGATATAGAATAAGTCTTCGTTATCCACAAGTCTTGCATCTAACTTGTAAGTATCCATTATGCCAAAGCCACCATCTTTGCCCATTTCTGAAACAATCGGAATGCCTGCTTCTGAAAGATAGTCCATATCTCTCAGGATAGTCCTTACAGAAACTTCAAAATGCTCAGCAAGCTCTCTGGACGAGACCAGTTTCTTGCTGAGCAAATAGAATACTATACCTATTAATCTTTTGACTTTCATATCTTAAACCGTATAATCAACTGCAGCTGAGTCGGTTTTATATTTTGCAATAAATTCAACCACTTTCAAATGTTCAGGATGGACTCGGTAAGAGTTGAGATCATCCATGCTTTCAAAAGCGGAATAAATAGAAATGTCCCAAGCTCTATCGCCTGATACTTCATTTATTCCTATTTCAAGTTCATTTATAAAAGGAATTTTTGTTTTCAAAGACATTAGTTTGTTTTTTATAGCTATTGCGTTTTCTAATTTGTTTTCTTCTTTAAGTTTGAAAAATACGAGGTGTTTTACCATTATTTACTTCTCCATCTTTTTAATTTTTTCTTCAAATAGTATATCAGATTTGTCTCTGTTAGCTTCAAAATATTCTTTCGCTGAAATTTCTTGTGGTATTTCACCAATAATTTCAAAGAATGCAGTTCTGTCTATGTTTAAATAAAATTTCATATTGAGGTGAGATAGACTTAAATCTACTACATCAATATCGGAATTATCTGTAAATAGTTTCAAAGGTATAGTAGAAAAAGCCATTTTGACTCTTTCGTGATCCTCCCAAAAATCTCTGTATTCATCAGAAGTCAGTGGGTCATTTGGGTGGATAGTTTGATATTCGCCATAGTCATCACAAAAAAGGATAATCGCAACTTTCCCTACGATTTTAATATCCTTTACAAAATTCATATATGGCGTTTCTTGTAATCTGTCTACTACTTTTTCTTCCTTTTGCATTTCAACAACCTTTGCACTATCAATTGTAGTCGCTTTGGGTTCTTCGATAGGCTTGTTATCCGGTTTGTTGCAAGCAGAGAAAGATACAGCAACTATTGTAATAAGTAATAATAACTTCTTCATGTTATACCTTTGGAGTGGTTGATGATTTATATTTTGAAAAGCGTATTCGAATAAGTATAAAAATAACAAATAAAGCAGATACTTTGCCGATATAGTCGCCATATCGCGAATAAAAGCTAATTTCTTCGATAGCAGGAATCTCAAGTTGAATGCCGGCCTGAGTGTATTGAGGCAATGTCATAATAATATCTCCTGTAGGAGAGATTAAGCCACTGATACCGGAATTTGCGGATCTCGCTATGTATCTTCTGTTTTCAATAGCTCTTGCTCTAGCTATAATAAAATGCTGATATGGTCCGGGTGTGTGGTTATACCAAGCATCATTAGTTATAATAGTTAGCATATTAGCTCCGGCTTTTACAAATTCCGTGCAAAATTCAGGATATATGGATTCTATGCAAATTATAGTACCAATTTTGAAATCGTAATTATGCTTATGAAGATTGAGTGTTTTAACTTCAGTACCTTTACCCCAAGAAGAAATTCCGACGCCCCAGTTTAAAAAATCAGTTGCAAAAGGTATATCTTCAGCGTAAGGTATTCTTTCAGCAAAAGGTGTTAGCTTAGATTTATTGTATATTTGTGCCTTTTTTACATTATTAGGCGAAATCAATATTGACGAATTATATGCCTGAAAAGCAATAGTGCTATCCCACTTTGCCTGCTTAGCCAAAGGAGGTGCATCCTTTTTATCAAATAGTTGATATCTGGCTATACCTGTAAGTACATATATTTGATTTGAATCAAGCCATCTTTGCAGAAAAGAAAAATTATTATAGCTGTTGAAGCTCATGGAAATATAAGGAATGGCTGTTTCAGGCCAAATAGATAAATCAGTATTTTTAGATTTATCATTAAGAGAATCTTGCAAATGAATGTGGTGAATCACTTGTTGCTGTGGTGAAGCAGACCATTTAGCCCAAGGATCCATATTAGGTTGTACAATAGATACATTTAAAGATTTACCTGCATCAATATTTGAGTATTTGTCTAAAGAGTAATATCCGTAAATCATAGGTAACGCAATCAAACAAATAACTGTCACAATGGGAGGTAATAATTTAAAATAATCTTTTAAATTTTCTATAATCACTTTTTTGTAAATATATGTAATAAGTACATTGATAGCAGCAAGAATAAAACCTGCTCCGTAAATACCCCATACATCAATTTGCTGAATCCAATAAGTGAACTCTATTTGACTATAACCAATATTTAGCCATGGATAGCTAAGTTCTCCTAAACCATGTCCCCATTCAAAAAAAGTCCATATAAAAGGGAAAGAAAGAAGTGCAAATTCAAAACTAGTTATTTTACGGACATTTCTATAAATGATTACAGGAATAAGGAAAAATATTGGGTTTATAATCCATACGGCAAATCCTGAAATGAATAAATATGGGTCTGTATTCTCTTGCCAGCTACTTATCCACCAATTTGACATACCATGATAGATAAAAAACGCAAGGTAAGTCTTTAGAATATATTTATCATTTTCTTTGAAGGATTCAAGACTAAGTAAGAGAGGCATAAATGCAAAAAATGCAACAAATGGCAAGGGCATAGGCGGAAAGGCAGTACCTAATAAAATGCCGGATAGTACGAAGGGGAAAAGTCCCTTGAATTTTTGCATGTTGATGCTCCTTTTGTTCTTTAATTAGTGCAATTTAAGTATTTAAAGTCAATTCCTAAAGAGATGAATACATTTAGTATTATTTTAATCGAACCTTTAATCTATCTTAGCTGTATCAAAAAGAGAAGAAAAATTCGTATCTTGCAAGCTTTATTCTCAAAAAAACAATCCAAATGAAAATAAGCGTAGTAATAATTACTCATAATCGAATAGAAGACTTAAAGAGGACAATACCTGCTTTTTTGTCGCAAACTTATGAGAATAAAGAAATTATATTGGTAGACAATGCCTCAAAAGATGGAACTTCTGAGTGGATTAAGAAAGAATTTCCTGATGTAAAGTATATGTGGTTGCCTGATAATTTTGATATTCGAGCTATCAATATTGGCATTGAGCTTTCCGACGGTGATGTGATTTGGCGAACTGATGACGACTCTTATCCGGAAGATACAAACACATTCCAACAGATAGTTGATATCTTTCATAAAAATGAAGATGTGCATGTAATTGCTACTGAAGATGTAGAAGTTAGGCAGAATTATAGAGTTTGGGACTGGTACCCGTTAGATGTAGATAAGTCTAATGTACCTGTAAATGGTTTTCCTTCTAATGTCTTCCCCGGAACAGGTGCCGCAATTCGGAGAGAAGTATATGATGAGATAGGTGGCTTTTGGGAATTTGGTTTTGAAGAGCTTGATTTTTGTACAAGAGCAATAGTTGCTGGCTATAATGTGCGTTATTTTCCTAATATTAGAACTTTGCATTGGGCTTCCCCCGGAGGTAGACAAAGTGGGCCTCGCTGGGTAAAAGTATCAAAGCAGTTTATTCGATACCAGTGGAAGTACTTCCCATTTATGATGGCTTTAAGCAGATTTATTCAAATCTATTTCTTTCAGCTGACAGTTGCCTTGTTACAGCGAATACCATTTACTGCATTTATGGAAGGTGCGTTTGGTATGATAGCAACTATGTTCGGTACTTATCGTGATGAAAGAGTTGTGATACCTAAAGATAAGATTAAAGATATAACTCTGGGTGTATCTATTGGGAAGAATCAAAGGCAGTATTTTGTAGATGTAATAAAGAAAAAGTTAGGCAAATGGTTCAAGAAAAGTTAAAAATATTACAGCTATCTCCTCAATTTCCTTTTCCAATGACTGATGGTGGAAAGATTGGAATTGCAAATATTTTCAAAGAATACGCCGCATCGGGGCATCAAATTACTTTTTGTGCCTATTCAGATATAAACATTGCTGCGGAATATATTGCAGAAGCAGAGAAATACGGAAAAATAGAAATTATCAGACATTCTACTCGTAATACATTCAAAAGAATACTTTGCTCACTATTTAACAAACAATCACTTTACACTTCAAAACATATTTCTGACGAAGCCATAAATCAGTTTGAAAAAATAGCTTCTGCTTCAGAGTTTGATGTGATTCATTGCGACCATTCAGCAATGATGCCGGTGGCACTCCATCTAAAAAATAAATTTAATATCCCAATTGCTCTCAGGTTACATAATATCGAATGGACTATATGGTATAGATATGCATCTGTGCTTAATAACTTTCATCCTAAAAAATGGTATATTTCTTCACAAGGGAAAAAACTAAAACGTGATGAAACAGAATATTATCAAGCAGCTGATGTGTGTTTTGCCATTACTGAAGAAGATAAATTTCGAGCACTTGATATGTCACGAAATGCAAATGTATGTGTGGCAACCGCAGGAGTAAATATAGACGAATGGAACATGGTTGATGTTATTGAAAAAAATAACAATACAATGATTTTGGCTACAAATTACGACTGGGTTCATAACGTAGATGGTGTAATCTGGTTTATTGAAAATGTATTGCCTTTAGTCCAAAATATATATCCGGATGCGAAACTGCAACTTATAGGTAAAAATCCACCAGCAATATTTAACAAATATTCTGGAGATGGGGTAGAGGTATTAGGTTTTGTACCAAGCGTAAAGGAATATCTAGCTAAAGCAAATGTATATATAGCTCCTCTATTTGTAGGAGGCGGTATCAGAATCAAAATTCTTGAGGCAATGGCAATGAAGTTACCTGTTGTGGCTACACCGGTTTCAGCAGAAGGTATAAAAGCAAGCGACGAAGATGGACTTTACGTAAGTGACAATGTCAAAACAAGTGCAAAATATATAAACCAGCTTTTTGCAGATAAAAACTTATGCCAAACAAAGGGAAATGCAGCAAGAGACTTTATAAAAAAGCAACACACTTGGAAAAAAAGTGTTTCTATTATGTCTACTGAAATAATAAAAGTAATTACAAAATAAAAGAGTCACAGACTATAAAAAATCTGTGACCCTAAATATTAAAGCGTTAGAAAAGTTTATTCTGTTACTTTTTCGTAGTCATGACTTTCTGTACTTTCATCCCATGCTGTCATAGACTTAGCTTTCATTACATCATAAATCATACCGTTAGCACCAAATAAAAGAGATTTTGCATCATAGCCAATTACTCTTAAATATGCAGCTACAAAAGCACTTGTTTGACCAGTATAACAGTATACAACAACAGGTTTGTCAGTTGGTAATGTTTTAAGATCTGAATCTAATTTCAAACTAGTACCAGGTGTGTATTGAATTGCACCTGCAATATGACCCGGATCTAAATAATGCTCAGTTTTCCAATAGTTTACGATATAGTATTTAGATAAATCAGTATATAGAGTAGAATTACCAATTTTTCCAGAATCAAAACCTTCTTGGAAAGCTGCTTCTACTCTAGCTCTCAAAATTTCAGGTCCTGTTGTTTTTTTAGTGTCCAAAACAGGTAATTTACCTGCATCAGCTTTTGCTGTTTCGTCACTAGTAAATTCTGTGGATTTAGCGTTGCTAACGCTATTATTCCATGAGGCAGCGTTTTCTTTATTCCAAGAAGCCATACCCCATTTCATCGAAGAAACATTAGTGTGACCCATCATGCGCAATAAAGAAGCTCCATAAGCTGCCGTTTGTCCACTGTAGCAAATAATTACGATGTCATCGTAGCTACTTGCATCAATAGATTCTACATGATTCAATAAGTCAGCAAAAACTACATTGTGAGCACCAGCTACATGACCGCTATTAAAATCAGCTTCAGATCTGATATCGATTAGGTATATCTTGTCCGCATTTGTAAGCATTGCAGTATTGACATCAGAAGCTTTTTTGATTACCGGAAATGTAAGATTAAGTGTTTCGAGATATTCTACTAACACCTGTGATTCGTCAATCGTTACCGGCGACGTTGGTGAATCATCATCATCACTACAAGAAGTGAATGATAAGCCAAATGCTAAAATCATTAGCATCATGAAGTAATTTGTGCGTTTAAGCATTTCTTTAAACATAAGATCTCCAAAAAAAATATAAAAAAAAAGATTATTTAATTCCCCATGATTCAGGTAGTTTACCATCTACAGCAACTTGCTCAGTAGATTGTAATTCCCAGTCGTTATCAAAATCAGATTTAAATAGATATAAATCTTTATTTCTTAAAGTGTCTGCCTCTTTGATTATGTGGCAGGCATCATAGCAAGCTTTGCCTGTTTCGGGTGAGCATTGTGCCGTAATCTTTCTGATATTATGAGGGCTGGTATAGTTATAGGAAGGGAAGGCGTTAAAGTTCGCCAAATTGGATTCTCCGTATTTTTCCCAACTGTCAGGAGCCATCAGTGAGCGTCTGACTAATACCATTTTGCCCGGGCGTACGTCTTGTATTGGGTTGATACCAATTTTAATATCCATATATGATGGAACACGTGCTCCGTCACCATGAATGTGACAACTACCACAATTATTATATGGCTGCGAGTGGCAAACATAGCAATTTAAGTCATCATAATGAGTTGAGTGATACACATTTGCTTTTTCAATATTTGGATGACAATTAGTACATTTTGGTAGGTTTTTATTGTGATATCGTGTTTCATACATGTTACCATCGCCGTGCATTTCTTCTGTACCGTGACATGATGTACATGTAAACTTTGCTTTTTCAAGATGAATATCTACACTAGTACCTGGTGCGATACCAAGATATGCATGACCACCTCTTGTCGTATGGCAAGCTACACAAGTTTGAACCATATCAGGTTCTCTGACAAAGTTATGACCGTCAAGTAAACCACCACCACCTGCAGGAGGTCTATTGATGTGGCACTCTCCACAAGTACCATGGCATCTTGCACAGTTGAAGTCATATCCATGTTGCATTTCTTCAGGTAATTGATCAAACTCCTCAGCACCATTCAAGCCATAGCGAGTAGTCACTTTGCGCTTTTGTCCCCATCCATTTGCATGAATGCTGGTTAGTGCATTCTGTGATTTAGTAGGGTGGCATTCTGCACATTTATCTGCTGCATAATGAGACGGTGCACTAATGAAATCACCCGAATGAGCTTCAGTTTTGTCATCTGTACCTTCTACACCATTATGGCAGTATGTACAGCCTAATTTGTAGTGTTTTGATCTCTTGAATTTTTTGTATCCATCTCCACCAAGATAGACTCTGTCGTATGGTTCGATATGGACTACATCACCGCTACAACCTCCGGCTACTTCACCTGTGTCAGGAGAGTATACAGCTTTAAGCAACTCATAATCAGCGTGGCAGCTCTCGCATGAGCTTAGTATTTCAGTTTTGTCTATTGTAGTTGCAGGTTCTTCATCATCTGCACAAGACAGCATAAAAGAAAATGCTAAACAAAACAGAAAACTGTAAAAAAGACTTTGTTTCATGGAATACTCCAATATATGTGATCCTAAGTTATTATTGCGGATTATGGCAATCTGAGCAATACTGGTTAATAATATCTTTATCTAAACCGCCCGGATGTAAAAACGTATTTGCATTTAGGCTATCCGGCACGGGCATACCATTAACTAATTTTGTAGTTATGGTATGACAAAGGTTACAGTCATTGCTGAGTACATTTCCTGATTTATCAACATGATTTCCATCATGACATCTGAAACAACCTTTGCTGTATAAATGTGATTCATGATTAGCATAAACCTTCCAATTAGCATTCATTTTAGGAAAATAGTTTTTTAGATATATTGAGTTTAATTCAATTACTGCAAAGTTTAATTCGTCACGCATTTCTACAAGTACATTTGGGAAATTACTATTATAGTAATCTGTTATGAAATTCTTTATTTCAGATAATGAGTTTTCTCTTGACTTCAACGATTCTAGGACTCTGACACCTACTTTTTTTATGTTTGGCAATTTCGAATTTATTTTGTCATAAGCCATATACGCATTGATAGCTTGATAAGGATCGTTGTAAGAGTGTGAAGGTCTATTGTGACAATCAATACAGTCAAATTGTTTGAACTTAGCATTCGGCGAGATTTGATTGCCCAATAGTCTGTATACTGTTTCTTTATCATCAGATTTAGAAATAGCTTTGACTAATGGAATAGCATCACCTTCTTTCTCAGCTTCTATGTAAGATATATCTTTTCCGATTCCCATATGGTAATGGATACCTGAGCTAATACCAATTTCTCTATTTCCACCACCAACTTTCATAGTTAGAGTAATCTGATAATGAGAGTTTTCTTCATCAGATAAAAAATAATCTTTAGTAAATGACTTTTGATCGTAAAACTTTTCTTCCCAGTGGCATTTTATACATGCTTCGGCGGATGGTCTTAAGTAAGTAGTTGGAGCGCCTAAAGGCTTATCATAGCTGTCCGTTAAAGTCATATATACCTGAGGCAAACCACTAAGTCTGTTTTGATCCCAAAATGATTTCTTTTCTGTAAAGTGACAATCTACACATGCTATCTTAGAATGTGCAGAAGCTGAGTAAGTAACACTAACCGATTCCATGACTTCGTGGCATGCTTCCATACAAAAAGTATTGGACTCTGTGAATTCATAAGCTTTTCTACTTCCGTAAATTGTTGTAATTACTACAGTAAAGGACATCACAGAGAAAAGGAAAAAGAATAATTGATGTTTAGCTCTGTTAAAATCCAAAACTGGCAAGCGGTTACGAATTTTATCTTTATTTTTATTTTCTTTAAGCCATCCTATTAATATTATTATCAATCCAAAGCCTATAATGGTAGGAATGATGATATAGGTTATAAGCTTAGTATATGGGTTATTAGTACCAACTGTAAATTCAAAAATCAATAGTAGAACTATAAAAACAAGACTAAGCATAGTAATAAAAGCACCTACTAAGGATATAGGATTGAGTAATAGGCTTGGTAGTTCATCTGTTTTCTGTTCATCTGTTTCTTCTTCATGTGCTATATGGTAGCCTGTAAACATAGAAACAAATAATTCTGTGGGAGTGTTCCCTGTAGTTGCAAGATAAATATGTGCAAACAAGAAAATAGTAAGAAAGAAACCCATGACTGTATGAAGCATCGCCATTGGCCAAACGCCCCCCATACCGAAAATTTCATCTGGTGCCATTTCGGGAAACATTAAGAACCAACCTGAAAGTATTATTACCGGGAATCCAATAAAGACAACAAAGAAATATGCCATCTGTTGCATCGGGTTAAACTTTTCTTTTTCACTTGCATGGTAAGGGTGAGGTTCGCCTAAGAATATCCCAAAGGTATAAAATCTGGCTTGTTTTACAGATCTACCTATAAAATTTTTAAGGCTTGGCAGATAGTGCTTAATATTCCCGGAAATGATATTCATGATGAAATATATCAGATACATAAATGATAATGCAATACCTGCAGTATTATGTGCAATCATAGATATTTCAAACGAAAAAAGGAAATCACCACTACCTGAGTAATGCAAGCTCATCCCGGATAAAACAAGCACTACAAAAAGTAAGGCATTTAGCCAATGCCAAATTCGTAGCCATATAGGATATAAAAAGATCTTTTTCATTATTTTTTTCCTGTACGTTTGAAATACCAGCGTAAAAAACTATGTAATAAAATAAAGATGGCTGTTATGCTAAGTAGCATAATAAAACCGGTATCTAAAATTAGATTCCTTGTAGTACCTACCACATAAGCATCGCTTAATATAGTACCATTAATAAAACCGAACTTTTCACGAGATCTTTCTTTTTCGTGCTTGTAGAGTTTTGTCATCAATATTGAGTTTTTAGAGTGACATTCTTCACATTTCTGTACCGTTTTTTCTGGCGGTAAAATATCGTGCGACATATGTGGTGGAGAAAAAGATGAGTGACAATCGATGCACCTGACAGTTTCCCAATGTATAGACATTTTAGGTAGCCATTCATGTGCTTTTTCTACAGTGCTGACATTATATTTATCCATCATAGCTTTGTCTACGTGACAAACCACACAATAAACCATTTGATTTTCGATAAAGGTAGTTTTATTGATATGGTTTGCAGAAAACTCTGCTGGAGTAATTTCAGGTATCTTGGCAATATCATGCTCACCGTGACAGAATGTGCAAGAAGGAGAATCTTCATTCCCATTTGCTAAGGCTTTACCGTGAATACTCATTTCATACTCATGGGCTGTTGAAATGTGGCATTTGCCACAAACTTTTGAGATATTAAATTTATTCACTGTTGAACTAGGCGATGAAGCCTTTTGCAAGTCGTGAGTTCCATGGCAATCTATACAAGTTGCTGCATTTTGGTTTCCTGACATAAGCTGGCTACCATGTACACTTTTTTCGTAGTTGACTAAAGATTTCGATAAAGTAGTCTGATTTTCGCTCTTAATGTGACAACTTATGCAAAGTTTTTCTTGATTCTGTTTTAGCTTGAGAGCATTACTCTCTGAAGCAGGGGTGACAGAATTCCTATGGCATGTTATGCAAGTAGGAGCGCGATTGCTTTCAGATAATGATTTATGTTCTGAAATGCCATGTGCTTTGGCAACATCTTCATGACAATTACCGCAGTATGCTACAGATTTAGATTCGTGCATTGGCGAATCAATACTTTTCGGACTAATTATATTATGAGTGCCGTGGCAAGCTTTGCAGTCGTTAAGTGTTTCATATTCATTGCTTGATTCATTCTTCATTGATGCATGGAAAGGGTGCAGGCTTACTGCATCCTTATGGCATGATTTACAATCAATTGGCTGTATGTTTTCTTTGTGAGGAAATTCCTCAGGATTAAATCCGGCATGGCAGTCTACGCACTTAAGTGCAGAATGTGGGGATTTGGCAAGCATACTAGAATTTACATATAAAGATATTACTTTATCATTCCTTTCCATTGAAATATCCTTGTCAGAGTGACATTCCATACATAATTCATCTGCACTTGTATTATAGGATATCACAAAGGACAAACTAATGACAATGAGTACTAAGTTGAAAAGATATTTCATTACATCACCCACGGATAAAAATTTAATATGAAGATAAGATATACAACTTGTAAAAAATCTACAATTAATATATGTTAAGTAAGTGATTGTATGCAAACGTAACAAAAAACTTAGGAGTGCCTAATAGATATAAATTGCTACATATCAATATATTGTAATATAAGACCCTAAAAGTCTTATATGATAGACCTTAGATAATTATTTTATACAACATATATGATATAAAGTGAGTTTAGTTGCACCTAATAAATATCGCAAAGATAACATTGCAAAAAAACAATATTTACAAAAATTTTCTCAATATTTCTTATTTATATTTCGTATATTAAAATTGTATAGAATAAATATGCTATCGAAGTGGTTGTTTTGAATGCTCAAAAGGTCAAACTTACTATTAGTTAATAACAGAAGTAAAATATATATCAAGATAATCATAATATTGTCAAACATATCGAGGTGTTTATGTCTTTGAAAACAATTTTAGTGAGTTCTTTATCCATTTTGGGTGTAGTAGCCATA
Source organism: Chlorobiota bacterium (assembly GCA_041596515.1). Lineage (GTDB taxonomy): Bacteria > Bacteroidota > Ignavibacteria > Kapaibacteriales > UBA2268 > JBFHIJ01. The sequence goes on from JBFHIJ010000030.1 coordinate 14,471, forward strand.
TTAGTCGCATTCTCTGTATCTTCGGTTACAAGCAAAGAAAACGCAAAGTATATAGGTGCAGATAAATGCAAGATGTGTCATAAATCTGATAAAAAAGGTGACCAATACAACATATGGGCTAAAGGATTACATGCCAAAGCTTATGAAACGTTAGCAAACGAACATTCCAAAGAGATTGCTGCAAAAATGGGTATTGAAGATCCCCAAAAAGCTCCTGAATGTCTCAAATGTCACGTAACTGCGTATAGTGTAGATGCTTCCTTGAAAGAAAAAACTCTTAAAATGGAAGAAGGTGTTTCTTGTGAATCTTGCCATGGGCCAGGTTCGGAATATAAGAGTATGAGTGTGATGAAAGACATCGCTTTAGGCAAAACAGATGGTACTGATAAAGGATATCATCATATTACTGCAGAAACTTGCACGCAGTGCCATAACTCAGAATCTCCTACATTTAAAGGGTTTGTGTTCGAAGAAAAAGTTAAAAAAATTGCACATCCTATGCCGGATGCTTATAAAAAAGAAAAAGGATATAAATAATAGACAATAAAGGATTGCATTTTGCAATCTAATGTTTTTTTCTATAATTTTTTGGAGGTCATAGTGAAAAAACTTATCCAATTACTTTCGATGATGATAGTGCTTGTTGTTATCGGAGGATTGTTCTCAGCTTGCGAAGGTCCGGAAGGTCCGGAAGGTCCAGCAGGAAAAAATGGAGTTGCTGCTCTTGCAACTTGTGACAACTGTCACGATGTAGACACAGAATTGAAAGCAAGAATGCTTCAGTATGCTGCCTCTACTCATGCTCTAGGTGGTAACTTTGAAAGAAGTACTGCTTCTTGTGCTCCATGTCACACTCACGAAGGTTTTGTTAATGTATTAGCAACCGGCGAAACTGGTGATATTTCTAATCCAACTCCTCCGGGATGTCGTACTTGTCATAATATTCACACTACTTATACAGTAGATGATTATGCGTTGACTGCTACTGCTCCTGTAGAATTGGCTGTAGGTGGTAAAACTTATGATGCTGGTAAAAGTAATCTTTGTGCAAATTGTCACCAATCTCGTCCTTTGACTTTACCAGAATTTAATGATGCTGATTTTGAAATTACTAGCTCAAGATTTGGCCCTCACCACGGTCCTCAAGCTAATGTAATTATGGCATCAGGTTTGGTTGAAATCCCTGGTTCTAAAGATTATCCAACTACTTCTAATAAACATGCTGGTACTGGTAATGGTTGCGTTGATTGTCACATGGCTGAAGCTTATGGCGTTCAAGCGGGTGGTCACTCTATGGCAGTTGCTTATGAATATCATGAAGAAACTGTACTTAATGATGCCGGCTGTGTAGATTGCCACGACGACGGTGCTACTAAACTAGAAGATTACAAAGTAGAAATGCAGGCATTAATGACTGAAATTTCTGCTAAATTAGTAGAAAAAGGTCTAATGACTGAAAGTGGAAGTGCTGTTACTGGTACTACAACTGGTAAATTAGCATCTGCTCTTCTTAACTATAGAACAATTGCTATAGAAGATAAATCTTTTGGTGTTCACAATCCAAAATATGTAAGAGCTCTACTAACAAATACTTTAGAGTCTCTAAAATAATATAATTGGTATGCCCTGTGTATATGCGAATGGAGCACAAATGCTTTATGCAGGGCTCTCCAATTTTTTTCAATTCAGGAGCAAGTATAATGAGGAAATTACTTACGCTATTATGCTTTTTAACAGTAGCCTACTTTGCTCAGGCTGATGATTTCAACTACAAAGCGCGCATCACATCCGGTCTTTTTTCAGGGTCTCAATTTTATAATAGGCAAAACCTTGAAGACAGACTTATCAATCCTAACGAAGACGCATATCGATGGTATAACCGAGTTTCTTTAAACAGTTCGTATAGTAACTTTTCTGTTAAATTTAATGCTATTCGAAGCGATTATATTGATTTTGACGGTGTGAAACCTTACTTCCCGATTAGAGAAGTAAATGAGACTAAAATGTACCAAGCTTATGCTCAATACAAGTTTGACAACGGGAAAGTCAAGCTTGGCAGAGTAATGCCTTTTTCACGTTGGTTTTTCAGCTCAGTTGATGGTGGTATGATTGATTACCAATTTAACTCCAAATTGTCATTCAATGCTTTTGCAGGAAATGATGTAGATTATGGTTTTTTTGTTGATGATAACGATAGGAAGACAGTAGCCTACACAGAAGTTGCTTATAGAGATTCTGATTATGGTGGAAAAGTTAAGTATTTATATGCCAATGAAGAATCAAAAATGGGTACTGATTTGTATTACAGATTTAGTAAAGTTCGCACTGCTGCTAACATTGGTTATGATGCTACAAATTCCAGATTATTTGATGCAGGTCTAGGGCTTTATGCATACCTGACTCCGGAATTTAATGTTTCTGCTAATTACTTAAGAACTATTCCTATTAGTTGGAGTTATAAATATTACTCAGAATACATTGATAGAGTACAGCTCGGTTTAAGCTACAAATTGGGCAAAGATTTTACTGTATCATTGAAGCAGATGTTAGGCATGGCAGACGGTAATACCAATTATTTAACTTATGCGTATTTAACGTATAAATATTTTTATTTTGGAATCAATTATCTGTCAGGCGATATGGAAGCAGAGAGATTTGCATTGTCATTGGGCGGACATTATTCTCCAATGGACGATCTCATGCTACAAGCTGGGATTGCATCGGTGGATCACATGTTTGATAATATTTATTATGAAGATGAGCAAACTTATTCTTCTTATATGAAAGTCAGATATAGAGCGTTAGATTATTTAAATCTTTCAGCTTATGCAAATTACTATCACCAAAATACTATGTTTAACAGCAAATGGCGAGGTGGTTTAACTGCACAACTAATTCTATCCGGAGGTGGAAAATGAAATTAATTCAAATAATCATTAGCACAGCCGCATTATTATCAGTTGTTTTATTTGGGATTTATAATTCAAATATCAACGCTGATGACAAAGTTAAGAATTGGGAGTCTGATTTGATATTTTCACATACAAAACATGTGCTTGAAAATGAATTAGATTGTGAAACTTGCCATGCTGGTGCAAGTGATTCGGAAGTAGGTACTGATGATTTACTTCCTAAAGAAGAAACTTGTATCGCATGTCACGAAAAAACTGAAGAGTCTTGTGTTATGTGTCATACTAACCCAAAAAATCCAACAGTTATGCCTAGAGTTACTGACTATTCCAAAAAGTTTAGTCACAAAAAACATATTGATAGTGGCGCTGACTGCAATTCTTGTCACACAGATATTATCAAAAAAACTAAAGTTGCTAAACCGGACTTGCCAGACATGGATGCTTGTATGACTTGTCACGAAACTCCGGCGGAAATTAAAGAGTGTTACATTTGTCATGATCAAGACTATAATTTAGTTCCTACAGATCATACTGAACTTTGGCTTGATAATCACTCTACTTTCGTAGAGGCCGAAGGTAATAAATGCCAAACTTGCCACCAAGAGCAGTACTGCATAGATTGCCACTCCGGCGAAAACCTATTTAACAATTCGCATCCTCCTCATTTTATGGCTACACACTCAATGAGCTATTTAATGAGAGAGTCAAACTGCCAATCATGTCACGAAGGTTTAGAATCGTGTCGCGAGTGTCATATGGAGATTAATTATATTATTCCACCCGATCACTTGCCTTCTACTTGGATAGGAGAGCATATGTTCTCAGGAAAAATCAACGCAGATAAATGTGTTGTTTGCCACGAACGAAATGAACCACGATGCATGGATTGTCACGAAAAGAATTAAACATAATAGGCGGCTTCGGTTGCCTATTTTTTTTATTCCTATTTTAATTATATTTGAATAATATCAAAAATAAAGATTATTATTATTAAAATAAGCTTACCTTTGTATCGTTATATGCTATGATTTGTTTTTTTATAATAAATAGAGGATTCTATGTTTATTCAAGAGATTTATTCTCAAGATGACTTTAACGATGACCTGCGACGTGATGATTTTATTCAATTCTTGTTTCAACATTTAGACAAATTTGGCGACCCAAAAGAAGATATTTCAAAATGTCTTGATTATGCTTTCGGTATTAACGGAGGTCAGGGTGGCTTTGCATTGGCTGCGATTAATGATGGAAAAATTGTAGGCGGTTTGATACTGAATAAAACTGGTATGTCCGGTTACATTCCTGAAAATATTTTGGTCTATATAGCAGTGGACGCAAGCCAGAGAGGTCAAGGCATCGGTGGTAAGTTGTGCCGCAAATGCATTGACTTGGCAGATGGTGATGTAAAACTGCACGTAGAGTATGACAACCCTGCAAAAAGACTTTATGAAAGACTAGGCTTTGTAAACAAATATGCCGAAATGAGGTTTAAGAAAACGTCAGAGGATAAATAAAATGGCTGAATTAGTAATTAAGCCTTCAAAGATAATCTCAAACATAAATAAAATATCTGAAATATTAGAAAAAGATAATATACAATGGTCTCTTATCACAAAAATGCTTTCCGGTAATGAAACTGTTTTGAAAGCAATACTCGAGTCTGATGCGATTCACAGATTGCATTCTATTGGTGATTCAAGATTGACAGGGATTAAAGTAATAAAGAAGATTAACCCTAACATAAAGACAATTTATATAAAACCTCCTGCTCCAAATTTAGCTAATCAAATAGTAGAATATTGCGATGTTTCTCTTAACTCTTCGCTGCACACTATCAAAGAGCTAAACAAGGCAGCAAAAACAGCAGGAATCGTACACCAAATTATTATAATGCTTGAACTCGGTGAGCTTCGTGAAGGTATCCTTAGGGAGAACGTAGAAAGTTTTTATAAAGAAGCTTTTGAATTAAGCAATATAGAAGTTATTGGAATTGGTACAAATCTTGGCTGTTTATATGGAGTAGAACCTACTTATGACAAGTTAGTTCAACTTTCCTTGTATAAGCAGGTATTGGAATCAAAATTCGGGAAAAAATTGACAATGGTTTCCGGTGGTAGTTCTATAACACTTCCATTGGTAACTCGTAAGAAAATACCACCTTTGGTAAACCATTTTAGAATTGGAGAAGCTGCATTTATGGGGCTTACACCTCTTACAGGTAAGAAGTTTTCCAATCTTTCTACTGATGTATTTTCTTATGAAACTAATATCCTTGAATTAGAAGAAAAAGCATATATACCTGATGGGATTATCGGGGATGCAAATATAGGACACTCTTCAGAATATGATCAATATTCTGCTACGGATAAATCTTATAAAGCTATTCTTGATTTTGGTATTATGGATGTAGATGTTAATGAAATATTTCCTAAAGATAAAAATGTGAAATTTATTGGTACTACTTCTGATTTAACGGTTTATGATATAGGGCCCAATCTAAATAAAAGCAGCAGATTTAAGTATAGGGTTGGAAATAAAATAATGTTTTCACTTTCCTATATGGGTGCCGCGAGACTTATGAATTCTAAGTTTGTTGATAAAAAAGTACTGGCTTAATCTATTAATTAAAGAAGAGACGATGTGAATAATAGTATCGTCTCTTCTTTTTTACTATCTATTCAAATAATGTAATTCGTGTCCCTGCGTAAATTTTAGTCCCATTTATAGGTCCCCATACTATTGAACTGTCAAAACCTTCTCCAAATGGATTGTTAAATCCTAAGATTGGATTAGATTGGGTATAGCCTGTAAGATTTTCGCCTCCTACATACAGCTCAAATCCGCTAAAAGATTTGGTAACCTGAGCGTTAATAGTTAAGAAATCCGGAGAGTAAGTATCGTCACCAAAAGATTTTGGTAATCTACTTCTGCCGTTATACGACAAAGTCAAATCAAAATCAAAACCCTTATCACCTGTAGTATAAGCTAAGTTTACAAATGCTTTATGCCTTTTGGATAATGGTTTATCTATAAAGTCATTTTCCAATTTATATTTGACATCATTAAGTCGGTATGCTAAAATCATATCAAAGCCATTAAAAAGCTCCATAGAAATATCAATTTGAAAACTGTTAGAGTAGGAGTTGTTATTCAAATTTTGTACATAGGCAATATTGGGATTTCTATCCAGATCAACTACTATTTGATTTTGAAACTTGGTATAATAATACTCAGCATTTAAAGTAAAATAGTAGTCAAACAGCTCAATTTCACCTGTGAAATGTAAACCAAAGTTGATAGCCTCTTCCGCTCTATTATTGTCTTCAAACACAAATACACGACTACTAGCCAAAAGAGCAGGATATTCAGAAAATACATGTGCTAATCTATATCCTTTTCCTAGAGAAGCTCTAATTGAATAATAATCAGCAAAATCATATTTAACATGCACTCTTGGAGAGAGGAATGTACGATTTGTATTATCACTATTTACAAAATCAGCTCTGATACCAGTAATTAGTTGTAGAGATGGAGCTAACTGCGAAGTATATTCTGCAAATAATCCGGGGATTATGTCATTAGAATTAAAATTTACACCTGACATATACTCATTATAATTGTCAGCTATTAGATTTAGGCCTAATTGCAGCTTATCCGGTTTGTTGTTTTCATTTGAAGTACTAAGTTGAGCATCGAAGAAAATACTTGCATTGTATGTATTCTGTTTAGCATCATAATCTCTTTTCCCAAAAAAAGATTCTTGATTATGGTAAGTATAGTTATGAATCATAGCCACACTCATATAGTTAGGAGTATCAAAAACATAACCTGCTTTTTGAAATACATCTATCTTTTCAGTTTTAATATCAATCCCGTAAAGCTCATTAGTATTATCATCAGAAAATCCAATTTGACCTGCCTTACGGTCATCGTATAAGGCTTGTATGCCAAATTGAGTACCAAAGCCTCCGTCAAAGTATTTCCACCTGTTTAAGACGTTAAATTGCTTAGTTAGTGGCATATCCAAAAACGAATCTGCATTATTATCATGTTCTGAGTTTGAATAATTACCATGCAGAAAGAGAGCGGTGCTAAGATTGTCAGACAGTTTTATAGCATTAATCAAATTGCCTTCCATCATGCCGAAGTTATTTAAATAATAGTTAGCAAAGACAGGTGGAGAATTATCAGGTTTTTTGTACTCTACATTTATCTGACCTGTGATGGATTCAAAACCAGTAGCTACAGTAGAGGCTCCCTTTGAAATTTGGATACTTTCCATCCATGATCCCGGAATATAATTTAATCCAAAAGTGCTTGCAAGCCCTCTTACGCTCGGTACTTTTTCAATCATGATTTGCGTATATTTGCCTGCAAGCCCTAAGAGTTCAATTTGTTTGGCACCTGTTACAGCATCAGTTTGATGCACATCCACAGAGGCATTTGTCTCAAAACTCTCAGCCAGATTGCAACACGCTGCCTTAACTAAGCCCTGACTTGTTATAGTTTCTTTATGTGCTATTGAGCTTTTATCTATCTGGTTCGCATTTTTACGGGCAGAAACTACAACAGTTTCTATTTCAGAGTTTTGCACCAGTTCTATGTTATAGTTGGTTATTGCAGAAGTAATAAAAATTTCTTTTTTGTCAAATCCGACATAGCTTACTACCAGAGTGTCACTATCTGAGGCTCTTTCGAGATTATAATGTCCGGATTTATCTGATTTAGTACCGATTTTAGTATTTTTCCAATAAATATTGGCACTAACTAAAGTGTCTATTTCTCCGATTGAATTTTTGCCTGTAATGATACCAGAAATAGGTTTAGCATTAGTATATACTACGCTAAATAAAAATAGAAAAAGGAATATTCTAAGCATAATAATATTCTCTAAAAATAATGGAACATACTACCAATTTAATAAATATAAATCAGCAGTATTGGTCATCATCATCTTGAGAAATAATGAGCTTAGTAAAAGCAATTTGTGAAATGATTTCTTTAGGAGGGGGCAGATTAATAGAATAATCTTTAGCAAGAGTTTCGTTTTTGAGAATGTTGTGAATACTATTAAATAGAGTCATTCTTAAAAATGTAATGGGAATATTGAAATGAGTTGAAACATTTAAAGATTGTAAATCTATTCGGTTTTCTATATATATAACATTTGTTGCACAGCAATTATCTTCCATTGATATATCAAAATATTCTTGAGAACTTTCATTGCAACAGGAATTTATGGAGCTACTTTCCAGTTCTAAGTCAAGATTGCAACAATCCACAGAGCACTTATGTTCAGTAGTAGTAATTTCAAATACTTTTTTTGTGTTGCACTTATGAGTATAAGCAAAGAAATGCAGATTAGTAGCTGAAACTGCTATAATCAGTATTAAGGGAATCAATATTTGTGGTATTTTACTCATGTAATTGAATATACGAAACAAAGTTGATATTGTTATAAAAGTTACAAACAAAATGGTATCATAAATAATAATTGTTATGACAAAAATCCTTGAAAAGATTAATTTTTAAAGTTGCTCATTTTGAATTAGTTGTATAATATAAAATTTGACATTCGAAATTTAGGGAAATTATGGCAACAAAGGGTAAAATAGGAACATTATTAACAATATGCTTTAGCTCATTTATTTTTCCGTTTATGGTTTCGGCACTTGCAGTAGCTTTACCGGAAATAGGTAAAGACTTTAGTATCAGTCCCGGTGGATTAGGACTTGTAGAAACCAGCTATTTGATTGGATCATTTCTGATGATAATTCCAATTGGTAAGGTTGCAGATAAAATTGGTTTGGGGCGAATATTTTTAATAGGTGTTGGTACAAATATTATATTTATGATAGCAGTTGGCCTATCACCGAGTTACGAAATACTACTTGTGTGCAGATTTTTCCAAGGAGTAAGTATGTCATTGCCGATAGCTACCGGCAATGCAATATTAACAAATGAATTTCCCAAAGCAGAGCGTGGAAAGGTCTTAGGTTACAATATAGCATCTGTATATATTGGACTTTCTATGGGGCCATATTTTGGAGGTTTGATAGTCGAATATCTGACTTGGCATTTCATTTTGTTTATACTAAGTGGTGTAAGTCTGATTGCTTTGTTTTTGGCATATAAAAACTTAGATTATCAAAAAAAAGGGGCTGTTCAGGAGCTTGATTTAAAAAGAGCAGTTATGTTTTCAGGTTCAATATTTTTAATTTGGATAGGTCTTACACTGTTAAAACAATCAACTTATTTTGTCTTTTTATCTATTTCTGGAGCTTTCATCCTTGTATATACTATTAGACATCAATATAGAGCAAAAAATGCTATAATCGATGTTCGACTTTTTTGGAACAACAAACATTTTCGTTCAGGCAATGTAGTTAATTATATAAATTATTCTTCTTCGATTGCTGTTACATATCTATTTAGTTTGTATTTGCAATATGTGCGTGGACTAAGCGCACATGATGCCGGTTTAGTGTTAGTCTTACAACCAATAATGCAGGCTCTATTTACACCTATCACAGGAAGACTTTCAGATAAAATAAATCCTGCTATCTTAGTTTTAATTGGTATGATATCATCCATGATTGGGATAATGATATCAGTTACATTGACCGAAGATTCAAATATGTTATGGATTTATAGTCTATTGGTATTTTTTGGTCTAGGGTACGCATTTTTCTCTTCAGCAAATACAAACCAAATGATGTCCAGTGTAGAAAAACATCAAACCGGAGTAGCATCAAGTATAATCGGAGCACTCAGGACATTAGGAATGCTAACTAGTATTTCTATCGCATCTACGGCATTTAATTATTTTATAGGTAAGCAAGAGATGACCGAAGCTCTGACAGGGAACTTTCTGCAAGGAATGCAAGTTTCATTTAGCATTTTTCTGGCTATAAACTTAATTGGAGTTGTGATTGCATATAGACTACTTAAAATGTCTAATAGAGTTATCTCTGAAAGTAAAATATAAAAAATCTTAGAATATTCACAAGACAAATAATATTATGCAACAAAAGCCGGAAAATATTTTTAACGGCTTTTCGCATTTAGATAAAAACATATTCTATTTTGATGATGCTCGTCGTCTAATGTAGAATAAATACGACAAACGCCCTGCAATTGCAGAGCGTCGCACGAAAAAAAGTCAGTTATTTACGCTTTTTATGACGATTTTTACGAAGTCTTTTTTTCCTTTTGTGTGTCGCCATTTTATGGCGTTTTCTTTTTTTTCCGCAAGGCATAACTTCTTCCTTCTTTAAATCAACTTATTATATCAATAAAATCTTAATATTGCCAACTGAGTAGGCTATTAATATAAAAAAACTTTCTGAGAAAAAAAAATATGTTGAAAATTTAGTCTATGGACTCGCCATTATTTGATTTTTGTTGCATCTCATTGTCTACTCTTTTAGCAAAATCAGGAGATGGTTTAAAAATGGGAACATATCTTTTTTCTAATTGTACTTCTTCTCCGGTTTTTGGGTTACGAGCTTTACGAGGTTTCCGACTTTTATATTGAAAAACTCCAAATCCGCGAAGTTCGATTCTATGACCTTGGGCGATAGAAGCTTTTATGCTTTCAAAAACGCCTTCGACAACTTCTTTTGTATCTCTTTTAGTTAAACCGGTTGCCTTGGCGATTTCGTCAACAATGTCTGCTTTTGTCATAATTTTCCCAGCAATATTTATTGAAACACTAATCTTATTTGCTTATCCCATAAAGGAAAACAAATTTACGAAAACTGCTATCTAAAAAAAAATATTTTCGTGGATTGAACAAGTTTTAATTCCAAACGTATAGTTTATTTGAAATTTTGTGCTAAATAAGGTAATTTAGTACTTTGCTAAAAAGGACAATTTCCTTGGGAGAGTAAAATGGATTGGAAAACTCAGTTAGATGCTAATGAAAGCAGCATCCATCAGGATATTGCTGAAAAAGGAAAAATGCCAAAACATATAGCTATTATCATGGATGGTAATGGGAGATGGGCTCAAGAAAGAAATCAATCTCGTATACTTGGTCACAAAGAAGGTATCGAATCAGTTAGAGATATTGTAAAAGTTTCTTCGCAGTTGGGTGTAGAATACTTAACTTTGTATGCATTCTCAATAGAAAATTGGAAAAGACCTATCACAGAGGTCGGTGGATTGATGAAATTACTAGAACATTATTTAAAAATTGAATTAGATGAATTACATGAGAATAATGTACGTTTAACATCTATTGGCAAAATGAGTTCTTTACCGAAGGTAGTGCAAAAACTTCTGCAATCTGCTAAGGAAAAAACTAAAGATAATACTGGTCTTACTTTGACTTTAGCTTTGAGTTATAGTGGTAGATGGGATATAGTTCGTGCTGTACAGATGATAGCCTTGGATGTAAGAAGTGGAAAGGTGTCACCTGAAGACATATCAGAAGAAACATTTGCTGATTATCTTCAAACAAAAGAATTTCCTGACCCTGATTTACTTATTCGAACTAGTGGTGAAATGAGGCTAAGTAATTTTCTATTGTGGGAGATGGCTTATGGTGAGATTTATATAAAAGATAAATTGTGGCCTGAGTTTAGGCGTAATGACTTATACGAAGCAATTTATAACTTCCAGAATAGGGAGAGAAGATTTGGAAAGACTTCTTCGCAGTTGCAGGAAGATAAAGAGGAAACAGAATCATATATCAAACGGGTTGTTAATGTATTTAAGAAATCATAATTTTTGGCTTACGATTCTACTGTTCTTAAGTAGTACAGTGATTCTTAACGCACAATTCGGCGGGGGCGTGGGCATGAATAGCCCTACGAGACAGACCTATACTATTGCCGGAGTTTCTGTAGAAGGGAATGAATTTGCCGATCCTGCTACTATTATTACACTTTCAGGGTTGAGAGTAGGCAGTAAGATTAATCCTTATGCTGACAATACTATTCAGAAATCAATTAAACAGTTGTGGGATAGAAAGCAATTTTCAGATATTGAGATTAGTATTGAAAAAATTGCTCCCATTGGTATATTCTTGAAAATATCTGTTCAAGAATTTCCGAGGCTAAATGAGATTGTTGTAAAGGGAAATGATGAAATTGAGACTAAAGACATCGAAGATGCTACAGAAAAGATGCGTGGTGATATAATTTCAGGTTATGAACTATATAAAGTAGAAAAATCTGTTAAAGCTTTATACAACGAGGAAGGTCTGACTTTTGCAAAAGTTAAAGCAGAGCTTGGCTCTACAACAAGAGACGCTTATGCAGATATGATCTTAGATATCGAAGAAGGTGTCGAATTTTATTGTAGCTCTATTGTTATCGAAGGGAATAATGCTTTTGATGATAGCAAACTAGCATCTCAATTTGATGATACAAAAACTACATCTTGGTATGAATTCTGGGCTTCTTCCAAATTCGATAAAAATAAATATGAAGAAGATAAAGATTTACTTATCAGATATTATAAGCAAAACGGATATGTAGATGCTGAAATATTAGATGATTCACTTGTATATAATGAAGAAACAGAAACAGTTCAAGTCTTGCTTACTGTAAGCGAAGGTAAACAAATATTTGTAAGAAATATTGCTTTTGACGGTAATACCGTTTATAATGATGATGAGCTGCTTAGACGACTTGATTTTAGAAAAGGCGATTCTTTTGATAAGGAAAAATTTACATTAAACTTGAATGGTAATGAAGAACAAAGTGATTGTGCTTCTCTATATTTAGATAATGGGTATCTGACTGCAAGGATGGACCCTCAAGAAAGAAGGGTTGAAGGGGATAGCGTTGATATTACCATAAATGTATTTGAAAATGACAGGTTTAGAATCAGACATGTAAAAATTATTGGTAATGATAAAACTAAAGATAAAGTTATCAGAAGAGAGTTATATACACGTCCTGGTGATTATTTCTCAAAAAGCTCACTTATCAGGAGTGTAAGAGCTTTAGGTATGCTCAACTACTTCAATCCTGAAGCTTTGAAACCTGATGTGTTACCCGTCGATAATACTAACGTTGACATTTCATATACATTAGAAGAAAGATCTACCGATACATTTAATGCTCAAATAGGTTATGCCGGTAGTTTTGGTATGACTGGTGCTATTGGTTTCACATTTAATAATTTTTCTTTGATGGAACCGTTTAAAGGTGGTGCAGGGCAAGTGTTTAATCTGAATTGGGAATTTGGATATAACAACAGATTGCAAAACTTCTCTATCGGATTTACAGAACCTTGGCTAATGAATACACCTACTACCATTGGCTTTAATCTATATAGTTCTAAAATAAATTATGGCTATAGTTTAAAAAGGCTTGGTGTCGGTATGAATATTGGGCGTAGATTCCGTTGGCCAGATGACTATTGGAGAGGTGATTGGAATTTGCGAATTCAACAGAATGATATTACAGAAGGTGGTTCATATTATTATCTACCGGGTAAAAATACAGAACTTACATTAGGGCAAACAATATCAAGAATTAGTTTAAATAGCCCATTCTTTGCAACTAGTGGCTCCAAATTTACATGGGGTATCAATTATGCAATGGGAAATATCGGGCTTGGCTCTGTTGATTATTTGAAAAATGAAGTTACTTATGAAATGTACAATCCTCTTTTGCAAGTGCAGGGTAATGATAGATTAGTTTTTGCAATGAAAGCAAACTGGGGATATTTAACATATTTAGAAAAAGATTCTACAATTTCTCCAATTGATTATTACTATATGGGAGGTAACGGGCTAAGCGGAATCGGTGTTACTCCACTGAGAGGGTATGACGATAGAGCTATAGGTGGTTACAATTGGAATAGAGTAATGTCTAAATATACTGCTGAACTTAGATTAGCTTTGTCTATAAATCCGATGCCTATATATGTATTTGGATTTGCTGAGGCAGGTAATGTTTGGACTGGGCTAAGCTCCACTGATCCATTTGATTTGAAACGCTCAGCCGGTATTGGTATTCAAATGTTAGTCCAACCAATTGGTATACTTGGCTTCAGTTATGGTTATGGTTTTGATAAACCGACCGGGGGCACTGAAGTATCGGGTTGGAGATTCTTATTTCACTTAGGACCACAATAATATTAAATATTTATAAATCAAAAGAGGTTTATCATGAAAAAAATGTTGATGCTATTGCTTATAGTTATTGGCTTCGCTATTACAACAACTGCTTCAAATGCACAAGCACTTAACGTTGGTGTAGTTGATGTAATTACAATTCTTAAAGAAATGCCTGCTGCAAAAAAAGTAGATAAAGAATTGCAGGAAATTGGATTGAAATGGCAAGATACTTTGATGGCAATGCAAAAAGATTTGGAAGCCAGATTAGAGCAATATAAAAAGCAAAAATCTATGATGCCTGCTGATCAGCAAGCTAAAACAGAAAATGAATTGCAAGCTATGAATCAATCTTTGATGCAATACAACCAAGAAAAATTCGGACAGCAAGGCGAAATGTCTCTAGTGAGAGATCAAAAACTAGAGCCTATCAGAGAAACTGTAAAAAAAGCAATTGAAAAAGTTTCAAAAGATGAAAAACTTAATCTTGTTTTAGAAAAAACTTCTAATATATTGTACTTTGATGATGCTATGGACATCACATATAAAGTATTAGATGTGATTAAAAGAGGAAATAAATAAACTTTTTAGAGACTAAGTGGTACTATGAATATAGTACCACTTATACATCTATTTTTAAATTCGGAATCTGACATGAGAAAATCTATCATTTTTATAGCTGTAATTTTAACTTTTATATTTAGCTCTAATCTTTCTGCTCAGAAAGTTGGGTTTATTAACTCTAACACTATTAGAACTAAATTCCCTGAAGCTATATCTGCTGAGCAGCGAGTGCAATCGGTCGTTGAAGATTGGAAAAGAGAGCTGGCGGAAACTCAAAACCAAATTGAAGAACTTGAGTTTGAGATGAAAAAAAACAGATTAATCTGGAGCGATAGGGAAAAAGCTGCCAAAGAAAGAAAATTAAAAGAACTGCTAAAGAAAAGAGAAGGTTTTGCCAAAATAAAATTCGAATCCGGTGGGGAGTACGATAAAATCGTAAAAGAGATTATGAGTCCTATCGAAGAAAAAATATTTGCCTCAGTTCAAACAGTTGCTTCGGATGAAGGCTATGACATTATCTTAGATCAAAGTATACAGCCTATACCTTATGTTAATTTTAAGTACGATTTGACTATCAAAGTCTTAAAAGTATTAGGTGTTGAAACTGAAGACTTAGAGAAAGATTTACAGAAAAAAATTGATAAAGATCCGAGAAATCAGAAAAAAGAAAGTAAAAAACCTCGTTCTCGTAGAGCTAGAAGGTCAAGAAATGACCCTACTGAAGCGAAAGATATCCAAGAAAATCTGAAAGAAAAGCAATTGGAAGAGAAAGAAATCGAAGAAAATTCTCCTGACGAAAGTTCGCCCGAAGAAGAAAATAAAGAAAATTTAGAGCAAGAAATAAAGTAGTTGATAGCATGATTAATATTAAGACTAAAGAACTTGCAACAAAATTAAATGGTCGCCTGATTGGATCGGGTGACCTTTCTATTTTGAGATTGAATAAAATAGCAGAAGCTCTTGAAGGAGAGCTTACTTTCCTAAATGATGAAAAATATCTGCATTTTATTAGTAAAACAAAGGCTAGTTGCATTCTTGTTAAAGAATCATTTTTGCACGCTTGCAATAATAAAAACGTTGATTACATAGTAGTTGATAATCCACATGCCGCTTTTGTTGGCATAATGATGGAAATTGCAGAAACTCAAAAAACAAGGAATTCCACAATTAGCCCCAAAGCTACTATCGCCGAATCTGCTGATATTGCAGATGATGTAACAATAGAAGCTGGAGTTGTTATAGGTGAAAATTGTAAAATTGGTAGCGGTTCAGTGATTAGAGCCAATACTGTTTTATATGAAAATGTAACTGTCGGTAAGAATAATTGTATTAATTCTAACATATCTTTATACAACGATACGGTGGTTGGTAATAATTGTATTATTCATGCAGGTGCTGTGATTGGTTCTGATGGATTTGGTTTTATCGAACAACCTGATGGGAAGTATATCAAAGTGCCACAGCTTGGTAATGTAATAATACATGATAATGTTGAAATTGGTGCCAATTGCACTATTGATAGAGCCATGATAGGCTCTACTATTATCAAATCAGGTGTAAAATTAGACAATCTTATCCATATAGCTCATAACTGTGAAATAGGGAAGAATACTGCTTCTGCTGCACAAACTGGTATCTCCGGTAGCACAATTATTGGCGAAAGAGTTAAACTGGGCGGGCAAGTAGGTTTAGCTGGACACCTTTCGATAGCTGATGATGTTATATTATTAGCTCAGTCAGGAGTTGCTAAGACTATAGACAAGAAAGGAACTTACTTTGGAGCTCCTGCCAAAGACCAAATGAAAGCGTTCAAAATAGAAGCAGTTATCAGACATTTACCTGAATTGATGTATGAGATAAGAGAGCTACAGAAAAAAGTAAAAAATATAGAATCTGATACTATATAATTCTTATAGCCTTATTGCAAAAAAGATATCTATATTTAGTATATTTGTAACTAAATTCCTTTTTCTAACTCTATCTTATATAAGAGGAAGAAGACAAATATGCTAAGACAATCAGTAATATATTTCATTTTGTTGATGATGCCAAAAATATTAATTTCGGCATCATCGGCAATTTATATTACAGATGTATCAAAATATCCTCTTATCGAAGCCAATATCTACTTTTTAGACGATTCGGGCAACCCAATCTATGATATTTCCGAAAGTGATATTACAATATCTGAAAATGGAACTCCTCAGCTAATAGACGAATTTTCTTGCTCGCAAGGTAGTGTGCCTATTGATATTTCTTCTATACTTTCAGTAGATGTATCTGCCTCTATGAACCAAGACAAATTGAGTATAGCCAAATCTGCACTCCAACAATGGATATCAAATCTACCATTAAACAGTGACGCTGCAATAACTACCTTTAATAAACATACTTATTTGCTCCGGGACTTTACTGAAGATAAAACTCTGCTATCTAATGCTCTAAATTTTAACTCCGGCACTGGAGGAACAGATTTTGACAAAGCATTTTTTGGTCTTCCTGCCGGAATCTATAATGTAGCAGAAAGAGCCAAAAGCAAACCAATCATAGTTTTGTTTACAGATGGTGAGGGGAGTGCCGATTATCCAGTTATTATAAGCAAAGCAAAAGATATAGACGCAAAAATTTATGCGTTTGTTAGCTCTGAAGACATACCTCTATTTCTTTCAAACATGGCAGAGGAAACCGGTGGAAAAACTTTTGGAGTGAGCTTGACTAACAATGATGTTGAAAATGCTTATAATTATATATTAAATGATGCGCGTGGAGTAAAACCATGTACAATAAGTTGGATATCTAACACTTGTTCCAAATCTAAAAATATAGCAATTAGCGTTCCTAAAAAGGGAATTCTCCAAGAATTAACTTTCAATATTTCAGACAAGTATCTACCCGGATTTATATACCCTCAGTCAAATACTGTAGACTTTGGGACTGTAAATATTGGCAGTAGCTCCACACGAAATATTACAATTTCTGCAGATAAAAAAGATATTACCATAGATACAATTTTAGTTAATAATAAAAACTTCTCAATTGATTTGGGAAGTCAAAACTACCCTCTTCATATCAAAGAAGGCAGCAGTATACCATTAAAAATATTATACAAGTCAAATACAGAAAGCTATACTGTTGCAAAGTTTAATATCATTTCAGATGCATGCGTAAACGATATATTTTATGCCATAGCAGGTGGAAAAACTACCCCTGCTGCAGATTCTCTCCTAAAAATTACATTCCCAAATGGTAGTGAAAAACTCATAGCCGGTACTGATACTATAATTACTTGGGAAGGTATTTCTGCTTTAGATTCCGTTGCTATAGAATACACTACGGACGAGTCTAATTGGAAATTGATTACTCAGTTTGCAGATAATCTATCATTTAGATGGCATATACCTTATGACATATCATCAACTTGTCGGGTCAGATTGAGACATACAAATACACTTCTAGAGTCAGGTGATAATTACATTATAGATGCCCATCCCAAAGCGATAAATAAAGTAGTCTGGGGGCGTAATGATTTTGATACTCTATACACTGCCGGTAAAGATGGGACATTAAAAAAATGGTACTATAAGTACAAACAAGAATATCTTATACTTACAGGTCAAATCAATATTTCGGACATCACTCAGAATTCAGGAAGTCTAATAGCTAGTATTTCTGAGGATAAGAGAGTAAAAGTTTACAACACTAATACTGATAATGACTTAATAGCAGATTATGGTCAGGTGTCAGGCATGAATTGTGTAGATTGGTCAAAAGACAGCAGATTTATTATTGGTGGTAGTAACGATGGTACTATTCTAATTTGGAAGTTGTCTGATAAATTTAATCCATTAGTATCTGCTAAGTTACATCAGTCAAAAATTGTAGATATTCAGTGGAACCCCAGCTCAAGCTTAATAGCGAGTTGCGATACTGATGGTTTTTTAAAGATTTCAAATATGACTTTGGTGTCAGGAAATATAGTTATCAAAGAAATTCTTACTTTCCCTCAATATACTTATGATATTAATGCTCTGGAATGGATTACGGATGAAAAGGTAGCTGTTGCTGCAGATAATAAAGAAGTAAAGATATGGGATGTAAATCAAATATCTTTGCCTGTTTCCTATTTAAGAAACGATATAGAAGAATACTTAAATGATTTAGATTATAATCCAGTACAGAAAATATTAGCTACTGTTGGTACTTTACATGGTGTTAGACTTTTTAATCTGTCTCAAAGTAAGACTTCATATCAGCCTGATTTTCAATATGATGGACATCAAGATCAAGTAACATCTGTCAGTATCCGGTATGATGGATCGACAGTTGCGTCTACTGACTTAAGCGGGGCTTTACATGTATGGAAGATAGAAAGTGAAAACGACAATTACAAAGCACTTCAAGACGACATATCTGATGCAGATTTTTCAATAGTAGGAGCTTCGATATCAGTAAATGATATAGATTTTGGTAAGCAACTTAAGGATTACCCTACAGATTCTTTAATTAGTAATTATGTCTTAAATAGTTATGCCTTTCCGATTATAATAGACTCAGTTGCAATTGGAGGCAAAGATGCTTCATTGTTTAATTTGCAAAACTCATTTACCAATAAAAAACTTACACCCGGCGAAGGATTATCTCTTCTTATTAAGTCAACCAATACTGAATTAGGCAATATCGAAACAGATTTAATAATTTATTATAATTCTTTGCAAACGAAAGCTGCAATCAAATCAGAAGTGATTGACAAAAAGATTGATATATTGAATGATTATTATTTTATCGGCAAGTCTAATATAGATACTTCAATCTCTAAAAAAATTACTATATTTTACAATAAGTCCAATCAAAATATCAAAATAGAATCAGTAAATCTTCTAAAAATAAATTCGGATGTATTTAACTTTGACAGCGTAACCGGAAAAGTAGTCGAACCAAATGATTCACTTCAAATATTAGTTCATTTTGAGCCGAAAGAATTAGGTAGAGTAAGCTCCGGAGTTGAAATTAAAACAGATTATTTTGATGAGAATATTACGATTTTAATCGCCGCAGAAGGGACTGCTCCATCGATACTCATTGCTGAAACATTTGATTTTCCGGTACTATTATGTGATAATGCAATCAAGGATTCAATTACCGTAAAGAATACAGGCAATGGAGTGCTAGTCTTGAAAGACATAAAGTTTGACTCTATGGCTATAAGTTCTGATCTTCCTCTATATGCAAGCATACTTCCATTGGATTCTCTTAAAATTCCTATAGCAGTTAGCTCTTACGAGGTAGGCAAAATTGAAAGTAAAATGCAGATATTAACAAACCTAAGAGAAGATAAAAAAACAGTTCATGACATCACTCTACATGCTGTAAAAGACAGTTCAGGATTTTACTTAGAAAAAAATCTAGTTGAATATTCTAATCTAAGTGAAGATGAATCAGGAACGCAAATAATAAAAGTACATAATTCCGGCAATAAGGATTTGAAGTGGGAATTACCTCTTAAAAGTAAAAATTTTGAAGTGACAGATATATCACCTATAAATACGAAACCGGGAGAATTTTCAACTTTTACCATAAGGTTTAACGGTGGTAAAAAGTCGGAAAGTCCATATAATGAAAGTATAATTTTAAGCGATGAGTGCGGAAGAGAAGTTCCAATTTACTTAATGGCTATCATTGGTATTAATGATGCAAAAGTTGAATTAGAGTCAAGCTTGCAACTTCCAACATTGATATGTCAGGATTCCGGGTCCTATCAAGTGTTAATTAAAAATGTTGGTACTACACCTTTGTCCTTTTCTAGCATATCATTTCAAAATATTGACAATAACTACGTGTTAGTAAAAGATTATGCCGGAACAGTAATTTTACCTAATAATTCAACTAATATTGGAATAAAATACTCATCCTTAGTAAAGGGGAGTTTTCAAAATACTCTCCTTTTAAAGACTAACGCAATAAATGTCCCACAAGGAGAAACGTCCGTTGATTTGACATTTGATAAAAAGATTGTAGCTTTTTCTCTATCTGAAACAATATTAGAAATACGAGATCTAATTCAAGATCAAACAAGCAATTTAACTGTGCAAATTAAAAATATCGGAACAGAAGATATATATAGTTTGAATTATTCAGAGTTGAATAGATATGAACTTATAGACCCTCCTAAGAACTTAAAAATTGGAGAAACCAAAGATTTGACAATTAAGTTTAATGGAGGCAATCTTGGTATTACTTATAATGAAGAGTTATATATCACTGATGATTGCAATGATGCTACTGGAATTAAACTCATTGCTAAAGTAGATAAAATACCTAATGCTAAGTTTACTGTAGGTAAAAAAACAGCTTATCCGGGACAAATATTTGAATTACCTATTGGCTTAGATTTAGAAGATGATATCAGCATATCGGAGAATGACAAAATATCATTTACTCTGGTATTCAATAAATCAATTATGTTACCAAAAGAAGACTTGATTAGCACAACAGATTCTATTTTTAGAAAGGTTAATATTCAGAATATGCCAATTAATACTTTAGTAGCTGGAACTTCGATCGAATTTAGAGCGTTTTTAGGTGATACTAATTATACTAAAATAAGTATAGAAAATATTGATATTAAAAGTAATGATGAACTTTATATTTCAACTGAAATCGGATCATTTAACGTGCTTGGAGTTTGTACTGATGGTGGAAACAGATTTATTATAGATACAGGAGAATTGCAGTTATTCCAAAATGCTCCAAATCCTGTTTATGAGTATACTACAATCTCATTTTTTGCTATTGAAGTAGGAAGGCATTTTGTTTCAATCTATGATGTATATGGTAATAAAATTGCTGACCTATTTGATAAATATATTAATCCCGGCTTCTATGAAACTAACTTCAGCTCAGATGAATTTCCTTCAGGTTCTTATATCTACATACTACACACGCCATCT
>JBFHIJ010000031.1:0-35737 GCA_041596515.1 Chlorobiota bacterium
GCTTACCAAATTCAATTTGGTTCTAAAAAAATTAATACTCCGGGTAGTGAGATAGATGTGCTTGTAGCAATGAATGCATCTTCTCTTAAAGTGAATCTTCCTCAAATCAAAAAAGGTGGAATCATTGTTTGCAATACTGCCGGTTTCGGTAAGAAAAACTTAGAATTGGCTAAGTATGATGTAAATCCTTTGGAAAATGGTGATCTTGCGGACTTCAAAGTCTATGCTATCGACATGACAGAAGAAGTAAAAAATATATTAGCTGAATCCGGTATGTCTTCCAAAAACATAGCAAGAACTAAAAATATTTTTGCTCTTGGTGTTACTTATTGGTTGTTTGACAGACCGTTAGAACCAACTGAAAAATGGTTACACACGAAATTCGGCAAAAAACCGGATATTTTGGATTCAAACCTTAAAGTATTAAAAGCAGGCTTTGATTATGCTAAAGCCAGTGATAAATTCGATACTCAATATCAAATTAAAAATGCCAATCTGAAAAAAGGCTTCTATCGTAATGTTACAGGAAATAATGCAGTGGCTCTTGGTTTAGTAGCTGCATCCCAAAAAGCGAATTTACCTCTTTTCTTAGGTTCATATCCTATTACGCCTGCTACAGAAATATTACATTTTCTTTCTGAGTATAAAAACTTTGGCGTAAAAACTTATCAGGCAGAAGATGAAATCGCAGGTATATGCTCTGCTATTGGTGCCTCTTATGGTGGCAACCTTGCTGTAACTACTACCAGCGGGCCAGGACTTTCTTTGAAAGTTGAGGCTATGGGCTTAGCTGTTATTTTAGAATTGCCTTTAGTAATCGTTGACGTACAAAGAGCAGGACCATCTACCGGTCTTCCTACTAAACCTGAGCAATCTGATTTGCTTATGGCGATGTATGGCAGACACGGCGAAGCTCCTATGCCAATAGTAGTTGCCAGCAGCGCTGCAGATTGCTTTGAAGCTACTGTAGAAGCTGCCAGAATTGCATTGGAATATATGACTCCTGTTATGCTTATGACTGATGGTTATATCGCTCAGGGTACAAATCCTTGGAGAATACCTTCAATGGATGAAATACCTGATATTAAAGTTAAATTTGCTACTGACAAAGAAACTTTTGCTCCTTACAAACGCGACCCTGAAACTCTTGCTCGTATGTGGGCTATTCCGGGTACAGAAGGTTTAGAGCATAGAATCGGTGGCTTAGAAAAAGAAGATATTACAGGACTTGTTTCTCATGATCCTGAAAATCATGCAAAAATGATTAAATATCGTGCTGAAAAAGTAGAAAGAGTTGCTAATAGAATTCCTGAGCTTCACGTAGAAGGCGAAGAGTCAGGCGACTTGTTGATTTTAGGTTGGGGTGGTACTTATGGTGCTATCAAAGATGCATTTGATAAATTAAGAAGCGAAGGTAAAAAAGTTTCTTATGCTCACTTGCGTTATATCAATCCTTTCCCTAAAAACATGGAAGAAGTTCTTTCTAAATTTGACAGAGTACTATTACCTGAGTTAAATACAGGTCACTTAGCTACTTTGATTCGCTCAAAATATTTGAGAGAAGTAATACAGTATAATAAAGTTTTAGGTACGCCTCTTAAAGCACATGAAATAGAAGATAAAGTAAATGAATTGTTACAGGAGGGCAAATAAGATGTTTACACATGTTGATGATATAGTAAATAAGCCCCATATTGGAACTTTAGAATATAAAGCTTCTGATTTCAAAGCCGGCATAGATGTACGCTGGTGTGCAGGTTGCGGTGGCTATGCAATATTGAGCCAAGTTCAAAAAATTATGCCTGAATTGGGCATACCAAAAGAAAAAATAGCATTTATTTCAGGTATCGGTTGCTCTAGTCGTTTCCCATATTATATGGATGTCTATGGATTTCATTCAATCCATGGTCGTGCTTTGGCTATAGCATCCGGGCTTAAGACTTCTCGTCCTGATTTATCTGTTTGGGTTGCTACCGGCGACGGTGACTGCATGAGCATCGGTGGTAATCACATGATTCACGCTTGCCGTAGGAATATGGATTTGAACATCTTGATGTTTAACAACGAGATTTACTCTTTGACTAAAGGGCAGTACTCACCTACTTCTCAACCGGGTCAAAAAACAAAATCTTCTCCTTTTGGAGTTGTTGATCATCCGTTTAATCCTCCTGCATTAGCATTGGGTTCCGGTGCTACATTCTTTGCTCGTGGGATTGATAAAGATCCTAAAGACTTGAAAATGCTTTTTGAAAGAGCTAATGCTCACAAAGGTGTTTCTTTCTGTGAAGTATATGCAAACTGCGTTATCTTTAATAACTCAGCTTTCAATAACTTTTCTGACAAAGACCTTAGAGCCGAGCACACTGTACAGTTAGAACACGGCCAACCGTTAATCTTTGGCGTAAACAGAGACAAAGGTATCAAACTTGATGGCTTTACTCCTAGAGTTGTGTCATTGACTGATGGCTCTCATTCAGCAGATGATTTGATAGTTCATGATGAAAAAGATTCTACACTATCATTTATCTTAGCTAACATGACATATAATGCTGATGTTCCTCGTCCATTCGGTGTATTCTTGGATATAGAAAAACCAACATACAGCGACTTAGTAGTTGACCAAATAGAAGCTACAAAAGCAAAATTGGGTGAAGGTGATTTGACAACACTAATGAAAGGCGAAGATTTCTGGGAAATCGGATAATCTAACTTTTATAATAGATATTTTGAAGCAGCTCTAATTCAAGGGCTGCTTTTTTTTTTAGGTGTGTTTCTAAGAATATTATAGAGTCACAGCTAAATATCCGTAAACAATACAAAAAAGCCCTAAGCTTTTAAAAGCAAAGGACTTACGTACTTGTTTTGTAGCGGGGACAGGACTTGAACCTGCAACCTTCGGGTTATGAGCCCGACGAGCTACCAATTGCTCCACCCCGCGATGTTTTGTAATACAAATATAGGGATAATTTAGAGAAAATAAAAATTATATTTGGTCATTCTATTATTTTCATTTTTCCTATATTACCAAATATTGAATAAGAAATATCAGGATTCACTATGGAATACACCAGAGAGCAAAAATTAGCGTTTACTTCTGACAGACATCTTGTAATTAGTGCAAATGCAGGCTCAGGTAAAACTAGAATACTTGTAGATCGCTTTTTACAGATTTTGGAACATAGCGGTAACTTTGAAGATAATCCAGAAAGCATTATTGCTATAACTTTTACTAAAAAAGCCGCCTCTGAGATGTTCGCTAGGATAATCAAATCTCTTGGGGAAATGATTAATCAAGAAACGGATTCTGAGAAAAGATATAGATTTAGAAGGATTCGTGCCAGAATATTTCAGGCAAAAGTCTCAACAATTCATAGTTTTTGTAGTTCGTTGCTTCGTGATTATGCAGTGGAAGCTGATATATCTCCTAACTTCCAAGAACTGTCTGACACAGATAAGTATTTACTGTACAGAGATGCAAAATACAATGCTATCGAAGATGTTTTGGTAGACGAAACAAATAGCCTAAGTAATGTTTTTAGATCATACCTTAGCAGAAATACTATGTTTCAGCTTGAAGAAATAATCCAAATACTTATGGCAAACAGATATGAGTATATCAAATCTAAAGAACAATTCTCTTTGCCTAATTATAATCCGATATACGATTCGAACAATTTTAGCCTCATT
Organism: Chlorobiota bacterium; assembly: GCA_041596515.1. GTDB lineage: Bacteria > Bacteroidota > Ignavibacteria > Kapaibacteriales > UBA2268 > JBFHIJ01. The sequence goes on from JBFHIJ010000031.1 coordinate 3,688, forward strand.
ATTTCTATTTTCAGTAGATATATAAAAGCTACCAAGCTTCTGCTTGATGCCTTGACTAGCATAGACAGATCAGGAGTCAAGCCAAGAGATGAATCTAAATTAGATAAAATAGATGAATTAGTTAAAGAAATACAGCCAAGATTTGCCGAGATAGCAAATAACTTTGAAAATAATCCGATAGATAGCTTAATAAGGATTAAAGAGGCCCTAAAATTAACTGAGAAAATAGGTAACTCATATTGGTATAATTTAGGGTTAAAATATGCATCCGTTAACTCACATGACGCTGAGCTAATAAATGATATGCTAACTTTTTATAAAAATGACATTGAAACATTGTCTAACGACGATATAAATACTAACTTTTTAGAGCTTCAAAAAGCAATTTACCATTTTATGGATAGACTCTTTTTCTTTGCAGATGAAGAAAAAGAAGGGAAAGGTTTACTAGACTTTGACGATTTAATGTTACTTACGAAAAATCTACTTTCTAATCCTGAAATCAGAAATATGGTAATGCGTAAAGTAAAACATCTGATGGTAGATGAGTTTCAAGATACTAACCAATTGCAATACGACATTATTAAAGATTTAATACCCGAATTGAAGGTAGAAAATATTGAGTCTCATCCGGATTATAGACTCTTTATTGTGGGCGACGGAAAACAGAGCATTTATGCATTTAGAAATGCCGACGTAAGAGTTTTCAATGCTGCCTCAGCTAAAATAGCACAATTAAATGGTCAACACATGGGCAATGGCTCACTCAGCACAGATATGATTAATTTCAAAGGGGAAAGGCTTGATTTCATTAATGATGAGAACAATGGAAAGCTCTCGCTAAATGCTTCTTTTAGACTCTCCCCTGTTGTTGCAGCTTTCGTAAATAAAGTCTGCGGTGCCATTATGGATACTTCTATTTCTGAGTTTGAAGTTGATTATGAAGATCTTGTTTTTGCTAAAAACAGCACTGCTATTAAAGAAGAAATTTTAACTCGTTTCCCTTTCTACAATTTCGACGAACCAAATCAAATCTTTGAAGCTAATGATGAGAAGCTCGGCTCTGTGTCTTTTGTTATTCATAAAGTTGAAAAGTCAGAAGAGGAACTAACTGAAGATGATGAGCAAACTTCCGAAAAATTAGAAGCAATAAAATTAGTCCAATATATCAAATCAAGAATAGCAGGTAATAATCCATATCCAATTTTTGAAAATGATGGGTTTCGCGATGCACAGTACAAAGACGTTGGTATTCTAATCCGTTCACGAAGTAAACTCGTAGAGCTAATGAACGCCTGCATTGAAGAAAAAGTACCATTTGTATTACATGCCGGCTCAGGTCTGTACCAGATGCAAGAGGTGCAGGATCTAATTACACTGTTGAAATTTTTGTATAATCCAAATGACGATATTGCCTGCATAGGCACACTTCGTTCGCCTTTCTTTGAAATATCTGACAAAGAGCTTTATCATATTTCGCAGGAAAGTAAAAACGACAACTTTTATCAAAAATGCAAGAAATTCTCTAAAAATGACAATAATACAGAAAATTTTACAGAAGCATTTAAATATCTGGAAGATATACTGTCAGTGGCCGGAAGACTATCTCCATCTGAACTCATCAATAAACTGATGTACGACAGAGCATATTTAGAAAAACTATCCGAAGATAAAGCTTTTGATCAAATAAAAGCTTCTATTGAAAAATTTAGAGCTCACATCAGAACATTTGAAGAGAAAGGCTTTTCTGACATTTATGACTTGATGCAGGAAATGAACTTACTCCAAGAAATTGGCAAAGAAGGAGAAGCATCCATCTCATCCGACAACGCCATTAATATAATGACTATTCATGCATCTAAAGGGCTCGAGTTTCCTATCGTTGCTTTATTTGGTACAAATAACAAATCAGATAATAACAGCAGCGTCTATTTTACTAAAAATTTCGGTATTTCTTTTCAGGATAAAGTGCTAAATGAAACAAGGGGTCTGATGGAAGCAGAGCAAAACATTTACCACTTGATTAATAAAGAGATAACAAATCAGGCGGAGACTGCAGAAGCTAAACGCTTACTTTATGTAGCTCTTACCAGAGCAAAAGATCACTTGATAATTTCAGCAAATATGCAAGCAACAAGCAAAAATACAATCAATTTAAAATCCTTTTCGAAAAGTATATTTAATGTGATACTGGAAGAAAAAATAGCAGACTATTCACCGACTACTCTTTGTTCCACAATAATGGTTGATAATCTTAGTCAAACGAATATCACTAAACAAAGTATCTCATTTTTAGAGTCTAATAACTTACATAACATGCTGATAGCATATCATATGCCTTTTATTTATGAAGTAGATCAACTCCCCGAAGAGAAATCTGACATAGACGATGCAATAGACTTTGAAGAAATAGAAGAAGCTGCTTTTATACCAGCCAGATACCACAATGAAGTTTTTTCTGCATCTAAGATAATGACTTATAAAACTGACCAACACGATTATGAGTTGAAGTACCTTGTTGGACTCAATACACAACATAAATATTATAACTCTGATAATGAAAAAGAAGATGACGAACTTAGCGGCAACATACTGGGGAATTATATACATGAAGCCATGGCTCAGCTAAATGTCTGGTGGCAAAACAGTACCGTTAATAAAGCAACTCTAGAACAAATAATATGTAGAATGCTTAGGAAAAGGAATAGTTACTCAGAAGAATATTTGGAACAAATATTTAGTAAATGCACACAGATTGTAAAAACTGATTATATAGGTTTGCATGCAGATTTACTTAAAAATGCTCAGTTTGAGTTGGAAATAAATATACCTTTAGAAATTCATTACCTAACCGGAAGCATTGATTGCTTAGTAAATGACAGTAACGGCGACTTCGTAATCTGGGATTGGAAGACAAATAGAGTTTCGGAGTACAAAGACATAGAAACTCTTGCCGAACATTACAAACATCAAATGGCTATTTATGCTTATTTGATATACTTAATGAATAAAAATCAGCAAACTTATAAAGCCAGACTCCTTTTCACTGATTATGCAGAAAGAAGCAGTAATGATAATTGGGTTTATGCTTTGGAATGGAGCAAGGAAGAAGTAATTGCAATTGGAGATGATTTATATCAAACCGTAGACGAACTAAGCAGGAAATACTACTAAAAATGGGACGCCTATACTTTTTCGGGTTGACGTATTTTTGACATACATATTCTCATTAATACCTTGATTTTATATTACTTTTGTTAATACCTGGCTCCTAATACAAACCCTGAGTTTGTGACAAGAAGAAGCTAACTAATTGTTTCAAACTACATATTAGTCGTCAGGTAGATGCGTAGAGCTAATTCATGTATTGCTATAGATTAGTTATAAGTAATTATATAAAGACTTGTCAGATATCATCATAGTGCTGTAAAAGACTGTAGAACCATGACGCATGCTCACTTGCTCTGCTATAAAATATTACGTAATTACTTATTGAATGACAAGAGGCTTCAACCCCTTGTCATTCAATGATTTTAGAGTTTTTTTCATCTTTTCAAATGACAAATATGGATTAAAATTTACCTTAACCTCTGTCCATTTCTTTACAGTATCTTTTTTGCCAAATCTAAAACACCAATTTCCCTAAATCTACATTGCCACCTGAAATAATCATTGCGATTTTCTTTTCGGCAAACAGCTCTTTATTTTTTAGAACTATGGCTAAGGGAACGGCTGAAGATGGTTCTATAATAATTTTCATCCTTTCCCACACAAGGCGCATTGCTGCTTTGATTTCTTCATCAGATACTGTAAAAATTTCATCTACGTATTGTCTGATAATCTCAAAATTGAGCTGACCAAGGGAAGTAAGCAAGCCGTCGCAAATCGTATTCGGATTTATTGAAGGAATAATCTTACCTGCTGCGAAAGAGCGGAAAGCGTCGTCTGCTCCTTCCGGCTCAGCTGCGTAAACTTTTATGCCGGGTTTGATGCTTTTAGCTGCCAGTGCCGTGCCTGAAAGTAAGCCACCACCACCTACCGGAGCTATAATGCAGTCAAAATCATGTGCAGATTCCATTATCTCCAGAGTAGCTGTACCCTGACCGCATATCACCTTATAGTTATCATAAGGATGGATGAAGGTGTGACCTTTATCTTCTATTACTTTTTCTAAAGTTGACTCTCTGGCTTCCAAAGTAGGATCGCAGAAAACAATCTCTGCACCGTAACCGGCTACGGCATCTTTTTTTACTTGCGGAGAATTATCAGGCATGACTATTGTTGCCGGAATGCCTCGCATCTTAGCAGCAAGAGCCAGCGCCTGAGCATGATTACCAGACGAGTGAGTCGCAACTCCTTTGCAAGCTTCATCCTCAGTAAGAGAGAACACTGCGTTGCAAGCCCCTCTAAATTTGAAAGCACCTACTTTTTGGAAGTTTTCACATTTGAAGTGAATTTCTGCACCGCTGATATTATTTATCGTGTTGTTGGTAAGGAGCGGAGTGACATTAACAAAAGAAGATATACGTGCTTTGGCAGCGCGTATATCTGCAAAATTTGGAATTTTCATTGTCTTTGTACCTAAATCATTTCTTCTATTAGTTTCATACCTAAGGAAATTGCACCGTCCAGAGCAGTCCCTTTTGGTTTTACAAGTTTCAGATGATCGTACTTAGATATTTCATCTCTAAGAAGATTTGCCAGTAAAGTATCTGCGTCTATGATTCCGCCCATAAGTGCAACTGGCACTGTTTTACCGTTGTACTGCTTAGCAAGAGTCAGCGGCAGTTCTGAAAGGTGAATAGCAGATCTTTTTATAATATCCAGACACATTTCGTCGCCTTCTACTGCACATTGCATAACGTGAGGCGTAAGCATGTGATATTCGAAAGCTCTTTCTGCGTATGCTTTAACGATAGTTCTCGGGTTTTCTATATCAATGGTCGGGTATAAGTTATCAATAACTTCTGTCATTTTAGTAGGTTTGCCTCTGCCGTCTAAAGCTCTTACAGCAGCAGTCAGACCTTCGCGACCGATCCATGCTCCACTGCCTTCGTCATCAAGTTCGATGCCCCAGCCACCTACGCGAATGAATTTACCTTTGCCTTGCTTGCCAAGCCCGATAGATCCAGTGCCTACAATAGTAATAACACCGTTTCCACCATCAAAAGCACCTTCTACTGCAAGCTCAGCATCACTGGTGACAACTAAGTCATTGAAAGTTAGAGACTGACCGCGCGCAAGAGTGCGGAGTAAGTGCTGAGATCTTTTCTTTTCTTCCTCAAGCCAAACGCCTGCCAAACCTACCACAACGGCATCTAATTCGGATGCTTCAATTTCTGCTTTGTTGCATAGCTCTACAATAACATTTAGTGTGCGTTCGCAAGATTCGCCTACGCCAACCGCACCTATACGAGTAGTGCCGGCTTTTGCCGTAGCGATTACTTTACCTTCTCTATATAGGACACCGCGAGTGTGAGTGCCACCGCCATCAATACCAATTATAGTATAATCATTGCTTGTGTTCGCCATCAAAAATATCCAATAAGAATTTTTAGAACTTTAATTTTCAAACTGCATAAAATGTTACAATTACTGTGCCAGTAATAAGCAAATATTGATTTTGCAATCTCTAAACTATTATCAAAAAGAGTATACCTAAGTATGATATATGGCAAGTTAGTTTAGTTTGCCAGCACTTGCAATTATTTGTTATTCAATGACTTGTAAGGGATGAAGTTAGTGAGAGGATAAGAGCCGATATATCTGTAAAATCTAAGAGGAGGGGGTGTTTTTATATTGTAATCTGTTGTTTTATATTTATATCCACAAGATAAATGTCAGCAAAAGTTACAAAGTACAGGTGAAATAGATGAATAGTTACGGGGTAAAACAAAGCCCCGACCTTCTGTTTAAGTGCGGGGCTAAATACTATTACTTTACTTCTACTTCGATAGTAATTTTAGCAAAAGCTCTTTTAGTATCATTGCCCGGAGGCATTAGGATATACTCCACGATGTGTTTGCCGGATTTGAGATATTTACCCGGGATTTCATCGGTAAATGGAGTATTGATACCTTCAGAGTCTACTTCCATTCCCATCATCTTGCCATCTACCTGAGTCAATAGCCAAGCACTATGTACTAATGCGGATTTCTCGTCAAATGTTATTTCCACAGGGATAGTTTCGTCAGCAGATATTGTAATTTTTGTGCTGGCAGGTTTAACTAATTTGAATGCAAAGTCAACTTTGTAATTTGGATCTTTTGCTTTTAGTTTTAGTATGCTTTTTTCAGTATAGTCATTATAATCTATAGCAATAATCTTTCCTTTTTTGTCTAAGAGTAAAAGATAAGCCATCTTGTCGTCAAAACTTTTTTCTCGTATGTAAGCAATTACATTGTCCTTTTTGATTGTTTCGATAGCGTCTTTTTCGCCCGGATCCAGTTCGTCTAACAGTAAATTAAAGGCTGTGATATTTGACTCTTTCTTCAATGAAAAATCAGATTTTATACTTTTTAAGAATAAGTCGTTAGAAAACATAGATTTCAAATTGCTCACTCTACTAAATTCACCTTTGTATTCTATTACTGTTGTGTTTTGCCTTGACTCAGATTTATATTCTGGTGTAGATTGGTCTACGACAAGTGCAGCTCTGTATATCGAAGCATTAGAGATAAGTGCAAGATTCTCGCTTTTCAACACATCCGCTTCGAACCTGTGTTTGTAAAATTCACCTGCAATTTTTTGCATTTCTTTGCTGTCATCTTCCGAAGGATTTACTTTTGGAGCAGGAGCTGCAAATATATCTTCTTTACTACCTTCATCTAACTGAGCTTGAATAATATCTGTAAAAGTGATAAGCATTAGTTCTAGTACTTCCTCTTCGTTATATTTTTCCTTTTCGCCTGAGTCTTTTGTCTCCGGTATTTCCACTTCAAACTTACTAATATACTCTATATTTTGCACTTTTCCGGCATCATCTGTAGTAACTAAGAAGCCGGATTTATCGCCAAACATCTCACTTCTTACAAAGTACCAGTTGTTACCGCTTTGGTAATAGCCTTTAGAAAATGCCTGACGATCGAAGGCACTAAGCATAGTCTGGAACGAGAGAGCATCTTCATTTGTTTTTAGAGAGAAACTCTTTTTTATAGATGAGATAAATTCTTTAGTAGTTGGGATCATCGGCTTGTCAGTATTAACTGGAGTTAGTTTATCACCGTTTTTAAAAAAGAAGATAGAAGTAAGGTTGCCACCCCAGCTGTTGTCGGAAAGGTTGTAACCAATTTTTGCTTCCATTATCAGAGCGTTGGAAATCTTTAGTAATGCACCATCCACGATAATGGTTTCCGAGTGTTCCTTGGTAGATTTTAAAAATTTAATTACGTCTTCGTTGGTAGAAGCTGTCACACTGCCGGCTAGAATATTTAAAATCATTATAGCCAAAGTCAATAATAAAACTGCGTTTGTTTTCATTTCTTTCCGAAATAGATTTATAGATATGTAATTATTTAGGCCATGTAAGAGTATTTGCACTGACACTAAAAGTTAAGTGCAATATAATATATATAAACTAATAATCCCGGATTTGACATTAGATGTCATAAAGTGCTGTAAATGACCGCAGAATCAAGAAGCATGCTTACTTCCTCTGTAAGAAAATATTACGAAATTGCTGATTGAACAAGGGGTTTCAACCCCCTTGCCATGCAATGACTTTAGAGATGTTTTATTCTTTAATATAACATTGTTGGGTTAAAGCTTAATCTTTGTACAAGCTTCAAATTCAATTCAAAATTATCAAATGCCCTCGATTTTGCAACTAAAGCAACCTTCGCATCATAAGATTTTTCTCTTTCCATTTAGATATTTTTGGCTTCTCTGAAGTAGTCACTTTGTCTTTTCTGGTCATTCGATAGCCAAATGCAGCAATTGCAGCTATTATTTCTTCCTGCTCTTCTTTTATTTTGTCAAGCACTTCCATGTCAAAAGTATGCTGGATAAAGCCCGTATCAAAATATCCGTACCTAAACTCAGGGTGATTCATCACAGCAATAAGAAATGGAATAATAGTTCGCACTCCTTGTATTCTGTAATTTCTTAGAGCTGATTCCATTCTGCTGAGAGCTTCATTTCTGTCTCGACCCCAAGTAATGAGCTTAGAAAGCATAGGATCGAAGTGGATACTGACATCGCTGCCTTCATCTATGCCACTGTCCACCCTGACACCATTTCCACAAGGTCTACGTAGGTGAGTGATTTTCCCTGTATCCGGCAGAAAATTATTAAATGGATCTTCTGCATAGATTCTACATTCTATTGCATAATTTTTAAAGCTCACATCTTTCTGTTCGAAGCTTAACTTATTGCCCCATGCTATATTTATCTGCTCTTTAACTAAATCAATTCCGGTAGCCATTTCCGTAACTGGGTGTTCCACCTGCAAACGAGTGTTCATTTCAAGAAAGAAGAAGTTTTTATCTTTATCCACAAGAAATTCTATAGTTCCTGCATTTGTATAGTTGCAAGCCTGAGCGGCTTTGATAGCCACTACGCCCATTTGCTCCCTCAAGTCAGGAGTAAGCACAGTAGACGGAGCTTCTTCTATAACTTTCTGATGACGCCTTTGGATAGAGCAGTCTCTTTCACCTAAATGCACACAGTTGCCGTGCTTGTCAGCTATTATTTGTATTTCGATATGCTTTGGATTGATAATATATTTTTCGATATAAACAGCATCATTTCCGAAAGCATTTGCGGCTTCCCTTTTTGCACCATGATAACTTTCTATCAAATCTTCTTCAGAGTCTACCCTCCTCATTCCCTTACCACCACCGCCTGCCGCAGCTTTTAGCAATACCGGGTAGCCTATTTCTGAAGCAATCTGACGGAGCGTATCATTATCTTCGATTTGCTCTTTAGTGCCCGGAACTATAGGGACACCTGCATCAGCCATGAGCTTCCTTGCGGCAGTCTTGCTTCCCATCACTTCAATAGCATGAGAATCAGGACCAATAAATACAAGACCGGCTTTAGTTACAGCCTCAGAGAATTTTGGATTTTCAGAAAGAAAGCCATATCCGGGATGGATAGCTTCGGCATTGCTTCGATTAGCAATACCTATAATTTGATTTATATCAAGATATGCCTGCTTGGGAGTGTCTCCGGAAAGATTATAAGCATAGTCAGCATATTGCACAAAAGGGGCTTCTTTATCTATATCATGGTAGATTGCTACGGATTCTATATTCATCTCTCGCGCGCCTCTGATAAGACGCATTGCAATCTCACCTCTATTGGCAATCAGTATTCGTTTAAACATCTTACACCATAAATATAATATTATTTCATATTTATTAGTCTACGATATAAGACCGCTTTTATTTAGAGTTAGCTTTGTAAGTATTATTATTTGGGCAAAGTAAAATAGAATTGGCTTCCTTTACCTTCCTTACTTTCAGCCCAGATTGTGCCACCGTGCTTTTCTACAAATTCTTTGCATAATATCAAACCGAGCCCGGTTCCTTTTTCATTATTTGTTCCGGGCAACGATACAGACGAGGTCAGTTTGAAGAGTATTTTGAGAAGCTCTTTGTCCATACCTACTCCTGTATCAGAAATACAGATTTGGATAAAACTATTGTCCTTATTTTCAACTTCGTGAGCCTCTACTGATATAGAACCGCCTTGGTTAGTAAACTTGATAGAGTTTGATACAAGATTCCTGATAATTGTAGTCAGCATGTTGACATCTGCAGTCACTTCTATGTTGTTATCCAGATTATTTTTTATCTCTATGCCTTTTGTCCCGGCAGAAAGTAATAGGGTAGATTTTACATTTTCGCAGATATAATATAGATTAGCTTCAATCGGATCAAACTGAATCTCTCCTCTCTGAGAGCGAGACCATTGTAAAAGATTTTCTATAAGACTTATAAGATTTTTGGAACTATCTTTCATAAGTCCAACATATTCTTTCTTTTCATCATCAGTAAAACTTTCATAGTCTACGTGCAGACTATTAGTAAGCAAGTGAAAACTGCTTATAGGACTTTTTAAATCGTGTGCTATTATAGAGAAGAACTTATCTTTTAGTGCATTTGATTTTTTAAGTTCAGTTTCAGATTCTTTTAGTTTTCTAACCGCCAGAGATCTTTCAGTATTGTCATGTGACACAAGCAAAGCTCTGTCTGCACTGATTTTAGAGATTCTCGCCTGGAACCATAATTGCTTTCCATTAACCATCAGAGGGTAGTCAAAAACTTGGACAGCTCCTGTGTAAATTGCATTCTTTATATTCTCAACTACCAAATCAGCAATATCTTTATCTAATACATCATGAGTATGTTGACCTAATAATTGATTTCTAGGAAGGATGAGAAGAGATTCATTAGTAGGAGCAATATTGAGATATTTCCCATTTGAGTCATATTCAATTATTATATCAGACATAGCACCAAAGATTGCTTTTAACTGTCTTTCGTTTTCCTTTATTTTAAGATAGCTTTTGATAAGCAGTCCAATAAGCAAAGACATTATAATTGCACTAATATACAAGAATGTAAGAAGTGATTTGTCCAGCGAACTGTTAATGTTCCATTCTGTTTTAGGTACAGCAGCAATTATCCACTTGCCTGTAGGAAGAACCATCTCTACCATCACTGGATTTTTGTCGAATACTTGTTTATCGCCCCAAATCAAATCACCTTCAAGCCCCAAGCCATCTTTGCCCTTAATTGCATATTCAATTTTTCCTGTATTTTCAAACAGCCCGGCTTCTTTTAACATATTATCTCTTCGTATAACTATATCCGTAACTCCCCAAAACTGTCCTTTACGTTCTCCTGCGTTAAAAAATATAGGCGTATAGCTAACAAATGCAATCCCACCTTCAACTAATTCGACCGGTCCGGCAACAAAAGTATTATGAGTCTCAATTGTTTTATCTACTATTTCTCTTCTGGCAGGGTGAGCAAGCAAGTTAAGTCCTACCGCTTTTTCATGTCCTTCAAAAGGGTAAATTGAACTAATAATTCCATCTTTAGCAATAGACATAGTGTTTATCGTAGTGTCCTTTCCAATTAGCTCTTTCGCTAAATCTTGAAAATTCTGATGATTAATACTTGGATTTAGAGAGATATAAGCGGCAACACCTTTAGTATAATATATCCTAGAGTACAGAGCCTTTTCTAATTGTGATTTTTTTGCACTAATAAGCTCAAATACTTTTTCTCTCTCAGATTTTGTAACTTTCTTCTGCGAAAATTCCGTATATCTATAGATTGCAAAAATAGAAAGGGTAAGTATCATTAAAGCAATAAGATAAGGTACGTATTTAGAAATATTTATTTTTTTAGGAAGCACGGATTTACCAAAATATGTTAGAGAAGACGTCCCAATGGTACTATTAAGACTGGAACTGAATAAGAATATTTTTATTTTTATAAAATATGAAAACTTCGCCTTATATGGAAATTGAATTCACTTTCATAGAACGAAGCATTACATAGATCGCCACAATGAGTAAACCAATCCCAACAGAAAATACGCCCGTATATCCCAGATAGTCCAAGAGCCATATCCCAAATAGCGGTCCTATAATTGCTCGAAAACCTACCATCGAAAGGTGAATGGATTGGTACTCGGCTGCGTCTTCTTTTTTGCAAAAATAAGCAGAGCCGATATTCCATAGCAAAGGCATTGTCCCAGCAAACAATCCGTTAAAAGTGAAAGAAATAATAAGCAATAAGTATAATTTATAAGCTCCCCACTCTATACTAAACGGAAGGTATTCTGCCAATGCTATAAAAACTAAATGCAAGGCAAGCGTAGCAAAAGTAAAAGCTCCAAACTTGCGTGGATCAATTTTATCTATCAATTTACCAAAAAATGGGAGCGAAACTATTGCTATCAGGTTATAAGAATTCTTATAAAAAGCCAGACTTTTATAATTTAAGTCCAATTCCTTAGCAAGGAACAAAGAAATTACAGCTACAGTCATCATAAATGATAGCCCATACAGCATAAAACCTAATTCAAAATCTCGGTATGGCTTATTGCGTTTTATAATATTCACTAAATTTGGAAAGGAAGCTTTGACAGATTCCATAACAGTTCGTTGCTCGCTATGGCCTGCCATGTATTCCTTTTTGACTGCAAAGGAAAGAAGAAAAACTGAAATAATTCCGACTACTGCAATAAAAGGATATACATAAGTAAAGGCATAATTATTAGCTTCGAGTAGCTCACCAAAAGTAAAAGTAGCTAATAGCATCACTACTTTGTTTGCACTTGTTGCATAGCTGTATAGAGTACCAAAATGCTGTGAACTGTAGTTATTTTTCAGAATGCTATTGATAATCGGATTAATGACAGGTTGAGCTAAGTAGTACAAAAGAAACATACTAAGCAGTGCCGCATGGTAAATAACCATCTGGTCAGGAGGTAAAAGTTCAGTAGGGAAAAATGCAGCTCCAATCAGAGGTAAGCGAGTCAATAAAGCTACAATTCTCAGGATATTTTTCTTTTTATATCTCTTGATTATTTCATAGATAAATACAGAAAAAACAAATACAATCATGCTAAATTGGAAGAGAACCGCCAAAAAGAAGTCTGATCCATTGAGACTTTTGATAAACATAAACTCGTTTAGCACTACAACGCCGAGGACAATCCCCTCAATAACTGAATAAATGAAATGAAGAATAAATATCTTCCTTTCATCACTGCCTAGCTCTTTGAGTCTCAAAATCTAAATCCTGATTATATTAATATTCAATTTTCAATGAATACCACCATATACATTACGAGAAAAAGCAACCTCTATTTCAGAAGTTGCTTCATTTCGCTTGTAGCGGAGACAGGACTTGAACCTGCAACCTTCGGGTTATGAGCCCGACGAGCTACCAATTGCTCCACCCCGCGATGTTTTGTAATACAAATATAGGAACTACTGCTGCCAATTGCAAGTAAGAATTACCTTATTAATACATATTACTGTAAGACTAATAGAGTAACAAATGTCAAATACGTAAAAACTCTATCTTATCAATAACAAATAAATCATGCCCAACCTGAAAACATAGCTCTCACTAAAGATGACCTTGCGAAAATCATTGATTGCAATGGACTGTCACCTATGCTCTAAAAAAGCCAGAGATCTCTTTCTTTTTATGATTTACACCGGGCAGAGATACTCTGATGCAGCAAAATTTGACTATGACGATGTAAAAAAAAAGCGTGTGGGTATTTAGCCAGCAAAATTATCTTAGCCTAAGTTCAAGAATGCCTTCTACTTCCTACGTGTTTTCGGTTAAGTATAAAATCCTTAATTTCGCTAATTTTTGAAAAGACTAATTCTAAAATAAAATTTCCAATTCCCGAAAAAAGTACTTCCCAATTATCAATAATGCATTGTTTCATGCAGTACGTTTTTTTTTGGCTTGATGTTAGTAGTGGGTTGTGTAGGAGTAGAGGCGGATTTTCAAGGAACTTCACTGTCTACCTACCGTAAAGTTTGTTTAATGTAATTAATTTCATATCAACAATTCCCCTATAGTACGTAACACACTTTGTTGTATGCCCAGCTTTCTTTTCGGTCAACGTTGGGGCAGGCATACTCTTTGGCAAGTTTTGCTCGTTTGAGCGACTTGCCAATGTGTATGACTGCGAAGCGTTGGGCTATAAATATTTTTCCATTACCGCTTGCTTATCCGCTGATATATTTTCTATTATCTGTTGTGCTTCTTTAATTGTTAATTCTATTTTTTCAATTTCAAAAACTATTTTATTCTGTTCGTCAATTGTTGGTAAAGGAACTTTAAATTCTTCAATCTGTGTTTTTGTAATTGCTTCCCTTGTTGCACTATTAGAACCTATATCCAATAACTGTTTTTTTATGTTTGGACTTACAAGTATCATTTGCAGATACTTACTAAGCACTTTTTTTGTTGGCCGAATTATTGCAACGTGTTGGTTTACTCGTGCTGGTAAATATTGTTCTTCTACAACACAGCATCTTGCAACAGAAGCTCCTGTAATATTGAAAAGTATATCTCCTTTTTCTACAGTTACGTTATTAAGTTTTTCGGCTTGGTCTTCGTCAATAAATGCTAATCCTTTAATTTTGAAACCGTCATCATAGACATTTTGGCTACGAATTAAACTTATACCACTCTCTTTATATGAAGCTTCTCCTCCTCTTGGTGTTGCTCCGCTTCCAATTTTTGATGTAATGTCAACTAATTTTACATTATCTCCTTTTGCAGTTGCTATAACTTTATCAATCTCCTTTTTAGCCTTTTCAATAGTTGCGTTTGCCTGTTCTGCTTTTTTATCTATGGCTTCACATTCGTTTACTATTTGTTGTTGTACTTTTTTAGGTGGTAAGGGGATTTTTAATCCTTTTATTTTCGGTACAGTTAATTGAGGTATCACAGAACCAGTATCTGTAAAATCTAATAAATCAAGTGCATATTTAAAATAATCAACATTGATTGAGTTGTTCGGTATTAAAACAATTAGTCGAACTATTGGAACAAAAGGCTCTTTTCTAACGACAGTAAAACCAAGAGTGCCTCTTGCTGATATAGTGACACAATTTTTTAGAACTTTTGCATTGTCTGTGTAACCGTATAAGCCGCTGTTTTCAATACCATTTGCATAGATTGGGATATTATACTTCTCTGTTTTATCTTTTGAAAAATTAGCTTTGGGTGCATCGCCACCAGCAAACATACTGTCCGTTAAGTTCTCCAGTTTTTCTAAATCCCACTTAGTCTCTATCGTAATGGATTTCTTAGGTGTAAGCGAAAAAGCTTTATTAAAATCTTTGCGTGAAAAGTCAAGAATATCAGAAACTTTAGCGTAAGTAATTAATCCCTCTAAACTTTCAAACCCTTTTAGGTTCGGTTTTACTCCGATAAAGTTTTGCTGTATCAGGTAGTTTATTTTTTCTGTATTGTTCTGGTTTTTCGGGTCAAAAAGCGGTGTAATAATATCGTTTACTGTATTTCCTCCTTTGTAAACAATTCCTTCGCTTCCTTTTGCTCCACTCCATTCGTAGCCTAAGAACTGTTTTTGTTCCTTATTGTCGTTCGGGCTTTTTACTATCAGTACTTTTTGTTTGTTTTCATAAGCAAGCATAAAGTAGTACAGCTTGTTTTTTTCTATTTCAAACAAGTAGTTTATAAAACGTTTGTTTAGTTCTTCTTCTTTTTGTTCTTTGGTTTTGTTTTTGAAGATTTTTTTTGTTTTTAGGTTTTTAATATCGGTGCTGTTGTCGAAATCGGCACGGTATTCTTTAAACATTTCTGCTTCAAAAAGCTCATCGCATCGTTCTATGGTGTCGTTTGTAACGCCAAACAGCTTTATGTATTCTTCAAAAGGTAATTCGGTTTGTTCGCAGTATTTCCTAATCAAACCCAAATCCTGATATTCCGCCAATTCGTCGTCTTGCTTTTTGCCTGCAAAAACATCGGCAAGTTGAATTTCAAAATAATCATCAACACGGTTTTTGTAGTGTTCTGCAGGCTCCGGCTTTTGTTCCTTACGACGAAGAAACAGAACTACAGTATTTGTTCCTGTTTTTCCAAAAGTTCCGCTACCCAACTCAACAATAGAAACAATATCAAAGAATTTTAAAATAATTTCTCTTGTTCGAATATGTGTTGTATCTGAGTTTGACAGAACAGACGAAGGAACAATTATACCGACAGTTCCACCAGGCGACATAATTTGTTTTGCACGCTCAATAAAAAAGCATTGAATATTACTTGTATTGCTGTTTAATCCGGTGGTTTGTATCAGTTCGTATCGTTCTTTTTGTTTTTCGGTAAGGTTGTGCAAAAATCCCTCGACAGCAAAAGGCGGATTTGCAATTAGCACATCATATGTTTCGGGCTCTATTTCCGGTATATCCGAAAGTGCATCTTCTTCCAATATTTTTATTTGGTCTTGTCCGTACATATAAGCCGACACTTTGGCAACTTTTGCCAAACGGTCTTCTTTTTCGATCCCAACAATATTTTCATAATATTTGCTTACTTCAGTTTCTTTATATTTCTCAACCAAGGGTTTAATTTGGTGGGCATATTCTGTTAAAAAGTGCCCCGCTCCGCAAGCATAATCAATGGCTTTTAATGGTTCAGACGATTGTTGTATTTTGTCCTCCAATGGCAACGACATTACAATAAATTTTGTAATCGGCATTGGTGTAAAAAACTGTCCTTCGGATTGTTTGATACTATTGTCCAAGAAATACTCGAACATATCACCTAAAAACTGGTTTTGTTCTTTGGTTTTCAGTCGTAAACCTTGCCACATCTGCACAATCTCAACCAGTACTTTTGCATTTTTATTAAACAGCCGTTCGTTGTGAACATTGATAAACGAAAAGGCGTTGTTTGAAAAGAATTTTAGTTTTCGGAAATATTCCTGTATTGTTTTTTTAGTTGCGTTGCGTTTGTTTTTAACAGTCCAAAAAGCGTTATCAATTTGGTCGTTACTGATATACATAATTTCATCGTTCAGGAATTTACGCATACCAATTTGATAGAGTTTTTGCAATCTATCTACAAAATCGTAGTAATTGTCATACGCAACACCTTTCCAGTAAAATTCAAGGTCGGTTTTGTTTTCTTCTTCGTCAACAATTTTGGATAAAAACAAGTTTACAAGTACCTCAAAGGCTGTTTCTTTTCTGGCGATATTATATTGTCTTAAAATTGTACGGAAACGGTGATATTTACCCTCTTTGTCTTTGTCGGTTACAGGTCGGGTATCAATATCAAGCGTATATTTGCTTTTTCCTATTTGGTAGGCTTGTATATTATCCTCAAAAATGCCCGATTGCGTATATTCAAGCTGATAAGTATCTTTCCAAACATCGTAACGTTTCTTTACATTCGATGCTTTTTTGAATGATTGCAGATTGTCGCCTTGTTCTAATATTTTATCGTTGTCTTTGTGGGAAATGATGCGTTGTTCAACTAAAAGTTGATTATCACTTGCGTTAAACTCACTGGCGTATAAGCAAAGAAAATCAGTTTCCGAAATCTGTTGAGCATAAGAAAAAAGCTGTCCGCCATCGTCTATCGTTTCTTTCCAAGCTTTATCAAACTCTTTTCCGTATGTTTTACACTCAATTATTAAAATTGGCTTTTCGCTTTGGTTTTTTACCAAAATATCTGCTCGTCCGCCACTTGCTCCGTGTCCTAATTTCCATTTTGGTTCAAGTTCTATATGCTTAGGTTTATATCCTTTGTCAAGAAGTTTGTGTACGCATTCGAAAACAACTGCATTTTCGGCAGCGGAAAAATTACAAGTTTGTCGCTCGTTAATCATCAATCCTGCAATTTCGGGATATTCTAATTGTTCTTTTTTGAAATCAGCTTTTAAATAAATACCGTTACCTTTAAAATCCTTTGAGAAGATTTGTCCTTTTTCTTCAAAGTCAAGGTGTCGTAGAAGTGCTTTGAAATTGTCTTTATTTATCATTTATTTAATCCTCATTTGTAAACCTCGAAAGATACAATTTTCAGTTGCTAATCTGTCCGAAGTGGGTAAGCAAAATTTGGCTCTTTTGCAAGCTGAGGCATCGGCTTGCGTGTGCTTGCAAATTTGTAATATATACGCTGGCTTTATAGTCTCTTTGCATGAATGCTAACACTTATAAAATTCCAATATACAAAATGTTTTCATATTATTTTACATACATAAGTTGGTAGGTCTATATTTAACCCAAAAATGTAATTTGAGAAGATGGAGAAGCTCTAAAGTCATTGCATGGCAAGGGGTTGAAACCCCTTGTTCAATCAGCAATTTCGTAATATTTTTTACAAATGAAGTAAGCATACTCCTTGATTCTAAGGTCATCTACAGCACTATGATGACATCTAATGACAAATCCGGGTTTATTCTATGTCTGTATTTGATATTTTGGGAGAGGTATGAATGAGATTGTCCGTAAACAATACAAAAAAGTCCTAAGCTTTTAAAAGCAAAGGACTTGTGTGTTATCAGAGTAGCGGAGACAGGACTTGAACCTGCAACCTTCGGGTTATGAGCCCGACGAGCTACCAATTGCTCCACCCCGCGATGTTTTGTTATACAAATATAGGAACTCCTGCTGCCAATAGCAAGTAAGAATCTACTTATTATTGTATACTAATACAATATGTGTTTTGTGTTAAAACATCAAGTCCAGCTGATAAGTCAAAAAGAAAATGTCTTCCCCATAAGCTAAGGATATTTGGTTTGCTTGAAAAACAAATAAAAGAGATATACCTTGCAATTGGGTACTGTTTTTATATCTGGGCAGTAACTCTAAAAATGCAAGTGAATTAACACCCGAATATGTTTTAATCTTGCCATAACCTTCGTCTGGGTTGACTGATTTGACAGTATAAGAAGACCACAAACCACCACCTAATGAAGAATTAAGATATAAATCAGATATACGTTTGCTATAATCTAATTCTGTAACTTGTATTTGTAGTTCGCTTATCCTGTCCGAAGGAATCTTTACATAATTTTGCTTGTTATTGGTTTGCAAATCCACATTTAATGAAATAGTCTTATTTAGAGTATCAATCTCTACTCTAAATGCATCAAACCAAAAAACCTTACGTTCCCATATATAATACATATTTGTATCATTTGGATAGTTTTCAATAATACCGGTTATTTCGCCCTTGTAATTAGTAGTGTCCAGTATTATGATATGATTTTCTACTGGATTAGTAGGGATAGAATCCTCATTTTCAACAAGCATACCGGAGGAACCACTAATATTAGTCTCTATAGATGTCTTTTTTAGATTGTCATCTATCTCAGTAGGGTTGTCGCACGCACCAATAACAATAATGCAAACAGTGATAGTCCATATATATAATATTGTTTTCATTATAGATGAAACGAAGCTCCAAATTGAATACCAAACTTATGGGAAGTATAGTCTATATTTTGGAAATTATATCTCATAGCACTGCCGTCTATTCCAAATATCAAGGAATAGGAAGGATGTGGAGAGTAATTAGCACCTACAAAAAATCTGCCTACCGGGCCTACATTGTTAGCACCAACCGAAAGCTGTGCAAATGGTGCAAAATTATACAATTTCAAAAACTCAGGTGAGTATCTTACCGCTGCAGTCAAAGAGCTTGTATTAGGATAAACCTCATATTTATAAAGCTGGTTCGAGCCCTCTAAACCTTTGAAGTCCAAATAGAAATTTTCTCTGCGATACTCAACCCCTAACATCAATTCCTCAGAAACAGATTTGAATAAGCTTAAGGAAGTATTATTCCAATCTTGATACTGAGAAGGATTAAGTCCTTGCGAATTAGCCCAGTCTTTAGCAGTTCTAAATTCAAAGACTATACCATAAGAAGTTTGCTCTGATTGATATCCAATAGGAGAATATGTTGATAGTATATTGCTACCAGTATACAATTCAAAATCTATTGGATAAACTAACAATTCATTATTACCTGACAAATCAAAATGGTTTGAGCCTGCAATATCTGATTGATGTATCTCTTTAACTATATTTTCTAATCCGGTTACTGTCTGTTCTGAAGGATTTTCATTAGTAATATAAATATACTTATAAACTATTTTCTCGTTTGAATGTCCGGCTGATTGTTTGCTTCCTGTAGAAGCATTTTCGTTTTCAGTGCTATTTACAACAGGAATGTTACTATTTACTATAGTGTTAGTATTAGTAGTCATACCTTCAGGTTTGTTATTAGAAGTCACTGCTTGATCTGACGTAAAATTTCCAGGCTCCATAAGTAGTAGCATCACTACAGCAGTAGTGACGGCAGTCGCTACTCCAGTCCAAATCATTCCACTATATTTAGATATGGCAGGCCATATTTTGCTCATAGACGAAGTAACAGCTGCTCCGCCTGCAGGCACTTGAGCCACAGGTGGTGGAGTCAATCCCAATTCGGAAAAAATCGCCATAGTGGAAGCAACTTTTGGAGTACCAGCTTTAACATCACCTTTTATTGCATTTTTTATAGCTAATTGCTCTTTAAGCTCCATCCTCATCATTTCGTCGGATGATAATGAATAGAAGAGCTCTGTTTCCTGATTTTGAGACAGAGTTCCGTCTAAAAAGTCATGTATTAATCTATCTTTTTCCATATTTTCACCGCAATTTAGATAAATCTTTTAAGTATGGTTGCAGTATTTCTTTTATCTTTTGTTTTGCTCTAAAGACTCTCGACTTAGCATTAGCAACAGAAATGTTACATGCTTCTGCTATATCGTTGTAAGAAAATCCACTATACTCTCTAAGAACAAATGCCTCTCTATAGTCATATTCGACAAGCTCCAGAGCAGTATTAATCAAATCTAAAAGTTCTTTTTGTTCGTAATTTTGATTATCGTGCATATAAAAATCCAGTTTATCTATCTCTACAGTATTTTTCTTATCTCGTTTAAAATTGAGACACAGATTTCTGGCAATAGTTATCAAAAATCCTTGGATATTTTTACTTGCATGATTTCCCTGTACATTTTTATAAAACTTGATAAAAGTTTCCTGAAATATGTCCTCAGCAGCATCCTCATCTCCTAATACGCGCAAGCAATAAGCATGCACGCCTGAAGAGTATCTGTTATATAGTTCCTGAAATGCTGATTCTGCATCTTTTCGGGATGCATTTAGCATTTGAGCCAGTTCTATATCGCTATATGATGCTAATTTACTTGCCATAAATATTTGTATTTGGGATACAGTTTAATTAAGATACACTGGATGATAAGATTCGTTGCAAAATAATTTGAAGCAAGGATGCCATAAGCTAAACTTTCTACAATGGCAGAAAATATTTTACAGCTGCTTACCCCAATTTACAAATAATATATTAGCTGTTTGCAAAGATAATCTTACAATCTTATATAATATAGACTATCAAACAGATTAATATTTTTTACGATTTATTTTGTAACCTTTTTATTTGACCTGTGTAGCTTCTAGTACAATGCGAATAAGTATCCCAATAAAATAATAATTTAATAAAATATCGAGGTAAGCATTATGAAAAATGCAATGATCACTTTGAGAAGTTGGCTCTTGCTGATAACCGTAGCAGTTGTTAGCTCTGTGGCAGTTTTTGCAGCTGTTCCTTCAGCTCCACAAGATTTACAAATATTTGAAGCAGGTGGCTCCATTCCTGACGGTTCTTTTCTCTACTGGGAAATGGATGATACTTCCTCTGATTACAATGGCTTTAATATTTACATTGCTGATGGGCACACCCAGGACATGAGTAGTTTTTCTATCCACGACTCATTATCTATCAAAACTACACCTAATGGTCACCCACTAAAGAATGAATTTTTCCATATATTATATGGTTTAGATAAAGGTGATTACACTGTTTACATTACAGCGCTCAACCCAGATGGCGAATCTGCTGCTTCCAATTTACTGCCAATAACTGTAAAAGGTGGTAATTGGGATAATCTTATCTACTTTACAGAAGATCAACCTGAATCTAATGTTATACCTATTAACGAGATATGGTCCTTTAAAGTAAAAGCCGAATCTAAAGGTGATATTACAATAAAGTACGAATTACGAGAAGCTCCTCAAGGGATGACTATAGATGAAAACACAGGTCTTATTACTTGGACTCCAAGCGGAAAAGGCACTGCCGAATTTATGGTAGTTGCCTACGAAGATGGAAATGCTAATAATTTAGCATATACCTATCTTTCACTATATGTAAAATCATGCTCTGACAAGACTATGGTATCAGGTACAATCAGAGAACAAGACGGAACACTTTTGAAACAAGGAACTGCCTCTTTAATAGAAATATTAAATGATAAAGTTATTTACTTCCCTGGTTTTGACAGTGAAATAATCGACGGTAAATTCGAAATAGATGCAGACGAAGGTAATTTTTATATATTAGTGTACGCACCTGGTTATAGACAACCGACTTTGGATGAGTTATTACTGAAAGACCCTTTTGTGCTTAATTGCGGTAGCGAAGCCGTTGTGGATATAACTTTAAATACTAAAATTGGCAATCCTCAACGCATCTATTTTACTACTTTTCCTGAATCTGAAGATTTGTTTGCCAGTCTCAACTCTACATGGACTTATGACGCAGATGCAGAAAGCGAAGATGATAGTGTAGTCGTAGCTTATAAATTGCATAAAGCTCCTGAGGGCATGACTATTGATGCCAATACCGGACTAATTACATGGACCGCTACAGAAACAGGAAACTATACTATTGCTATCATTGCTTATGAAGTAAATAACGAATCAAATATGAGCATGCAACAAATAACTATTTTTGTTAGAAATTGCTCTGACCCAATTCTTGTTTCGGGCACAGTTACTTTTGATTCAGCTTCAACCAATCAAGAACCTATTAACAAAGCTTATGCTGTTCTATTGGGGATGCCTGATAATGACAGTACATTTATACCCGGACAATGTGTCGATAAATATGGTTCAGGAATAGTAGACGGCAAATACGAAATACAAGCTGATGCCGGTAAATATATATTATGGTTCAGAGGATTTGGCCAATTTGAAGATGAATTCTGGAATAACACTTATAAAATTGAGGATGCTACTATTATTGAACTTGAATGTAGTAATACTTATACTTTTGACGCTTCGGTAGAAAAGTATGCCACTCCAGAACATAGATTAGTATCAGGTCAGGTAACTGACGAAGATACGGAAGAAGGTATCCCTTACGCTTTTGTAGAATTTACTGGCTCTAACAGCAACGGCATGAGAGCTCATTCAGTTATTACTACTGATCAACATGGCATGTATGAAATTAGTCTTGATGATAGATTTGATTATATAGCTCGCGCTTCTACTTATTTTGGAAGACCGGGCAACCCGCATGATACGAACGATTACCAGTCATATATACCGGAGTATTATAATGATGTAACTGATTATACTGAAGCCGAACTTCTGATAATGGACAAAGATTATCAAAATATTGATTTTGCTCTATCAAAAGTTGCAAACTATGATAACTCTATATCGGGTATAGTTATAGACAAAGATAACAATATAGTTTCTCCGGCATGGGTTATGGCATTTTTAGTGGAATCAGGTGCAAACAACAATGATCACATTAACTGGGGTTTCACTGCAACTACTGATGACTTAGGTGCATTCCAATTCCATGGTCTTATTCCGGGAGAATATATACTACTGGCATTCCCTGAAGATATTGAATTAGCTCCAGGTTATTATGTAGAAAATGACTTTGCAAGCTTAAACTGGAAAGAGGCTACTAGAATCACTGCAACTTCTGACAGCCATGACCTTGGAAATGTTATTAAACTTGAAAACATGAAAGGCTTAAAAGGTGTTGGTATCATCAAAGGTAAAATCTCTAAAAAAGGCAAAAATGGAGGCATGGTTGAAGGCGATGCAGACCCTATAAACGGAGCTCTAGTGTATACTCTAAATGAAGAGGGTCAAATTGTAAAATTTGAACGCACAAACAGCATGGGTGATTTCCAAGTAGACGGCTTACCTAACGGTAGATATCATGTCCTTATAGAGAAAGTTGGCTTTGATCAGTTATCTCTTTGGGTTGATATTGATAATAATACCCCAATTGTAGATATTACTACTGTTGAATTAACAGAAACACCTACTTCTGTCACAGATGGTATTTTTGCAGAAATCAGCTTGTTCCCTAATCCTGCTGTAACTACTCTTACAGTAAATTTAGGCACACTAAGCTCTAATGCAGACATACAACTAATTGATGCTTCGGGTGTTACACTATACAAAGGTCAAGTGGCATCTAACGAAAATCATAAAATAGATGTAAACGGTTTAACTTCCGGTATGTACTATTTGAAAGTAACTATTGGTGAAGAGCTTACAGTATTGCCTGTGGCTATTAACAAATAATATTTTTCTTATTTAAATATTCTGTGTAGGAGTGTCCTTAACCGGGTGCTCCTTTTTTGTTAGTTGATTTGCATGCACGTGTGTAATAAGCCCGGATTCCTAATACAAGCCCTGTGATAGCCGAAAAAAGAAGAGGACAATCAAACTACATTAGTATTTACAGAATAGCAATGCTTTACGTCTTCCTCGTACAATGTATTAGATGGAATTTATCATTCGAACTAATCAAATACCACAAAAACAGTAAAACTCCTTCAACTTTTCTAACACTATGAATATAGAAACATTATCAAAAGAAAGGTTTAAGCAAAAAGTTATTAACCAATACTAGTTATCTATTATTTTATATGCAAATGAGCAAAATTATCCTTAAATTTAATATTATATATCACAAGAAATTTTTTAAAGAGGTAGAAATGCAGAGATTTATTTGGCTAATTACATTTCTCATAGCACTCCCGGTTCTAACAGTAAAGGCGGATGATGCTTTAGCGAGACAATACTTTCTGGAAAATAATTATCCCAAAGCTTACGACGAATATAAAAAGACTACAACAGAATCGTTGGAATCATTTGTTGCTCTACAGGCAATAGCTGATTATCAACTTTTATTGATAAACGACTTGCACAATCTGAAAGACTTGTGTGATAACATGTCAGATCCATCTCCATTACTGTATTTTTTAGTAAATTCTAACTATTTCAGAACTCATATCAGTATGGATATAGAAGAAGAAATCGAATTTTTAGAAGACAATTTAGAAAATCCAAAGTTGCACCCGCAGCTTATCTCTGCTATTCAGGAATTATTAAGTAAGACCTATTTGATGGTTAACGAATTTGACAAATCGCAATCTATCAAAAAAGATTTGGGGACTATAGATAACTGGGCATTAGCAGGACCTTTCGAAAATGTATCGTCTTCCGGTTTTGATAAACAACATGGACCTCTTAGTCATCCAAATAACGATGCCGTTTTTACCAGAAAAAGTGGTATAAAAACGCAATGGTTTGATTACCACGAAGAAGCCCCAGGCAGTTGGATTAACTTAGCAAATTCTTTTTCAATATCAGAAGCTCTCGTTTTTGCTCAAAGCTTTGTTTATAGTGATGCGGAGCAGGAAGTAGTATTGGGCTTGGGAGTTTCCGGATCGGTAAAGATTTGGGTAAATGAGCAGTTACTCTTTAAAGATAAGAAAGAAGTTAATAATGGAATGGATAGTTACGTATTCACTGCTAAACTTAATAAAGGCTATAACAGAGTTCTGATTCAGATCGGCACGGGAGAAAATCCCTTATCTAACTTTTTACTTAGATTTTTAGACAAAGATTTAAAACCATTACCTAAGTTAGTTTCATCAGCTCAGCAGCAAAACTACACGAAGTCTGCTAATTATAAATCAACTGTTATTCCTAATTTTGCTGTGGAATACTATGATAAGAATATAAAAGGTACTGACTCAGAGCCGGTACTGTTTCACATGTTAGCAGGATATCTTAATCTAAACAATCAAACACTGGAACTAAGAAAAAGATTAGAAACATTATTGAAAAAATATCCTGACAACTACAATCTACTGTTTTGGGATGTACAAAATACCGCGATGATTCCAGACTTAGAGAGTAGCTATCTTGTTAAATCAGAATACCTGAAAAACGATAAATTCAAAAATGCTTTTGCTGAACTAAGCAGATTAGATGACATTTTAAAAAAAGAAGACTGGGATAGAGCCATTGAAATTTTAGACTCACTGTCTGATGAAGGTGCAGCTGATTATTTATTATATTCTTTGAGGACTTCTGTGCTAGCCAAAAACAAAGAATACAGCAAATCTGTAGATTTGATAATGGCACTGCATAATACTTACCCTATTGACGTGAAACTAACCGGCACGATGCAATTAATCCTTAGTTACGATAAACAGCAACAGGACGCAGCATATCAAGTATATGAGGACTACTTAGATGATTACTACAGTCAAGACTTTGCATACTCACTGGCTTTGCACTATTGGAGGACTGACAGAAGAGATGATGCAGAAGAATTATTTGAAAAAATCATAAAATTCGGTGAAAATTCCAATATTATTAACCTAAAAATCGCTTCCTTTTACTATCAGCAAGCTCTTTATGACACAGCTTTAGAGTATTATTATAAACTCTACGAAAAGATACCTTACGTATCTGTAGTGAGCTCTCAAATGGCTGAGTGCTACAGAGAAAAAGAAGAAAAGGACAGCGCTATTAAATATTATGAAATATCACTTGATTTATTCCCGGGAAACTTTGACGATAGAACTTCTCTAAGAAAACTAAAAGAAGAAAAAGATATTTTCGAAAAATTTGAAGAACCTAATATAAATAGTATTGTTGAAAATGCTAAGGGTGTTACAGAATATCCTGACGAAAATGCAATAATACTACTAATGGAATCACAGCAAATACTTTATAAAAGTGCTGCTAATGAAACAGTTACTTACTTTATAGCAAAGCCTCTTACTCTCACTGGTGTTGATATGTTCAAAGAAAATAGCTTTGGCTACGGCACCGACATCATCAAAGCAGAAGTAATCAAACAAGACGGTAGCAGAGTGCAAGCTGACAAATCAGACGGGATGGTGGTATTTACAAAATTAGAGCCCGGCGAC
The DNA here is from genome assembly GCA_041596515.1 of Chlorobiota bacterium. Lineage (GTDB taxonomy): Bacteria > Bacteroidota > Ignavibacteria > Kapaibacteriales > UBA2268 > JBFHIJ01. The sequence continues at coordinate 30,262 of JBFHIJ010000031.1, forward strand.
GTGATATATTATAAAACTAAGTCTTCCGCTTATTCCAGTGGCTCATTATCCGGATATTTCGAAAGCTCAAGCTTTTTTAATACTTACTTACCGTTAGAGCAATCTAAACTCTCTATTTTGGTTGAAGATGGAATAGACATTAACTATAAAACTACTCAATGTAATATCCAGCCGGAAATTAAAAAAATAAACAATATGACTATGTACTCATGGTCAGCGGAAGGGCTCCCGCAGATAGAGCAAGAAACTCTTATGCCTCCTATAAGTGATGTGTGTGCGATGGTTCATGTGTCAACTATCAAAGATTGGGATTTTATTTCAAAATGGTACTATGATGTGTCCAATCCGAAAACTGAACCAAGCTATGATGTTCAGCTAAAAGCGAAAGAGCTTTTTGATGGCAAAGAAAAACTAAGCGACATAGAAAAGGTAAAAGTTATTTACAAGTATATTGCTCAAGATATTCGCTATAGTTCCGTACCTTTCAGGCAAAGTGGACTTGTGCCTCAAAATCCAACTAAGACTATTGATGCTAAAATAGGAGACTGTAAAGATGTTTCAGTGCTTTTTACTTCGCTTTGCAAGGCTGTGGGACTCGATGCGGGTATTGTTTTAGTCAGCAATAGAGAAAACGGCAAAAATGATTTGGCATTGCCATCTATTGGTTTTGAGCATGCCATAGGTAAAGTTACTATTGACGGAAAAGTTCATTATGTAGAACTAACAACTGATTTGCTTCCATTTGGGGCTTTTTATGGTTCTTCTAAAAAGGCATTCGGATTAGAAGTAAGCAAAAACGAACAAAAAACTTTATTCCAAATAGATCCTGATACTCGCCCTGAAAACTCAATAAAGAGATACACTAAAGCAAGTATTGCAGATAATAATCTTATTATTAAAGTTAACTCAACCAAAATAGGGGGCCCGGCAGCTTCTATGCGTAGTTATTACAGAGATGAGACTGCTGATAACCAAAGAAAATCTATGGCTCGCAGCATTAGTGAAGATTACAGTTCTACGGAACTAATCGACGTACAGTTTGACGATAACTTAAAAGACCTGTCAGATTCTGTGACATATTCATACTCCTATAAAGTTAAAAAGCCGTTTACAGAAATCAGAGACATGAAAATAATGAGATTCCCATGGGCGGATGTAATGATGGCAGGTGATTTGACTTCTGAAACTGAGAGAAAGTACCCACTTGCTCTATGGATGTATATGAACCAAGATAAAGAATATCACAAAGTAGAATTTGAGATACCTAAAGGAATGAAAGTTAGCGAAGTGCCTGAGTCTGTTACTTTAAAATCTGACTTTGCAGACTACTCGGTAACTTACAAGTTAGTAGGCAATAATCTTGTAGGTGAGCGTACTGTTGTCTATAAAAATGACTTAATACCAGCCGATAAGTATCAAGATTTCAAGAAATTTTATGACTCTATGGTAGAAAACGACAATAAACAAATAGCTTTAGAAAAATCAAAATAACCTAAAGCGGTATTGATTGTTTACTACAAATCTAATAAAAACAAAGGCTGTTCAATAATCTGAGCAGCCTTTGTTTTTTACTTATTTTTGCAATCTGTTTTTAAAGTCTTCTATTGTTTTTTTCAGACCTTCCAATCTATTTACTTTGGGTAGCCATTTCAATATTTCTTTTGCTTTAGTGATGTCCGGCTGTCTTACTTTCGGATCATCAGCAGGCAAATCTTCAAATATAATTTTACTGTCAGAGCCTGTGAGATTTACAATTTCCTCTGCAAGTTGAAGCATAGTCAATTCATCAGGATTACCAATGTTAGTAGGATTCACTTCGTCAGACATAAGTAATCTATAAATACCCTCAGTTAGGTCATCAACGTAGCAGACTGATCTAGTCTGCTTACCATCGCCGTATACCGTCACATCTTTACCTGACACAGCTTGAGTAATAAAGTTTGGAATAGCTCTACCGTCTTGCAGTCTCATGCGGGGGCCATAGGTATTGAATATTCTAACTATCCTTGTGTCTACTCCGTGGAATCTGTGATAAGCCATAGTCATAGCCTCAGCAAAGCGTTTTGCTTCGTCATACACACCACGTGAGCCTACTGGGTTCACATTGCCCCAGTAAGTTTCTGGCTGAGGGTGAATAAGCGGATCGCCATAAGTTTCAGAAGTAGAAGCCAAAAGGAATCTTGCATTTTTTGCTTTAGCAAGTCCTAAGGCTTTATGCGTACCAAGAGAGCCTACTTTTAGTGTTTGAATAGGCAATTTTAAATAATCTATCGGCGACGCCGGAGAAGCAAAATGCAATATATAGTCTAAATCGCCAGGCACGTATACATAGTTTGTTACGTCGTGCTGTATGAATGTAAATTTAGGATTGCCCATCAAGTGAGCTATATTGTCCGGTGAGCCGGTCACAAAGTTATCCATGCAGATTACTTCATCGCCTTTTGCTATAAATTTATCACATAAATGAGAGCCTAAAAATCCGGCTCCGCCTGTTATAAGTACTCGTGCCATGTTCTATCTTTTGCTTTTGTCCAAAAACTCAATCTAACATTTTTTTGGCAAACTTCTTCCAAACTCTTATAAAATATATAATAGAATATACTGTATAGATTTATTCACAATAATTCAAATAATTTATGCGTTTGTACGAATTATATTTAAGACCTGATTAATTGATAATTTATATCAAACAGACTTTTGAATACATCAATATAGCTATCCGAATAACTATATTAGGCTTGCGATTGAACCAATACAATAAACTAGTATTTGAATAAATAACTTTAAGGTATGAATCATGTCACTTTTAAAGAACAAACTAGAAGAAATATTACCTCCTCAGATTGAATCCATTAAGCAGTTTTTGAAAGAAAAAGGCGATCAGATTGTTTCTCAGGTAACTTTAGCTCAAGTATATGGCGGAATGAGAGGCGTTAAAGCCCTCGTTTGCGATACGTCTGAAGTTCCACCTGACAAAGGATTAATCATTAGAGGCATAGAACTTAAAGATCTGGAAGATAAATCACCTGAAGAAATATACTGGTTACTACTTACGGGAAGTCTGCCTAATAAAGCAGAATTAGCTGACCTTCAAAAAGATTTGACCAATAGAATGGTCGTACCTGATTATGTTTGGAAAGTTATAGACAATATGCCAAATGACTCACATCCTATGGCAATGTTTAATACTGCTATTTTGGTTATGCAAAATGAGTCTAAATTCGCAAAAGCCTATAATGCAGGCATTGCAAAAGCTGACTACTGGAAGCCTACATTAGAAGATGCTTTAGACATTATTGCAAAGCTTCCTTCTATCGCTGCTTATGTATACAGAAAACGCTTTGGCAAAGGCGAACGTATAGAGCCTGATAAATCTTTAGATTGGTCCGGTAATTATGTAAAAATGCTCGGGCTTGGCACAGGCGATGGTGAGTTTGCTCAACTTATGAGGTTATATCTTACTCTTCACTCTGATCACGAAGGCGGTAACGTAAGTGCTAATACTTCTGCTACTATTAATTCTGCTCTGTCTGATTTGTATTACTCACTATCAGGTGGACTTAACGGACTTTCGGGACCTTTACATGGTCTGGCTAACCAAGAGTGTCTGAAGTGGGTATTGGAAACTATGGAGCAGTTTGGCGGAACTCCTACTGAAAAAGAATTAGAAAAATTTGCTTGGGACACTTTAGATTCAGGTAAAGTGATTCCGGGATACGGCCACGCAGTGCTAAGAATCACTGACCCAAGGTTTGCAGCTTTCCTTCGTTTCGGTCAGAAAAATATGAGCGACGATCCGGTTTTTGCAACTGTTGAACGTGTTTATAACGTAGTGCCAAAAGTGCTTAAGCAAGTTAAAAAAATCAAAGATCCTTGGCCAAATGTGGACGCAGGTTCCGGTGCTTTGCTTTACCACTATGGTTTAAAAGAATTTAGTTATTACACAGTTCTGTTTAGTGTTTCCAGAGCCCTTGGGATCACCGCTCAAGCTGTTATCAGTAGGGCTTATGGTTTACCAATTACCAGACCTAAATCACTTCCTACAAATAAATACATAACACTGCTTGATAAATAGTTAACCCGAATACATATAAGCTATTCTATTAATATGGGATAGCTTTTTGTATTCAAATATCTTAAAAGTAAAGAAAAGCATAAAATAATAACTCAATAAAATGCTATTTTAACGTCCATAGATATGCTTGGGGATTTTTGATTCCCAAGTTATACTGAACTATAATTATTAGGGGATCTTTTCATGAAAATAACTGTAATAGGCGGCGGAAATGTAGGTGCAACCTGTGCTCAACTAATTGCTAACGACGAATTGGCGAATGAAGTAATCCTTGTTGATATTGTTGACGGTATACCTCAAGGTAAATCTTTGGATATGTATGAATCTATGCCTATTCGCGAATCTGATACAAAAGTATTAGGAACTAACGGATACGAATTGACTAAAGATTCTGATATCGTTATCATAACTGCCGGTTTAGCAAGAAAACCAGGCATGACTCGCGACGATCTTTTGAAGAAAAACGCAGCTATCGTCTCTTCTTGTGCTGAAAATGCTTTTAAATACTCTCCTGATGCATATTATATCATCGTTTCTAATCCGTTGGATGTGATGACTTACGTAGCTTTGAAAAAATTAGGTATCGCAAGAGAAAGAGTTATCGGCATGGCAGGCATACTTGACACTGCGCGCTACCGTAGCTTTATCTCTATGGAGTTAGGCGTTTCTATGCAGGACATTCAGGCGCTTATTCTTGGCGGTCATGGCGACACTATGGTACCTCTGCCTCGCTTTACAACTATTGCAGGTATCCCTTTGACTGATATGATGGATAAAGAAACTATCGACTCTATCGTGGCAAGAGCTGCCGGAGGCGGTGGAGAAATCGTTAAACATCTTAAAACAGGCTCTGCTTATTATGCTCCTGCGTCAGCGGCTGTGCAAATGGTAGAAGCTATTGTTAAAGATCAAAAACGTATCTTACCTTGCTCTGTACTGCTTAAAGGTGAATATGGATACAACGATGTAGTAATCGGAGTTCCTGTGCAGTTAGGTAAAGGCGGATGTGAAAAAATCATTGAGTTAAACTTGAATGCTGAAGAAAAAGCTCTTCTTGATAAATCTGCTTCTCACGTGGAAGTAACTATAAAAGAAGCAACTGACATGTTAGGTTTATAATCTGACTTATATATTTCAATCAGAAAACCCGTGATAGTTTACTGCCACGGGTTTTTTGATTAGTATCTCTATATCTCATTCTCGAAGTAGGATATGGCTAATTTACTGCGAAACCGAATAAACGCTTTTGTGCATCATTATCGACAAGCAGATAGTACATACCTGTTTTCATATTTAATGTATTTATACGTTTTACTGCAAACGCAGTTGATTCGTCGTATTCCATTTCATTGTCAAGTTCTTTGATTAGCTGCCCCATATAGTTGTATATTTTAAACTTTA
>JBFHIJ010000032.1:0-34967 GCA_041596515.1 Chlorobiota bacterium
AAGTTGTATCTTTAACAATCACATCCTAGAATTTTCTTCTATAGAAATAGAACAGACAGAGTTTATTTTACACTGCCAATTAAGGAGATAACAATGATAAAGCTAATTATTATGTTTTTAATACTAACATATGTTTCTTATTCAGATTATCCGAATAAGAATACTAGCTCTTACTACTACCTGAAAACATCTGATATTTTTAAAGAATTTGATGGGCTCTATTTGTATTTATTCGGTTCTAAGTATAAGTTTTTTTTGCAGACTATGTCAGGAGATAATACTTTTGAAGAGCCAATTGCTATAGGAAAATGGAGAAATATTGATTCTAACATAATCGAGTTGAAAGATAATCTGTACGGACTTATTTATAAATTAGAAATTTCTGAAGGCGGAGTTCGTTTTATCGACTCTCCATCTTTTGTAAATTCTAAATTTTTAGAAGAAATATGGTTTGTCGATTTTGTAACAGAAGACCAAGATGCTTTTGAAGATATCATTCAATCTGATGGGGGTTCAGAATACTCAAATGAAGAATATAATAAAATAAAAACAAAGAAGAACCTAAATACTATAACCCCCGGCAAGTATTCAATAAAGAACGTTCGAGCTAATCTGCCACTTGATGAAGTCGAAATTAGACTTGAAAGCGATTTAACATTTTCGTATTGGTTTCGAGGAAACATTTTCCTAAAAGGAACTTACATAGTAAAAAGAGGGATAATTCTTTTTAAATTCAACAATGTTCAATTTGAGGCTAAACTTATCTCAAACTCTAGCTTTTATTACATTTATACATTGTTTCTGTCATCCCCAGAATTAAGTGACCACACTTTTCAATTGAAGGACACTACAAATGAGAAAAAATAATATGAAAATAAAAATAATAGTGCTTTTAATAGCATTGCTGCAGACAGTTAGTCTGACGGCGCAGCATGAAATAACTTTCGGCTATGATGCTGCTGGTAATAGGAACGAAGTAAATTCGCCTTATGGCTGTCCATGTGAGTGCCCGGATAATCGAAATGACTGGCTTATAATTCATTCTGATCGTGACAGGTACTAACTCATTCTTTTTTGCCTAATAGTATAATTTTTATTACATTAAGATATATATACTATGCCATAATATTAACGAGTTGTTATGTATTCCAGACTAAATTCTGCTTCTGTCTTTGGTATAAATGCTTTTATTGTAGAAATAGAAACTCACATGGATAATGCTGTTCCGGCAATGTCTATAGTCGGATTGCCGGATTCTGCCGTTAAAGAATCCAGAGAAAGGGTTTCTGCTGCGATTAAAAATTCTAATCTCATATTCCCAAACAAGAGAATAACGGTTAACTTAGCTCCGGCTGATATTAAAAAGGAAGGTAGTGCATTTGATTTACCTGTTGCTATAGGCGTACTTTCAGCTATGGGGGTGGTGCAAGCTGATATGCTCAGCGAAACTATTATTCTGGGCGAGTTAGCTCTGGATGGCACTCTAAGGCCTATACACGGAACGCTGTCTATTACATTAGAAGCGATAAAAGCAAACTTCAAACGAATAATATTACCTGAAGATAATGCCGATGAAGCTGCCCTTGTTAATAAAATTGAAGTAATTCCGGTAAGTTCACTTAGTGAAGCTATCGGTTATTTAAATAAAGAATTAGACATACCTGGCCGTGAAGTTGATATCGAAAAACTATTCAACGAAGGCGAAAAAGAGCATCTATACAATCTTGCCGATGTCAAAGGTCAGGAAAACGTAAAAAGAGCTCTGGAAGTTTCCGCTGCTGGCGGACACAATATGCTAATGATAGGCCCGCCCGGCTCGGGTAAAACAATGCTTGCTAAAAGGATCCCATCTATTTTGCCGTCGCTTTGTCTTGAAGAATCGTTAGAAACTACTAAAATACACTCTGTAGCAGGTTTGCTACCATCAGGTAATGCCATTGTAGCGGTTAGACCATTTCGGTCACCTCACCATACTATATCTGACGCAGCTTTGGTTGGTGGTGGTATGAATAAAATCCGTCCCGGAGAGATTTCACTATCACACCATGGAGTACTTTTCTTAGACGAATTACCAGAATTTGCACGGAATGTATTGGAAGTTCTCAGACAGCCTTTGGAAGATAAACGTATATCTATCTCCAGAACTAAAATGACTGTTGAGTACCCTGCCAATTTTATGTTGGTCTGCTCGATGAACCCATGCCCTTGCGGTAATTTTGGAGATCCTGTGAAGGAATGCACATGCACACCTCAGCAAATACAAAGATATTCCGGTAAAATATCCGGTCCATTGCTCGATAGAATTGATATCCACTGCGAAGTGCCGACTGTCAAGTATCAGGAATTAGCGTCAAACAGAAAAGGTGAAGATTCGTCAGAGGTAAGAAAGAGAGTCATAGTAGCTCGTAAGATACAGGAAAATCGATTTATAAACTCAAAATCTTTTAAAAATGCAGATATGTCTAGCAGTGAAATAAGAGAATTTTGTAAATTAGACGAACCATCAAAAGAGCTACTTAAAATGGCTATGACAAAACTTGGTTTATCTGCAAGAGCCTATGACAGAATCTTAAAAGTTGCAAGAACCATTGCTGACTTAGCAGATGCAGATAATATCAAAAGCGAGCACATTAGCGAAGCTATTCAATACAGAAGTTTAGATAGAGAATATTGGAAGTAAAAGGAAATGGATGATACCTATTTAAAGACACTTGCTGATTTGCCTAAGCAAATCAGCGAAGAATTAGATAACCTGATAGAGGGAAATAATCGATTTGTTGAAGATGATTTGGATGAAAGGGACTATCCCAAACTCAGAGAAGAATCATATACAAACCAAAATCCTCACATAATTCTTATTACTTGTGCAGATTCAAGGCTAATGTCGCACCATGTATTTGATGCTTCCCTTGGAGATATTTTTATATTGAGAAATCCCGGGAATATGGCAAACGATGATGCCATAGCTGGCATAGACTTTGCCGTCAAAGCTTTTGATATCAAATTGCTCATCATAATGGGACATTCAAATTGTGGTATGATACAAGCTGCATCGCATGGAAAATCTGATATAGAATCCTTAAATCCTATAATTGAAAAGATAATGCCGGCAGTTGAAAAAGCCGAAGGCAAATGCTCTAATCAGCAAAAAACACAAATTTTAATTGCTCAGGAAAATGTAAAAAATCAGATGCTTGAAGCTTATAACAAAAGCCATATTTTGAGAGAGGCTGTTCACGAAGAAAAAATGGTGATAGTCGGAGCTTATTATGATTTGCAAACCGGATACATTAACTTTTGGGAAAAATGTATATTCGGAAAGTAACATAGAGAATGGGTAATCTTATAACAGGACTACCCATTCTTTATAAATATATTATATCACTTTAGCAAATAAGAGAATCGTATAATTTATCTGTTTCAATCAACTCTACTCTTACTTTTTCAACTTCATCCTGCATGTATCTGTCCTCAGAGACAACAGGGAATATTCCTTGTATTGTCTCAATAAAAGTTTTACCGGTCTCCCCTGCTGTTAGTTTAATATCCTGAGGGATTTTTCCTAATTCTTTCCAGTTTGATTCCATTTTTTCGAGCACATAATAACCTTGTCTGATTATAGCAGCTTGCAAAGCCAACTGCACAGAATGTAATTCAATAGCATCTCGCATATTCAAAATAACAGTAGGAGCATGAGAAACATGATCTTCCTGATGACTTGCACTGCTTTGAGCATGCAAAAAGGCTGTGTTGTTTTTAGAAAGTAGCAAGTTGCCATGTGCAGTGTGGCTATATTCCAGTAACATAAGACCACTGCTAATAGAGTTATTTGCTTCAGGCGAAATCAAGCAGCTAACACCAAGTCTGTTTTTATCTTTATCAACGATTCGTCGAACTAAAGACATGTTAATAGCAACAGTTCCGCAAAAAGCATTAAACAAGTTAGCCGCTGCAATAGAAAGTGGCATACCATGAAAATTACCACCGGAAATAACCATGTCATCAAAAACAAGTGGATTATCAGTAGCAGAGTTCATTTCAATTTCTAATTTCTTCTTTGTTTCATCCATTGCATCAAACAGCGGACCATAAACTTGTGGAAGGCACCTTGAGCTATAAGGATCCTGTACATTTACATCATAATCATAGCTTTCATGTGCTTTTCTAATCTGACTACCTGCGAATACTCCTTTAAGAATTGCAGCCGCTTTGCCTTGCCCGGCATAAGGACGAAGCTCATGAATTTCTGGGGTAAACGGCAAATCAGAAGCCATCATTATTTCAGACATCATTCCGGCAAATACAAGCCCTAAATTAGCACGCTTTTCTATTTGATAAAGATTCCAAACCAAGAAAGCATTAGACCATTGCATACCGTTATTCAAAGCCAGACCTTCTTTAGCTGCCAATTCAATAGGCTCAAGCCCTGCTTTATCAAGTGCAATTTTAGCATCTACCAGTTCATCTTTGTAATAACATTTGCCTTCTCCCATTAAGTTAAGAGCAATATGGGAAAGTGGGGACAAGTCACCTGACGCACCCAAGGAACCAGCTTCCGGTATAAATGGATAAATCTCATCACAATTTGCAAAATCAACAATCGCTTGTAAAAGTTCAAACCTAATACCGGAGTGCCCTTTAGAAAGAGCATTCGCTCTGAAAAGCATCGTCATTTTAGTAATTTGCTTTATAGTAGGTCTGCCAAAAGAAATAGAGTGAGTACGAATCAGATTCTTTTGCAACTCAATCAAGCCTTCCTCAGACACAGCAACATCTTGATTTTGACCAAATCCTCGAGTAAACCCATAGACAGGTTTGCCTGATTTGGTAGAAGCAATTACAGCTTCTCTGTTAGCTTCAACTTTAGCTTTAACACCCTTTTCTAATTCTATTTTACAGTTACCAAGAGCAAAAGCAATTGCTTGCTCATAGCTCAAATTACTACCGTTAAGAATAATAGTAGAATGATGATTGGTATCCATTATTACTCCGAAAAATATTTATATATCATACACTTAAATTTATCTCTGCAAGTTAAGAAAAAAGACTATTATTTCGCTTGATATTAAGTCAATTTAATTTGTGCAAATCTTCTTTTATGTTTGGACCTACGTAAAAAAAGCCGCCCCCTTTCGGAGGCAGCTTTTTTTTAATAAAGATATATGTCATGTTATATTATTTCACTAATACAACTTCTCTAAGCATTGTAAATGCACCAGCTGTCAAACGTACTACATATACGCCTGCAGGTAAATTGTGACCTGAAAGAGTTACTTCATGATCACCTGAAGTCATCAAATCACCATTGATAAGAGTAGCTACTTTATTACCAACTGAGTTGTAAACAGTCATATTAACTGATTCAGCAGCAGGAAGAGTAAATGAAAGTGTCGCATCTTCTCTAAATGGATTTGGAACAGGTTGATTGAATAAGTAACCTTGAGCTTCGAAGCCTGCAACAGACTCTCTAAAGTCTATAGCAAACAAATCAGTTCTGTCATATTCAAGTTCATTATCATTGTTGTAAACCGCGCGAAGTACAGCAACTTTTTCGTTATTAGTTGACAAATTCGGAGTCCATTGATATACATTTTTCAATGCAGCAACATTTGTAGCAACTACGCCCCAAGTTTTACCACCATCAATTGAAAGTTGTAAATCAAATTTACTTACATTGTCAGCAGACCATTTAATGCTAGTTACTTCATGTTCTTTAACACCTGAAGGAGTAGCCATAGTAACAGCACCAGCTAATACTTTAAACGGTTTAGAAACAGCCAACACTTCGTTAGTTTCAGTTTCAATCATTCTAACAACAGCGTTTTTAGAATTAACTGAAGGAACGATCCATTCTACTTGACCAAGAGTAGAGTTAACTGTAGCAGAAATTGACTGCCAGCTATCAACACCATTAGAAGAGAATTCGAAACGTACTTTACTTGCTTCATTAACTGACCAACGGATAAAGTCATTAGCACCACCTCTATAGATAGGATCTGTAGTAGTTGGGCGTGTGATTTCAGCCGGAGCAGAGATGATTGAGAACGGAGCATCACTTCTATCGATTTCGATATTAGTTTTTGCATCTACCAATCTAACTAAGCATTCGTCAGAGTTAACAGCAGGAGTTTTCCAGTTGTAAGAACCAGATACTACATCAAGAGGTGCAGCAGAGATTCTATTCCATGTATTACCATTGTCAGTAGTGTATTCTACGTTTACTTGGCTGTTAGTATTAGGTTTAGTCCAAGTAATAGTATAAAGTGCACCTGCATCCCAATCTTCACTACCGTTAGGAGTTAAGACTTTAGCATCTCTTTGAACTATAACCGGTTTGATCACGCGGAAGTCACCGTATTTGTTCATGTTTTGACCTGTAGTAGAAAGTACTGCAGTAGAGTTGTGCCAATCAAATGCATAAACATCAGTAGATTTGATTACTTTAAATCTCAATGTACCCAAATAAGTTCTTGAATTAGGAACTACTTGACCTGATTTTTGAGTATAAGCATCATAATCGATTTCGATAGATTTAACACCAGCCATAGGATATTTCACATTTGGTTGAGGTGCAGAATAGTTAGAAGCATAACCCATGTCTTCTCTATTAGCAAAGATAACTTCGTCATTGTTTGCAAGTTCCATAAACTCAAGGTTTACAGGATTGTAATCAAGTGCGTAAGTAGCATTACCCATAGCCCATTGACCACCATTGTTTTCAATGTACATAGAGACTTCAACAACGTCATTTTGAATTTCAGTTTCAGCAAAAACTGTATATGCCAAACCTGCTAATACAACATCAGACATTTTAGATTGTTTTAATGTTTTTGGATTATGATCTTTAGCTGTTCTTTCAAAATATGCAAGCATACCGTTATCGATCTCTCCACCATTCATTTTGATGCGTGGTGCAGTAAGATTAATAGTAGAAACATCAGTTAAAGAAGATACTTTACCATTATTTCTATCAACAATAGTTCTGTCAATAGCATTGTTATAACCATCACCAGTTACGTCATATTGAGCTGTAGTAGCAGCACCCAAAGTTTGAGTTCTGATTGCAGTTCTGTCAAGACCATTAATCTGATAATCTTTAACAACGTCACCGGCTACAATAACTGCAACCTGATCGTTAGTAGTTGTAGTTTGACCTTCGTTGAAGTGTAAACCTGTGTTAGAATATTCTTCTTTATTATCATCTGTTTCAGCATTACCATAAGCAGTAAACTTACTTCCAAAAGTAGAAGGAGAAGTAGCAGCTTCTGCAGCAGTAATTGTATTGTCTGCAACACCATTCCAGCTAGAGAAATCCCAACCTGATTCTAAAGTCCAAGTAGAATTTGCATCACCGGAGAATTGGAAATGTGCAGAATATTTAGACATAACAGGAAGGTGGTTGATATGTTCAACAACTACAAAGTAGTCACCATCTTCGATGTCGGTAAATACGAAAGGTACATTACCAAATGTATTTGTTCCGGCATTTTGATTTGTTTTATCTAATGCATCAGCATCCAAATAGCCTTCAGTAGATACATTTGTAGCAACTAATGAACCAGGTACACCTGCGTTATCAGTATACAATGAAATTTTGAATCCACCATCATCAAAAGAAGAACCGATGTCTGTATTAGTACCTAAATCTAAAGCACCATCACCAGCACCAGCAACTCCACCACTATAATAACCTTCAGGAATTACTCTTACAGTAAAGTTAGAAGGAGGAGTGATATTGAAGTATTGAGACTCTGCAAATAGAGAGTGCATCATACCATCGCTATCGTTATCCCATTCTACTACATAACCGTTTACAGTTGAACGACCTTCTAATTTCAAACGACCATTAGTCATAGCAGCACCCATTGGGCCTTGATCGTCTGTAGTTCCATCATCATTTGCATCCGGATCTGTAATAGATACATTCAAAGCAGCAGCAAACTGAGATTTGTGAGGGAATGATCCCTGGAACTCAAATTCAGGATTAATTTCTGTAAGCGACATTGCATTTGTAAAAGTAACGTTGTCATCTTTAGACGCAGTTGGTTCGTAGTAAAGTATTTCAGTACCACCACCACCTACTGTACCAAATCCTAAGTCAGATTCCGGACCACCGTCTGCACCTGTATAGAATTTTTCAGCTAAGTCATTTCTGTTATAATCAAAACCAGTCCAACGAACTTTCAAATCAGTTTTACTGTTTGGAATAGCTTGTTTGTAGATAGGTTCAATAAGTTTCAATACTGGTTTTGTAAAGTTATATTCTACATCACCAGCACCAGTGCCATCAACACCTGTTACATTAGCATATAAGCCAGTAGAAGCAGGGTAAGCAGCAACTGTACGAATCATACCATTATTTACAAAACTTCCACCGTTCAATACAAAAGCAGCTGCTAAATTTTGAGTGTAATCTACACCACCGAAAGAAACAAGTTCATTTGCTCTTACAGTAGCTGCACCCTGTACAAATTTAGTAATATTTGCTATTGTTGATTGACCAGCAGGATTACCATTCCAAAAACGTACTTCTTTGATTTGTCCAATGAAGTTTTTAGTTTCAGTAGCACTTACCGGTTCTGAAGCGATAAATGAAGGATATGCGTTTAAGTTATCAATAGTAATATTAGTACCAAGTTGAGAAGTAATTGCTTCTGCACTTTGGATAGTACCATCAATAAAGAAATACACTGTAGAAGTACCACCATTTGCTAAGTTAAAATAAACTGCAACATGATACCACAAAGAATCTTTTGTTTCAACTGATGGTTTTACCAAAGGTAAAGTTGCATCAGAAGTAGCAGTTCTTAGTGCATCACCAGTAGATGATTCTAATACTAATTGCAACTGTCCTGATTCCAACAAACGGAATGAATAGTGTGTATTTGCACCATCTTCAGATTTTTTAGCCATGATTGGGAAGTAAGCTTCATCTACCGTTGGGAAACGGTAAGGACGAACCCATGCTTCTATCATTTGAGAACTTGCATTCAAGTTTAATTCTGTATTAGATGGAACTTCGATTTTTGAGTTACCATTGTTTTGCAATGCAAACCAAGGAGCTACTAAAAATTCGCCTGATTCATCATATATAGAATTTTGTGCTCTTGATTCTGTACCTGATATTCTAAGTTTAACTGGTTTTGACCAGTTACCTTCGATATCAATTACACCTTGTAAGTCATCATCTGCACCAGATACTGTAATATTATTATAAGGTTCCCAAGTTGCTTCGCCAGCTTCTACTTCCACATTATCCAATGGTAATGCAGGAGCAGCGTTGTCAGTAGCGTCAAACCATGTTGTACCACCATCGCGGCTTACCATGATTTGCAAATCTTCTGAAGCTGAAGTTGTAGAACCTAAACCATAAGCTGCCCAACGAACTTCGAAAGTTTGATTTTCTAAGTTGCTGATACCTTCACCACCCAAAGGAGCAGTCAAGCGTATGTGAGAGCGGTCAGGTCTGTAGCTGATTGCAGAGTTTACAGAAGTAGCATCAACATTAGAATTTGTAAAGTAATCTAAGTTGTTATCTGAAAACTGTAAATTATCGTCTGCTAAGTCCAAACGAGAACCTTGCAATGGATAATAAAGTTCCAAACCTGTTCTGTAATCTACGTTTGCATTATCTAATGCTGTTACTGACCCTTCAGGATCGTAAACGCCCGGAATATAAGATCTCAATACATCTTGAGATAACGCTATACGCCAAACACTTACATCTTTGATACCTGCATTTAGGTAATCGTCAGCTGTAATACCACCATTAGGATTAACACCAACCCAGATAGTCTGGTTGAAGTTAGCTAAACGAGGGTCAACTGCAGAAGTATTAGTTTCTTGCGCTACGATTTCACCGTTGATATATAACGTAGTTACACCATTTGCTACTGTAGCAGCAATGTGCATCCAGTTATCACCATGTGCATCTGTAATAGGAACTGCAGCACTTGTAGTTGATAGTGCATCAACTGTTGGAGCTACTACTGAACCTAAATAACCATTTGTACCACGACCTTCTTTTTCTCTTGCGCGGAATGCTGGTCTGTTACCATCTTCTAAGTATAGTAACCATGCACCTTCTTCGTCAGATTTAGAACCCTCAGAGCAAGCGATGATACCAGGTTCTGCACCCGGAGTACCAACTAAACCGTTTAAGTTAACCCATGCCATTACAGTTAGCTGTGAAGCATTGCTATAAGGCCAGCGAGTTTTGAAGTATGTAGTTGAACCGTCTAACTGAGCAAAGAACAATCTACCTAATACAAATGTATCATCACTTGTATTCATTTGAGTTGCACCTGTCAATTTAGAGCGAGTATCAATATCTACAGCACTTGTATTTGTTAACTGAGTTAATTTAAGTTTTGCATTTTCTGATCTATATGGGAAGTTATCATCCGCTTTCCAGATTGTTCTGATTATACCTTTGTGAGATGCAGCAAGAGCAACACCGTCAGCATCTGTAGTATAGTTATCTACAGCTACAGAAGGATAATCAACAAAACCATCAAAGAAATGAGCAGTGTTAGCACCCATAGTTGCTAAATCAGTACTTGTTTCAGCAAATCTTGCTGTTTCTGTCCAAGTAGTACCACCATCTAATGAATAATCTAATGCGTAGCCGATATTACCGGCAGCATTGCCATATTCTGTAGATGTTGTAGTCAAGCCAGAACGTTCGAAATAAATTGGATAACCTAAGTTGTTATCTGCATCAAATACGGGATATTCTGTAGTTGGATATCTGTTTACAACTTGATTATTTCCACCATCCGGATTCCATATTTCAATACCACGGATAGTAAATGCATCAGGAGCAACTAATGTTGCATTAGCTTCTATATCATTACCACTAACATCTTGAAGTGTGATATCACCGGCGAATGTTTCACTGTTCCAGTCAAACATTGCAAGCTCTGTACCAGCAAAATCATCTGCAGTACTTGCTATTCCGTCAGGACCATCAAAGTCGATATTAAATCTAAGCATACCAACAAATGAGCCACGTCCTTCTGTAGAAGGAACATAACCTGTACCGGTATTATAGTTTACATCCAAGCCAAATACATTCACTGTAGTACCACCTTGTGTAGCAGTTACAGCTTGTGCAGTTAGACTTGTATATCCTATCGCATTATTTTTGAAATTAGACGTAATTGAAATGTGAGGATTAGTCACATTATCCACATCTACATTAATAGAGTCAGTTGCATCTTCAGGGTTAGTACCTTCAGAACCATCCAGTTTTGCAGGAGTCAAATAATCAGTGTTGTATTCAACATAGATTGAAGCATTACCTAAAGCAGCTGTACTCGAATTAAGAGATTTCATCCATATTTCAACCCCAAGCTGGTTACCCAAGCGGCGAGGCTTCATGGAAAGTTCGTAATCTTGCGCGAAACCTTCTATGGCGAAAAGGAAGAGAGCCGCAGCAAACCATACTAAACTTCCCCATGACACTTTACTTCCATGTCTCGCGGGATTTTTAATTCTGCTTGTCATAGCATAAATCCTTTATTATTACTAAAATTTATTTACTTGTTTTATCTTATTGAGTGACGCTAAATATCTCTGCATCTCTTGTCTGCACTTCTACTGTGTAAGGAGTAGCAGATGTAGCGCCATCAACGCCATAGATTCTAATAGAATAAGTTCCGGCGTCAAGATTATTTATAACTACATATTCGCTTTCTGTACCACTAAGTGTAGCACGGCGAACTCTTCTATTATCAGCATTGTAAAGTTCTAAGTTATAGTCAGCAGGCACGCCTGTAAGTTTTACTCTTACATTAGAAGCTGCACTTGTCACCATAAATGAGAACCAGTCTTCGTCAGTCGCATCAGCAATAGTACCTTGTACTGCAGAGTTAGCACCAATTGGCTTAGCAGTAGCTCTTGTATCATTAGAACCGTAAGCTACGTCATCGTTAGTTTCTGATGTTGTAGTTGCATTTCTAGCAGACAATGCACCAGGGTTTAAGTTGTAGTTTTCTGTGCCGTTTGAACCTTTATAAGAGAATATTCTCAAATAATAAGTCGTTCCAGGAGCTAATCCATTTAATGTGAATGTTGGATTTTCTGAACCAGCAGGACCGTCAAATACAACAACACCATCACCAATTATAGAACCTGCACCAAATACATTATTACCAATGTAAGATGTACCATCTACAGGAAAATCACTACTAGTCAAAGCACTTCCCGCTTTTGCTACGATAATCGCTCTATCACCAGCAGTTGTTGTACCCGTGAAAGCAACTGTCATAGAAGTATATGCTTGATTAGTTAAAGTAAGCATGCTACCTTGAGCAGCAGGTTGAGTTTGAAGAATATCAATTGGAGAAGATGTTCCATAAATAGTTGTAGAACCTCCAGCAGGATAAGTCGCAGAAGCTCTCAACTGTACATTGGAAATATTTGCAGTATTAAGAATAAGACCATTTACAGTAACAGAATTGCCACTTGCTGCAATTACAGAACTTACAGGATCGCCGGTTAATGTTGAACCTGATTCTACTTCAGTTATGCTCAAAGTTAGAGCAGCAGAACTTGTTACAGGGTTACCATATTGATCTTGCAATTGAATAGTAGCACTAAATGGAATACCATCTTCAACTGTAGTTGGTTGATTCGTAAATACAAGTTTATAAGACGCTAAAGCAATTGCTTCGTCTTTATCTGCTTCAAGAGCAGAAGCAGGATCAAACACAGCCCATGTTCCACCAAAATCAGTAGAAGCCAATGGATAAGCTGAATAAGTTGTCATAGTAATACCATCTGCAGAAGCAGGAGTACCTATAGCACCAGCACCTGTTACATGTGAATTTCTATAATCTTCCCAAGCTGAACCATCCCAGCGAGCTGAGAAACCTTGGTTATTGTCAACAGTCAATCCACCGTTATCTAAGTCAGTTCCCCAACCAAAGTTAACTTGAAGAGAATCAAAAGTATTAGTTACTGTACCGATTGGATTAATAGTCCATACTGTATTGATACATTCAGAAGGATCACCAGCTCTACCTGCTACAGGGCTAACCCATTCAGAAGAGATAGCAACTACTTGAGAAGTAGTAGAAGTAGAAAATAAAACTTCAACAGGTCTATAGTCAGTCGCATTACCTCCACCAATTGGGAAAGTAGTTGCGGTAGCACCTGCTACTGTTTTTCTTAAAGTACCAATCACGTGTGCTGCATTTGTAAAGTCATCAGTAGCACCGGAAGCTAATTCTAAATAATTATCTCCAGTTGTTACATCAAAAATACCTTGGAAATCAGTGTTTACTTTCAGATTACCCAATAGAGTCACATCAGCAGCTATTGTAATATCATCAACTTCATCATTTAAGAATATATTAGCCGGGATTTCTGTAATTGCAGCAGGAAATACTACTGTCGCAGTACCCGCATCCATCTGACCGGATACAATCACAGGATTACCAGTACCTGTAAATGTCAATGTGTTTGCACCAAGATCTAAGACCTGAGTACCACAATTTATTGTCAAGTCAGTATTAGTAAATGTCAAATCACCAGCAAGAGTTTCAGCTCTTTTAAATATCATGTTTGGAGCAGCAGAACCAGTAAATAATGTATTTGACAAGTTGCTTACTGTTCCTGTACCTTCTAATTGAATAGTACCAGTACCGATAGTGATTTTTTCTGCTAGTGTTGTTTGAGTTAAGTTACCTTTTACTGTTAAAGTATTAGTACCTAAAGTCAAATCACCACCTAAGAGTTCTAAATCACCATTTACTGTTAGATTACCATCTAAAGTTTCATTATCACCACCTGCAGCGGCATCACCTAAAGTTAGGTTATAAAGAGATGCAGAAGTACCTGATGGCAAATCCGGTGTAAATAATGCATCAGCCAAAGGAATACCAGTGTGCGTAGCAGCTACAATATATGTACCTGTATTACCATTAATATAACCATTAGTAGAAGTCACTGTAACATCTGCAACTTTAAAATCTTGAGAACCTAAGTCTAATATACCATCAGTAAGAGTCAAAGTTCCACCTGAAATAACTTCTGCATCAGCTTCTAAAGTAACATAATCTGCAGGGTATGTACCTTGAGATTTATTAATTATAAGCACACCAAACGCAAATGGATAGGATTCATTTGTATCTCCACCTAATGTTTGCTGAGCTGTACCATTCAAAGTAATTTGAGCATCATTTGCAGCAGCTTTAAATGAAGCTGTTGTATTACAAGTGATATCACCTGTAACAGCAATCCAGTCAGCAGTTGTTAAAGTAACATCTGCGTCAGTAGAACAAATAATGTTATCAAAAGTGATATCATTTGCAGCGGCATCTGCAGTAATTACACAGTCATCAGTAAATGTAATTGTACTTGAAGTCGCAGTAAATGCACCACCGGTTGTATTTGCAGAAGTAAATGCAGTACCATCAATTGTGAAATCAGAAGATGTTGTTACATTATTAGTCGCCAAATCGGCAATCACAACATTGAAGAAATTCAAAGTACCATTATTTACAATTGTTTTAGCAGTTGCATCTTCAGCTGTTTCACCAAATGTCACTGCAGCCGCAGTACAAGTCAAAGTTGCATCTGTACCTACAGTAATTCCTGAAGCTACAGCAGCATTATTATTTGACACTGCAAAAGCATGAGCTGTAGTTAAACTTGAACCGTCAGCTACTTCTAAATTACAGAAGATTACTGTACCACTAGCATTTGATAATGTTTTTTGAACAGCATTATCAAATTTAACAGTACCTGCAGTTGCATCAAAAGTTTCAGCACCTGCTAATGTCATATTACCTGTAACAACTAAATCTGTAGCTGTAGTAAGTGTATTACCACCACCTGTTGTCGCAAGATTTGCGATAGTAAGGCAAGTGTCTACACCACCACTATTAGTTAAAGTATAATTTGCAGCAGTAAGATCTGCAGTAATTGTACCAGTACCTGCATTAAAAGAAGCACCAGAGCTAATTGTGAAAGTACCTGTTCCAGTACCATCACCTAGACTAAAGCTACTGTTTGTCGTGATTCTTGAATCAGCAGCAAGTGTTAAATCATCAAATGTGATTGTACCACCACTGAATACAAATTCTTTTGCAGTTGAGTTATCAATAGTAGTCAAAACTTGATCAACAAGTAGATTACTTCCACCAAAAACTGTAAAGTCACCTGTAATAGTCATTGGCAAAGGCCAGGTAATATTACCAACTCCTGTATTAACACTTAAGTTATTAAAAGTACAAGTACCTGCAGTATAAACTGGAGCAGCTGTAATATAAGTTGTTCCGGTTGTTTGAGTAAATGCACCATTATTTAAATCAAGTTCTTCTATTGTTAAATCATCAGCAGTAGTAACTACAGTAGCAGCACCATCAATAAATAAATCTGACAAACCTAAATAGGAATCATCAGAAACTGTAATTGTTTGAGTAGCAGCACCATCCATTACTAATCTAACATCATTACCACCATCAGTGATAGTAGAGGCACCTGCCAATGTCAAATCATCTTTGATAGTCATATCATCATCAGCAACGGCTGCAACCAAAGATACAGCAGCGTTATATAAAGTAACGTCTGCCCAAGCCATGTCAGCATCAGCAGCAGTTGTCATAGTACTTGTAGTAGAAGTTGCTAAAGTTGCATCTCCAATTACTAAAGAGGGAGGAGTAACTAAGCCAACAGTTGCAGTAGCCGCTGACATAGTAATGTTACCTAATACAGTTAATGTATCAGCATCACCATTAACAGCATTAAATGTTCCGGCAGCATCTATAGCAAGACTGCTTACCAACATGTTACCGTCTAAAGTTACTGTAGATGCATTAGCAGCTGCAGCATCAATGACAAAAGCATCCACAGCTAGTGTAGAAGTTGATGCAACTGTGATTACTGGAGTCTGAGCACCAGTGGCAAAACCACTTGTTAAATTCAGTGTACCAGTATCAGTTAATGAAGCACCTGCTGCAGACAAATCTATATTATTATAAACTTGCAATGCCCAAGTATTGCCATCATCAGTTAATGTAGCACCTGCTCCTAATGTTAAAGACAACACAGTACCATTTTCATCAAGTACTACTGAAATACCCGCACCAATAGTCGCATCATCAGTAGCATCCGGAGTAGTACCATCTGACCAGTTTGCATCTGTACTCCAAAGATTATCTCCACCGGCTCCTGTCCAAGAAACAGCCGCCCCGTATGCGTCCTGCCCTAACGCAAAGCCGAGTATTAAAGCAAGGAAAATTCCTATTTTGAAAAGTTTGAAATTCTTTTTCATGACAGTATATCCCTTTATTAAAAAATATAATTTTTTGTCGATATTTGCGCTTCGCCATTTTTATTTGCCTTTGGCTTAGCGTGCCTAATCATCTCTTCCCATGTCTGACCTTTTTTCTCAGCCGGGTGATTTGTTCGCAGGCAGAATTGACTCTAGCATAGAATCCTCCATAATTAGTTAGACATTTAAACCACTTCCTGTGGGTTTCTTTTTTTTGGACTTATATTATCTTGGCGTATAATAATTTTCAATTTCATGTAGCTTTACACTTATCCTCTGTTATCGGATATATCTTCACAAACTTTAGCTTGTGTGTAAAATTCTTTGCCGCTTGACAATATTCTTTTATTGATTATTCTCAAACGAAATATAATTAGCACTAAACATGTATAATAATAGCCATATACCCATAGTCTTGCTACTTTTTTATACCTATAATCTATAATGTCAATTCAAGTGCCAATTTCTCTCTCTGCTGTGATTTATTATATATCTACATATATATATCGACCTCAAATACCTTTACTTTACTTTATTTTATTGGCACTTACTATTGATTCAAATCTTTTAATTTTTTTTTGCATAGTAGTCAGATGTAATATCTTTGTAGATATTGTTTTGATGATTTGTGGCGATTATTGGATATTTATTGAAAGTAGTGAATGCGTGTTCTTGTTGTGCTATATAATATAGATAGAGTAGATGCAGTTTATCTAAATGAATACAGAATCCGGCAAATTCAGATTGCTATCGGATACCACTGCTACTATCATCAAAAGTGGCATGAGTAGGGCAGATAATCGACTACGCTCCCTGCTCTACTTGAAATATGTTAGAAATGTAATTTTGCGAAGAGAAGTTATTGATAAATAGGATTACGTCGTTTAATTCTATTACAGTTTCAGCGCTTGGCAGTTTCTCGATTTCCTTATTTTCTTTTTTAATTGCTATAAGCAAGGATTTCTGTTTGTTATCACTCAGATGTTTCGTTAAATCATCTATAGATTTGCCTAAAAACGGATTGTTTTCGATAACTTTAAACTGCTGAATGTCGTAATCATTGTCATCTACTGCTTTAGAAAGCAAATCTGCTGTAAGGTCTGCCACTTCAGGCTCAAATATATAACTGGCTAAAAGCTTAGATGATATTTCATTTTTAGACAAAACGTAAGTAACCCCGGCTGCTTTAAAGGTGTTGGTTAGAGATTTATCTTCAAGTAGCACTACAAACTGCAAATTATCATACATATTTTTAAGGTTAATTATGGCTATCAGCTCTTCAGAATCATTGCTAAGACCTATATGCACTATTTTAGATTTATCAATATTAACTTTAGAAAATGCTTGGTAATCATCGTGCTCAGCATACAAAATAAATAGATTCTTACCATAGGTATCAAATTTCTGATAGGTACTTTCTATATGGTCTTTTGAGTCCATAATGACTGCCACTTGCTGCCCGGCAGCTAAAAGCTCTTCTGCTATCATTTTAGTAAAACTGTTCCAGCCTAATATTACTACATGATTTTCAAACTTTGTACCATAATAACCCATTTTCTTTTTTTCTCCTATTTCGATAAGATAGTAAGATATTTTACTTATCAGTATACCCAAAAAGCCAACACTAATTATTACAAAACCTATACCCACTATCTTCCCGCCTGTAGTAACAGGAAAGGAATCCCCATAGCCGACAGTAGAAACTGTAATAATTGAGTACCAAATGGCATCCCACAACGTACGCAAAGATTCATTGGTGTCATGCTCAAAATAAACCAAAAGCACCAGCATGGCTACATAAATCAATAAGCTACCGAGGATGAGTAATATTCTTTTGGTTTTCATTTAGTTTGATATATACTAATTAGCAAAACATAAGGGAATAATTAATGCAAGATAAGCAAAAAAAGGATATAAAAAAAGACTGCCCTTTGTCTGTTTAACCCATAGGACAGTCTTTTCTGTTGTTTCTTTCTATTCAAGGTTTGCGTCACGCTTGTGATAAGTAATACAAGCCAGGTAAAACTTAGTTCAAAATTTTTTGCGAAAAAGTATATTTAGTTCATAGATATTGGCGAAAAGTTAACATTCGACTTCAAATTAGAGATTACATCATAAAGCAATTTCAAATCATGTCTTTTAAGATGATCTGTTTCATTAGCCATCAGATGCTTTAAATATTTCACAAAATTTTCTCCGGCTTCAGCAAAGTTATTATCAGTAGCGACAATTTCCTTTACTCTTTGCAAATCATCCCTGGAAATAATTACGTCACCTTCGGTGTAGGCATCTAAAATCTTTGCAGCCACTGCTATGCCTCTGGAAAGTAAAAATGCGGTATATATCAGAAAATCTTTTTTAATCTTATCCATGCTTAATTCCTTTTATTTCTTTCATATTATTCGATATAAGCGACGATATACCAATAATCATCTATTTTACGGGTAGTAAATCCCATACTTTTAAGGTAGTCAAATTCCACATCGATTCTGAAACTGTTATCAGGTAGCGTATCCATGGTAAAAGAGGTTATAGGCTTTAAAGAGATAAGCCTGTTTATCCTTGCAATTTCGTCATACATTTCGTATTGCTCTATTGCCAAATACCGTTCTCCCTTAGGGTTTGCTAATATATGAGTAGCCGCAGGGATATTGTTGCTGTCTAACTCAGTTTTAAATAAGTACACAGCACCAAGTGGCGTTTTTTGATTATAATCAACCAGCTCTTTCTGCTTATGTTTTGTACCAATGACAAACATTTCGCAACCGGAGAAAGCAATCATAAATATTATAGCAAATATTTTATGCATCTAATCCCAAAAACTTCGTTGATGTTTCTATTGCATTTTCAAGCTGCTCATTCGTATTAACAAACGGATGAACAACACCAAAAGTATGATTAGTTTTTTCTTGGACTACTAAATTAGTAATTTTTTTATTTGATACATCATACATTTTTTCGGCTTCTAACGGGCGAACTGTAACGTCCACTGCACCGTGCAAAATCAGTAGTGGTTTATTCAAGTTTTCTATGGAGGAAATAATATTATATTCCTCTGCATGCTTTTCTAAATCATCCAAATAGCAAATGTCAATTTTAAACTTTTCGCCTGTGGTCTGATCGTTAAACTCCATAATGCCACGCTGTCTCCAGATTTTTTTCTGTCTCTCGGAGTAGCGGTCAAAAGTAGAAATAGAGCCCCAAACTACTACCTTCGTAACTTCGGCAAATCTATTGGCGGCAACTATAGAAATACCACCACCCAGTGAGTGTCCATAGAGATAAACTTCGCCTGACCAAACATCTCCACAGTTATCTTTGCAGTAATTTATAAGATATTCTATATCAGAAAATGCACGCGTTAAAGTGTTTTTAGAAAATTTTTCGATATCATAAGTTCGCTTTACAGGATCAATAATGCCATTAAGCGAAAAATCCTGTGTAAAAACTAAAGCCCCATGAGATGCAAATTGCTCTGACAAATATGGGAGAAATCCCCACTCCTTAAATCCTTTGAATCCGTGCGATACAATCACCAAAGGCATTTTATCAGCAGAATGTCCCTGCCTTATATCAAAATTTATCAAATCACCATCACTTCGCCGTATACTTTCTAATCGCATCTACCATCCTCATCTAATATTATTTCGCCATAAGTACGATTAACCTGCAACTTAATTATATTCAAGGTCTTAGAAAAATTATTTTGCTTTTAGAGCTTGTAATAAGTTTAGGGCTAGTAAAAAAAATACGTAGATAATGAGACACATGAAAGAGAAAGGCTAAATAATAAATCCCTACTATCGCAAGACAGCAGGGATTTGTTTAGTTCTTATAAGAAGTATTTTATAAACTACTCTATGATTTCAAACAGAGCATCTAATTTTGGAGTTAAAATAATTTCTGTCCTACGGTTCATAGCTCTTGCTTCGTCAGTGTCCTCATCTTTTAGAGGGAAGAATTCTCCTCTGCCCGAAGCTATAACTCTAGTTGGCTCTAAACCACCATCTTCCGTTAAGTACCTTACCACTTCAGTGGCACGCATTACACTTAAGTCCCAGTTATCTTTAAATTTTTGACCGGAAGAAACTTTTTTATCATCAGTGTGACCTTCTACAAGGACATTGATATCCGGTTGAGTCTTTAGAACATTTGCAAGCCCTACTAGAGCTTTCTGCCCCTCTTTGTCAATGCGAGTACTACCTGAAGAGAATAATAGCTTATTTGACAAAGAAACATATACTTTACCATTCTTGATGCTAACTTCCAAGCCACTATCTTTAAAGTTCAGCAAAGCATTGCTAATGACTTCTTGCAGACGGTTCATTTTATTTTCTCTTTCCATCAATTTTTGATTGATGTCTGCAATTTTTGCTTCCTTTTCAGCTATGCTTTTTTCCAAATTTTCTATCCGAGTTAGTAAGTCTGTGACATTCTCCGTAGAGCTTGTTTTCATAGCGTTATAGCTTTTTTTCAGCTCTTCATATTTGTTAGTCATCGCTGCCAGTTCTTTGGTAAGGCGATTTACATCATTAACTCTACTCATTAGATTAGAACTTTGCATCATGTATTCATTTCTCAATGAATCACTTAATGCAGCCATTTGATCACGATCCGCAACCATTGCATCATATTTTGAAGTTGAGACACACGCACTTAAAGCAACGATACCAAGTACAAAAGCTACAATCTTCATTTTCATAATTTGCCTTTAAATTTAATACCACAATATCATAATAAATCGTATATGTACTAATTTTATTTCAAAATCAATATTTTTACATTTGCTATCTGTTTGCCCCATTCTGTTTTAAGGGTGATAAAATACACCCCTTGGGACAAAGTTTCAGTGCTTAACATGTAGCTCGCCTCATTGTCTACAAATATTTTTGTTTTAGTTTCACAGCCACTCAAGTCAAAAATAGAAATATCGGCATATTGTGGTTTGTCGCTTTTCATCTTTATATTTATATAATCTGCATTTATGCTATTGGTAACTTCTGCGCTCATGTTAGGAAGTACTACCAAGCCTCCATGCATCATTGGCTCACAGTAGCCCTGCACTTGAAGTAAACCATCTTCCGTACTGAAATCATACGGTTTTTGGATATCTATTGTAATATCAGATATTTGCAACTCGGTCACTTGCGGAACAGATGCGAGAGGCGAACCTTCTATGGTAAATATGATACCTTCCTGAGCTAAAAGGCTGTCAATATTTGCTCCGTTAGTGTTTATAATTAAACTATTAGCACTTCTTATCAGATTTATCTCTGTCTTTTCTCCATTAAGATGTAAGTATGATTTCTCAGGATTGAATAGCTTTGTATCATAATTTATACTTAACGATATACTTGACGGATTGAAACGAGGAACAGGATTTTCCAAGAAGACTTCAATAATTGCTTCATCATAAATATCATATAAATAATTCCCTACTCTCAAATCTACTTTGTAGTATTCATCCGGAACTGTGACTGATATATCCATATATGAGCTGTCTACGCACACAGAGTAATCTTCTACAAACAGTTTTGTATTATACTCTCCCTTTTCCTGTGCTAAGAAATGGATAAATATTGTATCACTCTCGCCTGCAGAAATAGTTTTAGGCACATCAAAAATATATTCCATTCCATTAATCTGTGGCTGAAATTCAATTTTGCGAATTTCTCTGTCTACCTGCGAGTTATTATGTATTACTATAAGAGTATCTTTGGAATAATCTTTCCAAACCTTCCCCAAATTTATGGAAGTAGGAGCAAATGACACCCTTGGAGCGATTATTGTCGCACTTGATGTATATGTAAACTCATTACCACAAACAAGGCTATTTAAACTGATGCTATATGATTTAGCACCCAAGCCACTTGTTTCTTCTGGCACAAATGTTATGGTGATTGTTGTGTCCTTGCCTGCATCCAAGATTAAATTATTATTCAAGGAATTAGAAAAACCCGACACACTAAGCTCTGAATACTTCAAAGTATCAGCAATAGTTCCACTGTTAGATATAGTAAAATCTACTGCAAGAGTCTCATCGCACTTCTCTTTTGTGCCAAAATCATTAGATATGATATCAACTGTTGTTATTGGTGTGCGGTATTCTATTTTCATAGGTACTTTTATCTCTCTGTTTTGCATTAAATAAGAAGATACCAACAACTCCGCTTCAAAAGTCCCCTCAGCCTGAATATCAAATTCTATATCAAGGTCTACACTTTCACCTGCTTGTAAATATAACGGCAGTGTCGGCATATTTTTTATGAGAAATACACCTGATGGAACTAATTCCAATTTAGTCAGAGTATCCGAATAGTCACTGCTATTGCTAATCTTGATTGATTTTTCTATTTTTTCCGGTGTGCATATATAATAGCCAAAATTCAGACTGTTTGCAGAAAGCTCTATCTTGCCCGAAAAGCTTTCTATTGCAAAAGGGACACAAGTATCTGCGTCACAAAATCCATCTGTTTCAATGCACAAGCTACCACTATAGCTTAAATCTTTGCTTGCAATTATAGAGTATGCCAAATCTAATGATTTTCCTGACTTCAGCTCTAAAGGGAAAGCATCTGTAAACTGCAAATCCAAATTAGGATTATCCGGTACTAATTTAACACTTATAATATTCAAATCTACTGTTGAGTAAGACTTTAGGTTAAGTGATTCATTTACGGTCTCACCTGTCTGAACGTTTAACACTATATCATCTGGTGTAGCTCTTAGTGCTGCATCTTCCACCTTCGCTATAAGCTGTACGTATATAGTATCAGCACAAGGATTAGTGAGCAGCATCAAAGTATCAGAAATCTTGCCTATTTCGGTAGCTGTAAAATCTAAATCTATTTCTAATGAGTCAGCCGGATGTATAGTTTGGTTTGAATATTTATCAGAATCAAAATCAAAAATAGCTTGTCCCGACAGAATTTTGGATAAGGTAAACTCAATGCTACCTTTGTTATAAAATTTGAAGTTCTTAGTTAAATTTTCACCCATACACAATTTGCCAAAATCAATTTCCATATCGGACACCTCTGGTAATGGAGTTGAATACTCGTACTGTAATTCCACAATGTAGGGATTCTTCTCGCCTCTTGCTTTTGTAGAGTCATTGTTGTAGATATAAAGAGTTTCTTTATGGATACCAAAATCTACAGGCTGCAACTCTATTATAAGAGTGTCCGATGCTTCGGGAGCTATGGTGAGTGGGAAAGACTTTTTAGATTTTGTTCCTTTATATTTAAAATTGGGATTATCATATACAAACTCAAGATTAGGCAGGTATAAATCTGCATTACCTGTGTTGCTGACCGGTATTAACATTTCTCCGCTACTGATGCAGGCTAACACTTGCTGCCTCTGAAGAGGTGCATTAATAATCGGAGACACCCCATAAGCCCTGATAGTCATCACTGTGTCATTTTCACAAGGCATAAGCTTCAATAAATATTGTGTTTCAATCCAGCCAGTATCTTTCGGGGTAGCCACTACGGAAATTGTGCTCCCCATAACAACTCCCATAGGGAATGAACTCAAGAAATTAATCTCTAACGATCCATTTTTCTTTTGATAAGAATCAATCGTATCTTTCTTTGTGAGCGAGCCGAGTCCCAGATATGAAGTATTCTCCATACCACAGTAAGCAGGATTGATGACTAGAGTAGTACTATCCATAAGGAGTGACGGTTCTAATGCAAAACCCTGGAGAGGTATGTCTCTTGTAATTGCACCTGTAAACTCACAATGTAATATTGCATTTTTTTGCCCCAATGATGACGGTTCAAATCTAATCGTTACAGGATAATCTTCGCAACTCGCCATATTAAATGAAGTATTGGGAAGCATTAAAGTAAAGTCGTCTTTATTTATACCACGAATATCTAAATCTGCCATACTGGAGTTAAATGACTTATTGCTTATATAAATTGTTTTATCAATATATCCCGGCAGACACATATCCCTGAAAACAACCGGATCCTCAGAAATACCATAAGTACTTTTTGCGAGGTGGTAAAGCCCCTGCCCTACGACCCAGCCTTCATCTGCCGTTAGAAATCTAATATCATCCAAATGTGATTCGTCAAGTCCGCAGCTTTTTTCTTCCCAGCTTTGCCCTGCGTCATCAGTATATAGCACCTGACCGTAAAGCCCGCAAGCCCAACCACTAGCCTGATTAATCATAAATGTCCCGTACATTGGCCCTCTTGGAGACGGCCTATCTGTCCAGCTACTGCCACCATTAGTAGAAAAGCGCATCCCTCCAACACCACCACCACCTGAACAGGTGGAGCCTGAAGTTGGTATCAGAAATGAATTGGCAAATTTGCAAAGCTCTTCGTGCCATACTGTAGTGCCTGTAGTATCTTTCACATCCCAAGTACTACCACCGTCATAGCTAATCCAAAGTCTGCCGCTACTTATCGCATAGGCCTCTGTATTTGGATTGACAATAATAGCATCAGTCAAACCACTATTTTCCTGATTTCCTATAAACTGAGTCCAAGTATTCCCGCCATCGCTGGTATGCCAGAAATATTGATGATCTAAGAGGCATCCGTCACCTACAAGCACTCCATTATTAGAATCAGAGAAATAACATCCCCAATAGCTAACAGTGTCTGAAGGTGTTATGTTTATCCAGTTGGAGCCACCGTCAACAGACTTCCAGATACCATCCACACCGGAAACATAGCCAATGTTTTTCGTTGTGAAATGTATACTTTCAAGGTGCTCTGTAGAGGGCAAAGTAATGCCTCGCCATGTTTTGCCACGGTCAGTGGTTCTGATAACTCGGGCATCTCTCCCACATACCCAACCATAATTCAAATCAGATGGCAAAAAATACACATCAAGCCAGTAAGAATTAACAAATTCTGAAGGAGATATATCTGTTACTTCTTCCCAATAATCAGCTTCGAGCGATACAAAAGTAAACACAAAAAGAAATAGTAATAAGTATATATATTTCATCAGCTTTGCTCACATAAAAGAGTGGTAATTGCAATATATAAAGATATTTAATATATACAAGTCTATATTTATATATCTAATTATAAACAGTTGTGTAAGCTAAATGTAACAGATAATAATGCCTAAAAAATACTTTATCATGAAAACAGCTGCTTTTTAATATTTTCAAGCAACTATTAGAACTTTACGCCGTATTTAACAACATAATTTAACAAACATAATTTTACAAACGATTGTATGCAAGTTGCCAGTTTCAACAAGTGGAGTTTTATTATAACCCTTACTGTAATTTCGATGGGTCTTACGGCTTGTCCTCATATAGCATATCAAGTTATGAAGGAAAATCTGATAGAATCTAAATCACATAATGCAAAGAAGCGAGATTACTCTCAAAATAAAACTGCCCGTATTGATATTTCATCCATCGTAAATGCGACTACCCCAGATTCGTTGACTCCGGAAGATGCTCAATATTCTGATTCCGTTACACTGGATTACTTAAATCAAGAGCCGACAGATGAGGCTCTGAAAGAAGCCCTACGCGATGATCATAAACTTCAATCTGTCTTTGATAATGATTTTAATCTCCCTGATGTGCAAACTAAACATAATCGCAAGAGTCAATCCAACTCGAATAGATACACCAATATCCAATCAATTGATGCAAGTGTCACCAGTAGTAACTCTGATACTAATAATGTTACCAATACTCTTTCGTTAAGACCTCAGCCAGACTATGAGGTGCAACCTTGGAAGATGGAAATTAAATCTATAAATACTCTCAATTACCCCAAAACGATAGAGATGAGAATACAAATTATGGATTCTTCAGGTAGAACTATATCCGGCATGGCACCACCTAACTACAAAGGACAGGGCGATTGGAAAAGCTACTGGCATATGCTTAGTGATAGTTGTGGCAGAGTAAATCAGATTGATGATTTTTTTGTAGAAGAGGTTACACAAAAGTCTAATATTCAAAATGCTTTTGCATTTGTTTTAGATCATTCCGGCTCTATGGGTTACGGCAAGATTCAATTGCTAAACAAAGGACTGGCTAGAATATTAACTGCTCTAAAGCGACAAGACTATGTGTCTGTAATTAAATTTGCAAAGAAAACATTTACACAAATACCTTTAAGCAATGATAAAAAGCACTACGTAACTACTTTTAGGGACCAACTTGATTCTAATTTTGATATAGGAAGCGGAACAAGAATGTACGACGCACTGCATGTTGGCATTAATGAACTAAAAAAAGCTCCTGATACTTACAGACGTAATTTAGTATTACTTTCAGATGGCTTTGACGGTAGCGGCAAAAATGTTCTTGACTCTGTTGTGAAGATGTGTAAAGCTAATCGCATATCAATAACCACTATCGACTTCAATTACGACAATGAGTTGATGAAAGAAGTAGCTAAATATACCGGTGGAACTTATTATAAAATATTTTCTATCAAAGAGTTCCCATTCGTTTTTCGGGATTTATATTTCTCACTTAACAATTACTACCTCCTTAGATATACGGCTCCGGAATGCGCTGGAGTGCACAAAATAAACATAGAAGTTCAAGTACCAAACATGTCTTATTTAAAAGCTCACGACTCTACTTACTATGACAAATCTATAATTACTAAATTCGATGCAGCCGGCACAACTGCAATGTTAAATATAGGATTTGCTACCGGAAGTGCTACACTATCCGATACCTCTAGAAAGGAAATAAACCAGATATTTCAAATTCTACAAAACAATCCTGATTTGAAACTTGCTATACATGGGCATACTGATAATATTGGGTCGGACGTAAGCAATCTTGAGTTATCAGCTAATAGAGCCATATCGGTAAAATCTGCGTTAGTCAAATTAGGTATAGATCCGAGAAGACTCAGCACCAAAGGATTTGGTGAAAATAAACCTCTTGCTCCGAATGACACTGAACATCATAGGCAACTAAACAGAAGAACAGAATTTGTAGTGGTTGAGAATGAATAAATTAATTTATATACTTGTCTTTTGTTTTATTACACCCACTTTAAGTGCTCTTGACACTCTTAGAGCAGAGGCAGGTGATTATATATATGTTAAAATTAATATCCCTACAAAAGAAATACTTCAGCTACCGTCAAATCTAACTGCAACTCTAAATGTAGGAGAAAGAACTCTTTTGCAGCCTATGACACTCTGTGCTGCAGATTCGATCCCAATAGATACTAAACTCGTAACAGAAAACAGGTATGCCTACAAATTATTTTCAAATCTTAATAAGTCTATGAACTTGGAACAGTGTGTTTACTTGAAGTGTAGAGTACTCGCAGGGGCAACAGCAACAACCGCACTCAATATCAAAGATATAAAAATTGGTGATACTAGTATTGATTCCGTTGAAACCTATTTGGAATTGCAATACCAAAATAAACCTTTATATTATCTACGCTTTGCAAAAATAAAAAATCTCTATCCGGTTCCAATTATAGCAGGTAATGATTTGATTTGTGAGTTTACACTTGATAGAAATTCTTTAGTTGATTTTTGGTTGATTGATAGTGCGGGAAATTATTATAGATTAGATTCGGAGATATATCCCAGAGGGGAAAACAAGTATATTCTCAAATCCACAAAGAGCTTAGCTGCAGGAGGATATCGACTTAGAATGGTTAGTGACCATGGAGAAATGTCAAGAAGCTTTATGGTGATAAAATGAGATTTGTACTTCTTATTTGTACTCTTTCAGTTTTATTACTTTATGTTACTCCGGCTCAGCATACAAGCATAACACCTATAGAAAACAAGCTAAAAGATACTACAAGTTTAGATTTAGATGCTTTAAACGACTTAGAGCTCAACTTCAATATACCGGACTCTACTGCACAGGATAATGATTGGATTTCCGATTCACTCAATTTAGATAATTTAAATATAGATACTCTTGTTTTTGAGGAATATAGCCCCGAAGAATATTTTGAATACTTTCCTCATTTTGTAGCAACCGACATGCTTAAAGGCAGTTATTATAACTTCTCAGTATATAACTTTAATCGGGCAAATAATATTACTTTACCGGGTTTTTTTAGTGCTAAGATTCCTTTTTCTGATAACTGGGACTTAGAAAATGACATGCCTGAAATGAAACGTGGTTTTGACAACAATAAAACTTCAGATGGCTTTTCCAGTAGTTTCTTCGAGATTGGACTTTCTTATATCCATACAAATAAATACACTTTTCCAATACATCTTCAGATAGGATATCAGAATATAACTTCTTCAATCCATTCTATAAACCATAACAAATCATTTATAGATCATGATGGACAATCCAGAGTAGTTAAAGAAGCCAATATTATCAAGCTTAAAGAAAAGCTATTCCAAGGCACAGTGATGACAGAGCTGCCGATTTGGGGCTTAGGAAATATGCCAGCAGAGGTCAATAGTGGTTCCTATTATTTTGGTCTACTGGGGCTCTCAGGTCAATTTGCATTTTCTTCTAAAGCTGACCAGATAATGCAAATATTAAGCGAAGAAACAAGAATCAGATATTCCAGTGGGAATAACTATTCTTACTTGTCAGAGGATAAAACAGTACAGAGCATAAATAGCTTTCGTTCACATTTAGTGTTTGGTATTGGAATAAATTTGGTATCGAACTTTTTTTATGTTGGAATAAATGCTATTTATAAATATCCTTTAAATAATCTAATCAAAGATGTTGATTGGAAGCATCATTACTTTATCATTCAGTTTGAAATGGCCTTGCAACAATAGCGGTAGCTTTATGTATCCCAAAAATGTCATTTGAACAGATGGAAAAGTTATAAAGTCATTGCATGAAAAGGGGTTGAAACCCATTGTTCAATAAACAATTAACTAATATTTTCTTACAGAGGAAGTAAGCATGCTTCCTTGATTTTACGGTCATTTCCAGCACTTTTTATGGCATCTAATGACATATCCGGGGTTATGGATGTTATATATTTTTGCAAAATAAACTCTACACAACTAAAAAAAGCCATTTAAAAAAGGATACAATATTCTTTCCAAATGACTCTTTAAGATAGTTAGCTTACTTTCTTATATGCTATAAGAAAGAGCTACTTTAAACTGATTAAAATGGAACGTAGGAGAACCGCTATAAGGAGCGTACATTTCTTTTCCTTTGATATTATCTAAAAGTAGGAAATAAGCACCACGAATAGCAAAATTTATAATAGGCGAATAGTTGTTAATGCCGATAATAGCTTCGCTACCCACACTTATTATTTGATCTCCTAAGCCATATAGCATGCTACTTAACAAATATTTATATGGCAGGAAGTGATGCAGCACATGATTAGATTCCCAGCCAACATTAACATTGAAAGTCTCATTCGTAGAGTATGTAACGCCCCACTTATAAGTTTGTCCAAAATTATACGACGTAAGATAATCATCATCTTTTACTGAGATTACAGCCTCGCCCTCTTGGAAACTACCTGTAAAATCAGATTTTAAATCTATATCTGTCCATGTCACAGCTCCACCGACGTAAAACCCAAGCATGTGATTAGTAGATAACTCCCAAGACTTCCCCTCTACATTAGAAAGCTCGAAAGAAATCATATCAAATTTATTTCCGGATTCACCAATACAATCCCTAAAGTTTATACCGACATGAGTTTGGGAAACCTGAAATAGATTCTCGAACTCCAATCTGTGTTGAGTTATATCACCAAAGAACATACCAAAAGTGACATTTCCATCACCAAAAGCCTGACTATTGCTATTAATTGTTGTACCAACATTTAACCCTGCAGTTACTCGACTATTGGAAAATAATTTTAAACTGTCAAGCACCGCTTGGTGTGTTAGCATATTTCGAGGAATAGTATCTTGAGTCTCTTGTGCCTCTAAAGTTGATA
Organism: Chlorobiota bacterium; assembly: GCA_041596515.1. Classification (GTDB taxonomy): domain Bacteria; phylum Bacteroidota; class Ignavibacteria; order Kapaibacteriales; family UBA2268; genus JBFHIJ01. The sequence continues at coordinate 30,154 of JBFHIJ010000032.1, forward strand.
CAAATAATAGAAATGCCAAAATGTAAAATACCTGTTTCAAATTAAGCTCCTTATTTTATAATTATGAGTAGCATCTGAATATTTTTATGGACACTGTTTATACGAACAAAATTAAAAAAAGATATTATTCAATTAGAATTTTGCACAGATGAAAGCACTCTTTATTTTCGTTTTTAAAATAAGTCAATTTGACTCTATTCCTTAATTGTTCGTAAATGCCAAATATTGCTGAGCCTTATATGTTTGTAGTTATAGTAGTCAGTATTTTCTTCTATATTCTTTACGATTTTGTTTTTTATTTCTTATATTAGATTTATGCTAACGGCTAATTAACAATCATACTCACACAAATATATTATTCAGGGGACAACATGAACAAGATAGTTGAAGCCAGATATATTGGTCCTGAAATCAAACTTTTTAGAGTTGAAGCTCCAAAAATTGCTGAAAAACGCAAAGCAGGTCAATTTATTATACTTAGAGTTCACGAGCATGGAGAAAGAATACCGCTAACAATAGCTGATTCGAATACTAATGATGGTACGATTACGATTATTGTACAGGGAGTCGGAAAAACGACCAAAATGCTTAATAGTTTGGAAGCAGGTGACTATATTCAAGATCTTGTTGGACCTCTGGGGAAAGCCTCTCATATAGAAAATTTCGGAACTGCTGTTTCTATCGGTGGTGGCGTAGGTACTGCAATTGCATTCCCTACTGCTAAAGCTCTAAAAGATGCCGGCAATCATGTAATCAGTATTATCGGTGGCAGATCTAAGGAACATGTTATCTTAGAAAAAGAGATGAAAGCTGTTTCTGACGAAGTCTACCCTACTACTGATGATGGATCATACGGTTTCCACGGTTTTGTAACTCAAAAACTGCAAGAGCTACTCGATGACGGAAGAAAAATTGACTTCGTTCTTGCTATTGGCCCTATCCCAATGATGAGAGCCATTGCAGATCTTACCCGTCCGCTTGGTATCAAAACTGTAGTCAGTCTCAACCCGGTTATGGTAGACGGTACCGGTATGTGCGGTGGCTGCCGAGCAACTGTTGGCAATAAAACAGTATTCGTTTGCGTAGACGGTCCTGAGTTCGACGCCCATGAAGTGAACTTTGATATTTTACGAAATAGGAATTTCATGTATAATGACCAAGAAGCTATTTCAAAAGAAGAACACGAATGCAATATGGACAAAATGTTTAAATCAGGTTTGAAGGAGAATAAGTAATGGCTGAATTGAGCAAAAAAGATAGAATGGCTATTCCCAGACATAAAATGCCTGAGCAAGATCCGAATGTCAGAAACAAAAACTTTCAAGAAGTAAACTTAGGCTATGATGTTGAGACTGCGATAGAAGAAGCAAACAGATGTATCCAATGCAAGCATCCACTCTGCGTAGATGGCTGCCCTGTAAGTGTAAAAATCCCTCAGTTTATTGAGCAAATAGCTCAGAAAAACTTCGGCAAAGCTGCTGAAATTCTTAAAGAGGATAATGCTCTACCGGCTGTTTGCGGTCGAGTTTGTCCGCAGGAAGAGCAATGTGAGAAACTTTGCATCCTAGGCAAAAAAGGCGCTCCTGTTGCAATCGGTTACTTAGAAAGATTCGCTGCTGACTGGCAAAGAAATCAAGGAAAAACAGAACTACCTGAAATAAAAGAAAAAACCGGTAAAAAAGTGGCAATTATAGGTGGCGGCCCTGCCGGTCTGAGCTGTGCCGGGGATCTAATCCAAATGGGACATGATGTTACTGTATTAGAAGCTCTGCACGCTATCGGCGGAGTTTTAATGTATGGTATTCCTGAGTTCCGTTTACCAAAGGAAATAGTAGAAGCTGAAATAAATAATCTCAAAGAGTTGGGCGTTAAATTCGAGACTAACTACGTCGTGGGACTTACTGAAACATTAGAAGAGTTAATGCTGCGTTTTGACGCTTCATTCATTGGCGTGGGGGCAGGTTTGCCTTACTTCATGAACATTCCCGGCGAGCATCTGAACGGCGTTTACTCATCAAATGAATACCTTACTCGTATTAATTTGATGAAAGCTTATGATTTCCCTAATAACGACACTCCAATGTTTGACATAAAAGGCAAAACAGTAGCTGTGTTTGGTGGTGGTAACACTGCAATGGACGCAGTTAGAACATCTCTACGCCTTGGTGCGAAACGAGCTATGATTGTCTACCGAAGGACAGAAGCTGAGATGCCTGCCAGGATTGAAGAAGTTCACCACGCGAAAGAAGAAGGTGTTGAATTTTTATTACTTCATAGCCCTACAGAACTAATCGGAAGCGATAAGGGCTGGTTACAGTCTCTCAAACTTCAGAAAATGGAACTTGGAGAACCAGATGCATCTGGCAGAAGAAGACCTATTCCAATTGATGGAGCCATAGAAGAGATAGAAGTGCAGGTTGCTGTAGTAGCTATCGGCAACGGTTCCAATCCAATTATTAGCCAGTCCACTCCTGACTTGGACGTAAACAAGTGGGGCAATATCTTAGTTGATGAAAAAACAATGCGTACCAACAAAAAAGGCATTTTTGCCGGTGGTGACATTGTTACAGGTGGTGCTACGGTTATCCTTGCCATGGGTGCCGGCAGAACAGCCGCAGAGTCAATTGATGAATATCTTAAAAACCCTGATACGTGGTTATAGTATATAGAATAGCCTATGAATTATATTAAAATCCACAGATAATTTAAATTCCTGTGGATTTTTTTTGTTCTCCGTTTAATATTTACATACTATGAATATTTTAAAATGTATATTGATAAATATAAAACAACAATATAGAGTTCTACTATGAAATCTATCGCATTTCTTATAGCTATTAGCTTATTTATTCCGGCATTTACAAATGCTCAGATTTGGGAAGAAAAAACAAAAACGCTGCCTTTAGCACATTATCAGGAATTAGCTCATATTCCCGGCACAAGCAAGTTCCTTATGTTTGGTGGAATAGTTCATCTAACAGCTTTGGACGATACATATATTTACGATGTAGAAAAATCTACATGGCAGGAAGTAAAATGCAAGGATAAGCCTTATCCTAGAACCTATCATTCCATGGCTCCATTGACAGATGGTAAAGTTTTGGTGTATGGTGGTGAGCAGCAGATACCAACCGGTACCTCTTATGCGTACGATACAGATCTTTTTGTATTCGATCTTGCTAGCAACAACTGGTCAAAGTTAAAAAACAAGACCTCTATAGGGAACTTAATTGGATATGATGCAATTCAAATAGATGACGGCAAAGTTCTCTTCTTTAAACACAAAGAGACTGGATATAAAAGCTATGAAGCATTTATATATTTGTACAATTACTTTACAAATTCTTGGTCAACCATTAATGCCGGGAACGCTCCGCAACAAGACAAAGTTACCAATATAGTTAAATATGATAATAACAAAATATTGCTGATTACTCAACCTGAAACCTCATACCCTGAGAAAAAGCCATACACTACCTGGACATTTGATATCACAACAAACACTTGGGACAGCTTAGCAACATTTGATACTCCAATTACAGCAGATCTATCTTTTTATTACTCTATTGCTTCCAATTTAGGAAATAAAAAGTTTCTGTTAATTACAGAGACAAAGCTATATGATGCTAAAGTGTACTTTCTCTTCGATGGAAATACGAACAAATGGACTGACATAAGTAACAAACACTACGACACACATGCGGAAATATATAATATGTATGGCTATGGCGAAGACAAAACGCTGGTATTTTATACTGATTATTCCAATAAAGTAGACATATTTGATATAGCCGATACTTCTTTCACTACTGTATTGCAAGATTTTGTGCCTCCAGAACCTTTGGGAAGAAGAATGTTCCCAATTAGCGAAGACAAAATGCTAAGCAGCATTTTTAATTCTTTCCGTACAGGAAAATCTAATAATCTGTGGATTTATAATAAAAGAACTGACAAATGGTCTTTTGAGCCTCTTCTAATTGATAGCAGTGAGAAAATTATTACCAGCAATTATATCGGCAATAATGAAACACTTTTTTGGAAATCAACTTCAAATAGTATGTATGCTGATATTTTTAAATATAATTCATTAACTAATGTTTGGACATTCGTGCAAACTATTTACTGGGTAAATTATTTCTATAATCAGAATATAAAGTTTTTCCATTATGAAAACGGCGATTGTTTTATGGTAGGTACTAAGTATGATCCTTATCTGGCAGATGATAAATATGACAGTTTTAAATATTACAAATATGACTTTTCAAAAAATGAGTTCTCTTTTGTAGGTGAAGAAGATAAAATGGTCTATATCAACAAATATGGCATGTGTAAGTTTTCGGATTCAACCCTGATTATGTTTGGTGGCGAAGACTACAATAATCTGAAAAAAAAGGATACATATATTTTTGATATTCCTAGTCTTACATGGAGTAAAATCCCAACATCATTTACACCAACAAAAAGATTATTTCCTTATATGACACCTCTTGGAAATGGTAGGATGTTTATGCACGGTGGTAAGGAATATCACTTTGATTCTGATGATTGGATTTTCGACATCAAAGATTCTTCATGGACAGTATTAACGCAAAATACTAAACCATTCTACCATAGTGATTATAGTCTTGCAGCATTTCCGGATGGAACGCTTATGTTAATGTCTGAATACGGATGGTATTGGCTTTCTAACGAAAACTTAGTCTCAGTAGAGGATTCAAAATATCCACTTTTACATAATTTATCACCGGAGCTAGCTTTGTCTCCTAATCCGGCAAACTCTTCCACTTCTATGAATTATATCATCAAGAAGATAT
>JBFHIJ010000033.1:0-34158 GCA_041596515.1 Chlorobiota bacterium
GGTCGGGAGTTCGACTCTCTCCTCGCCCACATATTTAAAAATCTCAAGATGCCGTACTTTTCTTTTTTAGAAAAGTCTTCGGGCGAGTAGCTCAGTTGGTCTAGAGCACCTGCCTTACAAGCAGGGGGTCGGGAGTTCGACTCTCTCCTCGCCCACATCCATATGGAAATAAGTCCTATGTTCTCTAACGAGCATAGGATTTTTTGTATATAGTTATTACTATTGTCAGTTTGTAATTGCAGCAATTTGAAATTTCACTACGCCTATTATCTTTAGGTTATCTAAGCTATATACTTTGAAAGGTGAAAATTTGGGATTTTCTGAAAAGAGGTATATACTACCATCTATTTCTTTGTATCTTTTTATAAAGATCCTGCCCATATACATGGCTACAATTATATCATCTTCCTTTGCCTTAGCATTGCTATCTACCAGGACATGATCTCCATCTTTAATTCCAGCGTTTATCATAGAATCACCGGTAACCATATACACTTGATATTGTGAAAAATCAACAACACCCGGCAGTAATTTTGTTACTTCCGGCAATATATGTTCTATCTCTTCTTTGCTGGCAAAGACAAGTGATAGAGTTCTTTCTATTTCCCGCTGTGTATCTTTTGAGATTAGATAATCAAGGAAGGCATCTTCGTTAGCTCTTTTGAAGATTCCCTTTTGGCGGATTTTGCATTCGTTAATTGCTTCGTCAAACTTCTTCTGTTGATGCGTATACCCCAACAGTTCCTGCTGGGAATATTTTTTGACAAGATTATAAAGTGCATAATCACTTACTTCATGTAACTTACTTAGTCTGCTGACTGTCATCTTCTGATTTAGATTGCTCTTTAACATATTTCATTATATCACCTGCCACTGCAGTCATTTCATCGGCTTTGCCTAAAAGGTACTGCAGCTTTGAATGATTTATATTTACTTCGTCTTGCACTTGTTCAATTATTTCTGCTCTCCTCTTTTCACCCTCACCTGTTAGTATATATATCGGATTGATACCTCTGTAATATAACTCTACAAGCACTCTATTCGGGATATTAGCTTTGCCTTGTTCATAGTTTGATATGTTGGCAGACTTTTCGTGCAGTATTTCAGCAAACTGAGATACTGTCAGACCATCAAATGCAAACAGCCTAACCTCTTTGAGCCTTCTGCCAATATTTTTTTTAAGATTGTCCATTTTTTCTTGCATAAAAAGTATTTTTTACTTATTATTACAAGTAAATATTACTACAAATAGCATTATTTACTCTGTATAGAATTTTATATATAATATACTACAATTTAATTACGTATACAAGTAATAATTACCTACCAAATAAGGAAATTGTGTGATGAAAGATATTTTTAATGAAATCCGGGCAGAAGAACTAACTGAAGACCTCCAAGATTTATCGGAGCTTATTGGAATAGAAAGTGTAAGAAAACTTTTGAAATTTTATGCAGGTGCGCAGTTTTACATTCCTAAAATAACACGGTTGGATTCTTTTATTTTTAACTATCTTAATAAAAACAGAAGCAAAGGTACAAAAGCTTTGGCAAATGAGCTTTCTTGCTCTGAACAGTATGTAAGAAATAAAAGAAAAGCACTACAAGAGATGATTAAGAGCCTTTAGAAGCTCGTATTGTAACAATTTTTTGCAAAATTGCGAGTCTAACTTTGTTTATAAAGAAAAATACTGTAACTTTACACCATAAGCAAACAATGAACGGACAATCTTATGCCATTTTCTACTCATAGATTAGTTACTATTGATCATCACATTGCTGAAGAAGAAGATTTACACCCTGAGGCAACCGGTGATTTTTCAGCTCTTTTGCATGACATTCTTTTTGCTATCAGGATTATAGCCAGAGATGTCAGAAGGGCAGGTCTTAACGATATATTAGGATTAGATAAAAAAACCAATATACATGGCGAGCAAGTCAGAAAGTTAGATACGTATTCCAATGACGTCATAAAAAGTGCTTTAATCAAAGGCGGCAATGTCTGTGTAATGGCTTCAGAAGAAAATGATGATATTATCATTCCTGATAATGGGAAATTTGGCAAGTATGTAGTAGCATTTGACCCACTCGACGGTTCTAATAATATAGATGCAAATATTACTATCGGTACTATATTTTCTGTATACAAACGATTAGATAGCAAATCAGATGCTGCAGGCACAGTTGAAGATTTGCTACAGCAGGGCTATAAGCAAGTAGCAGCAATTTACGTATTGTATGGCTCTTCTACTAACCTTGTTTATACCACAGGTCATGGTGTTAATGTTTTCACTTATGATCCGACTTTAGGCGAGTTCCTACTCACTAAGAAAAATTTGAAAATTCCTTCACGTGGCTCTATATATTCTACTAATGTAGGCTATTTTAATAAATGGCATAAGTGGAACCAGCAGTACATAGAATACTTAAATGAATTTTCGGAAGATGGCGTACGACCTTATTCCTTGCGTTACATTGCTACCGGTGTGGCGGACATACATAGAACTCTGCATTATGGTGGCATTTACCTTTACTATAAAGACTCTTTCTATACCAATGGGAAACTACGATTAGTCTATGAAGCTAATGCTCTTGCTATGATTATAGAGCAGGCAGGCGGAAGAGCCATAGATGGAGAAAAAAGAATATTAAGCATCAAACCGCATTCTATTCATCAGAGAACACCTGTTATTTTTGGTAGTGAAGAGGATGTAAACGAAGCTGAAATGTTTATCAAAGGTGAGCATCCATACCAAAAAGATAAATAACTGCTATCTACAAAGTTTTTTCGTAGTAAGTGGATGTTCCGGTTTGTATTATTTCACGGATTATTTTTGCTGTAAATGTACCTACTCCATTGATTTCTCTGACAGATTTAAGCGTCTCCAACGAATCAGTAAGTGATCTGATTTTTCGTGCTGCTTGAAGGTAAGGCGTCTTATGTCCTCGTAGTTTGGAGATATAGTCCAAATGTTCCAACATGATGGCTGCTTTTGTGTTCAGGTCGAATATATTTTTAGCTAAGGAAACATTTATCCTTCTCGGCATTTTGTAATGCCCTGCCACCTGATCAAAGACAGAATTAAGATATTCGTAGTAATCAACGTTGGCATTTCCCCATCTGTTTTTGTTATAAACCATGTCATAATTGATAGCTAACTCCGGAAAGTTTGCATCCAGTACTTTCATAAAGTGCTCTTTTTGCCGTCCCTCTTTGAGAGTCATTCCTCCAAATACAACATACATCGCACCGGCTTCTTTTGCCATTCTGATGGTATAGTCAATCTGCTGTGGCGTGTCAGTCACAAATGGTATAACAGGCATCAGAAATATTCCGGTAGGTATCCCCATACTTCTAAAGTGTTCTATAGTTTTTAGCTTCTGAGTTGGTGATGGTGCATTAGGCTCAAATATCTTAGCGAGCTTATCATCAGCAGTGGAAAAACTCATAGAAAATAGTGCCGCGCGCTTTTGATAAATATCTCTGATGATTTCGCTGTCTCTTATAGCAAGAGGTGATCGAGTCAGGATGTGAACTGCATGACCATATTTCAGCATTAACTCTAAGGCTTTTTTAGATAATTCAAACTTCTTTTCTGCGGGTTGATAGCTATCATTTATTCCACCTCCTAATAGAAAGAATGCCTTTTCAAAAGGTTTCCTTTTACGAGTAGGGTTTAGCTCTTTATCTAATATATCTCCTGCATTTTCCTTAACTTCTATTTCCGTAGCAAAGTTTGCAGGTGCATAGTAGCTCTCTGCCCTACCGTCACAATAACTACAGTTATGAGCACACCCTCTATAAAGATTCATGCCGTAAGCTGAGAGGAACCATGAGTCCACGTGCTTCATTGGCCTCAGTATAGATTTTGACTGTATAGTATTATAAACCATTACTTCCTTTTTATCTGAGTGTCCATGTATATTTTGAGATACTTTTCGGAGTCCCACTCGCCTATTTGAAATCTGAATGTAGAATCATCTTCATAGATCCATGAATCGCGCATCTTTAGCTTCTTTCCATGCAGTGTATAGTCATAGTCAAAATATATATTTCTATCTTGAGTTGTAATATGTAAGTTCAAAGTAGTATCTTCTAAATCACAATGCACAGCATTTTGTAAGATAGTAATTCTATTCTCCGACAGCAAATACAGCTCAGATTTTTTTGACTTTTTTGCGAAAGTTTTGTGCAAATATATGGAATCATTTTCTTTAGAAAACTCGTATTCTTGATAAAGATAATCTCCATCCTCAAAATACTCTTCCACATACCACACTTCACCAACAAGCCGATCTATAGCTACATTGTTACTAACTGAAAATGCCAAAAGCAAAAGAATAATAAATGACTTCATCAAAATAGCTCCTTTTTTATGTCAATATACACAAGAAAAATAGTTTTTTATCAAATTACATATAAATACTCGAACGCTGTTTCAAGATATTTGTATAATTTTGTATCAGATTTCTTTCATTTATATAGTTTTATATTTGGACTATTGCATGCAAAATATTAATATGAACAAAACTAAGCTATTCAAGCAATTTCTAATGCTAATCTCCATTTGTCTTTTGACAATATCTCCTCATTCCTTGCTTGCCGGAGATATCTCCGGAACGGTTAAGGAGAAGAAGTCAGGTGAATATGTGATAAGTGCAACTGTTGCCTTGTATAAAGATTCTATTTATGAGGGTGCAAAGCCGGTTACCGGGGCATATACAAACAAATATGGTTTCTTCTCGATACCGAATGTCAAGCAGGGAAGCTACAAACTAATTTTTTCGAGAGTAGATAAATTCCCTACTGTGATAGATATTCAAATGGAAGAAGAAAATATTTCTCTTCAAGTAGACATGGAAGATAAAACTACTCAGACAGATAAAATCACAGTTGAAGCTAAAAGAGAGCTTACATCGACAAAGACTATCAGCTCTGTAGAAATTAGCACTGAGTTTATCAGTAAAATGCCTTCTATAGGTGGTGAAACGGATATATTTAGAACTCTACAACTGCTACCGGGAGTCCAACAAAATTCCGAACTATCAAGTGGTTTGTATGTGAGAGGCGGCAGTCCTGACCAGAACTTAACACTTCTTGACGGTGTAATAGTTTACAACCCTTCTCACTTGGGTGGCTTCCTAAGCTCATTTAATTCTGACGCAATTCAAAATGTCAACCTAATCAAAGGGGCTTTCCCTGCAGAGTACGGCGGCCGTATTTCGTCAGTGTTAGACCTTAGCATGAAAGAAGGAACAAAGGAAAAGCTTACAGGTCAAGGTGGTATAAGTATGGTCAGTTCCAGGCTTACATTAGAAGGTCCTTTAAGTGATAACTCGACCTTTATGATTTCGGGGAGGCGGATGTATTTGGATTTAATGCTTGCTCTATCAGGAACAGAGGATGCACCACAGTATTACTTTTATGACTTTAATGCTAAAACTAATATCCAACTGGGTAAAGACGACAGACTATTTCTAAGTGGTTACTTTGGTAATGATGTTCTCAATGCTCCTGAAGATAAAGACGATAACAGCGATGATGAAAATTATTCTATTTTCTGGGGCAATAAAACAGCTAATATAAGATGGTTACACATTGCATCTTCCAAGCTATTTACAAACTTCTCGTTTATTTATACAAATTACAATTTTACTTCTGAATTAGAAAATAACCGCAAGAGCATCAATTCGCAAAGCGGTATAGAAGACTTTATGCTTAAAGCTGAAGCAGAATACTTTCCAACGAAAAATCATAAATTCAAATCAGGTATAGAAGCCATTTATCACCAATTTAAGGTGAATACTTTAAAAGGTCTTTCAGAAGAAATTGATAAGGCCTTAAACAATGGTAGGAATATTAATTCTTCTGATATATCTTGGTACTTGCAAGATGAGTGGACTGCCACTGACGCCTTAACTGCTAACATAGGGATAAGGGCAAACTACTTCACTTCAGGCTCTTATTTCAACGCAGAACCAAGACTATCTGCTACCTATGATTTAGGTGATCAAAACATATTGAAAGGTGCTTTGGCTTGGTGTCATCAACCTATGCACCTTTTGTTGCGTTCTGAACTGACTTTACCGACTGATGCATGGATGCCGGTAAATGACAAGATTAAACCTGCCGACTCATGGCAAGCTGTTTTGGGTTATCAGACTACTTTCGCAAAAGATAAATACCTATTTTCAGTGGAAGCTTACTATAAGCACATGAACAATCTATACGAATATAGTGATACTGTCAGGTTCTTTGAAACAGCAACTATTGAAGATCAGTTAGTTTCAGGAAGTGGCAAAGCATATGGCATTGAGTTCTTTCTCCATAAGCAAATAGGAGAATTCTCAGGCTGGGTAGGATATACTTTAGCCTGGACTACTAGAAAATTTGCTGAGTTAAACGGCGGCGAACCCTTTTCTCCCCGCTATGACCGAAGGCATGACATTAGCGTAGTCCTTGCCTATAAGCTTGGTAAAAAATGGGAACTCGGGCTTACTTGGGTTTACGGCACAGGCCAGGCATATACAATGCCTACAGGAAAGTACTACACTAATACTAACGGCTATTCTGAATCCAATTATGTTTATTCTAAACGAAATGAACACAGGATGCCTGCTTATCATAAGTTAGATATGAATTTCATGTATAAATACGAATGGTTTGGACTCCCTTTTGAGTTATCAATCAATCTCTATAATGTATATAATAGATTGAATCCTTTTGCTATGTATTTAGATGAAGAATGGCCGGACTATTTCGATTATGAAGGTAACTCCAACAGTCAACCGGTTACCAAACTGAAGACTATCACTCTTTTTCCGTTTATTCCAAGCTTTGGTTTAAGTTTTAAATTTTAATATAGGCAATATGATGAAATATTTATATTTAATAATACTATTGATTTCTATTTCTGCATGCGAGAAGACTTTAGATGATGCTGTAATACCTTATGTAGAACAACTGGTTATTTTTTCAATGGTAGAAGCAGGTTCTTATGATTTAGAAGTAAATATCTCTAAGACATTACCTGTATTAGGAAGCTCTACGGAAGAAGATTCATATATACATGATGTGAAAGCTTACATTACAGATGGCACTAATCGGTGGGATCTGGTTTATCTATTTCAAAATAAATATCGCGCAACTGGTTTTGAAGGAGTTGCAGGCAAAACCTACACTATAGTAGCTGAGTGGAAAGGTAAAAAGGCAACAGCCCAAACAACGATTCCCCCTTCCGATGTGATAAATATATCTAGCTATTATTTAATTGCGAATAACCGCGACTGGGTTACATATTACTTAATGGGGCACTGCGAAGGAAGTTCTGATTACGTTTATCAAACAGGACAAGTTAATTATGACTATTATTATTCTAACAGATATTTTACTCTTCCTCGAGGCAAATCAGTTGTGCAGATTGATGATTTTTGGGGCTATGTTGGGGACGAAACCTATTATTTAAAAGTGCAAATTACTGACATAGCATACTTTGACTTTCTTGATAATAGCAATAATGGTAATGACTTTGACTTCTTCAGTATAGGTGGCTTAAATGTAGACTGGAACGTGCAAGGTGATGGAATAGGTATGTTTGTCGGCAGGAATTATTGGCAAGACACTATCCACTTGGGTGATTTACAAGTAGTAAATAATTGAGAAATCAAACTTGCAGAATAGCAGTTTCAAAAAAATAATTTTAACTGCTTTTATTTTGTTCTATTTTGCATCTGTATTACATAAGCGAGGTAAGAAATGAAATGGAAAAAGTCAATATCTGACATAAGACATGATTACGGAAAATTTAAGTTAGACGAAGATTCTATTAAAAAGGATCCGATAGAGCAGTTTAAAATTTGGTTTGACGAAGCAGTGGAAAGTAAAGAATTTGTAGATCCTAACGCTGTGGCAGTCTCTACGGTTGATAGCAATGGCATGCCTGACAGCCGCATAGTACTACTAAAGCAGTATACAGAAGATGGATTTATATTCTTTACAAATTACGAAAGCCAAAAAGGAAAGGAACTACAAAACAATCCCAAAGCATCTATGCTTTTCTTTTGGGACAAGTACGAGAGACAAATTAGAATTAACGGCACAGTTGAAAAAATATCCGCCGAAGATTCTGATTTATATTTCCAGACAAGACCCTACACAAGTCGTGTTGGTGCCTGGGCCTCAGACCAATCACAAGTGCTGAAAAGCAGATTTACTTTGATGAGGAAAGTAGCACAACTTACACTAAAATATAAAACAAATGTGCCACTACCTCCTTTCTGGGGTGGGTATATCCTAAAACCCGAAAAATTTGAATTTTGGCAAGGCAGAGAAAGCCGCCTTCATGATAGATTCAGGTTTATACTGCAAGAAGATAATACTTGGCAAATAGATAGGTTATCACCTTAATTTTTATAATATTCCAGATAACATATCCATTTTATCAGATAACACTAAAAAAAGCTCACTAATCAGAATATATTAGTGAGCTTTTTTAACATCATATTATATACTTCCTGTCATAATATTATTATTGTTATATCTCTTTATTTCTTTTTTATTCTAATTATCTTTTGTATATTAATAACATGATAAGTGTTCAAAACGACACGCCATATTAATTTATACGTTTTTATTTAATCGGTTGAATAAAAAAAGAGGATTGGACAATAAGTGTACACGCCAACCCTCTATCAACGGCATCTGCAAATGCCATTTAAACCAATCTATTAAAATAAGGAAGGGAATCCTGACGAAAAATTTTATTAATGTAATGCTCTTATGTGTTACCATGTTATTTTTTGTAATTACACCACAAAATGCAAAAGCCCAACTTGTTTCAGACCCACAAGCACCTTGTTCTGAAGTAATAGATGAAATACTATACTGGGGTGCAGTTAAACAAGCAGATATCACCTTGCCATGCGGTTGCTATGTTACATTCTCATTTTTCAGTACTATGGATACGTACAGAAGACTTCATGTTTCTATAGCTGATTATGCGGTCAAATATCCTGACGGTATTTCTCACTGCGAGCATGACTTCAAAGAAAAACTACCTTCTCACCATACAAGAGATTTTGGAGATATAGATCTTAGAACTTTTTTGGAAATCAGATTAACTGAGCACCTTTCTAACAAAGATGGAGAGGTATATAATGGTTCTGTTATTTCTACAAAAGCCAGTTGTTACACTCATCACTTTTCATCAGATCCTGACAGATACGTGAATATATTAAAATCAGCACACCCAATAGAGTGGATAGATCCCGGCACTATTAGTCCAGGAAAAATTAATATAAAAAACACTTCAGATAGAACATTAAGCAACCTTATAAAATTTCATTTCAACGAATTCCATCAAGCATGTCCAGGAGATGTTTGCTGTTTCTACGAATTATCTTTAAAATGGGAAGCTATGACTTCAGTACCAGTTATTGAGCCTGATAAATATCAGTTTGTAAGATATGCTCATAAAACCAACTTGGAAAATTATGAAAATATTCAAATTGACTGCCCAAGTCAGCTTTGTGAATACTCATGCACAAATATTGATTATGAATATGATATGTATAAAATCAAAGAGGCAAACACTTTACAAGATATAAATAAATCTGTTACTTTAAACATATCACCAAACCCTGCTAGTAATGAAATTACTAGCAAACTTTTAAATAGTTCTGACAATCAAAAATATAATATAGAGATAGTTGATTTACTAGGCAATAAAGTTGCTTCTTACACTATTACTAGTCAAAATGTGAATCAACTTGATGTTAGTAAGCTAAACAATGGTACTTATATTGTAAATCTGACAAAAGATAGTCAAACGATAACTTCAAACAAGATACTTATTTCGAAATAATAAACTCTTTACATAATTCGGCAATAATTTGAATAGCCGAATTATGTTCAATATTATACAAATCCAATTCAGGAGATTCATAATGCTAAATTCAATACACAAGTTTATTTTATTCTTCATTTTGTTTGTGATTTCTTTGTATGTCGCTATCTCTGATGTTTTGCAGTTTCATCCAACAGGTTCACATTTAAGTGGGCCAACAATAGTTTTAGCTTTGGATTCGAATACGTTTATTAAAACTCATTCCCCGAACTTTACTTCAAGCCCATATATCGAAATAGAAAAGACTACTGATTACGGGCAAAGCTGGAAGACTGTTTACTATTCTGACAGTCTCTCTAATGTTCCCAAAAATGAAATTATTGAACTACTGGATTTAGGTGATGGTGTTATTTGGGCTCAGGCTAAAAATGACAGAATTTTAGAAAGTACTGATTATGGGGAAACCTGGGGAAAGTCTTTTTTCCCGTTTGACACCAACTATATCATGGGCGATATATGCCTAGACAAAGGCAATCTTGCGTGTGTTGTATGGCCTGATACTTTTGCGATTAGTACTGATAAAGGCAATACTTGGACTAAAAACATAATTAAATATAACTACGACTCTACTCTATATGATAGAAAAGATGTGTATACTCACCGTGCTTTCCTTTTTGGTGACACTTGTATCACTGTTTTGGAAAAAATAAGAAGAACAAATATAGAACTTCCTAATTTTTATTATCAGGAAGATAGTCATTTAATTCTTTCTACTGATGGTGGTATCACTTGGGATTTGGGAGTAGAAAATGCTAATAAGACAATACGAAATGTAGTAAAAACAAACAGCAATTCATTTTATTATTCTGTAAACTACCACCTCTCTACTGAAGTTATAAATCCTGTTGGTGACACAGTCACTGAATCCAGATTGACTACCCAACTGTGTAAGACTTCTGACTTTGCTAAAACATACGATACTGTATTTACGAATATCCATTCACAGTTTATAAAGAAGGTAAATTTTTTTGATGATGGGCATATATTCTTGACTTTGCTTGGATCTATATTTATTAGTGAAGATAATGGACAGACTTTCTATGAAATAGATTACAAAGGATTTCCTGATATGTTTCCACTGATAGATGATTCCGATTTTTACAGCCCACAAAGAGGAATGGTCACTTTTAACAAGTCTTATGCAACTATAGAGCAAGAGTCTTCTGTAGAAGAATACAATCAAAAAGTTTCTAAAATATCTATTTATCCCAACCCAATTAGTTCCAGTGAGTTAATTCATCTCAGATATGAAGTTTTAGATCCGGGTGAATATTCTTATTCTATCTCTGACTTATCCGGCAACTCTATCAATATTGACTTCCCTGCTGAATATTTAAATGAAGGCAATAAAGAAATTGACTTGCAGCTACCATATCAGATTAGTTCAGGCTCCTATTTCATTATTATTTTGCACAATGGAAATATTACTGCTATGGCAAAGCTAGCCGTAGTTAGATAATTGTAAAAAAATCATATAATTACTAGAAAAAGCTCACTAATCAGAATATATTAGTGAGCTTTTTTTATATCACTTACAAAAAGGTATTAGCCGATTAATTCTTTGTATGCCGCAACATCCATCAAATTATCTAATTCAGCTAAATCTTTGATTTCGATTTTGATGATCCAACCTTCGCCATAAGGATCACTGTTTACTGTTTCAGGTGCGCCTTCTAAAGCTTCATTAACTTCAGTGATTTTGCCTGCTACAGGAGCAAACATATCAGCAACAGTTTTAACAGCTTCGATAGTACCAAAAGTTTCTTCAGCAGCAAATTCTAATTCTGCATCTGGAATATCAACATAAACAACGTCGCCAAGTTCGCTTGCAGCGTGCTCAGTTACGCCGATAGTACCGATATTGCCTTCTACTTTGATCCATTCGTGATCTTTAGTATACTTTAAGTTTTCCGGAAAGTTCATTTTTTATACTCCGAAATAAGGTTATTAAATAAATATATTAGAAAGACTTCCAATCATTTCTTTCCAAATATTTTGTATCTATGTTACCTGCAATAAAGTCAGGATTTTTCATCATAGCCTTGTGAAAAGGTATAGTAGTTTTTACACCTTCGATTATAAATTCGTCTAAGGCACGGCTCATCTTTTTAATAGCTTCTTCCCTTGTGGGAGCGAAAGTAATAAGCTTTGCCAGCATCGAATCATAATTTGGCGGCACCACGTACCCCGCATATATATGCGAATCAACTCTGACACCTCTGCCACCCGGGAAATTAAGACTTTCGATAGTGCCGGGAGTCGGCATAAAGTCTCTATCCGGATCTTCTGCATTAATTCTACATTCTATAGAATGTTTTGCAGGTTCAGTGTTTCTCAAAGATAACTTTTCTCCGCCAGCAATCAAAATTTGTTCTTTGATTAAATCAATATCCATAGACTCTTCAGTAACGGGATGCTCTACTTGTATTCTTGTGTTCATTTCCATAAAGTAGAAATTGAGGTCAGCATCCACTAAATACTCAATAGTGCCGGGGCCTTCGTAATTTACAGCCTTCGCACCGGCAGCAGAGATTTCTCCCATTTGGCGACGCAATTCCGGCGTGATAATAGGCGAAGGAGCCTCTTCTATTAGCTTTTGGTGACGGCGCTGAGTGGAGCATTCTCTTTCATTAAGATGAATAGTATTACCAAAGCTATCAGCAATTATTTGAATCTCTATATGTCGAGAGCCTTCCACAAGTTTTTCAATATATATATCAGGATTATCGAAAGCAGTCGCAGCTTCGTTGCTTGCATTAAGGTAAGCATTTGCTAACTGGTCAGCGCTATTAACTACACGCATCCCTTTACCACCTCCGCCTGCTACTGCTTTAAGCATCACAGGGTATCCTATAGCATCTGCTACTGATTTGGCTTCTTTTACATCTGCGACTATGCCATCACTACCGGGAACAACAGGTACGCCTGCTGCCTTCATTGTATCCTTTGCCACTGATTTATTACCCATTCTACGAATAGCATCCGCAGAAGGGCCTATAAATTTAAATCCGTGCTTAGTACACATATCTACAAATTTATCATTTTCGGCAAGGAAACCATAGCCGGGATGAATAGCATCTGCATTAGTGATTTCCGCTGCGGAAAGTATAGCTTTTGTATTCAAGTAGCTTTTTGAACCGAGCGCCGGCCCTATACAGACTGCTTCATCAGCAAATCTTACATGGAGCGAGGTTTTATCTATTTCGGAATAAACTGCCACAGTGCCGATTCCCAGCTCTTTGCAGGCACGAATAATCCTTAGTGCAATTTCACCACGATTTGCGATTAAAACTTTTTTTATCATATTATTGATTATTCCGGTTTTATGACAAATAATGGTTGGTTGTACTCTACTGCCTGAGCATTTTCAATCAAAATTTCAGTAATAGTACCTGCTTTATCTGATTCGATTTCGTTCATCACTTTCATAGCTTCGACGATGCAAAGAGCCTGACCAACTTTTACTTTGTCGCCAACTGCTACATAAGGGTCTGAATCAGGAGATGGAGCTGAGAAAAAAGTCCCAACGATAGGCGAACATATTTGATGTCCTTCTATTGCTTTAGGAGTATCAGGAGCAGCATTAAAATCAGGTGCATTTTGCACGGGAGTTGCATATTGTGCAGGCATTTGAGCAGCCGGCATTGCTAACTGCTGAGGAGCAGTTGTCACTATCTCTTTGTGCCTGGAAATATATATATTAGTACCGTCTTCCTCTATAGAAAGTTCGGTAAGAGAGCTTGCATCAAAGATTTTTACAAGTTTTTCGATATTTTTAATATCCATATTTAATCGCCTATAAATATAAAAAAAGCGTGTTTTAGTTGTACGATAATACAAAAAACACGCTTAACAAGCAATTATATTTTTGGCTTAGCCTTTTACTCTCTCTACGTAAGAACCTGTGCGAGTATCAACAACGATTTTATCGCCTTCGTTGATAAATATCGGAACGTTAATTTCCGCGCCTGTTTCTAAAGTAGCAGGTTTAGTAACGTTAGTGGCAGTGTCGCCTCTAACACCCGGTTCAGCATAAGTAACTTCTAAGTGAACGTGAGAAGGTAGCTCCATGCTAAGCACAGTGTCGCCTTCAAACATCATGTCTACATCTTGATTTTCTTTCATGAAACGAGCCATATCGCCAATAGCATCAGCCTGCATAGGGATTTGGTCATAAGTTTCTTTATTCATGAAATAATACGCTTCCCCATCATTATATAGGTACTGGAATGAGTGACGCTCTACACGTACAAATTCGATAGACTCGCCGGAGCGGTACCTATTCTCATTGATTTTACCTGTATTCAAGTTACGCATTTTAACTTGGTAGCAAGCTTGACCTTTGCCCGGTGTTCTATGCTCGAACTCCATCACTTGGCAGTTTTGGCCATTGAATTTCAAAATGGCACCAGCCCTAAGATCAGAAGTAGTTCCCATATTATATACCTGATATTCGTGAGTAGATACAAAAAAAGAGGTGACGAGAGGAGTCGAACCTCCGTACGCGGTTTTGCAGACCGCTGCCTAGCCACTCGGCCACGTCACCACTTAACTAAGCAGAGCCTCTAGTGCCCTGTCTCGCTTAGTGAGATACAAACTTAAGAATATTCGGAATATATAGCAAATCTTTTTTTCGTAAAATGCATAATAAATTACATTATAATTTTAGAGCACAAAATATACTTGCACAATATCACGAAAAGATATATTTTTGTATTCCCTTATCAAGCGGAAGTGGTGAAATGGTAGACACGCTATCTTGAGGGGGTAGTGCCCTACGGGCATGGGGGTTCAAGTCCCCCCTTCCGCACTCATACAAAAAACCTGCTTTGGTCAGAAACCGAAGCAGGTTTTTTTATGTTTTTATACAACGAATAATCAATATATTTGTATAATATTTATTAAATTGTTTTGCATTAAAAAAATGATAAATACCGATTCTACTACACATACACTTCATGGCAGCAAATTTATTGATTTATTTGCGGGAATAGGCGGGTTTCATCTTGCATTATCATCATTGCACAGTAAATGTGTATTTGCTTCAGAATGGGACAAGCATGCAGCAGAAGTCTACTCGAACAATTTCGGAATTTATCCATCAGGAGATATTACAGAAATTGAAGAACAAGACATACCTAACCATGATATTTTATGTGCAGGTTTTCCTTGCCAAGCATTCTCAATTTCAGGCAAACAAAAAGGCTTTGAAGATACTAGAGGGACTTTGTTTTTTGATGTCGCAAGAATAGTTAAACATCATAACCCTAAAGTACTGTTCCTTGAAAACGTAAAAAACTTTGCAAAGCATGATAATGGTAATACCTTCAAAGTCGTTCACAAGACATTAACTGATTTGGGATATAATGTTTACCATTCAATCCTTAACTCTAACAAATTTGGAATCCCACAAAATAGAGAAAGAATTTACATTGTAGCTTTCAGAAACGACATAGAATCTTCATCTTTTCATTTCCCCAACCCTACTAATGAAGAAGTAGCGGTTTTGGATATTTTAGAAAGTTCTCCTGATGCTAAAATTATAGAACGTAATGATATTGATATTTACAAAAGAATAAACGGTAATGGACTATTTAATACCAATTTTCAATATTTCAACAGGCCTATTCAAATAGGTAAAGTAAACAAAGGCGGTCAGGGAGAAAGAATATATCACCCTGCAGGTCATGCGATTACCCTTTCAGCATACGGTGGAGGCATAGGATCAAAAACAGGTTTGTATCAAATAGAAAACAAAATTAGAAAGCTATCTACCAGAGAATGTGCTCGTTTACAAGGTTTTCCAGAAAATTTCAAAATACACAAAACTCAAACGCAAGCCTATAAGCAATTTGGCAACAGTGTGACTGTCAACGTACTTCAGTATATAGCTATTAATATCGCAAAGGTAATAAACAACAATGACTGAGAAACAAGAATTAGGTTCAAAAACAGCAAAAGATGGTTTCCGAAATGAAGAAGCGGTTGTTACAAAATTCAACAATTGGAAAATAGATAACGATGCCCAAAATTGGTTAATAATTATGGGATATCTATTAGATGAAATTGAATATGTAGAGGCAATTAAACTATCAGGCTTTAAAACTGATGTCCAAGTACAAATCACAATTAAATTGAAAAAAGCAATTGATGCTCAAAACATTCAAGTTAAATTAGTTAGTAATCCAAAAGGGTTTAATCAAATAGATAAAAGATGGGTAGACTCTTATGCAACACTATGGGATATTCCAACGGAAATTGTAGATACTTTAAAAAGTTTTACTGGTGAAAATCCACCAACAAGTTCAAATCTTAGAGACAATAAAAAAAGAAGAATGTTTATTGATGAGTTTGCTCAGGAAGAACAAGAAAAATTAATCAGATGGATAGATCAAAATAAATTATTGATTGTAAGTGATATACTCAAAGGTCGTGGTGAATTTGCGGCAGAATGGATTTTAGTTATTCAAAAATTGGAACAACATTATTGGGCTCTTAAGCCTATGAACTATTGTCTAAATCATTTTGGGAATGGAAATGTGGAGGTAACTCCTAGAGGAAGTATAAAAATTGGTAGAATTACAATGCAGAGAAAAGGTGGTGACGGAGGCAGAAAAACTGCAAATATGTTACAGTTTAAAATAAATCCATCAGAATTAATAGATTAAATTGTATAATACATCTCTGAAGTTTTATTACAACAGAGATATATCATACGTATTTTGACATCCTCAGTGCAATACCGCCAATAAAAAACCTGCTTTGGTCAGAAACCGAAGCAGGTTTTTTTATGTAATGCGAGACTGTAAACTAAACTCTGTCCATTAGAGTTATAATAATAAACCCAAAAATGTCATTTGAGAAGATGGAGAAGCTCTAAAGTCAGTAAATGGCAAGGGATTGAAACCCATGTTCAATAGGCAATTACGTAATATTTTCTTACAGAGGAAGTAAGCATGCTCCTTGGCTATACGGTCATTTACAGTACTATGATGACATCTAATGACAAATCCGGGTTTATTCTGTTTTACTAAAAAAAATCTCCGATACTTATTTTATATCGGAGACAGAAGAGAGTTTTATATATCTGTAAATATTTTTACATCCTTAGCGAAACACCGCCACTAATGCTTCTTCCCGCCTCAGGCATGCCAAGTTGAGAATATCTAAATGTATCAAATACATTATTTGCTCGAATAAATACCTCAGGAAGTAAAACGCTTAACTGAGTAAATGTATAGCCCAATCTAAAATTGATATACGCAGCACCGTCTATTTCTATATTATCTTCGTATTGCTTACCGCGATAATCTAATTCAATTTGTGACAACAAGCCAAAAGAAGTATTGTAGCTCAAGTGCATACCGGAGAGTATTTCAGGTTTGTTATTTAACTTAACATCCTCACCCTCTAATTTGCCTTCTCCACTCATATATGTAATATAACCACCAAGTCGAAATTTACTAACATTAGCGGCAACAGATAAATCAACACCTGTTATAGTAGCTTCAGCTAAGTTAGCTCGCATTTTTCTCTGTTGTTCATCTCCGGCAACTTTTACTTTTTCAATCATATCATCATACAGATTTGCAAAAAAAGATGCCTGAGCTGAAAACCTACCTGAGATATAAGCTAAACCAACTTCTGACAGAATACCTGTTTCCGGTTGTAAATCCGGATTATATATAAACTTATTTAAGGACTCATCATAAGATTCTCGCATAGTCGGAAAGCGGGACTTCCTTCCCGAATTAGCAAAAGCAGTCAGGCTTTCATTTATAGAGTAATCTAAAGTAACAAACACTCCAAAATCATCAAATGTTTTGCCTTCTGCTTCTGTATATTCCCCTGTTTTAGGTGTTTTGAAGTAATCATAAGTCCCACCTAAGGCATACTCAAGACTTCCGATTTTTGAGGTAAACTGCATACCTGTGCTTATGCTGTTTTGAGTAAATTTAAGTGCATCTTCCTGATTTGTAGTTTTATCATGGTCTGAGTTTATACTATTAAAAACATAAGAGATTGAAGAATTATCTGTAACATTATAGTTTAAAGTAATGCGACTACCAAAAGTCGCATCTTCATCTTTTACGCTTTGGTCCAAAGCAGAGTAAGTCGCATCTTCATATTCATCTAATTTTTGCTTGAAGAAGTCACCCCATGCAGTAAGTTTCAAAGACCAGTCTTTTGATTTGTCAAAGAACTGCTCTCCATTAAGAATAATCATACTTCTTTTTCTTTCCGGGTACTTCCAGAATCTTTGTTTTACTTCTTCATTTGTAGCAGGGGTATTACCAAACTCAGCTGACGTATTTATAAAAGTAAGACCAAGATTTGTCATATCTGAAATGGTATATTCGGCGCGAGCAAAAAAGTTATTTCTAAACATATAAGAGTTTGTACGTAAATCATCATCAGGATTTTGATTTAGCAAACCTTCGTCATTGTCCGCCATCATAAAACCGTCTTGTCCGGTCCTTGAAAAATTAACGATATAATTCAAATTACCAATTTTGCCATCCTGCATTGCTGAAATAGAGAAAGCTCCTCCCTCTCCCCCAACTAATTTTAATGAGCCACCAAAACCATTTTCTTTTCTTTCTGCGGTTGTAATATCAATCGCACCACCTAACACGTTAATTCCGTAAAGTGAAGAAGAGGCATTTTTATTAACCGATAGCTCGCCAATGATGTCACCGGGAAGGAAATTAAGGTCAAATCTATTGTCCCATGGCACATTCAGCAGCGCTCCATCTAAGTAAAGTCCCAACTGACGATCTCCCGCACCACGCACGTAAAGCTGAGTTTCACCCATGGAGGTTGTGCGTGTATTCGCCGTAGGGATAAATGCTTTTATATCAGAAAGCGAAGGTGCATCTGACCTCTGCAATTCATAATATTTGACTTCAGAGAATTTTGATTCTCTAATATTCTTTGTTTTTAGTTTGGTATCAGTAACAGTTATTTTACCTAATCTGAAAGTCTTGATGGTATCAGCTTCGCTTTCAGAAGCTTTTACGTTAGTAAGTGATATCACAGCAAGCGCTGCAATACAAAGTAATATCTTCATTTTTATTATTACCTAAGTTGTTTTTTTTTAGTTATCTGTAAACAAGCCATACACACGTCAATAGAGCACACACTTTTGGGTTCTATGCTCTATTTATTCTTAACAATTATAGCCTTACAACTCTGCAGAGCATATTTCTGGACTTACTCTTCAGCAGTAAACACATTCAGCACAAATCAAGGGTTACCTTATAAGACAACTCTTCAGTCTTTTGTACTTAGTATAGCTATACTCTATTATAAAAATTTAGTATGTAATTAAAATAACTTAGGAGGAGGAACGGGTACATCTAGATATGTATTTAAAGGGGTATATAATCTAATCGTAAAATGTTTTTCAGTAAGAAATTCGTAGTATAAAGTAAAAGCTTTGTAGATTACTTTTACTTTAAGCAAGTTATCCATCATATTATTAAGTACGCGACCATACTTATCTTTAACACCT
This sequence comes from Chlorobiota bacterium, assembly GCA_041596515.1. GTDB lineage: Bacteria > Bacteroidota > Ignavibacteria > Kapaibacteriales > UBA2268 > JBFHIJ01. Next base: position 19,420 of record JBFHIJ010000033.1, read on the forward strand.
TTAGCAAGGTCGGAAAATCTTTCAACTAACTTTGTTTCTTTGTCATCATATATGCAATGGAAGATTGTAGTATCCCCAACTTTTGTAGAGCGAACTATGTCGTACATTTTGCCATAGTACAAAAATTCATGAGCTTCTACATAGCTAAATATCCTAACATCTTGCATCTGTATATCAGACAGTCTAATAATACTTAAATCTTCTTCCGGAATACCAGCCAAAATAGATTTTTTTACTTCTTTTTTAATTTTTTTCTGCATATACGAAAAAATTGCCGGAGATGCTATTGACCCCAGCAAGATTACATTTATCATCATATATGACAGAATTTTTTTCATAGTGCTTTATAGACACACAAATGTATTCAAAGGTTACAAATTAAGCAAAAAAAAGGAGTCTGTTTCCAAACTCCTTAATTTATATTACCAAAGGTTTTGCCATTGAGTGCCGTCGTAGCATTTCATTGTGTCATCGTTGTCATCAAAGTAAACGTCTCCTTTGCTCGGATTAGCAGGGGTAGAATCTTGAGGCTCTAACCTTATTGCACCATTCACATGCAAGGCACGAGTAGGAGCATTTGTTCCAATGCCAACGTTACCAGCTGCATTGATATAGACAGCATTAGCAACACCATTTGCTATAAACACCGGATTAGCGTCTGAATTACTCACATCATACAATGCAATTCCGGTTTCATCAAAGCTAATGTCCCAAGTTTGAGCCGTATTTGCATCTGTTTCGTCCTGCTCCAAACGCAGCGTAACCGCAGACGGATAAGTTAGATGCATTTGCTTCTGAGGAAATTGAGTACCAAGCCCTAAATTAGCACCTTTTAGATATGCAGCATAATTGCGATTTTGCCTTTCTATAACAAAATTATAAGTTGAATCGGTAAAGTCTCCAAAAGCTAAATAGTTTTTACCACCATTGGATGATTGATTAGCTTCTATAATCCAATTATTATTTGTAGCATCATCACTATTATCATCAAAACATAATCTAAGATTGTTTTCTTTAAGTTTGATAAGCTCTTGTCCAAAATTTTCACCATTGTTACAATCCATCCCAATTCCGGCTTTACCTTTTAATATAAAACCCTGCCCTAAAGTATCTCGTGCATCATACAAGTCAACATAAGTAGTATCATAATCAAGAATAACAGGAGGAAAAACTACAGGCTGTTCATATATAGGCGTAAGTTGTTGTTGAAGACCTACTAGAATTGCACCGGTATTTGCTAAAATAGGTGCAGCATAAGTCGCAGTAACATTATTAGCACCAAGCTCCTGTTTTACACCATTATTATCGTAAAAACACATTGTGTTTGTAAGATCATCATAAAACAATAGTCCGGGAGTGGTTGAGGTTGCACCATCAGCCAATAAAATACCACCATCAACTTTTAGAGGGACATAATTAGTAGGAGTAATGCCTACCGCTACATATCCGTTGTTATAATAAATATTACTACCAGACTGCCCCCATTTATTTACGGAGTGCCATGCGTTACCAAAGTATCCGTAAAAAGTTCCATTCCCGTTAAAGCCATGTTCTTCTATATATGCAAAAAGTCCATTCGTTGCATTTGCTATTTTGTAGTAATCTAATCTTGGAAATAATACTCCTTTATCTAAGGATTGTATATCCAACAAAGCACTTGCATCAGGTGCAGAGCCATCTTCTGAGATACTAACACTCTGAGCAGAAAGATTTATACTTACAAAAAGTAAAATTAAATAAATCATTATTTTCATTAGAATACCCTCCTGTATAGGAACCAGCCACCAGCTACTAAGAATGATGATGCTAAAGCAATTAAGCCCCATTCCGGAAGAGTAGGTACCACGCTAAAGTATACTTCTTCTCCGTAGAATGTGCCATCAGAGTTAATTGCATAAGCTCTGATATGAAAAGGGTTGCCATAAACCGGTATACCTGATGCTGTTAATGTAAAAGAACCATTTCGCATAGTTCCGGTTGCAGAAGAAGTCTGGTTGGCAGTTGTAGGTGTGCCTGTAGAATTCCAGCATATACCCCATTCGGTAACATCCGGATCTGTTACCAATAAAGCAATAGTCCCTCCACATTGAAAGGAAGTCGCTTGCACATTTTCTATCTCATTAGTAGTTATAATTGAATTAAAGACACCTATTTGGGCAATCGCTCCGATAGATAGTGCTAATCCAATTATAAATGTAATTATATATTTCATATTTTTCTCTAAAATTGGTTTATCGAAGTAATTGTTATATTAAAATAGGTTTCCATATCTGAAATAGTAACATTATCATTCGGAAACGGAACATACCTGCTACCGTCAAAGTGGCGCATCATACTGTGTACGAATGTTTCCAAATTTCCAAGAGCTGATTTATCTAATCTAAATAGTGCAGTAGCATTCAAATTTGACTCTCCATCGATATCCCATATCAAATATGAAGAAGCTTCGTTAGTGTCATTTATTTTCACACCGATATTTTGAGATGGCAAGTTAAGACACGTAATAGTAACGGATTCGTTATTTGTACCATCACCAACAGGATAAAGCAAAGGAACATTCTGCACAGGTGTAAGAACCAGATGCCCATCAGCAGTAGCATCAAACAAACCGCTCCCTGAAATAGCTCCAACTATATAAAAATCTTCATTTCCTATCTTCGCCTGGAATGTATCTCCATTCAAAGCAACATTTCCGGGAATATTTATATCTTTGCCGGAAAAATCAAAATAAGATCCTGAAGCAAAGGCAAGGTTAGGTATTGTAACAGCATTTAAATTTAATCCCAGCCATTGCTGAGGAGAATCTCCAACTATATTAAATACCCAAGTTGAATTTAAACTTGTAAAACCTATTCCTGCAGAAACATTATTAATAAAATTTCCACCTAAATAGAAATCATCAGCTATTTCAATCTCAGCATCAACAGAACCTGTAGTTTCAGCACGATAGTTCCCCGTTATATATACATGAGAACCTACCTGAGTAACTATCTTCGCTCCATTATTATATAAGCCTTGTGCATTAACTGATAAACTTAGAGCACAAAACACAAATAATGTCATAATTAATTTCATAATTTGCCTCCTTACCAGCAGTTTTGCCATTGAGTACCATCATAACATTTGAGCTTGTTATCATTATTATCGAAGTACAAATCGCCTTTACTTGGATTAGATGGTGCAGAATTTTGAGGTTCCAACTTCATCGCAGTTGAAACATGCACACTTCTTGCTGGAGTGGCAGTACCAAATCCTGTATTGCCATTTGCATCTACATGAAGAGAAGCAGTAGGAGCTCCTTGCTCTATCACAAGTGCTTCACTATTAGAATTAGTTACGTCTACAAATGAAAGTTTAGTGTCATTGCCCTGAACATCCCAAGTCTGAGGAGTATTAGCTTGTGAGCCATCCTGTTCAAATCTGATTGTCGGGTTAGTTCCATTTACTAAATGAAGTTGTTTATTTGGATTATCAGTACCTAAGCCAATATTATCACCTTTGACATAAAATGCATTGTCTACGCCCGGAGCTTCAATCATAAATGGATATTTATTTGCAGTTACGTCTTTAATAGCAAAGTAATTTTTTCCCCCCGGAGTTGCTGAGTTTATTTCCAGCATCCAATCATTATTAGGGAAAGAGCTCGAACTACTTGTATCATCAAAAAGCATACGGATAATCTCATCTTGCAAAACAAGTGTATTGAATTGAAAATCATAATCATACTCTGCATTTTTTCCAATAGCCATAGAACCTTGAACTATTAAATCATCAGTTCTTATATAATCATCAGTTTCTGCTCCGGGAGCACCATTTGTTTCGATCGTGCCGATTCCAATTGTTTGAATTTGGTTTAATTGATCTATGTATTGAAATGCTCCATTCCCACTCAAGCCTGCGACAGGATTATAGAAAAGCATCCCCTTCGTGGTAGATTGGTTTAGACCTGAAAACGCGATACCACCGTGCACTTTCATTTTTGCTACATTGGGATCTACTGCATCTGCATTACCCACGGTAACACTACCTGAATCGTAATATATGTTCGAACCGGAAACAGCCCACTGGTCAAAAACTAACCAATCAGTGCCATTGTAATAATAAAAAGTATTATTACCTAATGGTCCGTTGACAGTGACATATATTAATAAGCCGGTTGCAGGATTTGCGGGCTTATTATTATAATCTATTCTAGGTATCAAGATACCTTTGGTACTCGACTCTACATCAAGCATTGCGCTTGAGTGAGGAGCTCCTCCGTCCTCATTTATCCCAACATTTTGCGAGAATGTATGATAAGTTAGCCCTCCAAATAGGAAAATAGCTAAAGCACAGCAAAACTTTATTTTATTCATAAGATACCCATAGTAATGAGAAGAATGTTACTTGCATATAAACGGAATATATAATAAATAAATGAATAGTAAAAGCATTTTATTACAAGGATATTACTATCTTTAATATGTTTTTTGCATTGTAATTCTTACCTTTTTTCTCTAACTTCTAAGATAAGCTTACGTACTATTTGTATAATAGTATTCCGGGGAAAGCAATACTATAGTTTTATATATTCTGGAGTTTATAATGAGTGAACTCAACCGTAGGGATTTCCTTAAAAAATGCGGTGCTGGAGCCGGTGCTTTGATGGCTACCGGACTCATTAATCACAAAATTGCATCTGCTCTTATGCCGGAGAATTCAAATATGATGATTCCCGAAAAATTTGGCATATCCAACGAACAGCTCAAGCAGCTTTTGAGCTTCGGCCTTTCTAAAGGTGGCGACTTTTCTGAGTTGTATTTTGAGTATAATATCTCAAATTCTGTTGTGATGTCCGAAGATATTATTAAAAACTCAAGTGAAAGCATTTCGCTTGGTGTGGGCGTTCGTGTACTTAACGGTTCTCAAACCGGTTATGGCTATACTAACGAACTTACTTTCGAAAAAATCAAAGAAGCTATGCTTACTGCTGCTGCTATCGCAAACAGCAACTCAAAACATACTATCGCCCCTTTGATGGTCAAAAACCCGGCTACTCAGGTTTATGACATGAAACACTCTTTCGTAGATCAATCTATTAAAACAAAAATCGACTTGGTTACAAGAGCTTACAACTCTGCTATCAAGCATGATAGCAAAATCAAGAAAGTGTCTGCTTCTCTTGCCGATGAAATGCAATATATTACTATTGCTAATAGTGATGGTCTTGTGATTTCTGACACCCGCCCTCAAGTCAGGCTTGTAGTTTCTGCTACTGCTGAAGACAAAGGCGTACGTAACACCGGCCGTGGCAACGACGGCGGCAGAGTTGGTATGGATTTCTATGCTAAAGTTTCTACTCCTGAAAAAATTGGTGAAAATGCTGCAAAAGAAGCTCTTGAGCTATTAAAAGCTAAAGACGCTCCTGCCGGTCAGATGCAGGTAGTGCTGAGCAAAGACCAATCAGGCGTTATGATTCATGAAGCAGTTGGTCACCCATTAGAAGGCGACGCTAATTGGAAAAAAACTTCCATTATGTGGGATAAATACAACCAGATGGTAGCAAACCCTCAGGTTACCATATATGATGATGGTACTATATCTGACTACAGAGGCTCTCTAAACATTGACGATGAAGGTATGAATTCCGAAAACGCAATGCTTATTGAAAATGGTAAATTGGTTGGATTTATGCACGATAGAATTTCTGCTCAGCAGTTAAATATGAAACGCAACGGTCACGCCAGAAGACAATCTTACAGACACCAGCCTATCCCTCGTATGAATAATACTATCTTGGCTGCAGGTGATAAAGATCCTGAAGAAATAATTTCTTCTGTTAAAAAAGGCTTTTATGCCGTAACTTACCAAGGCGGTATGGTGAATGGAACAGGTCAGTTTACTTTCTCTGTGAACTTAGGTTATATGATAGAAGATGGCAAGCTTACTCATCCATTGAAAAATGCTACTCTTATCGGTTCTAATATTGAAATTTTAAATAATATTGATATGATTGGAAGCGATATGGGATTTTTCTTGGGTACGTGCGGAAAAGATGGCCAGAGTGTTCCTGTTACTTGTGGCACTCCTTCTTTGAGAATTAGTGAAATGACTGTGGGAGGTATAGCATAATGGCACAAGCGAACTATAAACAAATTGCTGAAAACTTAGTTCAGTTTGCCCGCAAAAGCGGTGCAGACCAAGTGCAGGTTTCTATCGGTACCGGCACTCGTTTCTCTGCTGAAATCAGAGAAGGCAATATCGAAAATCTTAGCAATGCAGGCTCTGCAGGCCTTTCTTTAAAAGTTATTAAAGATAATAAAGTTGCCACTGCGTCTTCTTCGGATATGAACATGGAAACTTTACAGACTATGGCTAAAAATGCTATTGAAAGAGCAACTTACGGCAGTGCTGATGAATTTTCTGCACTTCCTGAAAAGGAAGCTTTGAGAGTTTCTCCTGAAAGCCTTAGGCTATATGACGCTTCGGTAGCCAAAGTTAAGCCTGAAGAGATGATCAGCAATGCTCAAAAATTAGAAAAAATGACTATGGCTGACAAACGCATGACTCGCTCCGGCGGAGCCAGTGCAGGCAATTATATCGGCGAAAGCTTCCTTGCTAATTCTAATGGTTTTAGCGAATCTTACAAGCAATCGAGTATTTATTACAGCGTTTACGGTCAGGCAGGCGAAGATGGTAACATCAACGAAGATGGCTGGTGGGACAGTGCTCGCAGCCCTAAAGAACTTATTTCTTTAGAGGAAATAGCAAAAATTGCTATAGATAAAACTACAATGCTACTTGGTGCTAAAAAAATCGAAACTCAAAAAGTACCTATAGTATTTGATAACCGCATGGCTTCTTCTATATTGGGCTTTTTGGCTCAATGCTTGAGTGGCAGCGCTGCTTACATGAAAACAACTTTCCTTGCAGATATGCTTGGTAAAGATATAGCTACAAAAGACTTGCATATATTTGATGATGGTACTCTTGCAGGTCGTCCGGGCTCTCAGCCTTACGATGGTGAAGGTGTGCCGTCGCGTCATGTAGACATTATTAAAGACGGCAAATTGCAAAGCTTTTTACTTTCGACTTACTCTGCCAGAAAGCTTGGTTTGAAATCGACAGGTCACGCTTCGGGAACGACTAACTTCGTGCTTGCTCCGGGCAAACACTCTCCTGCTGATATCATCAAATCAGTAGACAAAGGTCTATACCTAACTAAAACTATCGGTCAGGGTACGGTGCCTACAAGTGGTGACATCTCAAAAGGTTGCTACGGCATCTGGATAGAAAACGGCAAGCTCACTTACCCTGTGAAAGAGATCACTTTCTCCGGTAACATGGGTAGCATACTTAAAAACATCAAAATGATTGGTAACGACCTGGACACAAAACGCTCCACAACTGCACCAACTATTTTGGTAGAAGGTATGACTTTGTCAGGAAAGTAAGAGACTTTTCTGTTTATTCAAATCGCTTGACAAAACTATGCATAGACCCCGGCTGAACCCCGGGGTTTTTGCGTTAACCCTATACCTCCCCTCCCTCCACCAAAAAAACTTGCATAACGCAAAATCAGCCCCGATTATTCATTCAATAATAGACTGTTTATCTGTACGAACACTACAATTATGCTAATAATGACATCTGAAAAGAAAAAAAGCTCTATAGTCATCGAATGGCAAGGGTTGAACCCCATCATTCGATAGATAATTAGGTAATATTTCCTTACTTAGCAAGTGAGCATGCTCCATGACTCTATGGTCATTTACAGCACTATGATGATATCTAATGACAAATCCGGGGAGATTATAGATAGGCAAGAGTCTGCTTTGACACATAATAAAAAAAAAGAGACACACATCGGTGCGTCTCTCAAAATATCAACTATTTCATATTGTACTATTTCCAATCAACCAGTAAAGAGAATCTCATTGTGTTTGCTAATGGGTGATTTGCTTCTAATGTATTGATAAAGCTGAAATCAAGTCTGAAAATATCATATCTAACGCCTGCACCAAAGTTATAGAACTGACGATCTCCTGCTACTGCAGGTTCAGTAAAGTAACCTAATCTGAAAGCAATAACATCAGCATACCAATACTCAGCACCAAAAGAAATTTCCCCACCTGGATTATCCCAACCGGTAATCAATGATTTAGGAAGCGGGTCAGAAGTACCGCCATCACGTCTTTTTACTAATAATTTAGCATAATCAAAAGCAAATTTTAAATCGTTGAATTCATCTTTAAATAAGTTAACTGCAGTACCTAAACGCAATGTAGTCGGTAATGGGTCAGACTCATTAATGTAAGTCATTTTTGGACCAACGTTTTGCAAATTAAAACCTAAAGATAACTTATCTTCCAAATTTAATCCTAAGAATTCTAAGTCAGTAGGTTTCCACAAGAGACCTAAGTCAAAAGAAGCACTTATGCCTGTGCCGGCATCTTGTTGCTGAGCACTTGTAGGAGTAAGATTAGACTGAATATATCTAAGTTGGGCACCTACGCCCAAGTCTTTAGCTATCATAGTACCATAGGAAAAACCAAGAGAAAATTCGTTTGAAATAAATTTGCCTAACTCCTGACCACCTTCTGCAGTTTTAGTAAACTCACCTAAATTCATAAATATAAAGTTTACACCAAAAGTACCATCTATATTATCAGAGTGAAACACGCCTGTCGCATAACTATAAAACAAATCGGCGTTGAACTGTGGCAACCATGGCGAATAGGATAAGGCTACCTGACGGTAAGGAACAGCTTCTTCTTCTTCATAGTCAAATTCACTTTTACTTTCAAAATAATCTAAAAAACCTAATCCACCCGGATTCCAATAAATTGCATTTGCGTCATCTGCTATTGCAGTACCAACTTCTCCCATTCCGCTCGATCTTGCGTCCGGTGATATTCTTAGGAACGGCACTGTAGAACCGCCACCTTGAGCTATGGCATCTACGCTGAAAGCTATAATGCTAAAAAGAACCACAGCTATTATTTTATTCACTTTAAAGTATTTCATCATTACTCCGAAATATATCATATTTTATCTTATCTATTTGCTTTCTACAGTTTACACCGTGTTTCAAAAAAAGTTCTATTTTTTTTCAATTTATTTTAAATTATCTTGCAATTACGCATTTATAGCCTGCATCCACGGTAGGAGCCATGCCAACTCCATTTATGGATATAGTATAAATATAAGTTCCTGACTGCAATTCCATACCATTTGAATCCATGCCATCCCAGTAAATCCTTCCGTAATAACTTTCGGTAATTTCTTCTTGCAATGTTCGTACCAGTTCGCCTTGTATTGTATAAATATTTATTACAGTGGCTATTGGAGGTGTACCATTATGTCTAAATTGGAAAGTGGTACTATTAGAAACCGGGTTTGGATAGTTAATAACTTCACCAATTTCAAAGCCATCGCTACTTGATATTTTAAAATATGTCTCTGCAATACTGTAATTATTATATATATCCCAGGCTCTTACTTTTACTGAATGTAAACCCGGTCGCAAACCGGAAATCACATCCTGAGCTGAACCTTTACGTGAGCTACCTAAGGCAGTAGTGAACTTATTAGTTAGATTCAAAGCATCGGGCTCGTTATCAACCCATGCCTCTATCCTGTGACCAATGCCCAAACCGGTAGTATTTATACCTGTTTCATCTTCCAAATCTACGATTAACAAAGGATTATCTTGTACGATTTCTCCCTGACGAAAGTCCCTTGAGTCTAAGAATATTTTTATTTCAGGCCCTTCGCTGTCAATAATTGAAGTGGTGCTAACACCATCCACTATAAAGTTATGATTTTCACCTTTGGCGTATTTAGTGCTGTCATCACTAAATGCATAAGCAAAGACACGCCCAACGTTTTCTGAGAAGCTAATATCTTTTGGGATGATCATATCTGCTGTAAATTTACCTGCAACTACTGCTACGGAGCTTTTATTTAAAGCCCCACCCATCAGAGTGAAACGGAAATTTGCATTAGAATCTTCATCTTTAAATGAAATATTTTCATCACCATCTCTTACCGTTAGGATAGCCGTGCCATTGAAATCATTATCGACACTCATGTCAGGGGCTAAAATAGTAGCAGCTATGCTAACATTTTCTAATGCTTTTATCTTTATTGTATCTATTGCTGTAGCAGGCATACCATTTATTGAATCAATCCTTATACGATAATCAGGCATTTTTAGTTTCAACGCAGGATCAGCCATCAAAAAGAATTTATTAGAGTTTTCATCTTGTTTATATGCTTTTGTATTTCTGTATGCAATACCCAAGCTAGGGTAGCAATGATTATTTTCGTCTCTAATCTGTGCCTGCTGATAGAAATACTGAGCCAGTGCCGCATTTTCACTTGCATAAACGACGCGAGTTGCGGAAAAGACTCCTATAGCACTACCGTAAGGGCTAAGGAACATATCCTCTGCTCCACTATTTACATCAGGGTTATCAAATCTGCCATAGTCGCAGGTAGCAGCCATAAGGAAGAATAGTTTATCTTTATTTACCATCTGAGGGATAGTAGTTTCTCTGACCATAATGTTTTCATGAGCCCAAACGCGTGGGTTACCATGACCTACCCAGTTTACAAACAAAGCACCCGAATTATTGATTTCAGTAAGCATGTCTTGAGTAACCTGAGGCTTACGCCTTCCTCCGGGTATGTTTTCTACAGGGTATTCCACCATGTAAATCTTTTCTACCTGGAAGTCGTCTTCGATATATGAGTGCTGTAGAGCTTCGGACTGTGCAACGTGGAAAGCACCTTCGGCAATGTTATTTTCTTTTACTCCATCATCAGCAATAATCAAAATCTTAGAACGCCATAAATCTTCGGAAGAATTGTTTTCGTAACGATTGATTTTTTCAATAATATTTACCCCCTCTTCATTGCTGTTGATAGGAGCCCTACCGATAGCAATATCCAAAGCACGATCTTCACCTACTATACAACCGTAATAGTCATCAAAAGCGTAAGAATCTGTTTCGTCAATAGAACCGATAACATCATTATCATCTTCATAAGGCGGTATAAAGTTAGTTACCGCTGTGCTTCTGTTTTGATAATCATAATGCCCGTCACCCCATAGAAATATATATTGAGGTTTATATTCTCTCTGATGGTAAGCATGGGCTACAAAATCTCTTATCGCAGTAATATCCTTAGCACCATAAGCAAATTCTTTATAGATATCGTCCAAAGTAACTATTTGTACTTTAAACTTAGCATTTGTAAGATAGTTATCAGTAGTTTCTCTGTACTTTTTATATTCTTTTGCTGATGAGAGTAAAGCAGGGTGAGTGATTAAAATCAAATCTGCTTGCACGTTATCCCATCGAATTCCATTTATCTGTAAAGCTTCAAGTTCAGTACTTTTTATATTGCCTGAGATATAGAATCTTTTGGGTTTATCTTCTATCTGGTTTGTTTTAAATCTAAAAATAGATCCGGTAGATGACAGATTTTCAACTAACATAGGTTTAGATCTGTCCGTTACATCAAATCCGTATACTTTACCGGAGAAACCATTTACGGTATATTCAACCACAGCTTCAACTTTAGGGTCTGCATCAAAACCCAGACTATTGTTGTGAGCTGCAAAATATCTTGGATAATAGATATCAAAATAGTCTAAATAAGGAGTAGAGCTTGCTAAATTTGAGTTATCATATTCTATATTGATTGAGCTTCTGTCATCTGATGCAATTTTTGAAGCATCTAAGCTTGACTTTTCGACTATTCTTCTTGCCACAACGTAAGAGCCATTACTGGCAGAAATATTATATCCATCGATTATATTGTTATTTTCCGACAAAGTAAAAGTACCGGTACTTTGAGATTCATGAGCCAAAGCAAAAGTGTACTGCACTTCACCTTCTCTTTTCAAACCGGTCAAAGCTGTAATAAAAGGTGATTTGAAATAAGACCTACCTAACCATAACCTACCTGAACCTCTATAGAATGGGTTTTTAAGCTCTTCCTCAAAGAATAGTTTTTCTGTAAAAGACGTTGGAGTAACAGTAGCTTCTTCAGCAGGAGTTTCTATTTGCTGAGCAGGATTATTATTCGCTCCACCCCAAGTAATATAATAGTAATTAGATTCAGAAAAATCAGATTTATAGTGCCAATATTTTCTATTTACGTATTCAAACCCTTTGGTACCTGAAGCATAAAATACTACTGAGCTTAAATTCCCATTGCCATCTTTATTTATTATAGCAGGGATTTCATTAAAATCATTTTTTATTCCGTCATTCACTGACTCACTGAGCATTCTGCCACCATTTCCAAATACCTTTATCGTGTTTGCAACAGTTGCATCTTTAGGATAGCCCATGTCAGCTAATTGCTGAGCTGTGACAGAATAAAGACCTTCTTCACTGATCTTCACTCGTAACCAAGTGCCTGAAGTCAAATCATCCTCAGTCTTTTTGGCTGATAGGAGATTGTCTCCTCCTCCAACTGACCATGTGCGTGCCATATTTTTGTTCAAAATAAAAGGCAGTATACTAATATTTTTATTGCTTTTGTTAGTAGCCGAAGATGAGAAGCTTATCTGCACTCTGATTTCATCAGGATACACAATCTTACCATTTTCAATAGAATAATTAGGAATGATAACATTTGCCAAATGATTGGAAGTTGCAATGCCATAATATCTAACTGAAACATTTTCTTTGACATTAGCAGAATAGCCCTCTCCGGCATGGAATCGCTCATAAGCAACTTCTTCTAACTCATCTAAATCTGGTTGAGGAAAGATGTCACCGGCAATATAATTTTTACCGGAATAAGAAACATTCTCTAAAGCAAAACCATTGGCAGATGGAACCGCAATAGATAGATAATTCTTTCCTACGGCAACGTCTCCCGGCTGCTTGTAATCAAAGTCCTGACTTTCGAAATCAGGTCGAACATAAACCCTACCATCATCTCCTTTTACAGAAGAAGTGCCGGTCAAATGAGGCTTGTATATAAACTCTAACTCAGAGGAGTTAGATTTAATAATTTCAACATTATTTGCCTGCATAGCTAAAGAGCATACAAAAAAGGCAAAAATTGAGAGTAAGAATTTGTATTTCATAAATTTGGTTCTCCTAAACAATAGTATATTTATATAAACATATAAATATATAAAAGGTTACAATCTCTGTGAATATCCACGTAGATGACTACAAAATCTTATACAAAGATAGTATAATATTAGTTCACTATAAATTTATGAAAATTAAGAAAAAGGTATGGTATGGTGGATGTTAGGTTCTTGTTGTGTCTTTATGGGAATATATGAAGCTTAGCTAAGTGTTACTTTAAATTTATAAAACAAAAACACTTAGCTAAGTGCTATCTTAGTAATTCAGTTTTTTGACTATAGAACCATTTTTGCCGGATAAACGTAAGAAAAACACGCCTCTATAATAATTGTCTTTTTGTACTTGAAAGTTGAACTTATCAGATATAGTAAAGCTTTGTAAAACTTTTCCTCTTATGCTGACTAATTCAGCTTTATCGTAGATTTTATTATTTTCAATTTCATAGCAGTCGGATAGCTCCAGTACCTTCACATCTTTAGTAAAATTTTGCTCTTCTACTGATATACTTTTATCTTCAAATTGATACAATAATGCTAATGATTTACGAGTTCCTGCTAAATAGTATTTGTTCGGCTCGTATTCTACTATATCTGTCAAAGTTTCTTGTATGGGAATGCCCTCTTTCTTTTGCCATAAGACATTTCCATCTTCATCTAATTTAGCTATATAATTATCTCCAGCTTCGTCACTGGTAGAGTCCCAATCAACAGCCTGTCCGATAACAATCAAATTTCCATTTAAATTCTGCATAATTTTGATGGGAATTACTCCATAGGCTGCAGTCTCTAATTTTGATTGTCGTAGTATATTACTTTCACTATCTAACCAATATAGATAGCCAACTCTGCCTTGATAACCGGCTATGATTATTTGCCCATTTGTAAGGATTATTAAATCACTAATTATAAATGAAGCATTGTTCGGAAAGAAGGTCTTTTTCCAGACTTTTTCATCCTTACTGTTTATCTTTATGATATATCCTGCTGTTTGGTCAGAGGCTCCATAACTCATGTGGAGATCCCCAAAACAATAAACAGAGCTATCTTTACTGATTCTAAAGTCTTTCAATAGATATCGGTCGCAACTATCTTGACTATATACTATAGACGAATCTATAAGTTTACTTTGCAAGAAGTTCCCTTCTGAATCATAATGCATACTATAAGAAAGAGCTTGTTGCCAATTTTGTCGTGGAGTGTAATAAGCTGATATTTGGTAATTGTGATATCTTACCGGTAATTTCGCCCAAGTAGCAAATTTTAGTCCGCTAGTATCAAACTGACTATATATTTCAACTCCTTCGCTATTGAATCTTTTTACAGATAGAACTTGGTTATTATATGAGAAATCCGATCTAAACAGAGCAAGTTCAGACAAGATTTCAATATTAGAATTATCCAGAATTTTCAAACTCCAAGGAATAATAGTACTATCACCTTGTTCAATACCTTGCTCCCAATTAACACTTTGATATTCTAAATCAACTTTAGCCAAGATACCTTTTTTAAAATACTCATCATCAACCGAATAGCTCCCGAAAAGATAAGCATTATTACCGTCATATCTGATATTAGCATCAACAAACCAACTAGCAGGTGACATTATATCTGTGATTTTTACTAATTCTTCAGAATTA
>JBFHIJ010000034.1:0-33312 GCA_041596515.1 Chlorobiota bacterium
CATAGCCGGAGACATATTTTAACCGCTTTCACTTTTAGAGGACAAAAGGCTGAGACTTTTTGTAGAATAATATCTATAGATAATATATCTATAATAGATAATATAAAGATATATAATAATTCTGATATAGATATGATATTCTTGCAAAACAGCTCTATTTATATCAATTCCGAATATACTGATTACAATATTTGTAAATATATATATAATAATGCACCTGATAATACCTGCATTTTTTCCGGGAACAGCATGAGTGTAAGAAATTTTGATGCTTACTCAGACAAAGATAGCAAAGCATTATATTTTGCTGCTAACAGAGGAGTAAGTGGCATAGATGGGAATATTGCATCAGCCACCGGGATGGCTGCAGGACTGAAAGGGATAGCAAACAATCTAATCTGCGTTATAGGAGATATAACAGCCCTCCACGACTTAAACTCACTTTCCACTCTTCAATATGCAGGAATGCCGGTTACTATAATTATCTTGAATAACCACGGCGGCAGCATATTTTCAAAACTTCCTATTAGTAAATATAAAGAAGAATTTGACTATTGGAAGACACCTCACAAGCTCAATTTCAAAGGAGCTGCTGAGATGTTTGATCTTGCTTATCAAAAAGTATCAGATTTTAGTAGCTTTAAAGAGAGCTTTTTAGAAGACTCTGATGATAATAGGTTAATTGAAGTTGAAATCTAAAGCCTATCTTCCTTATGAGTTGAGTAGGTGATGTCGCAAGAAGAGCTTCCAAGGCGTAGCCGTTTCATACTGTGAACTGTCTCTTAAACAGCCATTTTTATCTTAAACCCAAAATTGTCATTTGAAAAGATGAAAATAGCTCTAAAGTCATTGCATGGCAAGGGGTTGAAACCCCTTGTTCAATCGGCAATTACGTAATATTTCTTATAGAGGAAGTAAGCATGCTCCTTGGTTCTACGGTTATTTACAGCAATTATAATGGCACCTAATGACATATCCGGGATAAATACTACATAGTCTTTATATTATTAGAATATATAATTTTACTTACAAATTACAGTTGTTTTCATTTCTGATTTATAAAAAACTTAAGCTATTGAGTTCTCCAATTGAGTAAGATTTATCTTGCTTTTTAAGATATTATATCATATTATAGCTTTAATTAATATAATTGATTTGCGAGATGATTATGAAAATCAAGACTTTGGAGATAGAAAACTTTAAAAGCTATAGGCACATGAAAGTAGATTTTAGGCAGTTTAATGTACTTATTGGACCTAATGCTGCTGGTAAATCTAACTTTATAAAGGCTTTTAGATTCTTGCGCGACATCGTTACATTTGGTCTCGAAAATGCCATTTCCTTACAAGGTGGTGGTGAGTATCTTAGGAATATAAATAGACAATCCCCTGACGACTATTTACGCTTAAAAGTCGATATAGAGCCATTTTCTGCATACAGAAGTTTGAAAGCAGGCGATATAGGTCACATCCTGATGAAACCAACTTCCTTTTCTAATGAATTTAAAATATCATTTGATAAGCAAGGGCTTGAGTTTATGGTGGAAGAAGACAAGCTAATGCAAACATTCGACTTCTATGAAACAATCCATAAAAATGACAAGTTGACTGAGGAAAACAAAATTGGCTCAGGTAGTTTGTTAGTTTCTAATGTTTTGGGGAAATTTGACATTGACTTTAAAAAAGATAAGTCTGTGCCTGTAGGTAAGGCAGATGTATTCCCTTCACTATTTATGGATTTCCAAAGTTATTTTGATGAAGAAAAGCCTTTGCAGACTCTTTTTATTGAAAAGCAGTATTACATGCACCATCCGCAGAGTGTAAGGCAAGCGCTTGGGGACTTATGTATCTACGATTTCGAACCGCAACGCCCGAAACAGGCTTCTACAATTACGGGCAAAGCAGAGTTGGAAGAAAATGGCGAAAATTTAGCTATTGTTCTCAGAAAAATTCTAAAAGATGAAGAGAAAACGAGAATGCTCTTCAATTTAATCCAAGAGGTACTGCCATTTGTGGAAGATCTTGAAGTAGAAAAGTTCCTTGATCGCTACCTCCAAATCACTCTAAAAGAGAAATACTCAAGTAAAAAAAACATACCTGCATCTCTTATGTCTGACGGTACTGTATACGTTATTTTGATAATCATTGCTCTCTATTTTGAAAATAAGCCGATAGCATTTTTTGAAGAAGCTGGCAGGAGAATACACCCGTATTTGATTTCAAAGATAATTGATATGATGAAAGATGCATCCTCACATAAACAGATTATTTTAAGCACTCACAATCCGGAAATAGTAAAGTACTCCGGATTAAAAAATATCATGTTTATAAGCAGAGACCAAGAAGGATTTTCTACTATTTCTTATCTGCACGACAAAAAAGAAATCATGGCTTTTATGCAAAATGAAATTGGAATCGAAGAGTTGTATATTCAAAATATGCTTAAATAATGAAACTTCAAAAGTTATATATATTCGTGGAAGGTAACGATGACGAACGCTTCTTTAAGCAAGTCATAGTACCACTTATGCACAAAAAATACATTGATGTAGAGATATTCAAATATGCCCAGTGGAAAAAAGAAAAGGTAAATAATTTTATTAATTCTATCAAAACTCTACAATTTGATTATATTTTTACTGCGGACTTGGATGATGAGCCCACCGTGGGAAGTAAAAAGAAAAGAGTGCATTGGTCGTTCGCCAATCTCGATGATAATAAAATTGCTATTGTTATACATGAAATTGAGAGTTGGTATATTGCCGGATACCCTGACGAGTTACTCATTGCACAGCGACTCCCTGATATAGAGCAAACAGAAAAAATCTCAAAAGAAGATTTTAATCAGCTTTATCATCAGATTTCACGTTCCCGCATTGATTTTATGCGAGAGCTACTAAAAAATTACTCTGTAAACATCGCTGTAGAGAAAAACAACTCCTTCAAGCACTTTATAGATACTTATGTGAGATAGAATAAAAACACATTTTAAAACATCATGGTTGCAAGAATTAAGATTTATTTTTTAAAAATGCAGAGTTTCAGCTCTTGAGCGTTCAGATATAGCTGCATAATATAAGTCATTGGATTAATATCTATTAGCGCCGTCTGTATACCTCCCCTATGCCGTATAAAGACTAACTGTTCTATAGTTAAACCATTAGAAGATTATTAGCTATACTCTTTTCTCTTTTTATCCCAAAAATATCATTTGAAAAGACCAATAAGCCCTAATATCATTACATGACAAGGGGTTGTAGCCCCTTGTTCAATCAGCAATCACGTAATATTTTCTTACAGAGAAAGTAAGCATACTCCTTGGTTCTATGGTCATTTACAGCAATTTTTATGAGATCTAATGACATATCCGGGTTATTCTTATAATAATATCATGATTAGTTCCTCGAGATAAATAGAGGCTTGTCTTAATTATACTGATTTAGTAAGTCCGGTTGAGAATATTGAAACTTATAGTCTATAATTCACAATGAGATTTGGCTTATGAAAGAAACCCATCAACTCGACACAATTGCAATCACAGTGAAATCTCACAGATTGCTAAAGCAATTACTTAAAGAAAATCCTATGCTTGAAGAAATTTTAGTTAATTCAAAAAACGAAACAGAAGCTCTAATTGGCGTAAGGAACTGGGCACTCGAAGAGCTCAAAAAAAATCCCACAGCAATCAAATTCTATAAAAAAGAAGCCATGGATCGGCAAACTTTCGAAAAACTAGAATGGAAAGACTTCGCTAATATTAGAATATTGGATTATATCGATAACGCAGGTCGTGCATATACTGATCCGAACTTGCATAATGATAAGGCGGTAAATAACCCAATCAAACTGCTTTGGTTGGCTGCCAGATACGGCACAGGCGGAGCAAAGCCTTTTTTCTTTGAAGATATGCTCCATTTATTTCGCCAATTTAGTGGCAAAGAAATTAGAAGTATGCCCAGCAAAGAGCAAGTTGAAGAATGGATGGAAAGATTCCAAACTGGTCTTGATCCGAGGATTGTACAACTAAGAGAAGAAAACAAAAATAGAATAATTGAGATACTCATTGAAAAAATAGACTCTGGCGAAATAACTGACAGCAAGTATAAATTCTCGGACGAAATGTCTCACGAACAGAAATATATGCAAATGCTTGCGTGGTGGAATGAAAGCCAATTTCATCTTCGTTTTGCAGTGAGAAGTCCAAAATTGCTAAATGAGCTTCTCGGCAATTCGTTGGATCCTGATACTATGAAATTATTATATCAAGCAGAGGAATGCGGAATTCCGTTTTTTGTAAATCCTTACTATTTGTCACTTCTTCATGTCCGAGTCCCTTATTTTGCAATAGGCTCAGATTTGGCTATCAGATATTATGTCATTTACAGCCGAGAACTAATAAACGAATACGGTTCTATAGTAGCTTGGGAAAAGGAAGATATAGTCGAACCCGGCAAACCTAATGCCGCAGGTTGGTTATTGCCGTCTCATAATAATGTACACCGTCGCTATCCCGAAGTAGCCATTTTAATTCCTGACACTGTCGGCAGAGCTTGCGGTGGGCTATGTGCATCTTGCCAACGAATGTATGATTTCCAAAGGGGCAATTTAAATTTCAATTTGGATAAGCTGAAAGAAAAGGAAACATGGTCAGAGAAATTGAAAAAGCTGATGGATTACTTTGAAAATGATTCACAGCTTAGAGATATACTTATAACCGGTGGCGACGCACTTATGAGTACAGATAAATCTTTGAAAAATATATTAGATGCTATTTATGAAATGGCTCTCAGAAAGATTGAAGCTAATAAAAGTAGACCTGAGGGGCAGAAATATGCAGAGTTCCTTCGAGTGCGACTTGGTTCCAGATTACCTGTTTACCTTCCTCAGAGGATTACGCCTGAACTTCAAGAAATACTGGCAGACTTCAAGAAAAAAGCATCTTCTATTGGTATCAAACAGTTCCTCATTCAAACACATTTCGAATCTCCTATGGAAGTTACACCTGAAGCAAAAGCAGGTATAAGAAGATTTATAGACGCAGGCTGGACTGTCACTAATCAGCATGTATTTACCGCAGCATCCTCACGCCGTGGGCATACAAACAAGCTGAGAAAAATCTTAAATGATATCGGTGTGCTGACATATTATACTTTCAGCGTAAAAGGATATATGGAAAATCACTTTAACTTTGCTACTAACGAAAGAGCTTTGCAAGAGCAGATAGAAGAAAAAGTTTTTGGTAAAATACCTGAAGACTATTACGAAGAAATAAAAGAAATTCCTCATGATCCGGAAAACATTGTAGAAAATATTACTGCAATAAAAGAAAAAACAGGTCTTCCGTTCCTGGCTACTGACAGAAATGTACTGAATTTGCCGGGTGTCGGCAAATCGCTTTCTTTCCGTACCATTGGAATAACTCGTTATGGCAGGCGTATACTGGAATTTAGTTTTGATGCTACCAGAACCCACAGTCCACTTGTACACGATATGGAGAATGTTATAATTATCGAATCCAAATCGATCAGTGAATATCTGCAGCAGCTCACTGACTTAGGCGAAGAAAGAGATGAATATACTGATATCTGGGGCTATTCAATCGGAGAAACAGAACCAAGAATCCCTATATATGAATACCCTGAATATGATTTTGAGGTAAGTGAAGAAGTGACTAATTTGGGAGTTTAGAAGAGTAGAGCTAGCTGACTTTAGTAAATAAAATCCGCATTTAGCTGTTAAAAGACCAATGCGGATTATATTTATAATATGTATGTCTGTCGTGTTTATTTATCGCACATGTAATCTTTCCAGTTAACGCCTCTCATATCGCCGTCTTTTTGGAATTTGATGTGCATACCGAAAGCCGCTGCCAACTGAGTTGGAGTGTGGCTATGAGCACCTGTAAGGTTAACATAGTCCCAAAGCTGTTGTTTGTAATCAGGGTGAACACAATTTTCAATAATTGCTTTCATTTTTTCTTTTGGAGATTTAGATCTCAAATCAGCAATACCCTGCTCTGTAATAATTACCTGCACTGAGTGTTCGTTATGATCTACGTGAGAAACCATAGGAACAAATGCACTGATGCTACCGCCTTTTGCTACTGAAGGGCAAGTAAATACAGATATATAAGCATTACGAGTGAAGTCACCTGAACCACCAATACCATTCATCATTTTAGAACCAAGCACCTGAGTACTGTTTATATGACCAAACAAATCGCATTCCAAAGCTGTATTAATAGAAATAATACCAATTCTTCTTGCAATTTCAGGATTGTTTGAGATTTCCTGAGGCCTAAGGACTAATTTATCTCTAAAGAAATCAAGATTTTCGTAAACTTTCAAAAGTTGGTCATCAGAAACAGTCAATGAGCAACCCGAAGCAAATTTGATTCTTCCTTCGAACATTAAATCAATAACCGAGTCTTGAATTACCTCAGTATACATATCAAAATCAGGAATATCTTTGTTATGCCCCAAAGCACCTAATACAGCATTAGCAATATTACCAACCCCTGACTGAATAGGTAAGAAAGAAGCCGGGATTCTGCCATCTTTAAGCTCTTTTGCTAAGAAAGCAGCTACATTTTGACCAATTTTGTCAGTAACTGCATCAGTAGCAGAAAAAGCACCAACTCCATCGGGAGCATTAGTTTTTACAACGCCTACTATTTTGGCAGGATCTACTTTAATAACAGCAGTTCCTGCTCTATCTTTAGCACTATACACAGGGATTTCTCTTCTGTTAGGAGGATCCAAAGGAACATGTATATCGTGAAAGCCTCTCAAAGCTTTAGGATGAAATTCATTTAGCTCGATTACGATTTTATCTGCTACCTGGCAAATTGAAGGAGAAATACCAACACCTGTCGTAAGAACTATTTCACCATCTTCAGTCACATCACAAGCTTCGATAACGCCCCATTTCATTTTACCTAAAAATCCATAGCGCAAGTTTTGGGCAACTACAGAAAGGTGAGAGTCAAAATACTCAGCTTTACCACTGTTAATAGCATTCCTAAGATCTTTGTTTGACTGGTATGGAGTTCTAAATGCAACAGCATCTGCTCTTGCTAAAGCACCATCAAGATCATCACCTGTAGATGCACCTGTGATTACACCGATTTTGAAAGGGTTACCATCAGCATGGATTTTTTTTGCCATTTCGCCGATAGCAGTAGGTATTGCTTTAGCAGCACCAGCAGGTGTAAATCCACTAAATCCGACTATGTCGCCATTCTCTATATGAGAAGCAGCTTCCTCTGCAGTAATAAAATTCAGAGCCATATCCTAAAATCCTTCTTTTACTTTTAAAAGCTCTAAACATATTAGAGACTTATGTTTAGATATTTCAACCATACAAATTTAAAATTTTAAGTTATATGCAGATAATATTATTTAAGCATATATTGCATATAAATAAGGAAATCATGAATATATTTAGTAAAATAAAAGATATTAATATTATATATATATGTACCTGTATCAATGCTGGCAGTGTAGAATATTTGGATTTAATAATTAACTGAGCTCAGTAATGACCTTATAGCTAAGCCAGTAAAGCTAATGGTAGGTATTATAATAATATCAGACATTGTAAAAATATGTAAAGATAGTTAAATAAGGCAAAATATATTTAAAAATAGATGGTATGAGTTAAGAGATGAAAATGAGGCAATAAATATATAAATATCGAATAGTAAGATTTAATTATATCGCAATATATATCACAGAGATTATTAAAGACTATTTTATGATAATCCGAGATTACGAGAACCGCATATCTGGTTGTATGTAGAGATATACAAAAAAAACCTGCTTAGTAATCATATCCAAGCAGGTTTTTATATTTTAATAGTGAAGTTTTAGAATTGCCTTTCTTTTTGGCCTGCTGTCAAGTTGAGTAAGCAGGTAGTTCCAAAGTTTATCGTAAGGCATAATTTCAAGATTATCTAAGTAAGAAGCATCTTCTTCTGAGAAAGGAGCTAAATCCATAAACATTTTTTCTGCAGAATTTCTTACTCTGATATAGTCAAAGTTATGCTGCACTAATTTTATTAGCATGTGTATGAAAATATTACTTCTTTCGTGACCGTAGCGTTTCAAGTGCTTACGAGCATAGAAGTGCATAGCATCTAATGTGTTATAAATACCCTCAAAATCATTGTGAGCAAACAGTATCAGCACTCTTAATATAACTGCAGATACATTATAGTCTAAAGTTTCTTTTGAAAATTCAGGTATAGTTTCCATCAAATCTAATAAGCCATGACGTTTCTGGAAAGGCCTGTTAGTGCATTTTTTAGAAACTAACCACTCGGTAGTGGCCGAGAAGTAAAGATAGCCGGCATAAATATTATATCTATTTCTGATATGCTCAGGCATATCATTATATTTAGGCTCTTTGATTACTTTGATAAAATGCTCTTCTGCTTCGTCGAAACGCTCTGCATGGAAAAGAAGCAGAATATGGAAATCCATAAATTCGAACCATTCCAGATTGCCTTTATTAAAGAATTTGAACATCTTATTCGACTCTAAAATGCCCTTATCAAACTGACCCAGCTTAATATAGCTTTTAATTTTCATTATTGAAAATAGCTTGAGAGTCTCAGAATTTTCAATAAACTCATGTTTGGCATACAGACTCTGGATATTATTGCAATGTTCTATTACTTGATCATACTCTTTTTTCATGTAGTGGAAAGCTACTCTGCATCTGTGGTAAGCCACAGTTGTATTATAGTAATCAAGCTTTTCAGCTCTATCTTTAATTACATTTAGCTCTTCTTCTACTTTATGAAAATAATCTTTGCGGTAACTTGCCGCTCTGCTTATATGTTTTTCTAATTGAGTATAAAAATGTCTCGATTCGACCTCCGCAAAATTTAATTCATTATATCTTTTTACAGTTTTAGCATACTTATCAAATGAATATTTAGTTTTATGTTGATAAGATAGCCCCATAAGCATCTGTGCAGATTCTAAAACCAAGTTAGTGAAACAGTATTTTTTTGCATCTTCTAATAGATGATCTAAAAGTTTGATAGCTGTTTCAAAAACGTTGCCTTCTATCAGTGTTTTTATAAAAAACATACTTTTGTGTGCTTCAAAGTATGCTTCTTGATAAGCAGTATACTTCGGTTCGTTGATATTTAGGAAAATAAGCGAATCCAAAAGGCGAGATCTGAGCCTACCTTTAAGCATTTGATATTTTTTTTCCAATTCATCTACGTCGTATAAGTCTTTCGCAGCATCAGCATCAGTGGCATATTTCTGATAGCGAATGCCTGCGTAAAACTTATTTAAAATAGTCTGCTTAGAAGAATCATCAACTTCGTTAAAAACTTCAATTACACGATGTCTTCTCTTTTTAATAAGGTTTACCAAGTTAGTTAATTCTTGCATACCTAACCCTCGTTGTATTTGTAAATGGCAATCTATTTGTTATTTATTATGCTGTCAAAGAACTTTTTAATTCCGACTATAAATAAATAAAAAAAATCCAAATATCCTAATTAAAATTAGTAAAAATTGCAGTCGTTTTAATATATATTTTGAATATATGACTTGTATTTCTGAGTAGATGTACTACTAGAATAGTCTTTGAACGGATTTGCCAATAGTTTTTATTACAATAATATTTATAGAATCGAGGCGGGCAATACTTATGATTAGCAGTATTAATCTATACCAAAGAAATCAAAATTAAGAATCAACTTTATAAATTTCTGAATATATCAGATATTTAGCTAATGACCAGAAGTAAAAAAATAGGAAATATCACTTGGACTGTAAATAAATCATAATTTTTAATAAAAATAAAAAAAGCGAACCCGGATTGGATTCGCTTAGAGGTGAATATTTTTAAAAGTGTTTATTCTGTTATTACAATATTCTGCGTTGTTGTAATTTCAGCAGATTCTATTTTTAATATATAGACTCCTGCTGCTACATTAGGAACATTGAAATGAATACTGTTTGTACCTTGTCTTAGATTTGCTACTCCCAAGTTAGCAATTTTGCCACCAAGCACGTCAAATATGCTTAGGGTTGCTTCCGTATTTGAAGTAGAATAAAGTTCTAAAGTTGCTTCATTTCTAATCGGGTTAGGATAAAGTTTAATATCTGAAAGGAATGAGTCCTCTTCTATAGAAGTATCATCTTTGAACCAGAAAGTAAAATAGCCATCCGGAGCAGTAATTGGGTATACTGTTTTTTTCTGGTTGTTAGTCATGCTTTCAAAATAATACTCCAGAGTATCCTTATCTCTAAATGTTGTCATATCGACAGAAGTTAAAAATGTATTTCCAACTTTGGCTTGTTCTACTTTTTGCCAATCCAGCCCGCTATTTCTAACTCTAAAATACAAATTTGAATATTCCATGCCACTGTGATTATCTATTTCAACTTTAAAACTATAAATATTTTTTTCTTCCTGAGCACCTCTATAACTTTTGTGCTTATATAGTACAGGGTTTTCTGCAGGTATCTGCATAGTGATGCAGTGGATAGCACCGCCCATTGGAGCCAAGTATCTAGAATCTATAGGAACTATATTATAGCCGGGTAAAAGTTGTTTATATCTGGCTATTGCGGCTTCTGTATCTTGCTGGAAGCCATCTGCATCATTTGAAAAAGAAGGAAAGATAAATGTCTTATTAACAAATAACCCATTTACAAACCCACGCGCTTGAAGATCTGGATTTTGGGAAAGATATTTTACATAGGTGCCATCATCATCATGTGGCAAAAAGATTCTATCTACATAATATGGAGTTTCGTTTGCAGTAGCATATCCTGCAATCAAATCCAAATTATTTTGAACTGTAGTTATATCAGAACTTGCAGGCATTTCTTCAGGATACTTAGTGGCTATCATTGATTCATGATCGTATTGCTTCAAATAGATATCTATATGACCTGTACCACCATCATTTGATAAGTGCTTTAAAACTACGTTGTTTTTGAGACCTAATATGTTAGCCATCTCTTCATCTACTTGATCCATATCCATAGGGGTTTTAGATTCATACATCTTGCCTACATTATCTGCATTGTTTTCATATAAAACATCAGAATAAAATCCATTTCCAAAACCGTCTGTCATAAAGTTCCCACCTTCAATTTCTACCGGAGAATCATAATGATTATATCCTAGCATTTCAGCAATTTGTGCAGGAATCTCATCATCAAGCGGCCTGCCGGGGTAGTATTGAAAATCTGCGATAGCTATGTCATCATTGTCTCCATAGTAAAAGCCCCAAGGGCCGTAGTCTCGCATCCAAAATCCATTAACACTGTTAGGAGCCAATATAAATCTATGATTTGTTAGCGTTACGCCTTGACTGGCTAAAAATGTTTTAAGATTTGTAGTATCAGCAGCTGCCAAAGCAGGGATTACAATCCATACTTCTGCTTCCTGCTGTATGGCATTAGCTAACTGCGACCAAATAATTGGCTGTTCACTATATTCAGGATATATATCAAGTAATTCAAATGCTATTTCTCTTTCTTCCCACTGTTTAGTAGCCGAGTTGTAATAATCTCCTTTTCCTCCATAATAAGGATAAATTTGATTAGTATCTTTATCAAATGAATAAGAAGGCCATTGAATCATAACTGCTTGCACTTCTTCAAATTCGCCCGGTGTTCTGATGTTATCAGGTAAACCTTCCAAGGTTTTGTCAGCCTGAGATGATTTATACTTCACAGTTCTATGAGCATCAGGTATTTCGTATCCTTTACTTCTAATATTTTGATATGAATATTCGCCATTTTGAGCATTTATTTGCTTTATTTTTTCTACTATAGCCGTATGCTCCGAAGAAATTAGATTTGAATACAGTGCTGTAGATAAGAGGCACACCAATCCGATAAGTCGTTTCATATTGGTAAATTCCTTTAAGATAGATTATATAAGTTCTTTTAAATTTGTTGTATATATACATTATTTTGAGCAAAAAGTTACAAAAGAATTTTAATTGTCTTTGGTATAATGCTTTACACTTTATTTGATCACCATGTACCAACTCAATAAAAAATCAACCCATTCCGAATATTTGCAACTTTATATTGAAAAAACTACTTAGATACTTCATAAGTTTTGATAGTTTTGTATTTTGGAATAGTCTTTAGACTTCAAATTAGATTTTAAGGTTTAACTGAATAAATAAAAAATATCCGGAGAGTCAATATGTCCTGGAAAAAGAGAAACATTACTTGCGGCGCTTTGAGAGAATCCGATGAAGGCAAAAAAGTCATTCTTAATGGATGGGTTGCTTCTCGTCGTGACTTGGGCGGCTTGTATTTTATTGATATGAGAGACAGATACGGCATCACTCAAGTCGTAATAGAGCCTGAATTTACGCCTGAATTATCCGAGAAAGCGAAGGAAATCAAATCTGAATTTGTATTATGGGTAGAAGGCACTGTCCGTAAACGCTCCAATCCGAACTCAAACATCCCTACAGGCATGATAGAGTTAGTAGTAAGCGACTATGGAGTAATCAATCAGTCAAAACTTCCACCATTTGAAATATCTGATAGTGTGGACATTAGCGAAGAGATTAAATTGAAATATAGATATTTAGATCTTCGCCGTCCTAAGATGCAGAATTATCTTATTACTCGTAATAAGCTTTCTCAAATAATGCACAGATATTTTGAAAAAAATGATTTCGTTGAAATCGAAACACCTGTCCTTATGAAATCTACTCCCGAAGGTGCTAGAGACTTCCTCGTGCCAAGCAGAATAAACAAAGGAAAATTCTACGCATTGCCGCAGAGCCCTCAGATTTATAAGCAAATACTTATGATGTCCGGTTACGACCGATATGTTCAAATAGTAAAATGCTTTAGAGACGAAGATCTGCGTGCTGACAGGCAACCTGAGTTTACTCAGATAGATGTCGAAATGTCATTTGTCGACCAAGACGACATAATGACTCTAATAGAGGGCTTCATTGGTGAGGTTTGGAAAGAAATTTTGGAAATGAACATTCCGGCAACTTTCCCTCGTATGACTTACCACGACGCTATGAAAAGATTTGGTTCTGACAAGCCAGACTTACGTTTCGATATGGAGATAGTAACCCTTAATGATATAGTTAAAGACGTGGACTTTAAGGTCTTTTCTGAAACATTAGCTAATGACGGCGTAGTAGCAGCCATTAACGCTAAAGGCTGCGCTTCATACTCCCGCAAGCAAATAGATAATCTCACCGACTATGCTAAGAAATATGGTGCCAAAGGTCTGGCATGGATGAAATTTGAAGCTAATGGTGAGGTAAAATCCCCAATTGCCAAATTCCTTAAAGAAGAAGAAATAGAGGCTATCAAAAAAGCAATGAATGCTGAAGAGGGTGATTTAATTCTTATTTCTTCCGATGCTTGGACTCGCTGCTATACAATCCAAGGTGCTTTGAGATTAGAAGTTGCTCGCCAAGCAGGCATCATGGAGTCAGTAAAAGGACAATATTCATTTAGCTGGGTTGTTGACTTCCCACTGTTAGAACATGATGAAGAATCAGGCAGATATATCGCAATGCACCACCCGTTCACTCAGCCAAAAGAGGAACACGTGGAACTAATGGAATCAGATCCGGCAAAAGTAAATGCTGTTGCTTATGATTTAGTAGTAAATGGTGCAGAAGTTGGTGGTGGTTCTCTAAGAATCCACGACTCTAAGGTACAGGCAAAAATGTTTAATCTATTAGGCATGAGCGAAGAAGACGCAAGAGAAAAATTCGGATTCCTGCTTGATGCATTGCAGTACGGTGCACCACCACACGGTGGCGTAGCATTAGGTATGGATAGATTGGTTATGACTCTGACCGGTACAGAAAATATCAGAGACGTGATCGCCTTTCCTAAAACTACAAGCGGACTTTCTCTAATGGACGGCGCTCCATCGTTTGTAGACGAAGCACAGCTTAAAGAGTTAGCTTTAAATCTTATTAAAAAAGAAGTAGAAGAGAAAGAGTAAAGCATACTCACATATTTTAGTATTAAGCCCAACTGCACTCAGCATTTGGGCTTTTTTTATGTGAATAAACTTTATAGAGAGGCTTCTGCAATAGAGTCATATTTCTGCCAGCTCGAATCGATTTCCATTAGCAATTAGCTCTGCTATTAGCGTATAAAAATATTTCTACATGATAAAAATAATAGTGACATATTATTTTGACACTAATAATATATGATAATGTTACTCCTCCAATCTCATATCTTTAATGTAAATATTACTTGGCACTATAATTGCAAAAGATAATTATTGCCGTTGTGTTTTACTATAAATAAATTTCATAGATATAAGCTTTTTATATTTTATGCAACTAATGAATGGATTTCAGATGAAACTTACAGCTATAGAACTTTATAATAAATTAGTCAGCGAATATAACATAATTGGACAGACTGGTCATATTAATTTTACTCTTAAAGACTTAACCGTATCTATTGAAACCAAAGATACTGTTGGCAATCTTTTACAAGAATGGCTAAAAGCATGGTTGATACATATGAATATTGAATTCGTTGAAAATGTCAACACACAAAAATTTCCAGATTTCTATCTGGATACCAAAGACAGACAAAAAGGTCTTCTAGAAATTAAATCTTTTGATTTAAAACGAGGCCCCGGTTTTGATTTAGCTAATTTTGATTCTTATTGTAATTCTTTACTAACTGATTCATATCGTCTTGATTCTGATTACTTAATTTTTGCATATCAAATGGACGGCAACGAAATATCAATAAAAAATGTTTGGCTAAAAAAGATATGGGAATTAGCTTGTCCTAGCGGAACATATCCAATAAAAGTTCAAGAAAAGAAAGATGTAATTTACAATTTAAGACCTTCCATATGGTATTCTGAGCGAGCCAAGTTTAAACCATTTAAGACCTTAGAGGAATTTTTAGCAGCTTTAAATGAAACTCGATATGAATATCCTCAAACGAGAGCTACAAATGGACATTGGCTACGCAATGTTATCAAAGACTACTACAAACATACAGGAATTAAGCTTTCTGTAAAATAATCAGAAACGGTTACATGTTCTGCTAATCTATCTGCAATTGCATTAACAACTGGGATTGCAACAGTATTTCCCAACAAATCAAATGCTTCATTTTCTTTGGCTGGTATTTCATAAGTCTCAGGATACCCAAAGAGTCTTAGACCTTCTCGTATTGTCAAGCGTCTTAGACCTTCTCCATCTGGGACAGCCAGTCTTGACATATCTGTTGCAACTAAGGTAGGAACTATGTCTTTTGGGGACAGAATTTTGTTGATTTCAAAACTTAATTTACCTGTAACAATATTATAGCCTTTTTGTTTTGTTTTGTCGTAAGCCCTATATTTTCGTACTCCAAGTAGAGTGGGTTCTTCTATAATACCTTTAGGGGGTTCAAATTTTAAATAGCCTTTTTGAACTAAATCATCTAATAATTCTTTCAAATTATCTGAATAGTGGAATGTTCTTATTTGTTCTAATGTAAGGGGCATCCCATCCATCCAAGCAATACCTATTTCTTCTGCCCATTTTTTTTGCCTTCTAGCTTTGAATAATTTATTTAAAAGGATATGTTGTTCATGAGAAACTGCCCCTTTCAATTCAATGTCCCAGGAGTGTATATTATTTTCTCCTCCACGTTTATCTTTTATACTCTTTCCATACAAATCTTCTATATTAAAATGAGATAGCAATAATTGCGTAAATCTAGTATCTAGTGTTTTAAGTCCAGTCTCCATAATATCTTTAAATACTTTATGTTTTTTAGGGAAATGGCTTAAATTGATTTTGGTATCTTTTGTTCCTATAATAAATATTCGCTTTCGGGATTGTGGTAAACCAAAATCTAGTGAATCAAAAACTTTCCATGATACTTGATAGTTTAATTCAACTTCTAATGTTTGAAGGATGGTTTTAAGTGTTCTACCTATATCATCATCTTTATTTTCTATATCGTGCTTTACCAATCCTTCCACATTTTCTAAGATAAAACCATAAGGTTTTTTAGCTCTGAGAATTCGTTCTATTTCAAAAAACAGAGTACCACGAGTATCAAGAAAACCTTGTCGTTTACCTCCAGAGCTGAAAGGTTGGCACGGAAATCCTGCTAAAAGAAAATCAAAGTCCGGTATATCTTCTGTCCGAACTTTAAAGATGTCTCCAACCAAAGACTTGTGTTGAAAATTATGCTCTAATGTTTTGATTGCATGGTTTTTTATTTCAGAAGTTAAAACACATTCCGTTTCTAACCCAATTTTTTGAAAAGCTTCTTCGAATCCAATACGAATTCCACCTAACCCTGCAAACAAATCTATAAATTTGATATTTTTCATCTATGATTCTTATCACTATATTCAACAATACTATTGCTTTTAACTTCTAAAGCTTCGATTTCAATATTAATAGTTTCGCAGCCAATAACGCTCAGACATTGCAGAAGAAATGAAGCACTAAATTTTCCTCTACAAATTTTACTATCAATACTTGATTTAGTCTCCTGTATGCCAAAATCATTTAGCAAATGTGTTAGGTCGGTTGTAGATATACCTCTTTTGATAAGTTCAGATTTTAACAACCTTTTTGCTTTTATGTTCCAGTCAATCATTTCGTTCCTTTCCAATAGATACTTCGCATATTTACATATTTATTTGCATATATGCAAATAAATAAATCTTCCCCGCCCCCCCCAAACAATAAACTTTTCTAACACTTGTATTGGATAAATCATTAATTTTGCAGGTAAAAGTGAGCTATCCTCACTTTTTTTCGTATTATAGCATAAGTATATAATCCTGTTAAATATAAATCTATTGGTGCCATGCAAGAAAAACTAGAAAGACTGGCTCAACTCAAAAAAGAAAGAAATGCTGTGATACTTGCGCATTTCTACCAGGATCCCACTATCCAGGATGTTGCGGATTTTATGGGAGACTCTCTGGCTTTGGCAAGAGCTGCACAAAATGTGGAAGCAGATGTTATTCTTTTCTGCGGTGTTCACTTTATGGCTGAAACTGCCAAAATTTTAAATCCTACTAAGACTGTTCTTGTTCCCGATATGGAAGCAGGCTGCTCTCTTGCTGATTCAGCTCCGAAAGAGGAGTTTGAAAAATGGGTGAAAGAGCATGATGACCATATCGTGGTTTCTTATATAAATTGTACTGCTGACGTGAAGGCTATGTCTGATGTGATCTGCACTTCTTCAAATGCAGTTGACATTATCAATGCTCTTCCGGCAGATAAAAAAATATGCTTCGCTCCTGATAAATATCTCGGTGCGTTTGTCAGCAAACAAACCGGCAGAGATATGGTAATGTGGGACGGAAGCTGTGAAGTGCATCAGGAATTTTCCGAAAAAGAAGTGATAAACTTAATGTCTAAATACCCTGACGCAGAAGTTCTGGCTCACCCTGAATGCCCTGAGCATATCCTGGCTTATGCAGACTTCATCGGCTCCACGGCTAAGATTATCACTACTGCTGCGGAAAGCGATGCAAAACAGTTTATAATCCTGACTGAATCAGGCATCATCCATGAAATGAAAAAACGCATCCCCGGCAAAGAGTTTATTCCGGTGCCAAGTTTGAAAGGATGCGCATGCAATGAATGCCCTCACATGAGACTAAATACAATAGATAAAATGATCGCAGCTTTGGAAAATATGCAACCTGAACTATTGATGGATGAAGAAGTAAGATTAAAAGCACTTAAACCTTTGGAAAAAATGTTGGAGCTTAGTAAGTAATGGTATTATACGAACAACAAAAATCATTGCCAAAAGAATATATTCAACGCAAGATTAAAGAATTTATGGAAGAAGATATGCCGGCAGGTGATATCACTACTATCGGTACTGTAAAAGACTCTCAAACTGTTACTGCTATTATAGAAGCACAGCAGGATTTAGTTTTTGCAGGCGAATTGGTTATTCCGACATTCTTCGAAGGCGATAAATTTAAAGTAGAAATGATAGCCAAAGACGGTGATGCTCTGAAAAACGGAGACCTTATTGCAAAAGTAACAGGTCCTGCAGATGAAATCCTGACTTTGGAACGTCCTATGCTGAATCTTATTCAAAGATTATGCGGAATCGCTACTCAGACTGCTAAATATGTAGCAATAGCAAAACCACATAATGTACATATTTTAGATACTCGCAAAACTACACCGGGCTTGCGTTTATTCGAAAAATATGCGGTTGCCTGCGGCGGCGGTACAAACCACAGACTTGATCTATCCGCAGGAATCCTGATTAAAGATAATCACATTGCAGCAGCTGGTTCGGTAGGTGATGCAGTCAGGTCAGCTAAAGCAAAATTCCCTGATAAAATCGTAGAAGTAGAAGTAGAAAACTTCAAACAAATAGTAGAAGCATACACCGCAGGAGCAGATGCTTTCTTATTGGATAATATGAATCCAGAAACAACTGTGCAGGCTGTAGAGCTTATCAGAGAGACAGATAGCGGAAAAGATCTATTTATAGAATCTTCCGGTGGTATCACATATGAAACTCTTCCGGGTTATGTAACTACAGGAGTAAATGCTATATCAATCGGAGCTCTTACACATTCGGTAAAAGCAGCGGATATTCATGTAGAGTTTGAATAAGATATAGATGGTTAATAGAGAGTAGTTGATTTAAAGAGTACACTATGTGGTGCTATATGATTTTATCATTTGAATAATCCGATATTTGTCATTAGAAAAGATGGGAATGTATCATTGTTGTTGAATGACAAGTGAATGAACCCCCTTGTTCAAAAAGCAATTATCTAATATTTTCTTATAAAATAATTGAGCAAGCTCCATAGTTATACAGTCATTTACAGCAATTTTGATAACATTTAATAACATATCCGTGATTAAATTGGGGCACTTTCCACATCTGTAATATTATCGATGCAAGTGCCCTTCGAAGTAGAACAAAGTACACATGTTCTTCTTGCCAAAAAAACAACAGAAATACTAAAAAAAAAGTGAATGATCATGGCAAAATATACTGATATCTTAGTATTAGGCTCAGGGCTTGCCGGAGCTACAGCAGCGTTAGCAGCAGCTGATGAAGGCAAACACGTTACGCTAATCACCAAAACTAAAGAATTGATTAGTGGAAATACTCCTTACGCTCAGGGTGGTATAATTTATAAGGGTTTGGACGATTCGCCGGCAAAGCTTAAGAAGGACATAATGGTTGCAGGAGACGGACACTGCTGGGAAGTGGCAGTTGACCAACTTGTAAATTTAGGGCCTGAGCTTGTTAATAAGATTCTTATAGAGCGTTGCCATGTAAATTTTGACAAGCATGAAGTAGAAAATAGATTGGATTTGACTGCAGAGGGTGCTCACTCAGAGCCTCGTATCATTCACTCCAAAGACAAAACCGGAAAGTCAATACATATTGGTGTGATGGAAGCTGTCGAAAGACATCCTAACATACAGGTTATTACTAATCATACGGCAGTAGATTTACTGACGCTTTCTCACCACTCCAAAAACTCTTTGGATATCTACGAAAAACCAGCTTGCTTTGGTGCATATATATTAAATAACGAAACAGAAACAGTATTTCCTGTTTTTGCTTCTAAAACTATACTTGCTACCGGCGGTTTGGGGCAGATATACCTTCACACTACAAATCCGAAAGAGTCGACAGGAGACGGCATTGCATTAGCATGGAGGGCCGGTGCCAGATGTTTTAATTTGCAATTTATTCAGTTTCACCCAACTACATTATATACTGCGGGAGAACGCTTTCTAATCTCTGAGGCAGTACGCGGTGAGGGTGGCGTGCTGGTAGATAACAAAGGGAATGAGTTTATGCAAGCATTCCACGAACTTGGTTCGCTTGCTCCTAGAGACATTGTAGCCAGAGCCATCCATCAAACAATGCTTGAGATTGGCCATCCATGTGTCTATTTGGATATAACACATCAAGATTCGGACTGGCTCAGGGATAGATTTCCTACTATACATGAGCACTGCTTATCAATTGGTATAGATCTTACTAAAGAGCCTATACCGGTAGTTCCTGCCGCACATTATTCTTGTGGCGGCGTGGGAGTTTCTCTCAAAGGGAGGACTTCGCTTCAGAGACTATATGCAGTTGGTGAAGTAGCCTGCACAGGCGTGCACGGTGCAAACAGACTTGCTTCTACATCTTTACTGGAAGCTATTGTATGGGGGCATATAGCCGGAAAGGAAGCAGCAGAACGAAGCAGAAAAGATGACTACTTCCCTGCAATCTTTGACTGGAAAGATGAAAACGAATCAGTCGATCCTGCTTTAATAGTGCAAGACTGGCATAATATAAAGAATACAATGTGGAATTATGTTGGGCTTGTTCGCACTCGTCCACGTTTGGAGCGTGCACATACAATATTCAGGCACTTACAGTCAGAAGTTGAGCAATTTTACAGAAGAGCTAAAATGACTACTGACACTGTGGAGTTAAGGAATGGAGTGCAAACTGCCATAGCTGTTACCAATGCAACACTTGAGGCAAGGGTAAGCATGGGAGCCCACTATCAGGTATAGATTAGAGATTAATGGAAACTCTACAATTACTATATTACAGAGCCGTACAGAAAAAGTACTGCTCTGTAATTGTATTGATACAATCAGAATTTTACCTACTGCTTCTTTACCTTTTTCATTCCCATAATCATGTTAATAATGGAGCTTATGGCGAATGTACCAAATATCCATGATGATAATAAGCTTACCGCAAACTGCAGGTTTATTGTTTCGATACCAAAGTCTATCGTGAGTAGCAATATTTGCAGCTCAAACACAAACAGTGCAAGTATTCTGAACATTCTTTGAGTCGCTCCTTCGGCAACATCATTTACAGACCCGAATCTCATGCCATTCCACAATAAGAATAGACAGGCAGTGCTCATGATAAAATGATAAAAACTAAAACCTGCACCAAAAACAACCTGAAGTTGCAAATCTAAAATGTCTGCCCCGGAAAGCAGACTCGTCCATAGAATGATAAGTAACACAATATAGAGAGCGCTAATAGTAAGAATTTCTAAACGATCTAACTTTTTCATAGGAGCACCGTTACGTTGACAATGTATCCTGTAATATAAAAAAATCATATAGGTTTTAAAAATATGAAATATCTATATCTACAACCACATTTTGAATATTGTCCTGCCGGGTTCGGAGTCTGCTATTACTTGACCTCCATGTAGGCGCATGATTTGACGTACTAAGCTGAGACCGATGCCACTGCCGGTACTTTTGGTAGTAAAAAAAGGTATGAATATTCTTTCTAAGTTGTCTTTTAGTATGCCGCCACCGTTGTCTTCCACTTCTATTAGCATTTTAGCTTGCTTTTCTGTAAAGGCTCTAAGCCATATCCGAGGTGATTCTTCTCTGCGAACAGCATCTTTCGCATTGAGCACTAAGTTAAGAATTACTTGTTCCATTAGTGCCGGATCGGCAGCTATTTTCAAGTCTTCAGGGATAATTTCTATGTGGCATTTTATACCTTTATCTTCAAACTCCGGTTCCAAGAGTTTAGTTACATTCTCAAACAGCTCAGCAACCGGAAACACTTCTATATTTGGTTTGGGTAGTTTTACCAATCCGCGGAATGATTTTACATACGTCATCAAGCCTTCGCTTCGGGAGCGGATGGTGGCAAGCGCCTCTTTGATATCGTCTACTATTTCGTCGTCCTTACCATCATATTCATCGACTATATCTAAAGCCGTCTCGGAAAGAGAAGAAATAGGTGTTATCGAATTCATTATTTCATGAGTAAGCACTCGAACAAGATCCTGCCAAGAATCCAACTCTTTTTCTTCTAATTCTCGGCTGATGTTATGAAGTGCAAATAGACGATAGCGACTTTCCTGCACTACAAACTCGGAGCAACTTAGCACCATATCCTTGCTGCTCTGCCCACTTTTTAGAAAGATTTTATCACCATGCACAAGCTCTGTAATATCATCTTTATAGCGAGGGAATGCTTTTTGCAAATCAGATTCTTCTTTTATCTCTTTCAGTCCTGTGAAAAGAAGTGCTTTCGAATTAGTCAAAACAGGCGTGCCTGAATTATCAAAAACTACGATGCCGGAATTAAGCTGGTGTACCATTTTTTCAAGAAATCTGTAGAATTTTTCTTGTTCTGCTTTATTATTTCTGAATATTTCAATCACATTATTAAGCTCTTTGGTAAGCTCCGCCATAGTGCCGTTATACTCAGGAGTGTAAAAATTGGCAGAGAAATCAGACTCTTTGATATTAGATAAAAACTTAAGAACTTCCTTATTAGTTTTATCTGTAAAGAGAATTAGATCGTAGATTAGATAGATAAACAGTAAAGCCAGCACTACCCATATAGGATAGATATTACTAAAAGCAATAAAAAAGCCCAAAGCGATAGCTGTCAATGCCATTGTAAGTGCTCTTATTGATATACCAAATCTGTGGCTTTTTAATATCATAATCCGTGTTTTTCCAGTCGTCTATATAGGGAAGTGCGAGTCAAGCCTAACTCTTTCGCAGCCTGTGATATATTACCGGAATGCTTTTCTAATACTTTAATTAGTACTGTTTTTTCTACATGATCCAGATTGTAACTATTGAAAGATAAATCATTTGCATTGGCATCTATCTCATTGAAAGCAAAGTCTTCAGGCTGTAGCAACTCGTTTTCAGAAAGGATTACTGCTCTTTCTAAAATATTTTGCAACTCTCTTACATTTCCCTGCCATGTGTGTTGCATAAGTTTATCTTTAGCTCGCTTACTAATGCCTTTTATAGTATTTGAGTATTTTTTAGAATAGCGTTTCAGGAAGTGCTCTGCTAAGAGTAATATATCTTCACCTCTTTCCCTTAGTGGAGGCAGAGTAATTTCTACGGTATTGATTCTATAAAGTAAATCCTTACGAAAATCACCAGCAGCAACGCTTTCATTCAAGTTTTCATTCGTTGCTGTAATTAGTCTAATATCTATATCTGTCTGCTTAGATGAACCCACACGGCTAATTTTTCTGCTTTCGAGTGCTCTAAGTATTTTCGCTTGTAAATGCAGAGGAATATTTCCAATTTCGTCTAAAAATAAAGTCCCACCATCTGCTATTTCAAACCTACCGATTTTTTCAGATTTAGCATCAGTAAATGCTCCTTTTTCATGTCCAAATAGCTCCGACTCAAAAAGATTTTCATTCATAGAGCCCATGTCTACGCTGATAAAGCTTTTATCGCTTCTGTTTGAATACTTATGTAGGGAGCGAGCCACTAACTCCTTGCCTGTGCCATTTTCTCCTAATATCAGTATATTCGCATCAGTAGCTGCCACTTTCTTAATATCTGCGAAAACCTTTTCCATTTTCGTCGATTCGCCAATAAAATCACTAAATGGTTTTGCCGAATCGTTTTGAAGTTCTCGGTTGATAGTTGTAAGGGTATTTATCTTATCACGGCTAATTTTTAATTGCAGAGCGGCAGAAATCGTAGCGAGAAGTTTTTCATTTTGCCAAGGTTTCAGCACGAAATCAGTAGCACCATATTTAATTGCTTTTACTGCAGTGTCTACATCACCAAATGCAGTAATCATTATTACAATCTGCTCAGGGTAAATAGTTCTTATTTTTTCTAACCAATAGAAGCCTTCGCTACCGCCGGTCATGTCTTTTGTAAAATTCATATCCAATAATATGACATCATAAGAAGAAGAGGCAAGCAATCCGGGAAGATTTTCAGGGTCTTTTTCAGTATGGATTATTTTTACATGACGTTTGAGGTAGAGTCTTGCCGCTTGTAAGACATCTTGATCATCATCTACTATTAAAATTTTACCAAATTTTTCAGCCATTTTCAAGCCTATAGATAAAAATATTGACTACAATAGTACGAAAATAAAATGGATATGTTATACTCAAAATAGAAATACAAGGCGAGTGGTAAGGATAATCCGAGATTTGTCATCAGAAAACAAGCTTTCTGGTATAAGTCAGTAAGGTACAATGTAAATGCTCTTCTGCATGGTAAGATAATCTTACTTTGTGCGGCGGACTACACTTCGGCAAGCTCAATGAACTTAGGTCGTTACACTGATTTGAGAATAGCCTATTGCCTAATGTGGTTTATTAAGAAAAAACCCCTCAGCTGTTACGCCTTGGGGCTTTTCGGTAAGTAAGATTTTATTATTTTTTCTTTTTACGCATATATTTTGTTTTTTGCCCCCCTTTAGGAGTAGGCATTCCGGTTTGTCTTTCTAATTGCCCGCTTTTCTGAGCTTCTTGTAGCTGCTGTGCTTCTTTCATCTTTTTAGCAAACCAGCCTTCTTTTTTAGGAGATTTTTTAAGATCTTCTAAGGTAACCCGGTTTTTAGAGTATTTATTCATCCATACTTGCTGACCAATACTCAATAGATTAAACATAAAATAGTAAAGGTTCAAACCTGCTGGTAAATTTGAAAACATGATTGTCATCATTACCGGCATCATATAAATCATACTTTTCTGTCTAGGATCTGTAATAGTTAGCTTCTGTTGGATAAACATAGTAATACCCATTGCCAATGCTAAACCGGAAACTATCGGCATAAAAGGAATACCTATATAAAATAATTTATCAGGCACAGAAAGATCTGTAATCCACCAGATAAATTCAGTTTGGCGAAGGTCTATCTGACTTCTTAAAAGTTGCCATAAGGCAAACAGTATAGGCATCTGCAATACCATCGGTAAGCAGCCACCAGCGGGGTTTGCCCCATACTTGGAGTAGAGCTGCATTATCTCCTGTTGCTGTTTAGTATTATCATCAGCATATTTTTCTCTTACTTTTGCAATCTCAGGAGCAAGCACCTGCATCTTTTGAGTAGATTGCAACTGTTTGATAGAAAGTGGGTATAGTAGGAATTTGATAATAATAGAGAAGATAATCAAAGCGATACCATAGTTTGGTATCATGCCATGAATCAAATTAAGAAGAGGGAGCATCAAATATTCACCAATCTGGCGGATACCATAACGGAAACCGAAGTTTACCATGTCAGTGATGCCATACTTTTCTAATCTATCATACTCTAATGGTCCGAGATATATTTTAAATGAATTGCTTTGATCGCCTCCGTCATAAGGCA
This sequence comes from Chlorobiota bacterium, assembly GCA_041596515.1. Lineage (GTDB taxonomy): Bacteria > Bacteroidota > Ignavibacteria > Kapaibacteriales > UBA2268 > JBFHIJ01. The sequence goes on from JBFHIJ010000034.1 coordinate 25,118, forward strand.
AACGAATAGCAACTTCATATTTCTCAACTAAACCATCATTTCTAACTTTTTTACTTGTTCCTTCCACATCGACAGTGCCGTCAAACTCTTGCCATGGCTGAGGAATTATCGCCATACCAAAATATTTAGTTTTAATGGCAGCATAGTCTATAATGCCGGTAGGAGAGATAGGTTCTTCGTCTGCATTAAACTCTTCGATTTCGCCACCCATCCTTAAGATAGCCGTTCCATCCGTTGATTCATCAACAGAGTTTTTTTCTTGATATTTGATGCCATCAGACCAAACCAAATCATATCCACGGTTAGTAATCACATCATCCATGCCGGTAACATTTATGTTGGCATCTATTGTATAATCAGAGCCGTGAAGCTTTATAGCGTTGACAATAGATTGGCCATCAGCTACTTCTAACTTAGAGACAATACTAAATTCCTGATCTTTTCCAATTCTGTAATAGTCTTTGTCAAGGTTTTCAAATTGGAAGTATAAGTCTCTAGAATCTATTCTTTTATTATCGGTGGTTCTGAAGGAAAGGTATAACTCGCCTTTGTTACCATTAATTAGCTGAGTAGGCACCTGATCCCATTTATTATATTGCTTGAGAGTCCATTTTTTAATTACACCGCCTTTTGAAGAAATTTTAGCGGTATATAAATCAGTCTCAATAGTGATAATTCTCTCATTGCCTTCAGAGAACTTGCTAAAGTGCTTGCCAAAATGGCGATCAACATTTGCAGAGTCTTTGTAATCAATAATATCTTGTTTAGGTTCTACGCGTTTTTCATTTACCGTAGCAGTCTGAGTAGTATCATTGTTAAGCCCTACCGGAGTTGCAGGCTGATTCATACTTTGCCAGTAAGCCCAAACCATAACAAAAACGGCTATCATAGCCATACCGAGAAGTGATTTTTTATCCATATTAGTCAATTATATAAATTAATTTGACACATTTTTTTTATAGTGAAAGTGAAACTCATGAGGGACATGATCGACACCGCCGCGATTGAAAGGATTGCATCTCAAAATACGGTAGATGCTGAGCCATAGCCCTTTGAAAAAACCATGCTTTTCGAACGCCTCAATGGAATAAGAAGAACAAGTAGGATAAAACCTGCAAGAATTAGGCAGATATGGCGATAAAAGTCTTTTGTAGAGCCTAATTACTAATATCATTAGATGTTTCATGAGCGCTTACCTGTTTGCTGTAATAAGTTTCAGCTTTATTCAATATTTTAACTATATGGGGCAACACATCATCGAGTTTAATCTTCGATTGCATATCCGGTGCCTGCCTCCAGTTAATTATCATTTTGCTGATAGGTATAGTAGTACCTCGCTTTTGCATCTCTTTTATTGCCAACCTTACGGATTCTCTTAGAAGCCTTTTGATTCTATTACGAATAACGGCTTTTTTTGCTATCCTTTTGCTTACAGTGACTCCCAGGCATAACTTAAAATCATAGGTTTCGATTTCTTGATGGCAAACTACCGAGGCAGCCGGACCACTGTAGATTCTTTTCCCTGATTGAAATACTCTGTCAAATATTTTATACCCTTTGAGCGGGGTTACAATTATGCTGTTCATTACTTGGCCAAAAGGCAATTAATCAAATCCTGAAAGTTACTTATAAACAAATTTGGATAGACTAAAAAGCCTATCCAAACTCAAAGAAAAAAAACTTTAGAGACTTAGGAAGTAATAGATACTTTATGACGTCCTTTATTGCGACGACGATTCAGTAATTTACGTCCGTTTTTAGTGGCCATACGAGATCTAAAGCCGTGCTTATTAGATCTTTTACGGCGACTTGGCTGATATGTTCTTTTCATTTCATCACCTTAGATTTAAATATCTTACAATTTATTTTCGTTATTATACTTACGCTAAGTTAGAGAACTACAAATTTATAAAAAAATATCCTATTCAAGAAATATTTTTGCACATTTTTAAAATTCTTCTTGATTAGGGTAGTGCAAATATATAAAATAAATTATAAATCTATGTAATTGAATCTGCCTTTTATGCTGTCATACATGCATAAAGTGCCCGCCAAAGTTTCGCCTAAACCAGTGATTATCTTTATACATTCCATCGCCTGCATCGAACCAACTATGCCGGGCAAAGCCCCCAGCACACCTATGGCTGCTTTTTGCTCGCCTGAGTCAGGAAATACTTCTCTATAAGAAGGAGCCTCCTGATAATTAAAAACTGACAACTGACCTCCAAAGTCGCTGATAGCACCATAAACATAAGGTATCTTTTCAGTTGAGCAGTAATCATCTATTATATATCGGGTTTCGTAGTTATCCGTTCCGTCTACTATAATGTCAAAGCCTTCAAATAATTTAATGCTGTTAGAAGCATCTAATCTGTGGCTATAAACATCAAAAGCTGTATTAGAAGATAAAGCCTTTAGCTTCATAGCAGCAGCTTCTGCTTTGCTTTTGCCAATCATAGATTCATCATAAAGGACTTGCCGTTGTAAATTAGAAAGGCTAACTTTGTCATCATCCACAATGCCGATGCTACCAACTCCGGCAGCCGTTAAATATAATAAATTCGGAGAGCCCAGTCCTCCGGCACCTACCACAAGTACAGAAGCATTCTTTAATTTCTTCTGATGTTGCTTATCAAAACCGGGTATCATCAGATGCCGGCTATATCTTTCCAAATCATATAGAGTTTGCATTAAATCACCATCAAAAAAAAAGTATATTTAAGTCAAATATAAGATACTAATTTTGTAGAACTGACACTATTAAAAAAGCAACTTACTTGATAATGTAGCATTATTTTGCAAATCTGTATGCATGGGTGTTGTTTTTACAATGTCTAAGAGTTACAGTTTATATCACCATGCTACTATTTCAAGACGTATGAATATTTAATTCTATATATAAAAGGAAGTGCAAAGCAAAAGAGTATTTAGTTTTCCAAACATCCGGCACTATTTAACTTCAGCTTTATATTAAGCAATCTAATTACAGATATTATAAAATAATCTGCCATAAATATCAACTCTATTGTAAACTATTTTACACACTTTAAAATAAATGTGGAAATATCTAAATATATTCTGACTAAAATTTAAAAATTATCTCCATTAGTTTAAAATAGTGCTTGCATGAGTATTAGGATATTGTTACATTTACATACCTATTTGATGCAAAATGATAAAAACCTACACACATATAACCTGCTAAGCATGTTCAGCTTTTCAATTGAAGCTGATGCTTTACCGACGGAATCGCTTATCTCTAAGCGATAGAATCTACTTATATCTTATTTTAAAACAAGGATTTATCCGAAATGGAACAGGTTTTCTATGAACTGTTCGATGATGTGCCACGACAAGGCCCGGGAAGTGATGCTTCTACTCTAAAAGCATTGAATACCGTTAAAGACGCTTTGCCTCAGTGTCCTCGTATCCTAGATTTAGGTTGCGGTACAGGCAAACAGACTTTAAACATCGCACAGCAAATTACAGATTCTCTAATAACAGCAGTAGATAATTACGAACCGTTTTTGCAAAAACTTGCAGATACTTCAGAAGAAAAGGGATTGGCTCGACATATAACTCCGCTACTTGGAGACATGAGTAAATTGCCATTTTACCCTAATTCTTTTGATATGATATGGGCAGAAGGCTCAATATTTATACTCGGCATAGAAAAAGCTTTAGAGCTTTGGACTCCTTTGCTTAGCAAAGGCGGTCAACTATGCTTCTCGGATATGCTCTTTACCGACTCTAATCCTGATGAAGAGTGTAAAAAATACTTAGCGGAAGTATATCCTGAAATACCAAGTAAAGAGCTTATTGGTAGCTTATTACAAAAGTACGGATTTGATATTAAATCTACTTTTGTGACACCCTATAGCGACTGGTGGGATGAGTATTACACCCCAATCCTTTCTAATATAGAAAAGATGAAAGTAAAATATTCTAATATTACAACAGCAACTGCAATAATTCAAGGAATGGAAACAGAAATAGAAATGCACCGTAAATACGGGAATCAATATGGTTATATGTTCTTTAGTGCTATAAAAAAATAGGTTAAAATCAAGCACTGCATCAAATACCAAATATTTTAAGTTAATAATATCCTAAGGAGAAGAATTATGTTTACGTTTAATAATACTAAAATCGCAACAATGGAAATTGTCGTCACAATGGATTTATCAATTTTGCTATCAAATAGGTTAAATAAACAAAAGATTTTGTCACATAAAAAGCGAAAACGAAAATGGGGAAATTAGATTCACACAAAGCAATAGATAGATTTTCTTTCTTCAAAAAAATATACTCTTCTGCCTATAAAGCTATTATCGGGTCAGATATTGACTTCACTGAAGTAAGTGTTCGCCATGCTATATTTCTGCTTGCCATTCCGATGGTATTAGAAATGCTTGGGGAGTCGATGTTCGCCATTTTTGATATTTTTTATGTATCAAAATTAGGTGCCGATGCAGTAGCTGTAGTAGGTATTACGGAGTCACTCATCACAATTATATATGCCATAGGTATTGGCTTTAGCATGGCCACCGGTGCAATAGTAGCCCGTCGGGTGGGCGAAAAGAAACCGGTAGAGGCAGCTAAATCAGCTTTTCAGGCTATCCTGACAGGCATTGCTATTTCGACTATTATAGCAGTACCAGGAGTGATTTACGCTAAAGAAATACTTCTTATGATGGGCATGGAAGCAAGCATAGTTGCAGATAATTACTTTTATACTGCAATTATATTCGGCTCGAATATTACCATCATGCTAATCTTTATCATAAATTCAATCTTCAGGAGTGCCGGCGATGCATCGCGCTCCATGCAAGTGCTTTGGTTTGCTAACATTATCAATGTCGTTTTAGATCCGATTTTGATATTTGGTTGGGGGCCAATCCCGGCTATGGGGATAAAAGGTGCTGCGATTGCAACTGCAATTGGAAGGGGCTTAGGCATATTACTTCAGCTATATTTACTCATCGGCGATAAAAGCAGAATTAAATTTACAAAAGACATACTGGTTGTTGATTTTAAAATAATTAAGAATCTTATTAATATCTCAGTTGGTGGGATCGGGCAATACCTAATAGCTACAGCAAGTTGGATAATACTTGTTCGTATTTTATCTGAGTTCGGTAGTGATATTGTAGCAGGTTATACTATTGCTATACGCCTCATGATTTTTGCAATGCTGCCATCTATGGGGATAGCGAATTCTGCGGCTACCTTAGTAGGTCAGAATTTAGGTGCCGGAAAACCAAATAGAGCTGAGGAGTCAGTATGGGTTACTAGTAAAATCAATACACTGTTCCTGGGAGTAGTCGGTTTAATCTTTCTAACTATACCAGAATTTTGGATAGGTCTTTTTATAGATGATCCAAATGTGCTTAGTGCAGGAGCTACTTGCCTTCGCATTGTGAGCATAGGACTCTTTGTCTATGGCTTAGGTATGGTTATACTCAGCTCATTTAATGGAGCCGGTGACACGAAGACTCCATCAATATTAAATTTTGTATTCTTTTGGATAATTGAAGTTCCACTTGCTTATACACTTGCAATTGTTCTTGACTGGAAAGAGTATGGTGTTTTTTGGGCAGTAGTATTTGCAGAAACTTTGCTTACTGCTGCTGCATTATTCATATTCCGTAAAGGCAACTGGAAACTTAAACAAGTATAAACAGTAAATCCCAATCACTCCTTTGAGTATTCTGATATATTTAGGGAGTGATAGGGATTGCTATACCCAAAATCAAATATTAACAAATATCAAATGGAAAGAAAATGGCTAGAAGTAGAAATACTCAACCAAAAAAGTATAAAATTGAAGAAAATAACTATCCAAGAATTATAGAAAGAAGACCTAGAAAAGGCGATATTCATCCTTTTACTAAAAAGGAAATCAGAGAACTATTTAATGATATCCCACCGGAATACCTCTATAAACTTAAGACTATAGAGCTAATGCCAAGAACAAATAATGGAATTAGCTTAATAGGAAAGTATTACGCTAATGAGCAGAAAATAGTTATCTACTCGCAGGCTATGGAATTTGTAGGTGAAATAGATTGGATGATAGTTTTTTATTTCATGGAAGAAGTAGGCATGCCCGTTCCAGACTACTCTTATTCTAAGGATTGCAAATTAGAAGTGAAATGGAATAAAGAACAACTTAAAACCCTCGCTCGCGAAACTATTTTCTTTGAGTTGGGAGTCCATTTTGCAGAAATAAACAAAACCAGAAGAAAGCCTCCTCATAAAATAGTGAGTGGCAAACATGCAAGAATTCACGAACTTCGTCTAAAAGAGATTATCAGAAAAAAACTTAGCTAAATATATTGGAGGCGCTTAATTCAAGCGTCTTCCTTTTTTGACTTCGCGGGTATCGAGCGTAGCCGAGATACAGTGACCTTTGAGCGTGCTGAAGTTCGCCCAGTTCGCTTTCTCGGTCAAGTTCAAGCCCCAGGTAAGCGGTGCGCTGGTCTGCGTCACCTTTTTCAGTGTACTGTCTGCCATAAGGTGAGTAGGCAAATTTTTCGGTTTATTTAATAGAAAGACTCAAGCTTTTTTGAGTTTGAGTCTAAATATAAATTTTAGTTATAACATATTATTTATTAACTCTGGACTTAAGCTCCTTTTTAATTACCTGTAAAGCATCATGTCTATTACTTTTTGTATATAGCTTCTTGTCCATTATCGTCTTACTCAATATTTTTAAACTGTCAGAACTAACAGTAGGTAATACTTGGTAAATTGGCCATATATATTTTGTTTCTGTCAATAAATCAATCAATTTTGCATCATCTTCATTTGTAATATACCATTGATATAACTTTTCTCTTAAATGAATTTGATCTAGAGCCCAATCTTTTTCCACACGATGCTTTACTTTTTCTAAAAGTTCTATATCTGATAAATTAAATCGAGCAATTTCTCCAATAAAACTATCTATTAAGTCTTGTGTTTCTATGTTGAGGGCTTCAAAAAGACGATACATCTCTTGAACAACTTCCCAACTAATATTGGTAGATGATCTAATAATACTTTGAAGATATGAACCATAAACTTGTTCAATAAATTGTCTATAATCTTCATCACATTCTATTTCATATTTTGCAATTAAATCTTCTTTAGAATATTTCCCATATATAATATTTTTAATTTCTAAAGCACTCATTGTTAGTGTTGCATTTGTGATATCTACAATATGCATTTTTCAACTCCTTATAATGGACCTAAACCTTTTCCTGGATAATTGTTAATATCGTTGTTCTGATTTGATCTTTTGTAAGCTTTTCCAAGTTTATTCACTTCTTTTCTTATTTTTTTCTTGTGTTTGTTTACAACTTTTTTCTGTTTCGGTGTTAATTGAGGTTTCCCTTTTAGTGGATATCCTTTAGGACCAATTTTTGTTTCCGATCCTCCACCTTTAACATGTGCATGAGCAGGCCCGTGATCCTTCATTCCATAATGACGGATTTCAACACCACCTTCATTAGCTATTATTTTACCTGGAACGGCAACATCATCGACTTTGTTTACAGCTTTTGCTGCATCGTCTGCATGGCTTACAACTCTGACTGCATCATCTGCATGACTCATGGCTCGAACTGCCACACCTCCACCAGTAGCAAAAGGAGCTACAGCACAACCCACATCAGCAGCCAAGGCACCTGCCTGAGTTGCTGATGGCCACTCACCATCTTTAAAAACTGTTACACCAATATCATATAAATCGTAAGCAATTGCTGCTATATCTATAAATAAGTCAACAACCTCTCCGTTTTCGTCAAAATAACTAATAGGATTATTCATACTATACTGGTACGGTGACCACGTGTAATATTTTTCCCATACTTCGACAAGCTCAGCAACCATGATCTATAGTAGTAAACCTGCCTAGCTCGTAGTCCACTTTACGTACGCCGTGGTCGCCAAGTTCGCTTTCGGTGTCAAGCTCCATGCCGAGGTAGGCGGTGCGCTGGTCGGCGTCTCCTACAGGTATTTGCTTGCCAAATGGAAGATAATCAAATTTTTCGGTTTATTTATAGAAAGACTCAAGCTTTTTGGAGCTTGAATGTGGCCATCATATTATCGAAACATATATTTACTTATCATGTGTTATTTTCAACACTTTACCATCTTTTTTTTGCAAAATAACGTAGGCAACACCTCCTGTACGAACACCTTCATCC
>JBFHIJ010000035.1:0-32872 GCA_041596515.1 Chlorobiota bacterium
CCTAAAAGAAGATAAAAAAATAGGTGAGTATCGCTATAAATAATTTTATAGAGATTCCCTTCTAATCGGATATATTTTTCTAAGTTTATCAAAAGCATTTTCCCTATCATCTTCACTCAATGGGATTATAGAAAGTAAATTTTTAGTGTCATGCTCGAAGTTTCGTCTAGTGTTTAGTATTTTGTAAACATATTCTAAATCTTCATATTTATCATCGCTTAGGGGAGTATATTCAGCTAAATGCTTGAGCATTGTATCTTTTTTGAGTTCGACATTAAAATATTTTTCGTAAGCCAAGGCAATCATTAGGCTGCCTTTCACTTTCCCGTCAAATGAGTACCCTGCGACGTGTGGCGAGCTAAGCAAAGATCTTTCTGCTAATTCCGTATTAAAATCAGGTTCCTCCACAAATACATCTGTGCATGCATATAATTCTTCGGTTATCAATCTGTCTAACAAAATATTTTCATCTACTACCCCACCCCTGGAAGCGTGAATCATAAGGCTTTCCAAATTCATAGACAAAATAAACTTCTCATCTATTAAATTTTCAGTATAGTATTTACCTACCTTATTAAGCGGTACATGGTTTGTAATTACATCGCAAAGGAATGGTAATTCTTCAAGATTTTTATATTCTATATATTCAGGGAATTCAAATCCACTATCTAATAGAGGTGGATCATTCACATAAGCAACCATGCCTAATAAATTAGAATACTTGGCTACAAGTCTGCCAACATTTCCATACCCTATAATACCAATTTTTTTTCCGCAAAGCTTAGTCTTTTTAACTTTTGCCCACTTGAGTATGCTGTAAACCACATACTCCGCTACAGAGTTGGCATTCGAGCCAAGAGCAGAAGCGAAATGTATATTATTATCTGATAAAAAAGATGAGTCAATATGGTCAGTTCCGGATGTAGCAGTACCAACAAATTTTATGTTCGTATTTTGAAGTAGCTGCTTGTTTACCTTGCAAGTAGAGCGAGTAATCAAACATTCACAGTTGCCCTTTAAGAGGTCTTCGTTTCTAAGTTTTCTGCCATTGAACCGTGTAACATTCCCAACTTCTTTAAAAGTCTCCTGCAAGAAAGGAATATTTTCATCTATATATATATTCATATCTGCCATTGATTATGCAAGTAAATAATTAGCCTATATAACAAAAAAAAACGGTAAATAGAAACGAAATGATTTTATATCTACAAAAATATCTTAATATGAAAGATAAGGATATAAGAAAAAAGTTGCTGACCGGGTAAAATATCAAAGTCAGCAACTTATATTGGTAAGTATTTGTAAGTGAACTATTTTGTGGTTTCTAATCCCATCTCTGTAAAGACGCTGTCAACAGGTTCCCATAGTTCTATTTTATTGCCGTCGTTATCCATGATATGCACAAATTTGCCGTAGTCGTAGGTTTCTATTGAGTCGACAATAGTTACGCCGTTTGCTTTCAGATTTTCAACTAAACCTTCTATATTTTGGACACGATAGTTAATCATAAACTCTTTTTCTGAAGGATTAAAGTATTCAGTATTTTCATCAAACGGGCTCCACTGCGTATAGTTAATCTCTTCCGGATTATTAGCGTTTCTGGTTTCGAATGGCGCACCCCATTCGTTTGTAGCCAAGCCAAGATTATTTTTATACCAGTCTTTAGTAGCCTGAGGGTCTTTGGTGCGGAAAAAGATGCCGCCAATACCTGTTACTTTTGGAGTATTGTCTTTCATTTTTATTTCCTTATGTGAGTGATTATTTTCTGATTTGAATGGTTTGTCAGACGTGCAAGCCTGCAGAATTATTAGTGCTATGCCCATTATTAGTAAAAATGATCTCATTGAACTGTTCCTTATCTTAGTGTACGTTTAATATAGCAATATTCCGTATAATTTGCATCAAATATGAAGATTTATTTTATTATTACTACTAATTATAATTTGCCTATAAAGATATATAATTTTTACTTGCATTGTAAATCTCATTTTTGTATTTTAAGCAAAAGCATGATTGTTAAAAAAAAAAAATATATTATTCAATTTATATTTGGTTCCATATAATAAAAAAAGAACCCACATAAGCAGATTCCTTTCGGCAATTTTACCCGCTAAAGTACAAATTGCCTAATAATAAACATTATCAATTCAAATTAAGGAGTATCCTTATGAAAAGCAAATCTATTTTTGCTATACTGGGTGTTGCACTTGCAATGCTAATCTCTTTTTCTATAACTGATTTGCAAGCCGACTGTGGCGATCCCGGCTGGCAACAAATGCCTGCTGTTGACGTAGGTAGAATCGAGCCTTGTTTTACAATCCAGGTTGTTTATTGTTTTTATAAACACCAAGCAGGACCACCAATTTCCGCCTTTGATATAGAGTTTTCAATTGCTCACGTCTTCTTAATTCCAGATTCTGACACATGTGATTTTAGAGCAGCTCAAGAAGAATTCAATAATAATTATGGCTATTATATTGATATTATTGCCAAAGGTGTACTTAAAGATTTAGTAAACAAAGGTAGAATTGACCCCGCACTATGTGATGAGGAACAACAACAGATTTCTTATCAACTTACTATGGCAGCATGCCAGACGAATGATTTGGTATTAGTTGATCAAATTGACACCGGTGAGTGGCTAATCCCTATTTCTGAATTTGTGCCTTGCAGCGATGAAGCTAAATGTTTATCTATTTATAAAACTTGTTTTTATAATGATCCGGACACAGGACTATTAGAAGCCAGACAGGAGCTTGTAGAAAGAAGAACTGACATAACGAATGCATGCCCTGATCAAATATGGATTGAAATGCCTGTAGTATGGGAAAACCCTTTAGAATTAAATCCTGAAGGATATTACCACGAATGTGGTGTTAAATGTGATTAATACTTTTTGGGTAGTTGTTGGTAGTCAACAACTGCCCATCTATTATATTATGACGAGGTAAGTATGAAATATCTATTTTTACATCTTGCAATTCTGTTACTCTCTATGTCTCAGTCGAGTGCTCAAAAATGGGGGAACTATATCCCTATGGGTGACTTAACAACAGGAGGCGGTAGTACTGAAATATTTTTTGATTTAAGCAATCATGTAGTTTTCAATAGTTCGGGTTATCAGTGTTATATAGATATTGAGACAAAAGAATTAAGTAAAGTCATCAAAACTATCCCATATAATGGTGAGGATTACTGTACATTGGGCTATTCTACTTCTAAAATGGCTTTTTCAAAAATATCTTATTTAGTTACTAAAATAGATACCTTAATTTATGTTTCCAAAGACACTACAATCATCTACTCAGAAAATGAAATCCCAGCTTTAAAAACAGGTAATGGTTTCGTGGCATATAATGACAATAAATATTATATAGTACATGGAATCAATGGATATTTTCAAGGGATGCATATCTTGGATGATAATTCTTTAAAGCTTACTCATATTGAACCCGAAAAGCTGCTAAACTGCTATCCTACTATAGGATCAGGACATAAAACATATGGAATATACAATGATAAACTTTATTATTATTCATGGAACAACAAGCTAATTGAATATAATATAAGTTCAGGTGAGGCAGATTCAGTTGACTTTTCAAATTACCACAAAACTTTAGATTTCTTTTATTATGCTTCATCACCATATATCAAAAACAATATGCTGATTTGCAACTCAACAAAAGACTTTCAGTATTATACATATAATTTTGACACAAAAGAACTCTTCCATGACGATTTGAAAAACACCATCATTCGAGAAGATTTTGAAGGTTTTTTTAATGACTATGATAGCCTCAGTCCGGATTATAATATCTTATTTAGAGTTAGGTCAGATAATAAAGGCGGACTGCTTGCTTTTGCGCAGACAGCTCAACCTGAAAAATATCCTGCCAAATTATACTTCAAACCTGCGGATGGGAATTGGAAACGTATTCCTTTTCCAGATAGTACATATATATCAAATTATTTTCAAGTTGATAAAAACAATATTTGGTGGTTTTACTCTCTTATAAAAGAAGAATATTGGGAAGATGGTAAAAGTATTTTTGCAGCGATACCATTAGATCCATACGATCAAACATCAGTAGAGGAAACTGAAAGTATGCCTACAATAATACCTCTTACAGTTAGACCAAACCCAGCTGTGAATTATACCGAAATCAGATTTTATATAAATCCTCATGCTATGAATAACGTAAGATTCAAGATATACGACTACATGGGCAAAGAGATAAAAAACTTAAACAAAGAATTTGGCTATGATAAGCAAACCGCTTTTGCAAGCAAACAGGTTGATGTTACAGCCTTCAAAAGAGGTGTCTATTACTTGGTAGTAGATAATGATGTAGAAAAAAGGGCAATAGGATTTGTTGTTGAATAGACTATATTTTATAAAAGGAACTGCTTTCGTATCAGTTCCTTTTTTTTAGGAATATTTCATATACAATCCAACCTTATAGGAAGTAAAAAGAAATATAATATCTTATATTTGGTATGTAATATTTCTTGTTGAAAAATGGGTTGAATAATTACAATGGTGGTTCAAACAAAAATGATTAAATTGCGACTTGGTGTTTTAACAGGTTTTTGAAAAGGGTTTAGTATGTGTCCAAGACGCAGAGATTCAGATAAAGCACGTCCGAATTGCGCAATATTCGGAATTTTTAATCATCCTAAAGCTTCCATTATGACTTATTATGCTCTTCATGCTCTTCAGCATAGAGGACAGGAAGCTGCCGGAATTTCTACGATATATTTTGATGAGAAAAAACAGAAAAAACGTTTTGCATACACTCGTGGCGAAGGTTTAGTTCTTGATGTGTTTTCTGATCCAAAAATATTGACTGATGTTTTAAAAGGTGATATGGCTGTTGGGCATAATAGATACTCTACAACAGGGTCTTCCAACCGCGCAAATATCCAGCCTTTTAATATGATTTATCATTCCGGTCTTATGTGCCTTGCTCATAACGGCAATCTTACAAACACAAAAACTCTTAGAAAGAACCTACAGGCAGATGGTGCGATTTTCCAAACCACTACTGATTCTGAACTCTTTATGCACATGGTTGCCCGCTCTAAAGAGCCGAATGCTATTGAAAGAGTAAGAGGTGCTTTGAAACAGGCACGCGGTGCATATTCTCTGGCAATTATTACTGATGACTATCTAATTGCAGCTCGCGATCCGCATGGAGTTCGCCCTCTTTCAATCGGAAGAATGAAAGTAGGAGATGAATACTCTTATGTTGTAGCGTCTGAAACTGCTGCTTTTGATATTATCGGAGCTGAATATATCCGCTCTGTAAAACACAATGAAATGATTGTAATTGATAGAAATACAGTAGAAACAGGAGAATTCCAAAGCTTTACAATAGAAGATGAAACACCAAAATCTGCTCATTGTATTTTTGAATATATTTACTTCTCAAGACCTGATTCACTTGTTTTTGGTCACTCAGTGGATAAAGTAAGGCGTAAATTAGGCAAAAATTTAGCAATTGAAAGCCCTATCAAATCTCCTGATGGTGAAAAAGTAACAGTAATCCCTGTCCCTGACAGCGGTAATACTGCGACTTTAGGTTATGCAAGAGTAAATAATGAAATAAGCTGTCCTACTAAATATGAATTGGGACTTATCAGAAGTCACTACGTAGGCAGAACATTTATTGCTCCGGGTCAAGATAACAGAGAATTTAAAGTAAAAACTAAATTCAATACTGTCAAAGGTCTTTTGGAAGATAAACACCTAGTAGTAATTGATGATTCAATTGTAAGAGGAACAACTTCTAAGGCATTGTTAAACCTTATTAAAGAAGCGAAACCTAGATCATTGCACATGAAAATTACGTCTCCTCCGATTAAATTCCCTTGCCATTATGGTATGGATTTCCCTAGCAGAGAAGAGCTTATTGCAAATGATTACCCTGATCAGGCAGCTATTGGTGATGCAATAGGAGCAGATTCTATGCACTATCTATCAGCAGAAAAGCTATTAGAGTCAGTTCCACAAGAAGATGGAATCGGATACTGTACTGCTTGCTTTACAGGTGATTATCCAATAGAAATAGAGCAAGATTCCAGCAAAGATTCAGCAGAAGATTAATATTATAATATATATTAGATTAGAGAGACGTACTTAGTTGCGTCTCTTTGTGTATTTATCTGGGTTTAAATATTTAATCAGACTTAGAAACATGAATAAAATCAAGCACTTTATAAATCTCACTAACGGTATCGAGTCACTCGATAGATTGGGCTTAAATTATAGCGAAGTGATGTTTATACGTATTCAGTCTTCTCACTGCGAACGCCACCTTTGGAACAGAATCATAATGGAGACTGACCATAATTTGTTTATGATGTTAGCTCTGGGTTACGAGTGCCGAGTTTATGATTTTGGGACAAATACAGAAATGGCAAAAGCCATATATATGGGCGTAGAATGGCTCAAATTTGTATTGAATAAAAGGTGGTTTGGGTTAGATTACACACCCCTTGCTAAAGGGAGGAATATCACTTCTTACTTTACTCAAGAATACGGTAAACTTGATAAACACAGTAAAAAGAAGATAGATTACTACAAAAAGTTTATTTTGTGCGACGAACTCCGACTTGTTGGAATCAGCGATGAAACCAATATGGATGCTAAAAATGATTACTTCAGATCGATACTATCCAAATATTATATTGAATAATTATATAACCACTCAAACCAAATCCCTAATTCAGACACTGAGCTTGTATCAAAAAGCAGCTACCTAATTATTTCATACTACTTAGTCGTCGTCCTGAGATGCGTGAAACAAAGTGATGAATATTATCTACATTAGTTATAATCAACTATATCTTGTTATATAGATATATGTTTTTTA
Organism: Chlorobiota bacterium; assembly: GCA_041596515.1. GTDB lineage: Bacteria > Bacteroidota > Ignavibacteria > Kapaibacteriales > UBA2268 > JBFHIJ01. Next base: position 6,876 of record JBFHIJ010000035.1, read on the forward strand.
GATGTTATCAAATTTACTAAGAATGACTTTAATGCAATGGAGTATGCTCACTTACTATACACAAAAACAATACGTAATTGCATATTGAACAATGGGTATCACCCCCTTGCCATTCAATAGCTTTAATACTTTTCCATTTTATTAATGATATTTCTGGATTTATTGGGTATATGTATTCTAAATATTTCAACTCCTCACCCATCCAAACTACATAAAAAGCCGCAAGTTCATATCTTCCGGCTTTTTGAGTAAATAAAATATATCAGTCTCTTTTAAAAAACTAAGGTTTCTGCTGTATTTTTTCTACCGTGGACTACGTTTGGAGCTACGAAAGAGCGATCTTTTTGAACTGCTCTTTCGAACTCTTCTCTGAATTTAGTAACGAAGCCTCGCACAGGCCATGCAGCAGCATCGCCAAGTGCACAGATTGTATTCCCTTCAATGTTATTAGCCACTGAGATAAGAAGATCTAAATCTTTGGATGTGCCCTCTCCTGCCACCAATCTTTTCAGCAATTTTTCCATCCAGCCACAACCTTCTCGGCATGGAGTGCACTGTCCGCAAGATTCATGATGATAGAAGTGTGCAATTCTTAGAGTAACTTTTACTATGTCTGTATCTTCATCCATTACCATCACACCACCAGTACCAATATGAGTGCCAAGAGGCTTAAGCGATTCTTCGTCCATCCTCACCCCTTCTATCTCATCACCACGTAGAGGAGGCATAGAAGAACCTCCGGGAATAACTGCTTTGATAGCTTTATTATTAGGAACACCGCCACAGACATCATAAATCAATTCAGTGAGTAAAATACCGGTAGGCAATTCGTATACGCCGGGTTTATTTACATGACCACTTACTCCATATAAGAGAGTGCCAACGTGCCCCGGAGCTCCTATTTTAGAATATTCTTCAGCGCCGATTCTAAATATAGCCGGAACAGCTGTAATTGATTCTACGTTATTCACAGTAGTCGGCTTGCCCCAAAGACCGGATTGCGCCGGGAACGGCGGTTTGAAACGTGGGTAAGCTCTAATCCCCTCGATAGAATTCATCAAAGATGTTTCCTCACCGCAGATATAAGCTCCCGCACCTTTGTGTACATAGATATCTGTTTTAAAGTCTATACCAAAAGTTTCTTTCATTTTATCGCCGATGATGCCTTTATCATAGGCTTGATCAACAGCCTTTTGCATCATTTCTACCCAGTTATGATATTCGCCCCTGATATAAATGTAAGCAGCAGTGATTTTCATAGCATAGTTAGCAATTAAAATACCTTCTAAAAGCTGATGAGGATTTTGCTCAAAAATTTGACGATCTTTGAAAGAGCCCGGCTCAGATTCGTCACCATTAACAGCCAGATATTTAATGCCATCATCTTTAGGCATAAATGACCATTTCAACCCAGTAGGAAAGCAAGCTCCGCCCCTACCTCTAAGCCCGGATTTTTTTACAGTTTCAATCACTTCTTCGCGTGACATAGTCAGAGCTTTTTTGAATTGCTCGTAACCGCCATTTTTTATATATACATCAATATCAGAAAGATTATCAATTTCAGGTAAAATTAGTCTTGGAGTTTCACTAGCCATGTTCAAGTCTCTAATAGTTAAATTTCCACACATACTACAAATATAAAACTAAAATGTTATATTGCTATCTCCTTTTGACGAAAAACACGCTTAATATATTATATGCTAATAAGCATAGGCGACACATATTTTTTCAACTGTGGAAAAGAAAGTCTTTTTTAGGTGATATAAGATTGATAAATTAGTAAGCTTTTGAAACAAACAATTCGTGACTATGAATTATGACATTTCAGGCAGATTGATTGAGATATTCCCAACTCAAGATATAACTGCCAGCTTTAAGAAAAGAGAGTTTGTGCTGGAAACAGTAGAGAACTTCAACGGAAGAGAGTTTTCTGAAATGATTAAATTTCAACTAACCCAAGACCGTTGTGATGTGTTAGACTCTTTTTCAGTCAATGATGAGCTTTCTGTAAAGTTCAACATTAAAGGAAGAAAATGGGAAAAAGACGGTAAAGTCAATTACTTTACTAACTTGGAAGCTTGGAAATTAGAAAGACTTTCTAATAATACTCATCCTCCTTTAGACGAGATGCCACCGGGTCTGATGGAAGATGGAGAGGATTTAGTTCCTTTTTAAAATAAAGCTTGTATAATCTCCAAGAAACTCGTATATTTGAAATTCATGTAAAATTAGCATATGGTCGAGGAAAATAATGTCTAGACGATGTGAATTAACAGGTGTCGGCGTATTAGCGGGAAATAATGTATCTCACGCACATAATAAGACTCGTCGTCGTTTTTTGCCAAACTTGCAGAAAAAAAGAATTTGGTTGCCTGAAGAAAAACGTTACATTACTCTAAAAGTAACTGCAAGAGCCATTAAAACTCTTGATAAAAAAGGTTACAATGCAATGATGAAAGAATTGCAGAAAAAAAATGCAAAATAAAAAATGCCCCTTAGAGGGCATTTTTTTTTATCTTACCTAATAATCAAACCTCTTATACTTCTCTATTTTTATCTATTTCAGAAGAATAAGGATTAGCATGCTTAGAATATTTATAATATTTGTATTCTCTATTTTTGTCGTTTCTTGTAGTACTTCTTTTGTTCCAAACTACAAGGGACTAACTAGTAACACTCGAGAACCTTATGCTCTTGACTCCTCTTTTTATAAAGAAAATATACGCCATAAGGTTATAACAGCTGCTAACTATAGGATTAAAAAGCAGTATGCCGAAGCTGCTGTGGAGCTACAAGAAATTTATCTTTTTGATAAAGAGCCTGCCATAGCATACTCTATTGCATCAAATATGATTTCATTAAACAAAATTGAACTTGCAAAATACTATATAGAAGAAGCTTTGAGTAAAGACTCTTCCTTTATACCTGCCTACGAACTACTTAGTGAAGCGTACCTTGCAGAAAGGAAACTGAGTAAAGCTATTGAAATTATTAATTTTGTTCAATCTATTGACTATAAAATTGAAAGAGAATTTGATTTGGCTTATGCCTATGAGTTTATAAATCCCAATAAGTCAATAGAAAAATACGAATTCTTATATAAAAAATATCCTGAAAGCAGAATTGAGGACAGATTATTATTCCTCTATGACAAGACCAATCAGACAGATAAAAAACTAAATATTTTAAAAACGAAGTTCTTAGCGAATCCTTCAAATCCAGAAGCTACTAAAGTTTTATTTTCTTTTTGGATAAGCAAAGGCGATGTTAATGAAGCACTTACATTTGTGTTTCAGCACGAAAACCAGATAAATAATGATGATTTAGTTCTTATTTACGGAGCTTCCAGCCAGAAAATATTGAGCGGTGGAAAAAAGTGCAATCCTAATATATTAGATACTTTATTAAGCAAATTCGATATAAGATTTACCAACGACTGGCAAATTTATATTCAGGGCTTCTACCTTGCGTCTGAGCATCAAAGGAATGAATACGAAAAACAATTTTTAGCTATGATAGAACGTTTTTCTGATAAAAAACAGGATGTATTTTTAGAAATCGCTATTTTTTTTCAGAAAAAAAATAGATATATTGACGCAGAGAACTTATTAAAACATTATTATACCAGTTTCAGTGATGATTTTAGATATCCTTTCTTGCTTGGATTGAATTATATTTATCAAAAAAAAGATAATCATGCCATTGGATGGCTATTTAAAGCATTAGATATTAACAGTAATTCTGCGGATATATGGGTTAATATTGGTATAATTTATGATAGAGAGAATAAAGCAGATTCTGCTGAGTTTGCATATAAAAATGCTTTAGGTATTGATATTAATCATGCTTTAGCAAACAATAACTATGCATACTCCCTAGCAACGCTTGGTAAAGATTTACGTAAAGCTTTAGAAATGTCTCAAATAGCTATACAAAAAGAACCTTCCAACTCTGCATATTTAGATACTTATGGCTGGGTATTATTTAAACTCAAGCAATATGACACGGCTATAGAGAATATTTTAAAATCAATAAAAGTTGGTGGTGCAGGCCCGGAAGTTTATGAACATCTTGGTGATATTTATAAAGATATCGGAAAAATTGACGATGCTAAGAGAGCATACGAAGTAGGTGTAAAATTATATCCGACCAATGCAGAATTGCTTAAAAAACTGAAAAAAGTTAGTTAATAAATAACAGGTAAAATGATGTTTGTTATTATTGGTGTTATACTTGTATTTGCATCTTTAATTATTGGTTACACGATGCATGGAGGTAATCTTAATACCTTGGTGCAGATTAATGAATTTATTATTATTGGCGGTGCCGCTATCGGATCCCTTTTAATTGCAAACCCTATGCCTGTAGTTATTGGTGTTATAAAAGGTATGATAGGTACATTGAAAGGGCCGTCAGTAAACAAACAGGTGTATTTAGACTTGATGAAAATGCTTTATGAATTATTTCAATTCGCTAAGAGAGAAGGTTTAATAGCACTTGAGCAGCATATCGAAAATCCGGAATCAAGTTCAATCATGTCCAAATATCCTTCATTTTTGAAGAATCACCATGCCGTAGAATTTTTATGTGATACATTAAAAGTAGTTCTATCCGGAGGTGTCCCTGCTCATGATTTGGAAGATTTAATGGATATGGATATAGAAGCACTTCACCAAGATGAACATAAACCTGCGCATGCACTTTCTATTGTTTCTGATGCCTTCCCTGGACTTGGTATCGTAGCAGCCGTACTTGGTATCATTATCACAATGAGTAAGATCAATGCTGGTGCGGAAGCAGTTGGTCAGTCTGTAGGTGCTGCACTTGTAGGTACATTCTTTGGTGTATTAATGTCTTATGGAATTATAGGTCCTATAGCAGCTGCAATGGCTGGGAACGCAGCAACAGACGCTAAATATATAGAAAGTATCAAAGCAGCACTTCTATCTTTCGCAAAGGGTGCACCTGCTGCAGTAGCTATTGAATACGCAAGACGAACCATAGATCCTGTAAACAGACCTACTTTTGATGAAACTGAAAATGCATACAAAGGCGGTTAAGAGGAGTAACTAAAATGGCTGAAGAAAATAAAGGTGGAGAAAATAAAGAACAACCCATTATAGTCAAAAAAGTTAAAAAAGTCATGGGAGGCGCTCACGGTGGTGCATGGAAAGTGGCTTATGCCGATTTTGTAACGGCAATGATGGCTTTTTTTATTGTAATGTGGATTCTTGCATCTTCTGCAGAAGTGAAAGAACAGGTAGCCGCTTATTTTGAGGATCCGGGTGCATTTAGTTATATCACCGGGAAAAGGACTATTCCTGTTGACTTAGGCTTAAAGCCAGCTCCCAGTAAGGGAAAAGGAGACGGAGATGGAGATAAAAAGTCTAGCAAAGACGCTCAGGGTGGATTTATGCAGTTTGAAGTTAAACTTGATAAAGATTCACGAGATTCACTTATAGATCAGCTTAAAAATCAGGCAACACAAGACAGCCTATCAGCTCAAAAAAGAGTGGAGAGCTTAGGCAAAGAGTTGGGAGATGCATTAAAAGAGTTGATGTCTGAAAAGCCGGAGCTGAAGGAAATACTTTCTTCGATTATTATTGAGATGACTAAAGAAGGTTTAAGAATTGAGTTAATAGAGTCATCTGAATCTATGTTTTTTGAAGTCGGTAGTGCCAATATACGCAGGGAAGCAAAAGAGATATTGCAGAAACTTGCCTCTGAGATAGGGAAACTACCTAATCATGTTGTAATAGAAGGGCATACTGACAGTCGTGGATATGCGGCTAATGCTCAATATACTAACTGGGAGCTTTCCGCAGATCGTGCCAATGCAGCTCGTAGAATCTTAGAACTTGCCGGTCTGTGGGAAGGTCAAATAATGAGCGTAACTGGTTACGCAGATAAAAAACTTAGAAACTTAGAAAACCCTTTTGATATTTCTAACAGACGTATCAGCATTATAATTAAGCAAATTAGTGCATATCAATTTTTACCAGAAGCAGTAGCCGCGGAGTAAGCAATGGAAAATAGACACCTTTCATTTTTGTTTGTTGACGATGAACCTGCTATTTTAGCACTGCTAAAAGCAACTATATCCAGTACGTTTAAAAACTCTCAAATATATACTGCGAATAATGGCAAAACTGCATGGGAAATCATCCAATCACACAAGCCAAATATTATAGTTTCTGACATAGCTATGCCTGAGATGGATGGTATTCAGTTATTGATTAAGACGAGAGCAAAAGAAGAGCTAAACGATTGCTATTTTATAATCATGACAGCTATGGAAAAAGAAAATCAAAGCAATTTAGCTTTGGAAAAGGGAGCTGATGATTTTATCAAAAAGCCTCTTGAAACAACTTCTTTTTTAGCTAGGCTCAGAGCTGCCATAAGATTTGTCAAACTCCAATCGCAAAAGCGTGAAGAAAATGAACTTTTATTGCAGCTGGCGGATGAGCTTCGGAATGATGTGCAAGATATGATTATGCTTGCAGTAAAATTTCTGGAAGCGCGTATTCCTGCAAGTTTTGACGCATTAAAAAGAATCAGTGAGGCTTCTCTGTGGATAGCTAAGCACTTAGAATTTGTCAAACAAGACGAATACGATGATATAGAAATAGCAGGCTACTTAAGCGAAGCAGGTAGGATATTTCTGCCGGATCACTTAGTAAAAAGACCAGTACTTGATTTAGGTATTCCAACAGATCCGATTATGTTTCAGATTCCAAATTCTGCGAGAAGTATAGTATCTTCAGTTGGAAGGTTTAAAAATGTTGCCAATATTTTATTCCATGTCTATGAAAATTTAGATGGTAGCGGTTTTCCTGAAAGATTGATGTCTTGGCAGATACCTATCGGCTCTAGAATTGTTCGTGTAGCCCTTGACTACGAAGAAGCAAGAATATTCTCCGAAAGAAGCCCTAGAGAGATTCTAAATACAATGAACAATGATCAAAGCAAACTTTATGACCATAGAGTAGTAGTGCTTTTTGATCAGTATATCAGGTCAATCAGAAAAGAAGATTATGACCCTACAGAATTGGGAATAACGATAGCAGAACTAGCAGATGGCATGAAACTTACTCGAGATATTATTACTGATAGAGGCTTGAAACTATTACCTGCAGGAGCAGAGCTATCTGCTAAAATGATTGAAAGAATTATTTCTCATAACACTGCAGACCCCATACTTGGCAATATATTCGTAAAGAAAAACCGCCTCTCATAATAGAAAGGCGGCTTTTTTTCAAACTACATATTATTATCTTAACTAACCAATATTTACTTATCGTGATTGCGTTTAGCACCCGGCACGTTAAGCTCTTGGAAAAGTTTGATGACCTCATCTATATTCATTTTACCGATATCCCCTACTGTATGCTCTCTCACTGAGACAGTTCCCGCTTCCATTTCTTTAGCACCAATAATAAGTGCAAAAGGAATCTTTGCCTGCTCTGACTCTGCAATCTTTCTATTAACTTTTTCGGCTCTGCCATCATAAACAGTTCGAAAGCCTAAGTTTTCTAGTTTATCAGCAAGTTCTTTTGCATAATCTTGCTGGTCACCACCTATTGGTAAGACTGAAATTTGCTCAGGAGCAAGCCAGAATGGGAAGTTTCCTGCAGTATGTTCAATCAGTACTGCAACAAATCTCTCCATAGATCCAAATGGTGCACGGTGAATCATGATAGGTCTGTGTTTATTATCATCAGCACCAATGTATTCCAATTCAAATCTTTCAGGTAGGTTATAATCTACTTGAATAGTACCAAGTTGCCAATTCCTTCCTAAAGCATCTTTAATCATAAAGTCTAACTTAGGTCCGTAAAAAGCCGCTTCGCCAGTTTCAGTGATTGTGTTAAGCCCTCTTTCTTCGCAAGCTTCAATAATGGCTCTTTCAGCTTTTTCCCAGTTTTCATCGCTTCCAATATATTTATCATGATTATCAGGATCACGCAAAGATATTTGAGCAGTGTAATTTTCGAAGTTAAGTGCATCAAAGATGATAAAGATAATATCAATTACTTTTTTGAACTCAGCCTTCAACTGATCTGGTGTACAGAAGATGTGAGCATCATCCTGAGTGAAGCTACGAACGCGAGTAAGGCCATGGAGTTCACCACTTTGTTCGTATCTGTAAACAGTACCAAACTCTGCAAATCTGACAGGTAAGTCTCTATACGAACGAGGCTTAGTTTTGTAGATTTCGCAGTGGTGAGGGCAGTTCATAGGTTTAAGCATGAACTCTTCACCTTCGTAAGGAGTAGATATAGTTTGGTACGAATCCTCAGCATATTTTTGGAAGTGACCGGATGTTTTATATAGATTTACATCACCGATATGCGGAGTAATCACCTGATCGTATCCAAATTTCTTTTGTACAGATTTTAAGAATTTTTCTAATTGTTCTCTTAAAATTGCACCTTTTGGCAACCATAGAGGTAAACCTTGTCCAACACTTTGCGAGAAAGCAAATAAGCCAAGCTCTTTGCCAAGTTTTCTATGATCTCTTTTTTCAGCTTCTTCACGTTTTTCCACCCACTCATCAAGCATTTTTTGCTTAGGGAAAGTAATACCATATATACGAGTAAGCATCTGTCTATCCGAATCGCCGCGCCAGTAAGCGCCTGCTATTGAATAGAATTTGACAGCTTTGAAGACTCCTGTGCTAGGTACGTGCGCACCACGGCAAAGATCAACAAAATTACCTTGTTTATAAAGAGTAATTTCATCTTCTTTCAAGCCTTCTAATAATTCAATTTTATATGGATCGCCTTCTTTTTTGAAGTAATCAACTGCATCTTCCCAAGTGATTTCAATTCTTTCATAGCTAGATTTTCTTTTAGCTAATTCTTTGAATTTTTTTTCTAAGTCAGGAATATCTTCAGTTGAGATTTTTTCGCCTTCAGGCAATTCGATATCATAATAAAATCCGTTTTCTATAGATGGTCCAATGCCAAATTTGGTTCCCGGATAAATCTCAGCAACTGCTTCAGCCATTAAGTGAGCAGAAGAGTGCCAGTATATCTCTTTGCCTTCATCATCATCAAAGGTAACAAATCTGATAGTAGCATCTTCATTTATTTGACGAGACAAATCATATTTTTTTTCGTTTACGAAACATCCAAGAGCATTGCGAGCCAATCCCTGAGAAATAGATTGAGCTATTTCCATTCCAGTAGTTCCGTCAGCATACTCTCTCACATTTCCATCCGGAAAAGTAATCTTCATAACGCATTCCAATTTCTATATACAAAAATATCTATTCTTTCAATTTACAAATATACATAATGTTCCTAAAGAACGTTCAAATTCTATGTAAATTTTTTTTATTATATTGATTTAGAGAATCTATCATAGATTTAGCCTATAATAATTAGTGTTGAGTCTATTAGTTTAAACTATTTACGACTAATATATTTTAGTAATATCAAGCTGCATGTCTAAGATTCATTACTCTCCTATAGATTCATGCAGAAACACATAACTTTCGTATCTCTCAAAATCAATTAAGCCTTCTTCTACCGCTGCCGCTACCGCACAATTTGGTTCGTGAGTGTGTGAGCATGGTTTATATTTACAACCAAGCATATAGTCATCAAACTCGTGAAAATAAAGTGGTAGGTTTTGCTTATCTACTCCGGCAAGGGCAAACTCCCTTATACCAGGAGTGTCTATTACTTTGCCTCCAAATGGCAAGTCGAACTCAGCAACAAAGCTTGTAGTATGTCGCCCTTTATTACTCTTATCACTAATTTCGTTAACTACTTGCAATTCCTCACCGATAAGGCTATTAACTAATGTGGATTTGCCAGCACCTGACTGACCTGAAAAAACCGAAGTTTTATCTTTCAAATATTCTTTTAACTGTAAAATTCCTTCTCCATGCAGAGCAGACATATACAAAATTGTTATACCTAATTCTTTGTAGGGAGCCAATATTTCGTCTATATCCATACCTTCTACAAGGTCGATTTTATTAACCGCTATAATTGGTCTTATTTTTCCTACTTCAGCCGCTACGAGATATCTGTCGATAAGCCTTCTATTTAAGTCAGGCGAGACAAGAGGCGCCATTATTACAAGGTTATCTATGTTTGAGGCAATTACGTGTTCTGTGTGAGCACCATGGATAGCAATTCTTGAAAGCATCGACTTCCTTAACTCAACTTGCATAATAGTTGCACCGGGAAGTTCCGAATTTTCATCATAGTTTTGGTCAGGCAAAATTTTAACTTTGTCGCCTACAGCAATTATTGTTTGTCTCTGATTGGGCGAAATAATCTTACCTGCCGGTAGACATTCGTACTTCTCTCCCAATTCTGTAAGTGCATAAAAGATGCGACCTTGTGCGGCTATAACTCTAGCATTTACAACACCATCAGGCAACTTACCTGATTCACGAACAAGTATACGTTTAGGTGCAGCATTTTTCCTTATTGGAGCCTGTTTAGAGTCTTTGTTTTTATTTCTTTTATTCATTGTTTTTATTACGCTATTATTATATTCTCTTTAATTTACACAAAGTGTGGAAAATAATTTACACAAATATGTTTGAAAAGGTAAACAAAATTCGTAAGTTGCTTCTAATTAGAAAATAACACAGGATTCTAGTTGAATTACCGTTGGACATTCAAGAAGCAAGAAGGTAATGAAGATCATATCCCAAATTTAGCAAGATTATTAAAGATACCAAAGAGTCTTTCTTCAGTTTTGGCCTCAAGAGGCATAAAAAATGAGAAAGAAGCTCAGGCATTCTTTGAACCCAAGTTGGAAGACTTACACGATCCTTTCCTTATGGACGGGATGGATTTGGCTGTTGATAGAGTAATGCAAGCAGTCAATTCGGGTGAAAAAATTTGGATTCACGGCGATTATGACGTGGATGGTACTTCAAGTACTTCTATGGTCTGCCAGTTTCTGCAAGAAATAGGCGGAACGGTGGACTATTACATACCCGACAGATTTGATGACGGGTACGGGCTTTCGCATAAGAGTGTGGACTTAGGTACAGATTTTGGGGCTACGTTGCTGATAACGGTTGATGTCGGTATCACTTCTTTCGAACCCCTCAACTATGCCAAATCTGAAGGCATGGAAATCATTATCTGCGACCACCACGAACCCGGCGATTATCTTCCTGATGTAACTGCTATATTAGACCCTATCAAACCGGGCTGTAATTATCCTTTTAAACATTTAGCTGCTTGCGGCGTTGCTTTCAAATTTGTTCAGGCTATTGCTCAGCATATCGGCGAGCCCGATAGAGCCTTGCAATATTTGGACTTTGTAGCACTTGCTTCTGCGGCTGACATGGTACCTCTTATCGGCGAAAATAGAACTTTAGTATACTATGGATTGGAGCAATTAAACTTGCACCCAAGACCTGGCATTAAAGGGCTAGTTTACTGTACGGGATTGCGTTTAGGAAATATTACTGCATCTAATATAGTTTATGCCATTGCTCCGCTTATAAACGCTGCAGGCAGGTTAGGAGATGCACGACGCTCTGTTGAGATGATGTCTCAACAAGATGAAAATGCGGCTTTCAGGATTGCTCAGCAACTTGAAGACGAAAATAGAAAAAGAAGATATTTTGATCAAAAGACTTTTGACGAAACATTACCTATTGCAGATAAAATTTTAGAAGATCCTTCGACAAGGTCTTTAGTGCTCCATGGTGACAGTTGGCATGCCGGTGTTATTGGTATTGTGGCTTCTCGTCTTGTAGATAAATACCATTTACCTACAGTGTTACTGACCACAATCGACGGTGCTGCTAAGGGCTCTGCAAGAAGTATAAATGATTTCGATATTCATACTGCCTTGAAACAGTGCGAACATATGCTTATCGAGTTTGGTGGACACAAACATGCCGCAGGGCTTTCGATTGCTGTAGAAAACATCCCAGAGTTTCGCAAAGCGATTAATAAAATTGCAGCAACTCATATTACTCGCGAGATGTTAATACCTGAAATTGAAATAGATTCTGAGCTGATGTTAAACGAATTATCTCCAAAGTTTCTAAGGACTTTAAGTAAGTTTGCTCCTTATGGTTTTGCGAATTACAAGCCGATTTTTTATTCCCAAAACGTTAAATCAGTTAACGGTGTAAAAATAGTAGGTAGCAATAATGTACGTTTCCGAGCATTTCAAAATAATTTTGTGATTGATGCTATCGGTATCAATTTGGCATCAAAAATTGATATTATAGCCGGGGGAAGACCGTTTGACATGGTTTATAATCTGGAAGCTAATAATTTTAACGGTCAGAAATCTCCACAGTTAACTGTAAAAGATATCAGACCGTCGAAATATGCAAAATAACATCAATTACGATTACTTTTACGATAGACTACGTGAATTAGTAAGCATGAGAGACCTTTCTGCAAAGGAGAGGTTTCTTTTTGTTTTTTCAGTAATTAAAGAGATTTTTGCAAAACTTACTGAAAATGAAAACCGCTTCTTCTCTTCTTTCTTTTCCAGAACTGTATACATTTTCGATAAATTCAACTTTACGGAAGAACTTAGAAAGCACGTCGGTAAAGTTAGATACCTTGCTTCCGAATTAAGAAAGAATCCTAATCTTTACTGCTCTGAAGATAACTACCTTGCATCACTTCAGATATGCACAAACATACTGAAATTCTTATCACATATTGATACGCCTGATTTCATCACTGAGCTATTCCCTGTGTCTGTGGATTTAGATTACTCATTTTTAAAAAGCAAAAGAGAGCAAAAAGATTTATATTCTCTGAGAGGAGTAGTTATCGGAAAAGATAACGTATCTTTTCCTGTAATCAAGTTAGAAATAGATAGTACAGAGCACATTACTATTAGATTATCTGACAATTGGAAGGATTTATATAATCAGGTATGGAAAGGTGTAGAACTTAATATACTCGATTGCGAACTTAGAGACGAAGAAAATCAACTATATGGGTGCTCGGCTCAAACAATAATAGTACTAATGCCTGATTACTTGTTTGATGTAACAGATTTATCTGAATGTTTTCAGCAAAGAGGTGCTAACATCCTTTTGTATTTTTTGAAAAAGTTTATTCCGCATCATACAGGCTTGCCTCTGCTGATTGGAAACATAATAAACTCAATGCTTGATGAGTTGCTTTATGATAAAGATACAGATTTTGACGAGCTACTTGTTAATTCTATGAAGTACAAACCTCTGCAGTTATTTGCTCTTGCTGCAAAGCACCCTGAGTCTATCCAGCAGATAAGAACTATTAGTGCTAATCATTTCAATGCTTTACAAAGAACAATTGAAGTGTTAGAATATGATAATTTCCTGGTAGAACCTTCTTTTATGAGTCCTATTTATGGTCTTCAGGGACGTTTAGATGTACTTTTGGAATATGATAGCGACATCCACCGTAAAAATATTATCGAATTAAAATCAGGATCGGCTCCTACTACTGACATTGCCTTTAAGATAGATGAAGCAAAATCTGTAAGAGCAGGAATTTGGCACAATCATTTTGCTCAAATTACCTGTTATAATATGCTTTTAGATTCTACATTCAAAGATAGAACTGGCAACTCGCAGATTTTATATTCATCTGCCGTTGAATACCCTCTTAGAGATGCTCCTAACGTTATCCAAAAAAAGCAGGATATTATAAAAAACAGGAACTGGGCTGTATCCATTGAGTACTCATTAATTCAGAAACAATATTCAGTATTCAAACTACTTAACTCCAAAGATTTCGGGGACTATCCACCCTATTTATTAGGTCAGTTGAAATCATTTTCATCGTTTTATTTAGATTTGGAAACACACGAAAGAAATTATTTTCACACTGCAGTTTCTTTTATCCTAAACGAACTTTTCTTTGAAAAAACAGGATCTGATGAGTTTAAGCATAGAAAAGGATTTTCTTCTTTATGGAAAGACTCTTTTGAAGAGAAGGTTGCAAGTCTTTCTATTATTAGCGATTTACAACTTGATATTGACAATTCTGATTTTGACAAACTTCATCTTCATTTTTATAGAAGTGAAGATTCTACAAAATCACAGCCGTTCCGCAAAGGTGATATGATTATCCTATATCCTCAAACTGAGGAGACAAAGGTAAATCCTCTTTCCGGTCAGATAATCAAAGGAACTCTCAAAGAGATTAATCCTGAGAAACTTACAATAAGTATTAGAAACAAGCTGTTTAAGACGGATTACTTTACACACAGCAATCTTTGGGCAATAGAGCATGACCATTTAGATACTAATACGAAAAACCTCTTTAAACAGGTTTATGCGTTGCTAAATGCAGACAAGCATAAACGAAATTTATTCTTTGGAATATCTGCTCCTGAGCAAGATAATATTACTGTGAATTACGAAGAACTCAGTGCATACCAAAACAAGCTGATTGGCGAGGCCGTAAGCTCTAAAAATTACTATTTGATACAAGGCCCTCCCGGCACCGGAAAAACCTCTTATATGCTACGCTTTTTGGTAAAATACTTATTTGAAAATACTGAGCAACGCATTTTACTGGTTGCTTATACAAATCGTGCAGTAGACGAGATTGGACATGCACTTAAACGAATCAATCCCGAATTTGATTTTATACGGCTTGGCAGTAAAGAATCATCAGTACACGAGGCTAATATCATTGCTAACATGGCTGACAAAATGCGTTTAAGAGAATTGCAGAAAATTGTTAAAACAAGTAGAGTATTTCTTTCTACGGTTTCTTCTTTAAATTCTAATCCGGAAATATTTGAAATACACGAATTTGATATTGCGATAATTGACGAAGCAGCACAAATTTTAGAGCCGCAATTAGTTGGCATTATTTCGAAAGTTGAACGCTTCATTATGATTGGAGACGAAAAGCAGCTACCTGCAGTCGTTTCTCAAAGCAAAGGCACTTTAGATATAGTCGATAAAGACTTGATAGATTTAGGATTTACTTCATTTTCAGAGTCTTTATTTGAAAGACTTGTCAGATCAGCTCATACAAAACAATTAAGCGGTGTAGTTGGTTTGCTAAATAGACAAGGCAGGATGCATAACGACATCATGTACTTTGCCAATAAGCTTATTTATGATGAGAAGCTCAAATGCTTAGAAGAACCTACTTGGCAATATGACGAATTAAATATTTTTTCCGAGCATAGCTCTAACCTTTCCCAACTATTGTCCGAGAAAAGAGTAGTATTTATCAATACTCCAAGAGAAAACCTAAGCAAACGAAATAAGACAGAAGCAAAAATTGCCTCAGACATCATCCAAATAATTCAGGAAATTGAAGGGATTGATTTTAATAATAAATCAGTAGGAGTTATATCCCCTTTCAGAATGCAGTGTGCAGAAATTATCTCATTAATTAGCAATGACTTGCTGCCATTAGTTACAATAGATACTGTAGAAAGGTACCAAGGCTCTGAACGCGAAACTATTATACTATCTTATGCAATCAACTCTCCAAATCAAATAGATAATGCTGTAGCCGAAGCAATACTTAATGGCAAAGTAGTTGACAGAAAGCTTAATGTAGCGATTACAAGAGCTTGCAAAAATCTAATAATACTTGGTAATGCCTCTGCTCTGTCTAACAAAAGTTATTTTGCTGAGTTTATAAATTTGATAAAAGAGAATGGCAAATATATAGACTACAACGAGCTTGTATCTTAATGCTTTATTATTATCCGTAGTTTTATTATATTTATGCTTGCACTAAAACCAGTTTTGAAAATAAATTCTATATGTTAAATATATTTAAAGTGTGAAT
The DNA here is from genome assembly GCA_041596515.1 of Chlorobiota bacterium. Taxonomy (GTDB): domain Bacteria; phylum Bacteroidota; class Ignavibacteria; order Kapaibacteriales; family UBA2268; genus JBFHIJ01. Next base: position 22,640 of record JBFHIJ010000035.1, read on the forward strand.
CATAATGGCTGGACATAGTAAGTGGGCTAACATAAAGCACAGAAAAGGCAGACAGGACGCTAAAAAAGGTAAAATTTTTACTCGTATTGCTAAAGAGATTACAATCTCTGCGAGAGAAGGTGGCGGCGATCCTGATGCAAATCCTCGTTTGAGATTGGCTATTCAAAATGGTAGATCTCAAAACATGCCTAACGAAAATATTACACGTGCTATCAAAAAAGGTACAGGTGAAATTGAAGGTGTGACTTACGAAGAAATCACCTATGAAGGATATGCTCCAAGTGGTGTTGCCGTTATTATTGAAACAGTAACCGATAATCGGAATAGGACAGTTGCTGATCTTCGCAATATTATGGGCAAATTAGGCGGTAACTTAGGTGAATCAGGTTCTGTGGCTTGGAACTTTGAAAGAAAAGGTGTCATCACTATCAACACAGATAATAAGACTGAAGACGAGCTTTTGGAACACGTTTTAGAAGCAGGCGCCGACGATTTGGAATACGGCGAAGAATCCAGTCGTATCGTTGCAGCGATGGAGAACTTTTCTACTGCTAATAAATATTTTGATAGTGTTGATGGCATAGAAATTACAGAAGCTAAACTAGAATATATCCCTAAGGATATGGCAAAAGTAACTGACTTAAAGACAGCTGAAAAAGTTATCAAATTTATTGATAATTTAGAAGATTATGAAGATGTTCAAAATCTATTTTCAAACATGGAGATAGACGATGACATAATAGAGCAGCTTGATCAGTAGTAACTTTCATATATAATCTTACCTATTAAAGAGGAATATATTTTTATATTTCTCTTTTTTTTGAAACATTGTTTTAAACCATACCGTATTAGTATATTATTAGTGCTGACTAATAATAATTGTGCTGCTAAATGTATTTTCACAAAACTAATATGAGGTATATCATGTTACGCAAAACTATCTTAATCGCTGCCTTTATTGCAATTTCCACTTTTAGTGATGCAATTGCACAAGATTTACTAATTAACAAACTTCCTGATTACGTAAGTGAGAAAGACGTAAAGAAGAGACTTTCTAAAGTTCTTCCTAAAACGAATTACGATGTCGATATTATCAAGGGCAAGAAAAAAAATAATAGGACAGACAATATAAACAGGGTTGCGGATGTAGATATTCTAACGGGATACACATACGAAGAATCTAAAATACTTATTCAAGAAGATTACTCTGATTTAAACTGTTGCTGTAGTATAGCTCAAGTCAATGCACATCAGATTTTAATTGCCAATAATGATTTTAAAGGTGAAATAGCCTTGCAGATTATTGACGATAAGGGAAATTTAGTAATGAATGATCTTATACAGATTCAAAATAATATTTATATAAACTTAGATTTTCTTGATGCAGGTAATTACCGAGCATCAATCATTGGAATTGGATTCCATAAAACAATATCTATTACCATATAAAGTGCAAACTAATGGGGCTAATTTTATCATTTAGCCCCTTTTTTTTACTGATTTTAATACTATATCCCCAAGCTCTACCTTAAGATGGTCGGCAATTACTGTGCATTTTGCTTTCAAAAAGAAATAAATATTCTCATTTCTATCTGATAATCCTTCGAAGTTACCTTGCCCTTTACTTATAATTAAGTCTGCATCATAGTAAATATCGAGGAACTCTTCATTACACATCTCAAGAATAGTTCCAGGTGCAGAGCATCCGGAAGATATTAAAGTAGATACCTCGTGCAAGCCGGAAAGTCGTGCTTCTTTTATAGTAGCGTCATTAATTATTGGCGACTCTCGAACCACATAAGTAACTGGTTTTCCAATTACTTCTATGAGTATCTTATCAAATACTGTTTCCCCACAGTTATCACCTAAATATAATATTCTCTTTGCAGAATCTAAGTCTGATTTGAATTCTTCAAAATCACATATAGCAAAACTTTGATTCAAAATTTTCTTAATATCTTCGATTAAATCTATTTCCAAATTCACTCCTAAATCAAGCACATTGCCGGCTATAGATAAGCGAATAGCGGTCATAAGCGAATCTTCAGAATTTGACACCAAGTCTTTCATTTCATTATACAATTTGTTTGCCTCTTCTATGTGAGACATTTTTTTTGAAAGGTATGGATCTTTAATGCCTGTTACTTCTGATATGCAATGATACATCCCTGTGCTAAGCTGTGGCGGAGGTAGTGTCATGTCCATATTTTTAAACATATCGCCTGTTTGGTCGATTATTTCTTTGATTTGCACCTCATTCTGAGTGGCTAACCTTGCAGTCTTAAGTGCTTGTTGCATTATGCAAGGGAAGCAGTCCAAATATGTTTTCATAAGATATAGTTGTTTTTATTGATAACTCAACACAGAAGTTGTAAAGATAATATTTACAAGGCAATATAATTACTACATTTCACTTAATTTATTTTTCAAGAATTGTTGATATGCTTCTTCAACTGACATACCGGCAGCTCCAATAAATATTTTTGTTGCAGATTTTTTAAATACAGTTAAAGCATTTCCACCCGGCCCATTCCCGGTAATTATAACATCAGCTTTTACTTCAAATATCTTTTGAGCTGTTTTAGGCCCTGCACCGTGAGCTTCATTAGCAATAGCTGTATTGTCAATAATATCAATGCCTTTAGTGGTATCATCTAATACTATAATATAATCTGTTCTGCCAAAACGAGCATCAATTTTTGAGCTCATATCTTTGCCTGTAGAAGTAAAAGCAATTTTCATTTTATTTCTCCAATTTTTGAATTATTGATTTCCAAGCACCTCTGATTTCCCTGGAAATATTATTATCAGTTTCTACTAATATTTTACCTTGCGACAGCATTTGCGAAACAATCATACTATAAGGTAATTTCGCTACAAAATCTATCTGCCTTTGCTCCAAATATGCAACTATTTCTTCAGTGATTTCCAAATTCAAATCAAACTTATTAATAATGCATACAGACGGGAGTTTAAACTTTTCTACTAATTCTATTACTCTCTTCAAATCATGAAAGCCTGATTTGGATGGCTCTGTTACAAATAAAACTAAGTCTGCGCCAGATAAAGAAGAAATAACAGGACAGCCAATACCGGGAGAGCCATCTACTATAACATACTTCTTTTTTAACAACTTAGCTATATCTTTTGATTTCTTTTTCACGTAAGCTACTAACTTTCCTGAGTTATCTGCGCCTATTCCAAGTTTGGCATGCACCATTTTAGTTCCGGTTCGAACATCTGACACATACATCTGCCCTACTAATCTTTCATGATTAGTGATGGCTTCCACCGGGCATATTTTGCTACAGTAGCCACAACCTTCGCATGAAATCGAATCAATAGAATATTGTAAATCTGAAATAATAATTGCATCAAACCTGCAAACATCTTTACAATTTCCGCACGCTATGCACAAATTATTATCGATAGTAGCAACTTCACCACTATAAAAGTTTTCAGTATTTGAGTAAGATGGGTTTAGCAATAAGTGCATATCGGCAGCATCAACGTCACAATCAGCAACAATTGCATCAAGTCCAGCTAAATATGCTAAAGAGGCAGTTATAGAAGTTTTCCCTGTGCCTCCCTTGCCCGAAATAACAACTAATTCTTTCATATACTCAGCCTCTCTTCCTTCTCTGAAATAAGATTATAGATATTTCTTATTTCCCGAGTAAAACCTTCATGTTTACCAACTAACAATTTACCCTCAGAGTAAAGCTTTGCTATAGCTCTATCTTCGGGAATTTTTGATATTATTTTTATATTCTCTTCTTCGCAGTACGAATCAATTCCTTTGAACTCACCACCGGCTCGATTAACAACCACAGAGCAAGGTTTTTTTAACAACTTAACTGTTTCAACTGCTATCTGTAAATCATTCAATCCAAAAGGAGTTGGTTCTGTAACTAAAATAATATAATCTGAATTTTTAACTACTTCTATCATTGGGCATGAAGTGCCGGGAGGAGAATCAAATATAATAATCTCCTTGCCACTAGAATTATTATCTACATATTCTAAAGTTTGATTTATCAATGGTACTGCTTGTTCCTGTCCTAAGTCCAGCCTACTTTCAATAAACTCTAAATTACTTTTGCTGTAATGACTTAATACTCCTAATTGAATAGGTTTCATAGGTAAAGCATCTGCCGGGCAAAGCTCAGAGCAAGCATAACAGCTATGGCATAGTTCAGGAAGAACTAATATCTCCGAACCAAGTTGAATAATAGCATTAAAGTTGCAGTTATCTTTGCATTTATTGCAATGAATACAAGCATCTCCATCCCATTCAGGTATCATTTTATTTATATTTTCTTGATGCTGAGGCAAGTCTGAGATAAGAAAAATGGAAGAGTTTGGCTCTTCCACATCTAAATCTGCAAGTATTACTTGTTTGTTTTTGGCTATATATGTAGCCAAATTAGTTGATAATGTAGTTTTGCCTGTACCACCTTTGCCACTGGCTATTGCGATTTTCATAGTATTAAAATGGATTAGTGATCACATAGATTTTGACCGGTTTGAAGGCTATCTTGCATGTATGACTCTACTAATGTTTTAGGAGAACCATTCATAACACCCATGCAAACCTGAATATTATTTTGTGCAAATAAATCTTGGGCTTTCTGCCCCATTCCACCTGCAATTATGACATGCACGCCTTGATCAGCAAGAAATTTGGGATAAACGCCCGGCTGATGAACAGGCGGTTCTACCATTGTTTCGCTTGTTACATTGCCGTCATTAGTTTCAATTACTGCAAATTTTTCGCAATGTCCAAAATGAGCACATAGCTTTCCACCTTCGGTAGGAACTGCAAATTTCATTGTTTTACTCATAAAAATCGTCCTTTTAGGAAATAATTTTAAATTAAAAAAGGAAGAAAGCAAGGAGAGATTTATGCATGATTTACTTATTAGAGTAAAGAACAAGAACTTGCTTTCTTCCAAAATATCATTAGTCTTTTTTAAATACCATATTTTCTAGGGCTTGGATTCTCTGAAAAAAGGACGAACCCTCCTGATTTCTTTTTCTTCCTCTACCCATACCATTACCGGAGCCTCTACGCCCCATACCTCTTCCCATTTGAGTAGAAGTATCGTCATTTTGATCAGTATTTGAGGCGCCTTTGCACCTACCCATACCTCTTCCTGTGTTAGGTCCTTCGCCTTCCGGCCCCATACTATTTCTATTTGGCATGATAGCCTCCCTTAATCTTTGTTTTTACAGCATTTGCCATGGCCAAAACCACCGGCAAAATTCATTAGCTTATTTGATTCACATGCAGGACAAGCAGTCAAGTCACCATCAAAATTAGTTTTGAACATTTGACCACAATCCATACATCTGAGTATATTGTTTCGGAAATGGACATTGCCGCCTTCTATCATTAGCATTTTACCGTATATTATAAAATCAGCTATTTTTTTTCTTGCTCTATCAATTAATCTGGTAAATGTAGAGCGAGATATTTCCATTTCGTCAGCTGCTTCGGCATGTGATAGTCCTATTTCGTCAGCCAATCGCACTGCTTCATATTCATCTAAAGTCAGATAAACTTTTGTGAGCTCAGGACCTTTCACGCCTATCGGTTTAAAAGCATTAAAAAGTGGCGGCTCTACTACTATTCTATTTTTTTCTGTTCGTGCCATATTTTCTTACTCCAATATAATGCACATTGGTGCATAATCCTAATATTTTTTTGATTTGTTTCTATATTTTTTCAAAATCATCCACGATTTGGATACTTATCTCATTGCATACATTACTGTTAGATATATTTTATTGTACTTGACAAAAATACAAGTATATTGCAAATAATCTATAATATTTGAATATAAGGAGTTTGATATGAAATATAGTGCGTTATTGCTTTTGTTCTGTTTGTCAGTGGGTAATCTATTTTCTAAGATTATTACTAAGCCTTATTTACAGGCAGGTACTTTCAAAAGTATTATAGTGATGGCGGAATGCGACACTAAAGATCCTGTTAGCGTAGATTATACCGATCCAAGTGGTAAAACTTTAACAGAAAAGACTACTTTTATTGTTGAAACTGACACTGTACCTAAGACTTATGTTCATAGAATCAAACTGAATAGTTTATCAGCTCATACCCAATATAAATACAATGTTTACCAAGATAATAGTACATCTTATAAAAGTGATTTTATCACCCTATCACGCAATACGGACGACACCGTTAAATTTGCTATTCTTGGAGACACAAGATCAAATCCTAATAATGTGCCGGCTATTTTTGCAAAAAATATATTAGAAAAAAGACCTGATTTTTCTATTTATCTTGGGGATTTGTGCTACAAACCGGGCTATAGCTTCTACAAAAAAGAGTTCCTTATAAAAGAGCAGCTAGAGTTAGCTGCTAAAGTGCCATTCTATAATGCAGTCGGCAATCATGAGGACTGGAAGCAAAATACAAAAGCCTTTACTCAATCTCCTTCTGATGGTACTGATAATTTGCCTTATTACTCATTTGATGCAGGCGATGTGCACGTTTTGGTGATGAGCACTGAGACTTCGCTTTCTAAATACTCTGACCAATATAAGTTTGCAGAAGCTGATTTGAAGACTTCTAAAAAGAAATGGAAAGTTGTAGCTTTTCACATACCTGCTTATTGTGCCGGGGCTCATGGAGAAAACAAAAATATGAAAAGACTTACGACAGAGCTTTTTGAAAAATATGGCGTTGATGTGGTTTTTGCCGGACATTGCCATTTTTATCAACATAATTTGGTAAATGGAATACATCATTTTATTATGGCTGGTGGCGGAGCTCCCCTATATAGACCTAAGAAGAAACCATACGTTGTAAAATCTGTAAGAGCTCATCACTATGGCATAGTCGAAGCAACTTCAAAGCAATTTATTTTAAGAGCGTTTGATAAGAAAGATGAAATAATAGACGAAGTTATATTGAAGAAATAATTTTCAGTATATAGCAGATGCAAATAAAAAGGAGACAATCACTTGTCTCCTTTTTATTTTATATCTAATACATTTTTATCTTTCAATAACCAGCTTTTGAAAATCCATCCCATAGAAGAAACAACTTTGTCAGTTCAGTGTTATCAATATCACTCATAAACGGATTAGTTTTTCTTTCCAGTTTGGAATATCTTTGAGTTATTTCATTTTCGTCTACCATCAATAATTCTTTTGCATACATAGATTCCCATTTTTGAATAATTTTATGACGCTTACTCCTGATATGGGAAAATTTATCATCATATTTTTGATAAATGTCTAAAAGCCTATTTTTATATTTGTTTGAAAATTCTGAAATTTGTGCATGAACCTTTTTATATTCTACAGAATATTTAGAATATCTGGATTTCAATTCTTCTCTGTCGAATTTGATTCCGGCTTTATTATACATTTTGATTTGCTCAACAAAAGCTTTTCTCTCAGCTTTTTTCAATTTTTTTAGCTCAGTTACACGAAACCGCAAATCATTCAGCTCGGCTAAGTCTTGAGTAGGAAGTGATTTGTCAAAATGATTTTTCATTTCCTGCATATAGTGCAAGGTACTAACCTTATATAAATCTTTGAGACTTGCTTTTAGCTCTTTAAATATAATCTTAGTCTGCATCTTATCAATATCAGATATTGCTTCTTTGGCAGTTACTACTGTTAAAAAAGTAATTAGTAAAACTCCAAGAATCATCAGACCTTTTTCAAATTTAGACATATAATTACTCCGATAAAATGTTTTACTATCTATCAAATATAAAACACGAACTATATAAAGGTTTAACTTACAAAGCTAATAACTTAGAAACAAAAAAATTTGTATATTTGAAGCTTAGTAAAACCTAACAGATTGGAAAGAAAAATGAACAAAGCGCAATTAGAAAAGCTATACAGAGAAAGAGATAGAGCTGTAAGAGTTTTATCAAACGACGGAAAGTTCAGAGCAGTTGGTATAAAAAATTCTATCTCTGCACTCACTGCCCAAAAGCGTCATAATTTGCCTTACATAGCCGCCTTCTTATTAGCAAGGTCTATGTCTGCTGCTTCATCTCTAGCAATGTTTATGAAAGGCGATGAGCGAATAATTGTGGAAGCAGAAGGCAATGGACCTGTTAGTCATGTGGTAGCAGAAGCAATTCAAGTAGGCGAAGTCAGAGGTTTTGTTTACTTAGCGAAAGATGCCGGAGAAAGGAAAATAGAAGGCATTTCCGATGCGCTGGGCTTAGGTCTTTTCAAAGTAACCAGATATGTATATAATAGTAACGAACCCGTACAGGGTGTCATTCCTTTGCAGGGTGGCGATATAGCTTCGGATTTATCATACTATTATCATCAGTCTGAGCAGATTCCTACTGCTGTAATTTTAGATGTTACTTTTGATGAAAATGGCTGGATTATGCAATCCGGAGGTCTTTTAGTTCAAGCCATGCCGGGTGCAAACGAAGAAGACAATCAGAAAATATATGATGCACTTATCAATGTATCATCTATAGCTGAGTATTTTGATAAGGGTCTGACTCCTCTCGATATGATGAAAGAGGTTTTGCCTTTTGAATTTGAATTAGTAAAAAGCTCTCAGATAGATTTCTTTTGCAGATGCAGTAAAGAAAATTTCCTTAGTAAATTGAAAACTTTAGGTCTGGAAGAAATACAGGATATGCAAAAAGTTGGAGACAATGAGCTTAACTGCCATTACTGCAACGAAACATATACTATAGAAGAAGACGATTTTTCTAACTTAATTGCAGAATTACAAGCAAAACAGAACTAAATTTGGTTTAAAGCGTATAAATTTTATCTCTATATGAATCGCAAATACAAGTCTTTATTTTGCACTGCTAAACAACAATTAAAGATTTTGTAACTTGTTTTATTTCAAGATTTTGTTTAAACTGATTTCCGTTATTATGTACAATTAATATTCAAAACAATGTGGATTACTATGATTTTTTAAATCCACTCACTTTTGTATTTTTGTAATTCAATTTTGCAAATCATTTCGATTTAAACACATATATTTTATTCACACAAACTCAGGAGCATTTCTGATGGAAAAATTTGCTAATATGACTTACTTGGATTTTAGCAATCCTGAAATCTCTAAAGCACAAAAAGAAGCTATTGCGAAAGCTAAAGCAGAATTCGGTAAAGAATATGCTAACATCGTAAATGGCGAAAAAGTTTTTACTGACAAAAAAACGAAATCTTATAACCCTGCTAATACCGATGAATTAATCGGTACTTTTCAAAAGGGCGGCCAAAAAGATGCTGAAACTGCAATTCAATCTGCAGCTGAAGCCTTTGAATCATGGAAATATGTAGACGCATACGAAAGAGCTCAGTATCTTTTCAAAGCAGCTGCAGTTATCAAAAGAAGAAGACTAGAAATCAACGCTTGGATGATTCTTGAAGCTGGTAAAAGCTTCTTAGAAGCTGATGCTGACACTTGCGAAGGTATCGACTTCTTAGAATTTTACGGTCGTGAAGCTATTCGTTATGCTCAACGCCAAGAAGTTACAACTTACCCCGGCGAAGATAACAATTACTTCTACGTTCCATTAGGCGTGGGACTTTGTATTCCACCTTGGAACTTCCCATTTGCTATCATGCTTGGTATCACATCTGCAGCAATTGCAGCAGGTAATACTGTAGTATTGAAGCCTTCTTCTGAAACTCCAATGATGGCTTGGTTGTTTGCTGACATCATGCACGAAGCCGGCCTTCCAAAAGGCGTATTAAACTACTTCGTTGCTTCTGGTGCTGAAGCTGGTGACTACATGGTACAACATCCAAAAACTCGTTTTATCTCTTTCACCGGTTCTATGGAAGTTGGTTTAAGAATTAATGAATTGGCTGCTAAACCATCTCCGGGTCAAATCTGGATCAAACGTATTATCGCTGAAATGGGTGGTAAAGATACTCTTATCGTTGACTCTGAAGCAGATATGGACTTGGCAGTTGATGCAACTGTTACTTCTGCATTTGGTTTCCAAGGTCAAAAATGTTCTGCTTGCTCTAGAGTAGTAGTTGACAAAGCTATCTATGATGAATTCAACGCAAGAGTAAAAGCTGAAGTTGAAAAAATTCAAATCGGTGACCCTGCTGAAAACTTCCGCATGGGTCCTGTTATCAGTGCTTCTGCTGAAAAATCAATTATGGAATACATCGAATGGGGTAAAGCTAACTGTACATTACTTACTGGTGGCGAAAAAGCTGAAGGTAATGGTTACTTTATCA
>JBFHIJ010000036.1:0-32807 GCA_041596515.1 Chlorobiota bacterium
TCTACCTTTTTCCTTTTTGGTGGCTATGCTGGGGGTGTTGTCCTAATATCGTTAGCCTTAATTGTAGCGATTGCAATTTTTAGTAAGGTTTATGTCGTGAGAGCTACCGTAGTTGCGACTATAATAATGATCACAATATTGTTCTTTTGGCAGAGGGAAAATCCTAATATAGTGATACAATACAGCAGTGAAGATGAAAGGTTTTTTGATTATTGGATTTCTTCTGTAATTGCGTTAAGCTTGATTTATATATTGATAGAAAAAATAGTAGTGCAATACAGAAAAAATCAGAAAGAGATATTAGAAGATAAAGAAAAAATTAGCTACCAAAATGAACTGATTAGACAGAAAAATGAAAACCTTGCTGAGCTTAATAAAACAAAAGATAAATTCTTTTCTATTATTTCGCATGATTTGAGAAACCCACTTTCGACTTTCAGAGATGGACTGAAAATACTTATGACTGACTCAGACAGCCTCGAGAAAGAGGACAGAGAGGAAATATTAAATACATTACGAAAAAATGCAGATACCACATTTGAATTATTAGAAAACCTACTTTCATGGTCACGCTTGCAGATGGGTAAATTTCCATTTCAACCCGAGCAGTTTATAGTCAATGGACTTCTTAGTTTTAATATCAGTCTTTTAGAATCACAAGCTAAAAGAAAGCAAATATTTCTTAAATATGTTATTGATGATGTCTATCAAGTCTATGCTGACAAAAATATGGTATCGTCTGTATTTAGAAATATACTTTCAAATTCTATTAAGTTTACTCCTATGGGTGGAGAAATACTTATCGACATTCACAAGGGAATCAAGAAGCTTAAAATTACCATAAGTGATAGCGGAGTGGGAATGAATGATGAAGTTTTGTCTTCTTTATTTAAGATTGATAGTGCTGATTCTAAGGAAGGAACACAAGGTGAAAAAGGTACCGGTTTGGGATTGATTCTGTGTAAAGAATTTGTGGAGCGCAACTCAGGAGAAATTAAAGTAAAGAGCAAACCGGGGAAAGGTTCTACTTTTTCTTTTACAATACCGATTGCACCTATTAAGCTTGAACCGATGACAATTTAACAATATCAATATTGTGAATTTCTTTTCCTACATAGATTAGATGTGCAGGACACACTTTGCAGTCCGAAGAGCCAAATCGTTTAACCGGGATTTCAACAAAATGTTTAAGTAAATTTTTATTTAGTTGGCATTCCATTTTGTTTTCGGATGGATAAGTATATGAACGTACTATTTTTACATCTTGGTGAGAAGTTAGATAATCTATATGCCATCTCAGCTTCTTTTCTTTTTTAAGATGCCTATCTACTCGTTTTGTTAAGTTTCTCATAGCACTACCTGTATAAACATAAAAACCTTGGGGAAAATCAAATTCCCCCAAGGCTCCAATTTTTATCGCAGTTTTTTTCTTTATGTGGAGTACAATTTGATAAGCGCCTTTATCCATTATTCAAAAAGTCCAAAGCTACTTCGCGGAACTCTGATTTCTGAGTAATCATAAATGGATGTTTACCTTTGTCAAACATTATGATTTTTGCATCTGGTATTAGGTCGATGATTGTGTGCATTTTAGCTTCTGGCTCGGGCAGTATTTCATCCTCGTAGCTCCCGGTAGCCAGAACTTTTGCATTAATTTGTGATATGTCACCATGTACGGTAATAAGCTTTTTCCTGCCAAGTCTTTCCATAAGGTTGATATCATTTAGAACTACCTGCTCCCAGTCATCACCATGCTGAAACTTCCAAAATTGCTGATTCATAAAATTATGAGCAACCGCTTGAGTTCTTTTTTTTGCTATGCTATAAGCTTCCTCTTCAGTAAGGCTTAAACCTAAGAAGCTATCTGCTATAAATTTATTGATTTTTTTGCTGTTTTGAGTCAGCATGTTAAATCCGGTAAGGGCGCCGCCGCTAGTGCCTATTATATTTAGTTCGTCTACCTCTAAATGGTCTAACAACGCATGAGCTACTTCGGCGTTATATCGCCAGAAGTCATCCCGGAACTTTTTCACACGACCGGATTTGCCATGTCCGTGCCAATCAAAATAAATAACCTTGTAATACTGAGAAAAAAATGGGATGTCAAATCTAAACATATTAGAAGAAACACTGTTACCATGCAAAAGCAAAAGTGGATATCCTTCTCCACTAGTATCATAATAAATATCATTTTTATTAAAATCAAAATAAGGCATATCTAAGCTCCATATTATTATCATAAAAAAGAACGATGCAGCCGCTTATGTATTTCTTTTATGAATTATCAAAATATCTAACGAAACGTGCCGCATAGTTTATAAGCAAACTAAATAACTATAATACATATTTTTTTTTTATATTTACTATCTACGAAAAGGTATAATTAAGAAATAAGTTTGTGATATGAGATATTTAGTACTTTTATTCTGTATAGGGATATTTATCAGTTCTTGCAGCAATGAAGACTTAGTGGTGGATCAAGGGGTATTCCAAATACAAAGCATTGAAAATGAAGATACTTACGTGGGTGATACCATAACAGTCTGGGGGGGTAATCTTGGAGATGGTATCAACTCTGCTGTAAATTTTGACTCGACTTTTTCAATACCATCTGACAAGTGCATTTTGTGGTCAGCCAAAAAAGTAATTTTTGAGGTACCATCTACTGCATTTTCTACTGAAATTTTTATAACTAAAGCAGGTGAGCAATCTAATTCTCTTAGTATTCGTGTTTCTGCTTTGCCTAATTTAGCATTAGTTACTATTAATGGTGGCACTTTTGCAATGGGTGCGGTAACAGGAAATGAAGATGAAAGACCTGTGCATGATATAACTATTTCAAGTGACTTAGAAGTATCTAAATATGAAATTACACAAAGATTTTACGAGCTTGTAGTTGGTGATAATCCTTCTACTATGCTATCCGCAGATTATCCTGTAAATAACTTAGGCTGGCTCGAAGCGGTAAAATTTTGTAATATGCTATCAGAAAAAATGGATTATACTCCAAAATATTTTATACAAGGGCAAGTAGTGAGTATTATTGATTCTGCTAATGGCTGGCGTTTGCCATCAGAAGCCGAATGGGAATACTTATGCAGAGCCGGCAAACAAGAAGACTTTGCCGGAAACGGCAGGTTAGAAGATATGGGCTGGTACTCTGCAAACTCAGGGATGCAACTGCAGCCTGTTGGTTTGAAGCAGGCTAATGACTTTGGTCTCTACGATATGCACGGAAACGTAAGCGAATGGTGCTTTGACCTGTATGATGCTGACTATTATGCTACTTCTCCGGATACCGATCCACAAGGCTCTACTGAAGGTACAGAAAGAGTAAACCGAGGTGGTAATTATTTCTCTGGCAACACAGAATGCAGGACTTCATACAGAAGCCATGAACTGGAAAAACAATACTGTGGCATAAGAATAGTTAGGGAAGTCAAGTAATATGAAGAAATTACTAGCTATAATCTGTCTTGTAGCAGGCATATCTGCCTGCTCTAAAGATGATATAAAATTACTTCCATACAGCCAATATGGCGGACCAAACGGAAATAATAACTATCAAAGGTATGGCAAGTTTTTCAAAGAATATATCAAAGTTGGTGGCGCTGAGATAAATATTGAAAAAGGCGATTCTGTCGTAATTAATGCGAAGGGTGCGGTAATTCCTCCATTATCTATTTCAGAAAATGAAGTAGTAGTTGCGGATAAGTCAGGCAACATATTCCTAATGACTTATATATCTTCCTTATGGAACTATAAATTGGGCGCAGGTGTGTATCCTATTGGCACAATGGCCGCGGACTTAAAAAAAAATATTTACTTTATAGCTTCTGATGATAATCTATATTCCATCGATTTCAAAGGCAAACTCAGATGGAAAAAGCCTGTTTTAACTTTTAATAGTAAATACTACTCCTTTACTAATTTGATAGCCGGTCAGTCCGGTTTATTACTTGCGTGCAGTAATGGAGAGTATATGAAATATGATTTCGAAGGCAATGAAATTTGGAGATATACTTCAGAGCTACGACCACTGGAAATAATACCGGAAACAAATTCAGAAAAAGCTATTATTGGTCTTAGCCACAATGAGTTTGGCATAAGCGATAGTCTGATGCTAATTGACAAATCCGGTAAAGTCTGCTGGTCAAAAGAGATAGAAAATACACGTTTAATCCAAAAGCCAGCTTTTGGTAACAATATGATATTAGTGGGTGGTTTAAGAGAAACTGCTACCGGGCGGTCATCGTTAGTTATGGCTTTTGACACTCTTGGTACTCTCAAATGGGAGCAAGAGTTGCCTGCGATGATTAGAAATGTAGCGACTGACTTAGAAGGAAATACTTACATAACTGCGTACAATGCAGGACTTGCCAGAGCTAAGACAGGTGTCTATTGTTATGATTCTACAGGCACTCAGAAGTGGAAGCAGTATTTAAATATTGCTATTCCTATGGCTCCAATGATTGCAAAATACGAAATGGCATTAGTAGGTACTAGTCCTGAAACTATTGGAGTATTCTTCCTCCAAAAAGATAAAGGTAACCTTTACAAAGTGCTTTCTCTTTCTAATGCACCCATGCTAAATTTGCAACCGACAGTAAGTGAGTACGGAAATATAATTTTTGCCGGTGCTGACAGTCTTTTGCTAATAAGGACAGAAGATACAAAATTGAATAAAATATTAGATTTGTAAAAAAATCAGAAAGACAGAAAAGATATGAAATTAGAAACCGGAAAAAATGCAAGTTTGATTGGCTATAAAGGGATGTTCCCTAAGATTCACGATAGTGCTTTCCTTTGCGAGGGCGTAAGAATTATCGGCGATGTACAAATTGGCGAAAACGTTTCAGTATGGTATAATACAGTAATCAGAGGTGATGTGCATTATATCACGATTGGAGATCGCTCTAACATTCAAGATAATTGTATGCTACATGTTACAAACGGCAAACACCCTCTTGTAATTGGCGAAAATGTCTCTATAGCTCATTCAGTTTCATTACACGGTTGCACTTTAAAAAATAATTGTTTAATCGGCATTGGTGCTATTGTTCTCGATGGTGCAGTTGTAAACTCAAACTCTTTGATTGCCGCCGGCACAGTGGTAAAAGAAGGTTTTGAAGTACCAGAGGGAGTATTGGTAGCCGGTGTACCGGGTAGAGTTGTTCGTAAATTGACAGAAACAGAGCTCGAAAGAGTGTCCAAAACACCTTATAACTATATGAAATATGTTTCTGAATATCGCGTGCAGCTTCCCCAAGATTAAAATAGATGTTATATAATTAGGTAATAGCAATGTTTAAAAGCATGACTGGCTTTAGTAAAGCCGAAATCACAGAAGATGGTATTTCGATAACGGTTGAGGTAAAAAGCCTTAATGGTAGATACTTAGAAGTAAGTACAAGAATGCCAAGAAACTTACAACATAAAGAGCTTCAAGTAAGAGAAGCTGTTCGCTCTATTTTAAATAGAGGTAGCGTTAACGTAAATGTTAATATCGAATTCGTAGATGCTTCTAAGCAGTTCGTAATGAATCATGATTTAGCAGAAAGCTGCTTTAATGATATGACTGAACTAAAAAAACGCTTAAAACTCAGAGAAGCTGTGAAAATGGAGCATGTTCTTCATTTCTCAAATTTGTTTTATCAGAAAGACTCGTCAGAGGATGAAGAAAAACAATATAAATTAGTTGAAAGAGCTTTGAGAGAAGCTTTGAAAAACTTAGATGAAATGCGCAAAAAAGAAGGTAAAGAAATTGCTAAAGATTTGAATGTAAGAATAAAAAGCATTCAGTCTACTGTAGACAAAATCGAATCTATGGCTTTGGAAAGGGTTCCTCAGGAACGCGACAGATTACGCCAGCGCATCGCTCAGCTTTTTGAAAGTGATGAAATAGATGAGCAACGCCTACAAATGGAAATAGTAGTGCTTGCTGACAAATTGGATGTATCAGAAGAAACTGTTAGACTTAACTCTCACATTAAGTTTTTTCTTGATGCCATGAAAGCTAAAGAATCTACAGGTCGTAAGATTAACTTCCTTTTGCAGGAAATGCACCGCGAAATTAATACTATTGGCTCTAAGATAAATGAAGCTAATATTTCACAGTTAGTGGTTGGCGTAAAAGAAGAACTTGAAAGAATCAGAGAGCAAGTTCAAAACATAGAATAAAAATTATTATAATATAAGTCTTTATTAAAACAGTGGTTTATATAAGCCACTGTTTTTTTATGTAACTTTATCAAATTTTTTGTGTCTATACTGTAAGAAGCAATAAGCAAAAATACGGATATGTTGCTATATTTAAACACTTAATACTTCTTCGCTAATATTATATTGTATATTTATTGCGATTTGCGATGTTACTAAAAATGTATTATTTGAAATATTGAACTATGTTCGGAAAAATAGTTATAAAAACTTAATGTAAAATTTGCTTGTTCTTCTATTTCCTTTTTGCAATTTGCTATTGTGTGCTGTCGAAAAAAATATTAGGTGTCAGGAATGACTGGATTTGATGACTTTGAATTTAATGAATTCAACGAAGAGATGGATGAGAAAATCCGTTTCTACAAAAAAAATATGCGAAAACGCAAGTTAGAGTTTTCGGAGCTGCCAGATCCTGATACTCTTGACAAAATGGTAGATTACTGCCTTTCTAAGGAAAACTATACTGATGCTTTGCCATTTGTTAATTACCTTTTGGAATATAACAAGTTCTCATCAGACCCATGGTTCAAAAAATCTATCTGTCTTGCAGGTATGTCTGAGTTTAGTCAAGCTTTAGAAAATATCGATAAAGCCCTGACCTTTGACCCTATGGATCAGGATATGCTGGTGCATAAAGCTGCTGTGCTGGACTCACTCGGCAAAAATGAGGAAGCTCTCGATATAGTGAATACTGTGTTAGAGTATAACGCCGGGAACGAAGAGGCTATGTTTTCTAAAGCCACTATCCTGCAGCAAAATGAATTCCATAAGCAAGCTATAGAGATATTTCTCTACTTGGCTGATTCCAAAGATTATGTAAAAGATATATTCCAAGAAATTGCTTATTCGTATAACTGCATTGGTGAATTTGAGAAATCCCTTGAGTTTTACCAAAAAGCAGTAGACGAAAATCCGTTTGACAGTGATTTATGGTATAACTGTGGCTTACTGCTTAACCATACAAATAAATTTGAAGAAGCAATAAAAGCTTTCGACTTCGCAGTTGTTATCGAAGAAGATTTCGCTGATGCTTGGGTAAATAAAGGCCATGCACTCATGAGCATGGAACAACTCGATGATGCAATCGACTGCTTCCGAAGAGCTTTGGCGATTAATCCTAACGACTTGGATGCAAAACAGTTTTTAGCAAGTGCCTTAGGCGACTCAGGCAATTATATTGCTGCCATTGAGATGTTTACACAAATACTTACAAAATGCCCTAAAAAAAGCTCCTCGCACTTTGGAAGGGCAATTTGCTATGACGCAATTGACGAATTTGAAAAAGCTATATCCGATTATAATAAAGCTTTGGATTTAAATCCTTACAGCTTTGAAGTATTATACTCTTTGGGTGATGCTTATTATAATAATGATGAAGTAAAAAAGGCGTGGAAGACTTACCAAAAAGCAACAGAAGTCAATCCTCTTAATGCAGATTGCTGGTTTGAATATGCTAAGACTTCTTACGAATTGAAATATCTTAAAAAAGCAGAAACTGGATTTAGTAAAACAATCAGACTTAGACCGGAGCATGCAGAATCATACTACTTCCTTGGTAAAATTGAATTACAAAGGGATAAGGAAGAAAATGCAATAAATTTCTTTACAGAGGCTTGTGAGCTTGATTATACTGTTTTAGGACTTATCACAGAAGAGCTACTGGAAGAAGGCATAGAAAGCGAAGCCCTTGAAAATATGCTAATAAAAATTATGGATAACTTAAGCGACGAAGAAGAAATAGATTAGCATATAAGATATAAATTTGACTAAACCCCTCACTCATGAAAAAGTGCTTTGCACTATTCAGAGTGAGGTTTTTTTATCTTCAGTCATCTGTTCTGATAAAGTGTAAAATTCTATTCTTTAAGATTGAAAGCAATAAGATTATTTTTTTACTTACTACTCTATATATGAAAAAAGCTTTGCACTTATTAATTGTTTCTATTAACTTATAGAAACGAATTATTCTTATTGCGGAGTTGCAATGCAAGAGGACAACAGAAAGAAAGGAAAAGTAGGTGAGAAAGAAGCTGCTGATTATTTAGCCGGCAAAGGATATCAAATAATCAAAAAAAATTTCCATTTCGGGAAGCATGGCGAAATAGATATAATCTGCAAGTATGGTGACGTATTGGTATTTGTGGAAGTAAAAGCACGTGAGTCTTATGAATATGGAGACCCTCTGCTTTCTATTACTCCTCGCAAACAGAAATCATGGCAGCGGGCTGCGGAAGGCTATCTCTATGTAAATAAAATAAATGATGTAGAATGCAGATTTGATGTGATTACCATAGATATGCGTAAAACGCCTCATGCTATAGAACATTTAGAAAATGCACTGTCTCCATTTTAACTTATTTTCTAATGAACATAAGTTTTCTTGCTATTTCAAGTTGTTTAATTATTTTTGTAAGCAACTATTTACCTGTAAATTCTTATTGGGATTCGAACAATGAAAAAAGAAGGTATGAAAAAAATTCTTGTTACCGGCGCTTTAGGTCAGATCGGTAGCGAATTAGTTTTAGAGCTTCGTAAAAAATATGGCGGTGAAAATGTCATTGCTTCTGACTTGAGACCAACTCCTACTAAAGCAATTGCAGAGTCAGGTCCTTTCGAGCAGATAGACGTGTTGAACATAGACAGCATTCGCCAGGTTATTGTTAAATATGATATTGATTCAATTTTTCACCTTGCAGCTATCCTTTCCGGTGTGGGCGAAAAAGATCCTCATCTTTGCTGGAATGTAAACATGAATGGTTCTATGAATATCCTTGATTTAGGTCGTAAA
The DNA here is from genome assembly GCA_041596515.1 of Chlorobiota bacterium. Lineage (GTDB taxonomy): Bacteria > Bacteroidota > Ignavibacteria > Kapaibacteriales > UBA2268 > JBFHIJ01. Next base: position 9,008 of record JBFHIJ010000036.1, read on the forward strand.
TATGGCTTAAACAGAATCATTATTCCTAGCTCTATGGCTGTTTGGGGCGAAGGTGTTCCGAAAGAAAACGTACCTCAGGACAGTGTATTGAAACCAACTTCTATGTATGGAGTAACTAAAGTTGCAGGCGAAAGACTATGCGACTACTACGTGCAAAAATACGGTTTAGATTGTCGTGGCCTTCGTTATCCGGGTATCATATCTCATGAAACTCTACCAGGTGGCGGAACAACTGACTACGCAGTAGAAATATTCTACGATGCAGTCAAAAAAGGCAAGTACGAATGCTTCCTTTCAGAAGAAACAATGCTTCCAATGATGTACATGCCTGATTGTATCAAAGCTACAATTGATTTGGCTGAAGCTGATTTTGACAACTTGAAGCACCACAGTGATTTCAACGTTGCTGCAATTAGTTTTAATCCGCAACAGTTAGCAGAGGAAATCAAGAAGCATAAACCTGATTTTGAAATCACTTACAAAACTGATTACAGGCAGGCTATTGCAGACTCATGGCCTTGGTCAATAGATGATTCTGCTGCTCGCGAAGAGTGGAACTGGAATCCGGCTTATGATTTGGCAGGCATGACTAAAGATATGCTTGAAAAATTGGAAGAAAAGCATGCTAAGGGCTTGATATAATAAAATTTGATTATCAAGATTTACGAAGCCGCAATATTTATTATGATATTGCGGCGTTTTTTCAATAGTGATGGATGCTATTTTTAAATATTATCGTGTTCATTAAAAAATCCAACTTAAACCTGCTGTCGCTGTATAAACACCGTGTGATATTTTGTTTTCTGTATTTATTTGCATTATAGGTGAAAACTCAAGATTCAAATTCAGATTATTAACAAGTTCATAAGATACCCCAAAGTTTCCTACTAATCCATAACCTAATAAACCATCATCCCCAATTGCAAACCCAGTCCCAATAGCAGCAAAGGGACGAATAGAATAAAATGAAGGTAACCAAGAAAACACTTGTAAACCAATACCATCTCCGTCATCACTACCTGTCCAAGCTCTCTCATAACTTAATCTCAAACCATACACAAAATCTGAATGTATGTCATTGAGGATAATGTTAAAACCTGCTCCGGCACCGGAAGGATTATCAGTCAGATCAAAACCATTATTGAGTGTAGCATATACTCTTGCATCAAGGTAAAAACTTTGTGTGACTGCATACCGAGCAAGTATTCCTCCACTGAAAATTGCATGATTACCTGCACTTTCCGGCAATGCTTCAGGAAGCATACCTAATTCACCTGTAATTTGAATATCTGCCTCTTTCATAGGTTCTGCCGGAAGCAACAAAGATGTGTTGTATATATAACTGGAATGGCAGCTTTCTAATCCAAATAAGCAGCATATACATAACAGACAAAGATTGATTTTATTCATTTGAGTTTCCTTCTATATAAACTAATCTCTATAGCATATTTCAATATAAAACAAATCAGTGATAATATATAGGTAAATTAATGCGAATGTAAATAAACCGCTACAATCTATGCAATATATTTCAAAAACACTGAAAATTGATGTATATTTGTTAGTATAGTATCTATTAAAATCTAACTAATGAAGAAAAGAGGACTAAGTATTGTAATGACAAAAGACAAGAAAAACTTATATGAAGTCCTTATAGCTGTTTTTAGTGGATTGTCGATGGTTGCCGTTTTTTTTGCAACACGATTTGGATTACATCCTTTAGTTACCTTAGCTATAGCGGTACCTTTTTTAATTGGCATTCCAATTTATATGTACTTACCTTTTAAATATTGGGAATATGATAAAAGAAAAGTACCAAAGCTCTCATTTTTATCATCAGTGTTAGTTGCGTGGTCTATTTTAACTGTATTAGATATTAGCGCCGCAACTTTGGGATTCTATTTAAATAATGGTGTGGATCTAGTTTATTCAATAAACTTAGGCTTATTTTCAATCGGAATGACAGACATTTTCCCGTTTTTTAATAGCACGACTTATATATTTGCTGCACTTGTTTATGCTGTATTCAATGAGATTACAAAAAGTATATATAAAGATAAATTGGTAATACCTGATGATGCAAATCACAATGAGTATAAAATAGGTGGAGTCAAAGAAGCTAACTAATGAAAGATAGTACCGGGATATTTGAATAATGTCTAATGTAGAGCAAATTCATGAATTTGCTCTACATTGCGATTTATGTGTATTCTTTTATGTACTCTAATCATCGTTGGCTTCAATTGCTGCCTGAATAGCTACGGAAGTGATGCCTAAAATGAATGAGGCAGTCAGTTCCTCATTTTCACCGACTACAGCAGAGGCTCTATTAAAAGAGAAAGACTGTGATGCGTTTCCGCAGATGTTCTCCATCGCATTTCTTACTCCCCAGTACCAGTAATTTTCGGGGTGCGTGTTTTCTCCCATGTAGTATGACTGTTCGTAGACAATTAGTCCGTGGTCGTTAGTGTGAGTCTCGATGATTCGAGCTTTTGCGACTATTGTTCCATTGCCGTCGATCATGAATTTCCACTGCTTGCGGTAACTTCTGTAAGCATGATTACCAAACTCCGGCTCGGACTCCGCTACCATAAGACCTACGCTATAATCAAGATCTGTAACAACAAAATCTTCTCTGATTAAAACTTTTCTTAGTTTATCAAAAATGTAGTTATCCGTGTACTTATCGCAAGGAGTGTGCACTTCAAACACTTCATAATAAGGCGAAGCACAAGAGGCTACTACTAGTGACAGAAGTAAGATGTAAAAATAACGCATAATCACCTACTTTCAATTATTAGATAGATTTGATAAAATATGATACGGAAATTTTTGCAGTTTGTTGGAGAAGAAATTAAAATATAGTTGAATTGATTCGTAAAAACACATAGAGACGCAATCACTTGCGCCTCTATACAAATATATTTTTTGAACTTAAAAAAAGTCTTCCGGATTGAAATATTTTTATTGAACTACAGAAATAGAGACAACATTACTCACAAAAGTCTCTTTGGGGACATGTTCAAATAAATATCGAGTAGAAGCAGTATCGTTGTCATTTTCATCATGGAAACCCCATTCGGCTATATCCTCTGACTCTAAGCAGTAGACAAAGCTAATGTGATATACACCATTTTTAGACATCGCCTCTTTAAGTGTGCTTTGCAGGCTATGCATGTCGGGCATATACATTTCTCCCTCTCTTAGCGTAAGGAAGTTATTGGGACTTAGTGGTTCTAATTCACTATCCCCTGCTTTAGTCAGCTCCGGAGCTTCTATTTTCTTGCCGTTGACTTGAAAATAAGTGTATGGGTACCTTAGGGAATTAACTGACCCATCAAGGAACAAAGGCAGCACTAAGTTACTGTCGGTAGTGTTAATCATCTTTAGAGTAAATTCGGGCAATTCCTCTAAACTAATTTCTGACTTATTCGTAGAAAGTTCTAATAATAAGCCTTTTTGTTCAATAGAAATAAATGGTGATTGCGGTGAGTCTTCAGCACAAGACACAAGCAGCACCATTGCAGCGATTAAGATTAACTTTAACATTTGAACTCCATATTTAACATATAACATAGACGCTTTGATAAGCAAAAAGGTTACAATATGAATTTGAATAGAGTTGTAAAATCTATTCCGAAAGTTGTATATTTAAATTCTGAGATTGTTTATAATTAATAGTGATATTTGATAGATGGAACTAAATATTTACGCATGGATTATACTGATTACTATATTGATTAGCACAGTATTAGATTTTGTATCAGATTATCTGAATATAAAAAACTTAAAAAAAGAGCTACCTGAGGAATTTCGAGGAGTCTACTCTGAAGAGAAATATGTAAAGTCTCAGGAATATTTGAAAGAGAGAACTCGTTTCGGTCTTATTTCATCGACTTTTTCTTTGCTGCTCTTGCTTGTGTTCTGGTTTGCAGGAGGCTTTAACTATGCGGATGTATTAGTAAGATCAGTCACTGATAATTATATTTATCAGGGTGTTTTATATATGGCTGGCTTATTAGTAGCTCAAAGCATTTTGGGTACGCCTTTCAGTATTTACAGTACCTTTGTTATAGAAGAGAAGTACGGGTTTAATAAAACTACGCCTGCTACTTTTATTATGGATAGAGTAAAGTCAATTCTACTTGGTGCTCTCATCGGCCTGCCGGTACTCGCTGGTTTGCTTTATTTATTGCATTCCTTTGGCGAATGGTCTTGGCTTTATGGCTGGGTGGGAGTTACGCTGATAAGTTTTGCTTTGCAGTTTGTAGCACCTACATGGATTATGCCATTATTCAATAAATTTACTCCGCTTGAAGATGGCGAGTTAAAAGAAGAGATATTCAAATATGCTAATAAAGTGGATTATTCATTGAAATATCTATTTGTGATGGATGGCTCGAAAAGGTCTGCTAAGTCTAACGCTTTTTTCACAGGATTTGGTAAAAATAAACGCATTGCTCTATTTGACACTTTAATCGAAAAACACAGCACAGGCGAATTAGTTGCTATACTGGCTCATGAAATAGGTCACTTTAAAAAGAAACATATCATAAAGAGCATGGTAATAAGCGTATTGCATACAGGTGCTTTATTTTATATAATGTCACTGTTCTTAAGCAATCAGTTACTATTTGATGCTTTTTATGTAGATAATATCGGTCTGCATACAGGATTGATTTTCTTCAGTCTTTTGTTTTCGCCAATTGAAAATATCTTATCAGTGGTCATGAATGTCTTTTCCAGAAAAAATGAGTATGAAGCAGATAGATATGCCGCTGAGACTACAGGAAATAAAGACGATATGATAAATGCACTTAAAAAACTATCGGAACATAATCTGTCAAACTTGACACCACATAAGTTTTTTGTTTTTATGAATTATTCACATCCTCCGGTTCTTGATAGAATCAGAGCGATAAAATCTATCTAAGAGGGGAAAATGAGCGAACTAACTCTGATGGAGTCATTGCTGTACTTGCTGTTAGGCAGCACTATGTTGTTTTTTGGAGCCGAAGGCTTGGTCAGAGGCTCTGCGTCTGTGGCACTACGAACCGGACTTTCTGCATTGGTGGTAGGATTGACTATTGTAGCATTTGGCACAAGCAGCCCCGAACTTGTAGTTAGTTTTACGGCAGGTTTAGAGGGGAATGCAGATATAGCGATAGGGAATGTGGTAGGTTCAAATATATGTAATATCGCACTGATAATAGGCGTAGCAGCAATGATTAGACCTATAAAAGTGAATATTCAGCTTATTAAGTTTGACTTACTTGTGATGATAGGTGTTTCTGTACTATTGATTGTAATTATAGCAGACGGAAGTATTACGTTTATTGACGGTGTTGTTTTGACGGCAGGTATTATTACATATACTATCTTAACTATAAAGCGAGCTATGTCAGATAAAAATCCTGAGTTGATAGAAGAAATAGAAAGCGACATCAAACCCGAAAAACGTAAGCCCATTGTAGATTATATAATGATTGTTCTCGGCATAAGTGGTTTAGTAGTAGGAGCAAATGTATTTGTGGATGGTGCTATCGGCATAGCAAGTATGCTTGGAGTTTCGACAGCAATAATAGGCTTGAGCATAGTTGCCTTTGGTACAAGTCTGCCTGAGCTAGCTACTTCTTTAGTGGCATCAATCAAGGATGAGGGAGATATTTCAATTGGCAATGCCATAGGTTCCAATATATTTAATATTTTGTTTGTATTGGGGCTCGCTTCGCTGGTACACGAAATACCAACCACTGATATTAGCTATATAGATGTATCCATAATGATAGGTATAGCTGTTCTGATTTTCCCAATGGCAAGAATAGGCATGCAGATTGGCAGGCTAAAAGGAGCACTTTTAGTTTCAATTTACATAGCCTATGTTTATTATCTGTACTTGCAGGTATAAAAGCAGATTGTGCATGTAATGAATTATAAATCCATGTGATAAAATCTTACGAAATTATATTTGAACAAGAGTGGGCAACCCCTTGACAGATAATAATACACAAAAAAAACTCCCGATCGACATCACAGTCATCGGGAGTTTTTTACTTTATCTTCAATTCAAATTTTAGTAATCGAATTTGTCACCCTGAGGTGCTTTTGGATTAGCCGGATTTGTACCGTGTAGCGTTAAAATATAACTGGCGACTTGCTCGATTTCTTCTTTAGATAGCAAAGCTTTCCAAGAAATCATACCTTTTGAAGGTACACCCTGATGGATTACTTTGACTACATCCACCATTCGGTTGCCATGAATCCAATAATCATCTGCAAAGTTTGGACCTACCATGCCTTCGCCTGATTGACCGTGGCAAGCAGCGCATTTCTCTACATATATTTTTTTACCTGATGTGAGACTTTGTTCATCATCTAAAGCAATCATATTTTCGTCAAATTCAGGTCCCTTGCCTGCGTTGGCAGCCATTAGCTCTGCCTGCTTTTGTTCGTATTCTTGATATTCAATTGCAAACTCTTCGCTTTGTGATGGCCCAATGCCTGCTACATGATAATACATCAAGTAACCGGCTGCCCAGATTACACAAATTATAAAAAGAGCTACCCACCAAGGAGGCAATGGATTGTCATATTCTAAAATTCCATCATAATTATGATCTAACAGTTTATCTTCAGGTTCTTTAGCCATTATGCTCTCCGTTACTAGTTAATACGGGGTATTCAGAATTGTCCAATGGTATGTTAGACACCTCGTTGATATAATTTTTGTCCAATTTCCACACTATCCATGACAAGCCAACGAAGAATGCCAGAAAAATAACTAATGCAAAAATCGGAAACAAATGTATATACTGTATATTATCCATTATATGTTTAAACATAGCTTACTCCTTCACCTTGATATCAGTGCCTAATCGTTGTAAGTATGCTATAAGAGCAACTAACTCTTTGTTCTTTTCAATATCTATGTTTGCAAGTTTCAAATCATCTACTATCTGCTGAGCTTGTTTCAATAGATCTTCATTTGCAATTTTATCATAGTCTTTAGGATATGGAACCCCCAATGCCATCATAGCACTAATTTTTGAGCCCGTCACATCCAAATCCAACTCTTTTTCGGCAAGCCAAGGGTAACGTGGCATCAGAGAGCCCGGCGACATCTTAGAAGGCTCTATCATGTGATAGTAGTGCCATGAATTAGGATATTTACCACCAACTCTGTGTAAGTCCGGCCCTGTACGTTTAGAGCCCCATTGGAACGGACGGTCGTAAATAAATTCACCGGCTTTTGAGTATTCACCGTAGCGTTCCACTTCCGAGCGGAATGGACGCACCATCTGAGAGTGGCAATTGTAACAGCCTTCGCTGACATAAATATCTCTACCTTGTAACTCTAAAGGAGTGTATGGCTTAACACTTGTTATAGTAGGCACATTTTTTTCTATCAGGTACATGGGTACTATTTCAAAAGCACCACCAATAAAAATAACGACAAAAGTAGCTATAAACATAGGCATAGGTTTTCTTTCCAGCCATCTGTGCTTAAGCCCGCTTTTGCTTTTGTACTCTGCTGCCAGCGGAGCCGCTTTAGCTTCTGTATTTGCTTCAAAGTTGCCTGCTTTGACGGTTTTATAAATATTTACTACTAAAAGTATCATGCCTGATAGATAGAGAGCACCACCCATAGAGCGCATCACATACATCGGCACTAATTGCAATACTGTTTCCAGAAAGTTAGGATAAAGAAGCATACCGTCAGCTGTGAATTGCTTCCACATTAGCCCTTGGGTAATACCTGCCCAGTAAAGAGGAGCAGCATAAAGTATAATACCCATAAAGCCAATCCAGAAGTGGGCATTTGCTAACTTTTTAGACCATAAATCTGTTTTATATAGTTTAGGTATAAGCCAATAGAGAATACCAAACGTCAAGAAGCCATTCCAGCCCAAAGCACCAACGTGAACGTGAGAAATAGTCCAGTCAGTAAAGTGGGAGAGAGCATTAATTGACTTGATAGATAGCATTGGCCCTTCGAAAGTAGCCATACCATAAGCGGTAATTGCGACTACCATAAATTTCAATATAGGATCCTCTCTTACTTTATCCCATGCGCCTCTTAGAGTCAGAAGTCCATTAAGCATACCGCCCCATGAAGGAGCTATCAGCATTATAGAAAACACTGTCCCGAGCGACTGTGCCCAGTCAGGCAGTGAAGAGTAAAGAAGGTGGTGAGGCCCTGCCCAGATATATAAAAATATCAGTGACCAGAAGTGAATTATCGAAAGTTTGTAAGAGTAAACCGGCCTTTCGGCAGCCTTAGGCAGATAGTAGTACATCAGCCCCAGATACGGCGTAGTAAGGAAAAATGCAACTGCATTATGACCATACCACCACTGCACTAATGCATCCTGAACACCTGCATAAACAGGGTATGATCGGAACCAATCATACGGCAACTCGATTGAGTTAAATACGTGAAGTACAGTTACTGTAATCCATGAAGCTATATAAAACCATATAGCAACGTACATGTGCCTTTCACGGCGCTTAATTAGCGTCATCATCATATTAATACCAAAAACAACCCAAACTATAGCTATTGCTAAGTCTATAGGCCATTCTAATTCGGCATACTCTTTAGATTGAGTAATCCCTAAAGGTAAAGTTATAGCTGCGGATACGATGATACCTTGCCAGCCCCAAAAGTGGAACCAGCTCATAAAATCGTTATACATTCGCGACTTGGACAGCCTCTGCAGCGAGTAATATACTCCCATAAAAATACAATTACCAACGAATGCAAAGATTACTGCATTAGTGTGCAGAGGACGTAATCTGCTAAACGTAACGTACTCGATACCTAAATCGAGAGACGGGAAATAGGCAGGAACATATAGCTGAAATGCTATTATCAGTCCTACTAGCATCCCTACAACACCCCATAAGATAGTTGCCCAGCCAAACGCTTTGACTATCTTATTATCGTAGTAAAACGTTTCCAAGTTATGTGCTTGAGTAACATTTTCACTCATAAAACAACCCTAATTATATATTTAATATGTATCTACTTCTCATCTCTTTCTTCATTGAGTATCCTCAGTGAAGGAGTGAAAGTATCTTCAAACTGCCCCGATCTGGAGGCCCATATAAATGCAGCCAGAAACGCTACGGCAATGCCGATACTTACCAATATTAGCACTATTATTACAGACATATTGACATTTAACTCATGCTAATCAATAAATATTTTATAATGTAGAATAAAAACAAAACAATTTTCTAAAATTATAGTAAATGTCAAATGTATGCAAAATATTGTGGATATGGAAAAAATATTTTGCATTTAGAAAGTTCAAATGAAAACATCTTACTTCAATTTTTTAATAGACTACAAAAAGCAAATTTTCTTGTTAAGAAAATATAATCTTAATAAATTATAATTTCAATCTTTTCGAGTCAAAAATACTTTTGCCAACTGTAAAAGCCACTACTGACACTGAACTTACCGGCATTAGTATGGCTGCTACCACGGGACTTAAATTTGCAGATAATGCAAAAGACAATCCTACGATGTTATATAGTATTGAAATACCATAACTTAGATAGACTGTATTGATACTTTTTCGTGATAACTCAAAAAATTTATCAAGCTTCTCCAGATTGTCTGCATTTAAAATAGCATCAGATTCGGGTGTAAATGATGAGGTGTTTTCAGTAATGGCTATTCCCAAATCTGCTATTTTGAGTGCGCCTGCATCATTAAGTCCGTCTCCAATCATTATCACTTTTTGATTCTTTTGTTTAAGAGAGTCGATATAATTGTATTTATCATCAGGCATGTAGCTAAATAGCATCTCTGAGTTAGATGGTAATATCTCTTCTAATCGGCGTTTGTCTTTATCGTTATCGCCTGAAACTACGCTAATTTCTAATTTATTAGATAGATTAGCAAGAGAAGTAGAAATGCCTGCTCTATACGCAGGCACTACTGCAAAATATCCTAATACTCTGCTGTTTATTGATATATAAACCTGAGTTTCGTTAGAGATGACGCTATGTTTATAGTTAAATTCCTTTCTGTTGTTTGCTGTTTTTAGAAGCCATGAAAGCTTACCGATTTTGATAGTATTCCCGTCATGCTCAGCTTCAATCCCTAATCCCGGTATTTCTTCGTAGTTTTGCATATCAATATTATCTATATCTTTTAGCTTCATATTAATCATGCGTGATAGAGGATGTGTGGAACTTTTTGTTGCTGCTTTTGTTAGCATCAAGTCTGATTCAGAAAGCGTATCGCCATAAAAGGCAATGTCTCCACCTTCCAATTTGGTAAGTGTTCCGGTTTTGTCTAATACAAGATGGTTGCCGTAAGCCAACTTCTCTACTATTTTATCATTTTTAAGAAAGAAGCCGTGCTTGCCAAAAACTCGCATTATTGTACCATAAGTGAAAGGTATAGTAAGTGCCAAAGCGCATGGGCAAGCTATAATCAAAACTGCTGTAAGCACATCCAAAGCATGAGCTACACTAAAAGGCAACCATGCTAAAAATCCAATACTTGCTATGATTACAATCAATAAAGTAAAGTATTTGCCTGCCCAGTCAGAAATAGATGATATATATCTATCATTGTCTTGCTTCAATATCTTATTATTCCAAAGCTCAGTCAAGTAGCTTTGTTTGAATTCTTTAGTTACTGCTACTTTGATTGCTGCACCTTTCTGCTTTCCACCTGCATAGATTTTATCTCCGGTGCTCATTCTTACCGGTGAAGACTCACCTGTCACAAAACTGTAGTCTATCATTGCTTCGCCTTCTAACAGCACACTGTCTGCTGGAACAATTTCGTTGTTTCTGATGAGTAGCAAATCACCTGAGACTACATTATTAACCGGAATATGCTCCTCTCTATCAGCATTGACTCGCACAACTGAGAGCGGAAAGTAGGATTTAAAGTTTCTATTAAATGATAAAGTATGATAAGTCTTTTGCTGAAATACTTTTCCTATAAGTAAGAAAAATACCAGTCCGCTCATTGAATCAAAGAAGCCTGAGCCTGTACCTGCGAGTACTTCAATCAGCGACCTGAGAAAAAGAACTAAAATCCCCAGACTTATTGGTACATCTATATTCAAATTTCTAAGTTTGAGGCTATTATATGCAGATTTAAAGTAGTCATTAGCTGCATATAACACAGGTATAGCTAAGGCAATATTTAACCAACCAATAAAACTCTTAATATTTAGCTCAAAATCTCCACCCGAGAAGTATTCGGGAAAGGAAAGTAGCATGATATTTCCAAAGCAGAAACCTGCCACTGCCAGTTTTATAAAAAGAGATTTATTGTGATTCTTTTGTTTAGGTGCATCTATGTCAGCTAAGTTAAGTTGTGGTCTATATCCGATAGAAGTTAGAAGCTCAACTATTTTACGGATAGAAGTAACTTCCTGAGAAAATACAATGGATATTTCTTTCTTTAGGAAGTTCACTTTAGATTCTATAATGCCTTTATCCAATCGGAACAGATTTTCTAATATCCAAATGCAGGCACTGCAATATACTTCCGGCACATATAGTGTAATCTTTCCATTGCCGTTGATTGAATATTTCAGTAGCTTTTCTATTATTTCAGAATCGTCCAAGAACTCAAATTCATTTTTTCCAACTACCTTAGGAGTTATACCTTGCTCTTTAGAAATATCATAAAAGTCCTGCATACCATTGTCGTGCAACAAGTCAAAGACAAAAAGGCATCCGGTACAACAGAAGTACTGTCCGTCTTTTTCGACTGTATCATCAGGGCATATTTCACCACAGTGGGCACAAATCAATTCTTCTTTAGCCTGTTTATTCAGATTTCCCGTTTTGCCGGCATCCATAAAAAAAGCCCCATAACTTGTATAAATGTAACGTTATGGGACTTCGGACGAATAATTTGTGTATTTATTCAATTATATTTAACACTTTTTCAGCTAATTCTTTTGCATAGTCCATATTTTCGGCTTCGCTAATGACTCTGATTATAGGCTCTGTGTTTGAAGCTCTTACCTGCACCCAGGCATTTTCTAAAACTATTTTCATGCCGTCCTCTTTGATAATCTCTGCGTTCTCGAACAGCTTTTCAACTTTAGGCAGTATATCATTAATACTTCCGGTAAATTCTTTTTTGAATTTTAGCATTTTATAGTCAGGGAATTCACTTGCCAGTTCGCTTAAACTTTTGCCTGTTTCTGCCATCAGAGAAAGCACTAAAGCTATTCCAACAAGTGAGTCTCTTCCGTAGTGAGCAGATGGAAGAATAACTCCACCGCTACCTTCGCCACCGATAACTGCACCTGTCTCTTTCATTTTTTTGACTACGTTTATTTCTCCTACTGCACTTCGCACTACTTTCGCTCTATATTTTTTTGCAACAAAGTCTGTAAACATAGAAGTAGAGTGATTAACTACCACAGTTTGATTCTTTTTATCTAAAGCCATAAGCACTGCATAAGTAGCAAGGGCAATAGTTTTTTCTTCGCCGATAGCTTTGCCATTTTCATCTATAAGGACTAATCTGTCCGCGTCGGGGTCAACAGCTATTCCCAAATCCGCTTCATATTCGGGTACTGAGTCTGCAAGTTCCTGCAGGTTCGCCGGAAGTGGCTCAGGTGTGTGAGGGAAGACTCCGCTTCCGTCTGTGAAAAGCTCTACCACTTCGCAGAATAGATTACTTAATAGCTGTGGAACAATTATAGAACCCGAAGCATTAACTGCATCTACCACCACTTTATAATTTTTAGATCGGATAGATTCTACCAGTTCTTTTTCTTTAAGTAAAGAGTTTTCCAAAATAGCATTGATATGCCTGCTATTTGCCTCATCATCTACTTCTATCAAATTGATGGTTACATTATCGGAATAAGTAAAGTCTTTATTATCGATAGCGTCCCAAAGTATTTTATTTTCTTCTGCGTCTAAAAAAACGCCATCAGTGTTTAAAAACTTCAGCCCGTTCCACTGGTCAGGATTGTGAGAAGCTGTGATAGCAATGCCACCTGCAGCAGAGCTTTTCTCTACTTCAAGCTGCACTGTAGGAGTGGGCACCATCCCTATCATTCTTACCTTTCTTCCGGCAGAGGCAAGAGTGCCTGCTACGATATTTTCAATCCAAAAGCCGGAAGGTCGTCCATCTCTGCCAACAACTATTTCTCCTTCGGGCATAACTTTTGCGAATGCATTGACGTAATCTATTATTATATTGGGAAGAAGAGAGTCACCAATTGTAGCTCTCAAACCGGAAATCGATCTGATTAGTGGCATATTGATTTTATATTTTTATTTACAAAGATTTTTAATTTACTTTGTAAATATAAGTAAATAACTCTATTCTCAAAAGCATTACTGATAAAAGGTATTAAAATGAAAAAAATTCTTGAAAATGATATAGTTCAGTTTGTCGTAAGATTTGCTCTTGGTTTTTTATTTATTGCGGTTTCTGTAGGCAAAGTGGCTGCTCCAGGTTCCTTTGCGAACGAAATAGGTAACTATCTGATTTTCCCAGAGTTTTCACTAAATATAATAGCACTAACTATGGCATGGGTAGAGTTATTAATAGGCTTCCTGCTGATATCAGGCATTAGAGTGAAAGCTAATGCTTTTCTGGTAAGTGTTCTGATGGTAGTGTTTAATGTACTTATTCTTTCTGCAATGCTGAGAGGTCTGGATATTAACTGCGGATGCTATTCAAATGTTGGAGCTCAGAAAGTTGGTTGGACAAAAATATTAGAAAATACAGCTACATTTTTACTTTCTGCATTTTTGTATTTTACTAAGACTAATAAATATTCTTTAGAGAGCTTAGCTCTTTATGATGCAAAAGCTTAGGCAGATATTGCAACCAATTATTAATGGAACGGAAAGCCTTATTGCTCCGAGGTACTGCCTTGTGTGTGATGCGTATATAGACGAAGTCTCTCGGCACAAGTATATTTGCCATAAATGCTTAGATGCGCTACCTTATGCACCGGTAGCAGAATATCTTACAAATAGTCTTATAGAAAATCTGAAAGCTGAAGAAATTGCTATCAGCAATGCTTATTCTCTTTTTTTATTGGGAGATGATTCTCAATATTCCAATCTGATTTATCATCTTAAGTATTTTGGATTGTATTCGGTAGGGGAGGAGCTGGGAAATATGCTTGCTCGTAAGGTAAGTTTAGAAGCAAAGCATGAATTTGACTACGTAATCCCTGTGCCAATTCATAATGCACGCCGCCGAGAAAGAGGTTACAATCAATCTGACTTAATAGCCCAAAGTGTAGCTGCGGAGCTCGAATCTACTTATGTGCCTGACCTGCTCACACGCAAGATAAATACAAGCACCCAAACTAAACTCAACGCCACTGAACGAAGACAAAATATTAGTCAGGCTTTGCACTTCTCCGGGAAATACGACATAGTTGGCAAGAGAATACTTATAGTCGATGACGTACTTACCACAGGTTCTACACTAAATGAATGTGCTGTGATACTGCTAAATAACAAAGCCAGATTAGTAGATGTGGCAGCTCTTGGAAGAAGAGCAGTAGGAAAATAGGAAGGAGGAGGTATCTGTCTAAAACTGAAAACTCCTGTCTAATTATACTACCAGCTACATTAAGCAATGTTTCAGTCCTACTTTGCTATAGTTATTTAGTAATCTTGGCTCAATATAAGCTACCACTAAAATTTATATATATAGAATACCTACAATATATAATGTTCTTAATTAAATTTCCAAAAAATATATTTGTTGTTTTAATAATTCATATATATTATATTGTATGATATTTTTGACATCACAACAGGCAATCGCATGAAATTCAAATATCTCTTACTTACATTGTTGCTCTCTACTTCACTTTACTCTCAGGACATGATTACTGACAGACCTGATATGACAGAGTCTCCAAATACAGTCAAACCCGGTACGGTACAAGTTGAAACCGGTGCCATGTTGGAAATGTATACAATAAATATTGACAAAATAGATATGAATGCTAAAGTAATGTCTCTTCCCTCCACATTGTTTAGGGTAGGTGTTTTTAGCTTTATGGAACTAAGATTAGGAACTTCCTATATTACTACTTCTTTTGACGCTATTCCTGAAAAAATAGAAATGAGCCATTTTTCCGCTTATGATGTATCTGTAAAATTTAATATACTTGATGGTGGTTTTGGATTAGGTTTTTTAGCAGGCTGCGAACTCAATAATGCAAATCTCGGCGGAGAAACAAGCAGTCCAAATCCATATGCAATAATAGCCGCTTCTCATGATGTAACTGATGGTTGGTCAATGGGGTATAATGCTGGAATATATTTTTCTGGATTTAATGTTGATAATGGTGATTTTGATAATGCTTTTTGGTCTGCAAGTTCTAATTTTAAGATTAATGATAAAGTCGGTGCTTTCGTAGAATTATATTATGAACTTGCACATGGTTTTAATTATAATCTATTCTACGATAATGGAATTACCTACAAAGTCTCTGAAAATGTACAACTTGACTTTTCTTTGGGTACATCTTTTTTAGAAAGATACAATTTCTATTCCTGTGGTGTAAGCTGGCTAATTAAATAGAATTATAGATGAATATCAAAGCACTTTTTTTACTTTAAGCTCATTTCCCTCTCTTTCCGGGAAGTGAGCTCTAAGTCTTTCGGGATTGCCAAACTTCTCCGGAATATCTTCCACTGAGCAGTCTTCTGCAACTTGCATAGCAATATCTTGCCTAATTTTTACATTTCTCAGAGCAGATACAATTTCAATATTTCTCTCTAAATCATGTTCCAATTGCTCTAAATTTTCTAACTCCGGATTAAGACCTGAGAGCCTGCAAAGTTTTTCAATGTTGTTGGTTTTAGGCATAAGTACTCTCTAAAACATAGTCCATACAAAACTTGCGAATGGTGCTGCGAAAGGAGCAGTGGAGAAGGCAAAACCAAAATCTGCTGCAAATTCATCATTGCACAGCCTAACTCCAAGCAAAACTGCAGTGTTAGTTGGTTTCTCTACGTTATTGTTCCACAGTTCGCCTATCACATGTATTCCTTTCCAGCTGTCTATTCGGGTATCTACACCTAAGCCGACTCCGAATGCTCCATCTGCATATTGCAAATCTAAGAGTTGATCTCTAAATCGAACATCGTAATAGTCAGCACTACCGGCTTTGTAATATACGTTACCTGTCAAACGGGACTTTGCTCCTGTAAATGTGGCAACGGCGTAGCCATGTATGAGCCTGTTGTTGTCATTTATAAACGCAAGATTACCACCTACGGCAAGAGCTAAGCCACCATCATAATCTTCAAATTGTCGATCATAAAAGGTAACTTTAGTATCTAAATTAGTTATCTGGTCAGTTCCATTGATGAAAGGTAAAACTGATCTGCCTACCATCACGGAAACATAATCAGTAATGCCTATGCCTGCATTGAAGAAAAGAAGCTCGAAAGAGCCAAAGTAATGATTGTTCTTGATTGCTTTGGCTGTCGGCAGTAAAAATACTCTGCTGTCGTGTCTGTAGCTATCTTCGTATAGTTTTATTTCTTTTATCTGATTGGCGTAGATAGTGGCAGTGCCTATTTCCATTTTGAAACGGAAGCCTTCGCCATTTTCAGGGCTATTTTTAAATTCCACAATAGAGCCGGTCATAACATCTCCGTTATTCATACGGATAACGTAAGAGTAATCTTCTCCCATCATCAAATCGCGAGGGAGCTCTATCGCATAAGCAGAAACAAATGAGATAACAACAAAAACAAGAATAGCAAAATACTTCATAATTTTCTCTGATTAATCGTTTGACAATGCTAACTGGCCACAAGCCGCTTCGATATCTCCACCAAAAGTATCGCGAAGTATGACGGGTACTTTGTTTTGTCTGAGTTTATCGGCAAAGCTTTTCATATTTTCTTTGCTAGCCGGTTTCAGCTCTTCGACAAATCCTTGTGCACCTGTAAAAGATATATCATTAAATGGAATAACGTTTACGCGAGAAGGCACTCTACGAGCTATTTTAGTAAGACGTTTTATGTCTTCATCAGTGTCGTTTAGTCCTTCAAAAAGAATATACTCATAAGTAATACCCATTTTTGTTTCTCTGTAGTATTCTTCCACAGCATCCATTAGCTTTTGGATAGAGAATGATTTAGCTATAGGCATAAGTTTTTCTCTAAGTCCATTAGTTGTAGCATGCAAAGATATTGCCAGCTTTACTGGATATTTCTCTTTTGCAAGCTGCTTAACTCTAGGAGCTACACCGGCAGTAGAAAGAGTAATTCTCTTACGGGAAACAAGCTTAATCCTTTCATCTGCCATGATTTCTATAGATTTTACAACATTGTTATAATTCATAAGCGGCTCGCCCATGCCCATATATACAATGTTTTTTATCTTACAGTTCAAATCTTTTTCAACTAATAGGATTTGGTCGATTATTTCTGAAGCTGTTAAGTTTCTTTGGAAACCAAGAGTGCCTGTAGCACAGAAGGCACAGCCAACCGGGCAACCTGCCATAGAGGAGATACAAAGAGAAACTCTTTCTATATTTTCGCCGGACTCATCATACCAAGGCATATAAACAGCTTCTATGCTATAGTTATCTTTCAGAGTAAACAGGTATTTTATAGAACCGTCTTCGCTGACTCTTTTTTTAGCTATTGTTACATTGCATATATCTAAATATTCCTCAAGCCTGCTTCTGAGTTCAGCGGGAAGAGTAGTCGCATCTTGAAAGCTATCAATCCTTCTACCGTAAATTTCGTCCAAAATTTGCTTCGCTCGGAACTTCTTTTCGCCCATATCTACAAGATATTGCTCAAGTTCAGCTATGCTAAAGTCTTTTATATTCAATTTATTAGACATGTAAATCCTTAATTCTAAAAGTTGCTATATTTTATTATGCAATTTCGTTCTTTTTTAGGACTTAACGAAATGCTAAATAGTCTAATAGGCAATTTCTTTATGATATTATATTAGATATAATTTTAATATTTAGAAAAATATGATTATTTTAGCATTTCAAAATTATGTATGTATATAATTAAAGATAATCATGGATAATAAAATAATTAGTTTTAAAATTCTTTCTATTGCAACTTTGTTTGTTTTGCTTTTAAGCTCTTGCGTTACAAATAAAATATATACCGAAGATTTCAATCCAAATAATCCTGAAATAACCGGAAAGAACTTAAAGACACAAGGCATTGATATTGATTCAGTTTTTTATAAAGGGGGTGTGGCTAATCCTGAGAACTCTGAGATATTATTTAATCCTGAGGCAAATATAGGCAATATTAAATATTTAGAGGAGCAGGACTACTTCGCGACATTTAATGAAATTGAAGAAGGATCTTTCCAAAAAACAAAGTATTATTATAACATAGATACCAATAAAAATACTTTTGTCCAGAAAGCTTTGGAAACTCTTATTGAAACTGATATGGCAGATAATAAAGATGTCAAAGTAACTGTAAATATATTGGAACATAAAATTAGCGAAGATATATACATGTATCAAGCATGCTATTACCAAAAATTTGGGATAGAATTTTATTATCAAGTAAATGGTAATTATTACTACTTCTTTGCCGAAAGTATCGATTCTCTCCAAATGGAAAGCTCGGATTTGTCTAAAATAAATATACTCGCTTACAAAGGTGTATATAGCTGTGCAAAACAGTTTATAAAATATTATAATTCAATAGATTACTCCTCAAATAGCGATGGATTAATAGCTGAAGAACATCCAGCTTTTAGGGATCATCAGAAAGCCGGAGTAGCCGGATTTAAAGAAAAGAAAAGGCTGGAAAATATGCCCAATTTGATATATAAGAAGTATCTTCCGCCATCTACTTTTCGATTAGGAGCGCTTAGCTATTTCAAATCCTACGGAGCAGTTTTTGCTTATACTGTCCCACAAAATGCACCTGGGAAATTTACACCATCTTTTACTTTAAAAATGATGCGCCCAGAATTAGGGATAGGCTTTACACCAATGTTTTTTTTAAATAGTAATAGACAGGGAGGTTTTATTTTCACATCTATAGATTTGTTAGTTCATGATTGGCATGAAGTGTCTTATGCAATGTCAATGTCTGTAGGAGTTGGAACACGTGCTGATTATGTAGATTTGAGAATAGGTGGCTCTTACTTTAGTAGGCTTAGGGGAGCAGACATAAAAGACAGTTTTGCAATTTATGTCGCTTTTTCATTCGACTTAGATTAGCAGGAATAACTAAATCATAGTTTTTATTATTCTTATTGGCTTGCAATTTGCTAAATTATTATCTTTGTAAAGTAACAACAAGAAATAGTAGCGTATCAACAAGAAATAGTAGCGTAAAACATGAGAATTGCATATTTATCTACATTTTATCCTTACAGAGGTGGTATTGCTCAGTTTAATGCAGCTCTGTATAAAGAGTTTGCTGATAAGCATGATATCATCCCGTATACTTTTTTGAGGCAGTATCCTGATTTTCTTTTTCCGGGTAAAACTCAATTAGTACAGGATGGAGACACGGCTGAAATTATTGATTCAAAAAAAGTATTGGATACAGCTAATCCACTTAGCTACTTGCGAGCTGCAAAAAAGATAGCTCCGTTCAAGCCGGATTTACTTTTGACCAAATTCTGGATGCCATATTTTGCTCCCTCATTAGGTAAAGTATCAAAATATCTCAGTAAATCAGGAACTAAGTCTATAAGCATTTTAGATAATGTCATTCCTCATGAACCCAGACCGGGAGATATTAGCCTTATCAAATACTTTCTGAATGCAAATGATGCTTTTATTGTGATGAGTGATGCAGTTAAAGAAGATTTGTTGAAATTAAAACCAGATGCTTTGTTTGAGCATCATCCACATCCTCTATATGATCATTTCGGTTTGAAGATGCAAAAGGTTAATGCTCGTAAGGCCATGAATATACCCGAGAAAAGCAAAGTCTTATTATTTTTTGGTTTTATCAGGGATTATAAAGGATTAGATTTACTCTTGCAGTCCATGAAACAGTTACCCGAAGACTACTTTTTGCTAATTGCCGGCGAAGTCTACGGCAGTTTTGATAAATATGAAGAAATGATAGATAGGATGGATTTGAGATCCAAGGTTGGATTAAATGTCAGGTATATTGGAGATGATGAAGTTAGCCGTTTCTTCTCTGTGGCGGATGCTTGCGTTCTGCCATATAAATCAGCTACCCAGAGTGGTATAGTGGGCATCAGTTATCATTTTGATTTACCAGTGATAGCTACAGATGTCGGAGGCCTAAAAGAAATGATAGAACCATTTGGAACAGGTGCTATGATAAAGCGACCAAATGCCAATGATATAACTAATGCGATTAAAGACTTCTTCGAATCAGGAAACTTCACTAACAGCATCGAAAACATCCAAAAGTACAAGAAGAGTTACAATTGGAAAACTATGGCAAACGCAATAGAAACACTTTACGATAAAATTTAAAAAAAATGAAACAGCAAAAACCAGATTATAAAACATGGCTACCTATAAAGAACTTTTCTGCTGTCTCGATGATGTTTGTTCTTTGGCTTCCGTTTTTTATCAATGCTGATAGTATTATATCTCAAATTGCATTGTCATGTATTGCAGTATTAACACTGTTTTACGGTTCATATTTAGCAGGTCACTTCCTGCTGAGAAAGAATAACTTTAAAATACAGCATGAGCTATCGGAAGCTTTGATAAGTAAAGTTCCCGGCGATATGACAGGCAATGCTTTAGACATTGGTACAGGCAATGGAATAGCAGCTATTAAATTAGCTAAAGCATATCCGAATTTGCATATTTTCGGTATTGATTTATGGTCAAAAAAATGGGATTATTCTAAGAAGCAGTGCATTATTAACGCCAACTTGGAGGGAGTCTCCGAGCATGTAGCTTTTACTGAAGGTAGTGGATTTGACTTGCCGGTTAAAAATGCCTCTATGGCGCTTATTATTAGTAATTATGCCATTCATACGATGAAAGAGCATGATATAAAAGCTGTCTTTCAGGAAATAATACGTGCTTTAGAGTTGAATGGTTATCTCGTTGTGCAGGACTTTTTTAGGAAAAGGTATTATGGCAGAACAGATGAATTTATAAAATACCTTGAAGAATATGGTCTGCATATAGTAGAAATGACTGATACAGAAAATATCGTTAACGTTCCAAAGTTATTAAAAATATTGGATGTGGCTGGCAATAGCGAAATATGGATTCTACAAAAAAGAATCTAATGTCAATGCTCTACACAATAGCATTTAACTATCAAATGTAAAGCAACTACATAAAACAAGTTAGTTACTTAAGTATCATATAAGTAATAAATATTGCTATCTTCTTCTAATTAAGTCGTTTATTTTTGTAATTGTTTTTTCTTTTAAATCTTCTAAATTTTGCTGACTTAACATTTCATAAGCATCTGCACGCAGTTTGCCCCATTGATCATGTACAGGACATGGCTTTTCTACCGAGCAACCTCTAAATCCTAAAACACAGTTTTCAAACATATCTAATCCATCTATAGCAGATACTATTTCAATTAATCGGATGTCTTTAGGGGCTCTATTAAGAAAAAATCCGCCTGCTTTCCCTTTTTTGGAACCGACTATGCCACTTGCAGTAAGAGTTTGTAGTACTTTTGATACAAATTCTTTTGGTACATTTAGGTTTTCTGAAATATCCTGAGAATTCCATAATGAATCTTTATCTTGTGCAGATAAAAACAGAACTGCCTGCAATCCCAGTTCACATTTTTTAGAAAATATTACGGTCATAAGTCATTGCCACTTTTGTTTTTATACAAATATACAATAAAAGTTTGAAAAAATAGTTTGTAAAAGAGACAAATATGTCTTATTTTAAAAACAGAACAAAATGTCTGATTAACAAACGGGAGACTCACTATGTTTTGCTACCAATGCGAACAAAACTCAAAAGGCGCTTGCAACACTAATGTTGGCGTATGCGGGAAAGACGAAAAAACTGCTATAATGCAGGATATTTTATTATTTGCTGCCAAAGGCTTAGCTTGGTGTGCTACTGAGCTAAGCACAAAGGGTGTTCAAAATAAAAAATATGACATCTTTGTTATGGAAGCACTCTTCACAACTGTCACTAACGTAAGCTTTGACTATCTACGCATAGTGGAGCAAATTAAAACCGGTAGCGAGTTATTGGAAGAAGCTAAAGCTGAATGTCTTAAAGTTGGTCTAACAATTCCAAAAGAAGAAAACCATCCGGTAAACTTTAAATTCGTACCAAACCCTGATGATTTAATGCTCATGGCAGGTTTGGTAGCCTTGGAAACAAGATTTGAAGAAGAAGGCAAAGCATACACAGGAATAGTTGAACTAATCGTATATGGACTTAAAGGTCTGGCTGCTTATGCTCACCACGCTTATGTATTAGGTTATGAAAAACAAGAAATATACGCTAGAATAAATGCAACTCTGCATTATATATTAGAGAAACACACTGCAGAAGAGTTATTAGGTAAAGCTTTAGAAACAGGCGAACTTAATATGCAGGTTATGGAACTTTTAGATTCTGCAAATACAACTTCTTACGGCCATCCGGAGCCATCTCCGGTGAGAATCACTGCTAAAAAAGGGAAAGCAATACTTGTTTCAGGGCACGATTTGAAAGACTTAGAAGAATTGCTGAAACAAACTGAAGGCATGGGAATAAATATCTATACACATGGTGAAATGCTTCCGGCTCTTGGCTATCCACTTTTGAAAAAATATTCTCATCTTGCCGGTAATTACGGTGGTGCTTGGCAGGATCAGTGGAAAGAATTTGCTGCTTTTCCGGGTGCTGTACTTATGACTACAAACTGCATCCAGGAACCAAAAGAATCATATCATAATAGAATATTTACTTGTGGCTTAGTTAGCTGGCCTAATGTTACACACATCAGCGACAGAAACTTCAAACCGGTAATCGATGCTGCTCTTGCAGCTACTGGCTTTACAGAAGATGAAGAAGAAAAAAATATCTTAACCGGATTTGGGCATAATGCTGTCCTTTCAGTTGCAGATAAAGTGGTAGAAGCTGTTAAAAATGGCGATATCAAACACTTTTATTTAATCGGTGGTTGTGACGGTGCTAAATCAGGTAGAAATTACTATACTGATTTTGCAACTCAAGCACCAAAAGACAGTATAATAATGACATTGGCTTGCGGTAAATTCCGCTTTAATAAACTTGAATTTGGCGATATTAACGGTATCCCAAGACTATTGGATATTGGTCAGTGCAACGATGCATATTCAGCAATTAAAATTGCTGTAGCATTAGCTGAAGTATTTGAAACAGATGTAAACTCATTGCCGCTATCTCTTATTTTATCATGGTACGAGCAAAAAGCTGTAGCAATTCTTCTTACATTATTGCACTTAGGTATCAAAAATATAAAAATTGGACCAACTCTTCCGGCATTTATTGAGCCTGAAGTACTTAATATTTTGGTTGAAACATTCCAACTAAAACCAATTACAACTGTAGAAGCGGATATGGCAGAAACTTTAGCATAAAATCTTTAGTATGGATATGTAAAAAAAAGGGAGTATTAATAAGAATGCTCCCTTTGCTTATTTAATTTATCCAAGTTCAGATATGTTTATCTTACAATATTTACTTTCTTAGTAACAAAATGAGTACCGTCACTAATATGCAAGAAATAAGTCCCTGCTGTTAAGTTACTTGCATTATAGCTTACTCTTTTAGTCCCTGTAAACTCTTCAGAGAGAATATTTGCTACTTCTTTTCCTTGCATATCTAATAGCTTTGCTTCAACAAAAGCA
>JBFHIJ010000037.1:0-32020 GCA_041596515.1 Chlorobiota bacterium
AGAAACTGCATGATATGCGTCAGTCATTTTTTTGTCTAATTTTTCAAGAACTTCTTCTTTTGTCCAGAAGTAGTTCATGTTACATTGTACTTGTTCGAAGTAAGAGCAAGTTACACCACCAGCATTAGCCAAGAAGTCAGGAATCATCCAAATACCTTTAGATTCAATAACTTTATCAGCTTCAGGAGTAGTAGGGCCGTTAGCGCCTTCAAGAATAAATTTAACTTTATCTTTGATTTTGTTAACAGTGTCTGCATTTACTTGATTTTCAAGAGCAGCAGGAACTAAGATATCAACATCTTGTTCGATCCAAGCACCACCTTCAGTAACAGTGTAGCCAAGATCTTTAACTTTATCAGTGTCGATTTCACCAAATTTGTTAGTGATTTCTAACAATTTGTCTACATCGATACCATTATGGTTGATGAAAGAGTAAGCTTTCTGATCCTGGTTGTTCCAGCTAGAAACACAAATTGCTTTACCACCTAATTCTTGGTATAATCTGATAGCATATTGAGATACGTTACCAAAACCTTGGAAAGAAGCAGTAGTATTTTTGATATCTACGCCTTTTTCAATCAAAGCTTCTCTTAAAGTATAAACAGCACCGTAACCAGTAGCTTCAGTACGACCTAAAGAGCCACCCATACCTAATGGTTTACCAGTAATGAAACCAGGTTGTTTTTGACCAGTGATTCTTTCGTATTCATCAAGCATCCAAAGCATGTGCTGACCATTAGTCATTACATCAGGAGCTGGAACGTCCTGTACAGGACCAACATTTTTAGCAACTTGGCGAACCCAACCGCGACAGATAGCTTCTTGTTCTCTTAAAGATAAGTGGTGAGGATCGCAAATAACGCCACCTTTACCACCGCCAAGAGGAATGTCAACAACTGCAGTTTTCCAAGTCATCCACATAGACAAAGCGCGAACTGTGTCGATAGTTTCTTGAGGGTGGAAACGAATACCACCTTTTGCAGGACCACGAGCATCACTGTGCTGGCAACGGAAGCCACGAAATACTTTGTAGCTACCATCATCCATACGGATTGGAATGTTAAAATGAAATTCTCTATCTGGGTTACGCAAAAGATCACGAGTTGCTTGATCTAAACCTAACTGTTCTGCTACAGCATCAAATTGTTGCTGAGCCATTTGGAACGGATTGAAAGAGCTTCCAGCCATATCTTCCTCAGTTTAATATTAAGGATACAAAATTATAGTTTTTTTTATTTAGTAAACAGAAGGAGCAATAAATATTTTCCTCTGTTGAACGACTACAATTTACAAAAAGAAAAAGAAAAACAAAGAATATTTTGCCTAGTTTTTGAGAATTGTAATCATTTGTTTTTTTCTTATTTTCTATTATTTAGTGCAATCTTTATTATATATTTGCATTTCATTTTTCTTTTTATTATTTAGACTACTGAGTGTTGTTATTAATTTTGGATAAGGTATTTAGATGGACTTATTTGTTAGGGCGTTAGAAGAAAGAGCAAAAGAGCTTAACTGCTTATACAAAATAGAAGAAATACTTACTTCGCATTACAATGAAGCAGATAAAAAAGTGATTATAGAAGTAATCAAAGCCGTACCTTTGGGATGTAAATATCCTTATTATGCTGATGTGCGAATTACCATAAATAATGTTGAATATACAACTGAAAATTTTAAAGCGTCTCCTTGGGTTTTGAAATCTGATATTATTATCCAAGACGAAATTGTAGGCCTTATTGAGTTATTTTATCTCGTAGAATTGCCCGAAGCGGATGAAGGGCCATTCATGAAGGAAGAAAGAAAACTCATTGATACTATCTCCGACAGACTTGGTCACTACATCCTGTACAAACGTCTTAAGGTCGTGTTTAGCGAACTTCAGGCTCAGCAACAAAATTTATCTCAGCCTAAACCGGAATGGGAAGTTATACTAGATATGCTTAAAAAAACAGATCAAAATCTGTTTTCTATTATTGCTCGTAAGATGATAAACCATCTCTACTTTAAAGGTATTCCTGAAACTCATGATCTTTTTACAAAACTCGGCACTTTGGATGAGGACGAGCAAAACTCTACTGAAGTAAACAGACCTTCGAAGAAGCAGGTTTTAGAAAACTCTTATATACTTGGCAAAAAAATCTTTAAAATTGCTAAGATTAATATGCACGAAAATGAGATACTTACATTAATACAGAAATGGATGAATGAAGAAAAATCTCACTTTCTTGTAAAAGCATTAGCTTCCCTTTCTACTACTCACAATGATATTGCCGATGCCATTAGAAGATATAATCATGTAATTCCTAAATCTGAAGAAAAAGAGTCTTCAATTACCAAAGGCATTAGAGTCTCCCTTATTAGAAGATTTCTTTCTGATCAGCTTGAGTTTATTAACGTTGCTAAAAATTACGGCACTATAGAAGATTTCAATAATTTGCTTAGTAATATGGTCTACCCCAATGACTCTTACGGAAAGATTGGTGGTAAAGCATCAGGTTTGTTTTTAGCTACTCGTATTTTGGAAGCCTCCGATGATTTTAAAAAGTATTTTGACGCATTAAAAACTCCTAAAACATGGTATATTACCTCTGATTCGTTTATGAGTTTTATTTATTATAATAACTTTGAAGACGTAATTGAGCAAAAATATAGAGATAGTGATCAAATAAGACACGAATACCCACACATTATCCAAGCTTTTAAAAACTCTCAGTTTCCTTCTGTTATTATTAATGGACTTTCTCGTGCGTTGGATGATTTTGGCGACAACCCAATTATTGTTCGTTCTTCCAGTTTACTTGAAGATAGGATGGGCACTGCTTTTGCCGGAAAATATAAATCTCTGTTTTTAGCAAATCAAGGCACTAAAAAAGAAAAAATGGACGCTCTGATGGATGCCATTGCTGAAGTATATGCTTCAATTTTTAGCCCGGATCCCATTGGCTACCGAGCAGAAAGAGGCTTGCTTGACTTTAATGAAGAAATGGGAATTATGATACAAGAAGTAGTAGGACAAAAATTTGATAAATACTTCTTCCCTGCTTTTGCAGGGGTTGCTTTTAGCAATAATGAATTCCGTTGGTCTCCTCGAATTAAAAGAGAAGATGGACTTATACGCATGGTGCCCGGATTAGGCACAAGAGCAGTTGACAGAATTCCCGATGACCATCCAGTATTAGTAGCTCCCGGTCAGTCTAATTTGAGATTGCACCAGACTTATCAGGATGTGTTAGGTTATGCACCAAAATCAATGGATGTGATTAATTTAGAAACAAACACATTTGAAACTGTTTCAATCGATCATATAATAAAACAGGTTGGCAATAACTACCCGATGCTAAATCAAGTATTTTCTATACACGAAGCACAAAATATAAAAACTCCGGTTGGTTTGGGTATAAATACGAAAAAAGATGAAATCGTAGCCACATTTGAAAATTTAATTTCAAATTCTGAGTATATTAAAACTTTATATTCTATACTTAAAATACTAAATAAACACATGGAAACTCCTGTTGATATTGAGTTTGCATGCGATGGTAAAAATTTATACTTACTACAAGCAAGACCTCAGTCTTCTTCTTATGAAGCAAAATCAACTCGCATTCCTAATAATGTACCACAGAGTAAAAAAATATTTTCTGCTCATAAATTTGTTTCTAATGGCAAAGTGCCGGATATTGCATATATCGTCTATGTAGATCCTGATGCCTACAGCCAATATTCTAAATTAAGCGAGCTAAAAGATGTAGGTAAAGCAGTTGGTAAACTTAATAAATTACTGCCTAAAAAGACTTTTATATTGATGGGCCCTGGTAGATGGGGCACTCGAGATGACATGAGACTTGGTGTGTCAGTTGGTTACTCTGATATAAATAATACTGCTGTTCTTATAGAAATAGCCAGGAAAAAAGGTAATTATGTACCGGATTTGTCTTTTGGAACTCACTTCTTTCAGGATTTGGTAGAAGCCTCAATTAGATATTTACCTTTATATCCGGACGATAAAGAAGTAGTGTTCAACGAAGACTTCTTACTTAATTCAGAAAATACTTTGACGAGATTTTTACCTGAATTTGAACATATTGCCGATTCTCTTAGAGTTATCAATGTACGCGAAGCTACTAACGGTATGATTTTAAGAATTTTCATGAATGCTGATGAAGACAGGGCTTTGGCGATGATAGCAGATCCAAAATCTCCAATAGCCTATGACGAACAAGAAATTGGTGCTATCGGCTCTGATGAAGTCAAAGAACCACTCCAATGGAGACTTAGGATGGTTGACGCTTTAGCAGAAAGTATAGACGCAAAACGCTTTGGAGTAAAAGGACTGTATCTTTTTGGAACAGTATTTAACGAGACTGCAGGTCCAAATTCTGATATAGATATTCTTATCAGGTTTGACGGTACGAACAGACAAAGAGATGATTTAGAACTTTGGCTTGAAGGCTGGAACTTATGCCTTAGCCAAATCAATTATAATAAGTCGGGTTATAAATTAGACAGAATTATTGATGCTTATATTATGACCGATGATCTAATCAACGATCAACAGTATTATAAAGATATGATAGATATTAGCAAAAAAGCTGCTAAGCAATTAGAACTCAAGTAGAAGTAGATATACTTACTTCTGTTATAATTAAGATGCTTGTGGAGATGTATACTGTAACATCTCCACTTTTTTTTTGGGTCACCAATATATTACATCTTCAATTTATTTCCACTACTTTTAAACCTTTTCTATGACACAATGTCTAAGCTATAGAAACAAGATAAACATTTCACCAAACTACTTAGGAGCACTAACATGCTTAAATCAGTAAAAATATTAGCAATGCTAACCTTAATCATTTTATCAGGATTAGTTGCAATTCAGGCACAAGACGAAGATATGGATCGCCGAGAACAGAGACAAGAATTTAGAAAAGAACAACGCGAAAAAATGCAGAAATTCAGACAAAATGAAGTTGATCCTATTCTTCGCAAAATGAAAGACAAATTTGATCAATCCATTTCAAAAGAGGATCTTGCAAAACTTAATGAAATAAGAGCAAAAGCAACTAAACTTAGAAATGAGCATAAAGCCGAACGAGACAAATTTAGGGATATGGTAAAAAATAACCAAGATAGCTGTTTCTGCAAAGAAAGAAAAGCACACAGAGCTTCAGCAAAGACACACAGAGCAGAGATGAAAAAACTAATAGACGAATTGAAACCTATTGCTGATAAATACGAAAAAACACTTTCAGCTGTACATGAAAATTTTGAAACTGAGCTTAGAACTATCCAAGAAAAAAGACAAGAATTAAGAAATCAATTGAGAGAAGATTTTAGAGATAATCGCAAAGGAACATACAACAACGGAAGAGGAAGAGGGAACAAAGGCCATGGCATGAGAGATGGCAAAAGAGGTGGCATGAAAGACGGCAAAAAAGACGGTATGAGAAATTGCAATATAACGCCTAACGCAGAAAGATTATTACTATGGGACGGCACCTCCACTGAAGATATTGAAGATTAGACCTCCTAATTTACAAGCAAGCACAAAGCCGATATTCTGCAAAGAGTATCGGCTTTTTTTTACCACATTCAACTAAATTCCTAATGCAATCACGAAGTTTGTAAAAAATATCTTGGTTTAATAGGGTAAAATTTAATTCTGGAACTAAATCAGATAATAATCCATTCAATGATTTTTTGTTACCTTCATTTTTTTTAAACCTTTTAAAATTCTATTTGTCTAATAATTGGCAGATAATTTATCTGTTAAGATTATTCATTTAAAGTTTCATGGAGGAAACGTTATGATTAGCAGTATCAGTACAAGCAGTTTTTCTCAAATGCCTCAAATGGAAAGAGTAAACTATCAAATGACTGATGAGCAAAAAGATCAATTTTCTGAGATTATAGCCAATTATGATCCGGAAAATGTGACTAAAGAAGACATGGACAGCCTTCGTTCAGAATTAGAAGCTGCCGGAATAAAACCCGGTGAAGATCTAAAAAACCTAATGGATGAAGCTGGTTTTAAACCACCGGAAAAACCTCAAGGAGGAAGACCTCCAAAAGAAGCAGAGGGAAACTCTACATTACCTGATTATATGCAGGAATTTGCAACAAAATTTAAGAGTGGCACAGCTACGGAAGATGATTTGAATAATCTTATAAACTTAGTGCAGTCACAAAATTTGAGTTATTCAGGCAATTTAATCGATACCCAAAAGTAATTGAAATCCCTCTCTGACTTTCACAAGTAGAGAGTATTCTTAGTGTTTTTTAGCATGTTTAAGTAGCTAAGGTCAAGTAATATTTTTTGCTTGACCTTAGTTCATAATATCAAAATCTTAAATGAAGCCTAATCGTGTCCAAACATCTTATTATTTAGTAATAGGTTCTTCTAACAGATTACTTTCTTCAAGAATTTGTTCGCCTTTAAAGTAATTAACGGCTCTGGTTGCACTTTCAAATACTAACCCCATCGTATCTAATTGCCTGAAATTATAATTTCTCTCAAAGGAAGGCAGAAGCGTTTCACTAATTGATGATACGGCTACTTCATGGCCGTTTTTCTCTAATGTGCTGATGATTTCATTTAGATTTTGCAAGCCTTCGATATCCATGAAATATAAATTCCTAAATGATAAAATAACTGTTTTTTTGCCTTTGATATTACTTATATAATCAAGGTGAACCGGAGCAGTGATATAAGTCAGCTCTCCGGCAAATCTATAACATAGAATATCACCTTCTTGCTCTCCTTCAAGATAATTTAAGATATTAGTCCTGAATGAGTTTATTTCAGGCGAGTAAGAGACTACAGTAATCTCTGCATGACTCTTAGATATTGTAGACACAAAGCGCAATAGAGATATTAGTGATCCTACGAGTATACCTACGATTGGGTCTTCTATTACTGTCAATATTGCGACAACAAAAAGCAAGACAAAAGAAACCTTATCTAATCTAAACATACCTTTTATATGTTCAAATTCTATCATGTTAATTGCTACATTAGTCAATATTGCGCCTATAACAGCTAATGGTATAAACCTGAAATAGTCAAACAAAAATAATGATACTAATATAACACATATAGAACTAATCAAAGCGGAGACGTAATGAGAAGCTCCACTTTTTATATTAAGAGCAGTTCTAGCTAAAGCTGCCGTAGCAGGTATACCTCCCATAAGTCCGGAAAAGATATTTGCCATAGACAATCCTATCATTTCCTTTTTGCGATTGAATTTTACTCCGGTCATTTCAGTGGCAATTCTAGCAGAAATAAGCGTTTCTAAAATAGCGACAACACTAACAGCCGCAACTGCAGTAAAAAACTCTTTATTTATTTTCAAATGTCCGAAATGTGGAAGTATATTTTGAAATATGTTTCCTTCGAAATCAGAGTAAATATTATTCAAACTTAAAATTTTAAAATTCAAAATGCCTATTTCTGATAAATACGCTACTAAAATGCCTATACCTGAAATAAGAATAGCAGCAGGTATTTTAGGTATAATCTTCTTAGCTGTCAGCAAGAAAAGAAGTGAAATGCTAAAAACCAGCAGCGATGGCAGAGATATTGAAATATTATTAGTAAATGCTTGGCTAATTTTACTGAGTTTATCTGCATTTTCAATAAATACCGTACCTAAAATAAAATCGAACTGCGAGAGAACTAACAGAATTGCAACACCTAATGTAAAACCCTGAATAGCACTAACCGGTATAAATATTATATATTTATACCACTTGAATAAGTAACAGATAAATATACTCAGTCCCACTGCAATTGCCATGAAAGGTAGAGTTTCTGCACCATTAAGTACGGCAAACCCCATCAGTAAACCTGACAAAGCTCCGGTTGGGCCCAATATATTAAACTTAGACCCACCCAGCAAAGATGAAAATATTCCTGCCCAGATAGCTGTTATTATTCCTTGCAATGGGGTGGCTCCGCATGCAATCCCTAAAGCCAGAGACAAAGGTATATTTACTAAACCTACCGTAATGCCTGAACTTAAATTTGACTTAAAATCAAAAAAAGAAGGTATGTTAAGTACCTCCTTAAACGACTTTTGCATAAATTTATGCCTTTTGAAAATTTTTAGAAATGAACAAATGCAATTTATGAAATTAGTTCATTTCAATAATATCAATTTAGCTTTGTGCAACTTATTTAATCATATTTGAAGCTTGCCTGCATACAATAATAAGTCTAAATATAATATTAGTCTAAGTCACTTTTAAATATATTTATACAATAAAATTTAGCCAAATATATCTATCTTACATACTTTATAAGCTGGATAGATATGAATAAACAACTGATTATATTTTTCCCTTTTGCCGGTGCATCTTTCTATAGTTATCGAGCTTTCGTAGAATGTGCCCCTAATGACATTGATATTTTAGTGCTTGAAGCTCCGGGACGTGGCAAAAGAATTTCTGAGAATCTTATTTCTGATTTACATCTGTTAGTTGACGATTTTTATCAACAGATTTTAGAACATATCAAAAATTACGAGACATATTATTTCTTTGGACATAGCCTTGGTGCTGCTCTTGCTTTTTTTGTTATGAAGTCATTAGTGAACCGAGGTAATAAATTACCTGCCAAATTAGTCTTGAGTGGGAAAAATCCACCACATATTAATGCGGAAATTTCTAATAGACATTTGCTTTCTAACTCAGACTTTAAACAAATGATACATAATATGGGTGGTACTCCCAACGAAGTACTTGAAAATACTGAATTGCTGGAGTTTTTTCTCCCTATTCTAAGAGCGGACTTTTCTTTGATAGATACTTCAAAATTCTCAATACCTGATACAAAAGTAAACATCAGTACAGCTATTCTTTATGGTATCTCAGATAAAAACACAAATTTAGGCATATTGCGTGAATGGGATTTATACTTTACAGCCGAACCTAATTATATCAATTTCCCGGGAGACCATTTCTTTATATTCCAACATATTAATACTATTTTTGATATAATTCTTAGCCGCTGATGACAAAGGTATTATACCATATAATTAAGAATTTTGATGATTATAGCGAAGATGCGCTTTATAATCACATTTCACAAAGTTCGCTGACAAAAATACTGAAATATAAATTTAAAGAAGACCGCATACGCTCTTTTATCGGAAGAAAATTGCTCGATTTTGCATTTGGGAAAAATGTCGGAGATTTGCTCCTATATTCCGAATACGGCAAACCTTTTCTTCGAGATGAGAAGTATTTTTCAATATCTCACTCTGGTCATGTAGTGTTATTAGCTATTTCGGAGTCAGCAGTAGGGATTGATATCGAAGAAATCAAAGAAATAGATACAGACTCATTTCTTCCATATTTGTCAAGTAATGAGCAAAAGGAATTAGAAATATCCGTTAGTCATATTATCGAATTTTATAATATTTGGACGCAAAAAGAAGCTATTTTAAAAGCTGAATCCACTGGATTAACTGATAATATGTCACATTTAGATAGCTTTACACATTCTAAATATCAAGTATTGAAATTACCTATTAATGCTAATTATTGTTGTCATTTAGCTCATTTAGAGAAAGATTATAATGTAGAAAGTGTACATATCTCTACTTTTTTGAATCCATACTCTCAAATCCTTCCATAATATCTTCTTCGCTTACAGGACGTGAGAAATCAAATTTCTTTTTCTTTTTGTCTCCATCTTCTTTAAACTCTTCTATGGAGATGTTTCCCGTCACTTTTGAAGTCATAAAAACTATAATTAGAGACACGAGAGGACTTAGAAATAACCCCAGAATTAGATTACCCCAAAAACCTAAGCGAGTTTTTCTACCCAAAACAGCAACTACAAAACTAAGAAATATCCAAATAAATACTATCATTATTACTCCTGATAAGATTTAAATTCAAAGATAATTTAAGAATGCAACTAAAATATTTATCCAATCGCCGAATTGACCTTTCGAGCGATTGGACAATATTTTATTACATTATTCTTTGCTTTCAGCTAAATTAGATGCGATATTTTTACCTTGCCTAAATAATTTCGCAAAGTATTCTTTTACTTTGTTAGGATCAAAATCCAGAAAAGTTCCACCTGATTCAAAATGCTGAATAAAGATTTTGCCAATGGCGTAGCTCATCGCACCGGAATAAACAGGCACAGAAAGATGCCCAATAATCCCAATTACAGGAATGGTTTTTAGCCATGAGTTCATAGTGCTTTTTGCAGCATAATCTACTGTAACTGTACCAACAAGTGTTGCCACTATAGATTTTCCAATATTTTCACTAAACTCTATCTCATAATGTTTAGAAATATCATGTAACATTTTGAGCTGAGCCGCAGTTAGTACAGCCATATCTAGCATAGGCACCGGCAAAAGACCTGCTCCCATCGACCACCAAATATACTTATTCAGAATAGAAGTAGCACCTGGCAATTTTTCACTGAATTGCTTAGTATCTGGAGCTTCTTGTGTCTGTTCTTTTTGTTCAGTTTTCTGTTCCATAGTCATCCTTAATTTACAATAAAAACTAATTTGTTAAAATTTCCATTTCATCAATAGGAATAGCAACCAGTAAATACCAGTTACTGTCAGGAACGGGAGTAAAGCTCAAGTAGAACTGCATACCACTTTCATCAATAAATCCTGTTAAAATATCTGTCTCACCATGTATAATCCTTTTACCTAATACCCTAAGCTTCGGCATTTCGTATTTTTTGGCTAAAGTAAATATACTTTCGTGAATAACAAATTCTCCATTTGGATGAGATATAAAATTTCCCATCTGTGATAGTAATACTATTTGAGAGTGTTTACTTGGAATATCTTCTAATATTTTTTTATGAAGCCAATCCAAATCTAGTTCTATTACCAGTACTCCACGGATTCTGTTAACATCATACTCATCTTGTCTGGAAAAAGGCACACAAAAACGAGACAAGATAGAACCTGTATTAGCATAATCCATCTCAGGTTCTAACCAAACAGATTGTTTAAGTATTTTTGGAATATGGAAATAGTGTTTAAAAATATATTCTTCACCATTTTCATGTAAGTCAAAATGTTCGATATTGCCTAATCTATCTTTATGATAATAAGGAGCAAAGAACTCAGTCTGTTTGTCAAATTCAAATCTATCGTATGCGATAATACTACCATGCACATCTCTGTTATATTTGACTAAAGAAATAAGTAGTTCCTGGATTGCAATTGTATCTAAATTACCGGTCTCAAGGATAAATTTAAAATCCTCTCCTATCGAAGTCATGGCACTTACCATTTTTTTAAGCTTATGATTCGTAGTTTTTGTAAACTTTTCTATATAATCATAAGCTCTTCGTTCTTCTCTGTAGTCGGCGAAATAAAATAATTCAAAAAGAAAACTTGCAAGAATTATAAATACAGTAACGAGACTAAAGATGATTTTATTTTTATTTATTTTGCTCATCTTCTAATATTTGTGGTTTATAAAATTTATTGAAATTTATCTTTTGACTTATAATTTTGGACTTTAGCAATATCTCAATTACTTTGTCAAAATCTTTTTTATCTAAGCTAAATGCTTTATGCTTCTTTGCTACTGGGAAAATATTAGATAAAATATGCTTAAGCTCTTCATCTAATATTTCATAATTTGCTCTCATTCGATGTTTTTTTAGGTATTGCGCAATCAGTTCGGCCGTTTGGTTTGTATTATTTTTAGCATAAATCCAACCTTGAGCAGAGGCATTCACGAACTGTCTAAGTAATTCGGATCTTGATTTAATCAAACTATCAGGAGCATAAATACCTTCCTCTACTATATCCAGACCTAAATCATTTAATCTTATGATATTTAATTCTTCGGGATCAAAACCTGCAAAGTATAAATCTATGTATTCTCTTTCCATACTACCGATTATTGCATCCACACCATCATAAATCATTAGTTCTTTTGTGGCGTGAGTTTCAAGTATATTTGCCTTTATTTTAAGTAACTTATTTAGATTAGAAGAATTATTATACATACCTCTTATGACTGCTATACTCTGGTTTGAAAGATTATGCAGACTATCAATATTTTTATGTTTAAGAGAGATAAATGCTAAAGACGAAGTTTGATTAATCTGGCAAATATTTACAATGTCTGCACCTTTATCAGCATATTCTATCGCCTTCTGAAGATTTATCACTGACAAAGTTATAGCAGAATCTCTCAAGCATTCATTACTTTCGTCGGAACTGCAAAATTCAATTTCTATCCCATAATCAGCATAGTACCCTAAAGAATCTGCTACAATAAATCCCGCATAGTTTGCACCTAACTCTTGATTTATATGTAATATAATCTGCTCGGATTGTACAGTTGAAATTAGAGACAGCTGCAGTAGTGATATTGTAACAATTATATTCAAATATTTTAGCACTCTACTTTGACTCCGAATTTAGGATTACAGGCAAATCTTTATCACTTGTCCCTACAATGATAACTTTAGAATTAGGTGAAGTAGTCAGCTTTTCAGTTACGTCTAAACCTCTCCATTTAAGCATAGAGACTCCTGAAATACTTTCAAATTTGTTAATGCCTTCGGCTTCTATTTCCTTTCTGGCTCTTTCCTTTTCTGCAATTCCTATCCTATAGTCAAATTCTAAGAGGAGTTGCTCTTTCGATAATTTATCTTCTATCGCATTTGAAATTTTGATAGGTAATTCTATTTTATTTATTAAGAAGTCTTCAAGTACAATATCCTGATCGTACAGTTCTTTTAATACGTACTGTTTGATAGTTGCCTGTATAACCTGCGTAGACATAGTATAGAGCTTTTCGGGCGTATAGTTTCCAAGTATAGACATAGCTGCAGCTTTTATTTCAGGCTGCACATAACTCTCATTGTATTTAGGTCCTAATATTTTATGAATCTTAGGCAATTCTAATTTATCAGGATAGAATCGGTATGTGATATTAAATTTTACGGTTAGTCCTTGTGAAGTCAATATAGACATCGTATCATTGACTGCTTGCACCCTTACATTATAGATATACATTTTATCCCATGGACAAACAAAATGCAAGCCCTCATCATAGATTCGTTCCATATTGGTACCGGAAATCCTATACCATAGTACCCCCTGTTCACCAGATCCTATCGAAACAAATATATTTTGATAAAAATATGTAACTATCAATGCAAAGACAATCAAAATAATTGAAAGCTTAAACTTGTGAAGAAACCACAGCCGGTTAATGTTATACTTCAGCTTCCTGTAGTTATAGGTCATTTTGTATGAAAATGTTTTCTTATCCTTCATCTCTAACTCTTCAATTTAGTATTATCAAGAACTTCAATAATTTTTCCGTATTCCATTTTTATTACTTTGTCTGCATAAGCAAAGTATCTATCATCATGGCTAACAGCTATTACTGTTTTACCTTGGCTAATCAGCTTATCAAGTAAAGTTTCATAGAAGAACTGTCTGAAAATAGGATCCTGGTCAGCAGCCCATTCATCAAATATGCAGATTGGCTTATCTTCGAGCATAGTAACAACTAATGCCAAACGCTTCCTTTGGCCTGTAGATAATTCCAGATTAGTGAAAGCATTGTCCTCATATCCAGTTTTTTTGTCAATTTCCAATAGCTTTAAAAGCTCATTTACCTTTTCTTTATCAATATTCCCTAAACCAAACAGCTTCTTGAAAAGATGGAATTCAGCAAAAATACCGGAAAATAATTCTCGGTAACTGCAAATATCATCATCTTGCAGGTCTTTACCATCTACTGCAATTACCCCTGAATCGGGTTGGTATAGTTTAGTCATGTTTTTTAGCAATGTAGTCTTACCACTTCCGTTGCCCCCAACAATAAATATTTTCTCACCTCGATTAATATCCAAATTGATTGGTCCGATAGAAAATTTAGAGCTACCGTTCCCATTATTGAAAGCAAATTCAAGATTTTTAATAGATATTTTTTCAAAGTTATAAAATAGAGTATTATCACTACCTGCAACTACTATATCCTGTATTTGATCAATTTGCTCTTCCAATTCATAGATATGATTTATTGACTGACTAACTTGGTTAAGCACAGGTATAACAGCTGCTATATTCGATACAGGTCCAATCATAAATAAAATTGCAGCTGTAGACTGGGTAATAACATCAGCATCTGAGAGTTCCAAACGTGGCAGAATAAAAACAATCACCGCTATGGAAACAAAGAAAAATGACTGTGAAAATATATAATTTTGAGCATATTTAATACTTGAACTAATCTTCAAATTTCTTAATCTTGTAGAAATATTATCAGCAGATGCATAAATTTCATCACTTCTGTTTGAGTTAAATTTTATTTCTTTTATGCCTGATAATATGGAAGTCAATGTATCAAAAAAATGGATTTCTGTTTGATTAGTTTGCCGGAGTTCTTTCTTTAGTATCTTCTCATTTCGTAAATAAACACCTATCCCTGCTATCAGTAGTATAACGATTAGAATAAATGCCGTGACTGATAAATATGCCATATATAATACAACGAAAACAAGCATTACAAGCGACTGCATAGTTGCTACTATTAAGCCGGCAGATTGAGAAATCGCAGTTGTTTCGTTAGTAAGTCTATTATAAATCTGAGCTGCTCCAATTTGTTCCAAACTCTGCAAATCTGCCTTACGTATTTTATCAGCTAGTCTTTTTCTTATACTATCGACTATATTCTCCATTATTATAGATCCGTTTTTGAGAATATATCTCTCAGTAATTATAAAAAGGGTGAGGCAAAGGACAAACAATACTAAATATTGGAAACTAACTTCTTCGTGCTGTGCTACCTTACTGGCACTATTAATAATTCCAAGCACTAAGGCATTTGCCATACCTGAGACAGCAGCAACTCCGATAATATTTTTATGTGATTTCTTAGATTCTCTTTTTACAAAATCAAGTAAAGTATATTTGTTTTCTTTTTGCATATTATTTATTGTATTTGTTAGATAATATCCCATTTATAATTACTGCATTCTCAAAAGCATAAGGCTCTTTTAACATTTGACTGTGTAGACCTAATCCCTGATAGACTTCCACTTTTTCTGCGGCTATATCCTGCCATGCAAATCTTCTGTCATTTTCATAAATATCATTAGAAGTTAGTTGCACTATTTTAGAAGATATCTTTTGATTATAATCATGTTGAGCCAATAAATCTAGATACTGCTGAACTTTATGTTGCATTTTTTTGTTTATTCCGCCAGAATTATTGATGTATTTATTCAATATATCAATATTTTCATTACTAACAAGGTAATTATTGCTATTAAACATATGAGAATCTAACAATATTATTAAATCAGGGTTTAAGCCCACATCAAAAAGCTGTTCTGCAACTAAATAAGCCAACGCTCCCCCTACTGAATATCCCATAAGAGAAAATCTTTTCCCTGACACATTTTCTTTTATCTGGCTTACTATCTTTTGCACGTTTAGAGTAATTTCAGAATAAAAATCGAATGCAACTAATTTGTGTCCACGTACGTATTTTGCTAATGATTCGTACTCTGACGCATATCCGTAAATCGATGGAAAAGCAAAAATCAAGTTTTCAGTTACATTTTCCAACTTGATAATTGATGATTCAGTGTTTACTTTCTCGTCTAAATACTCTACAATATTTCTACAAGTCTGCAAGCGGTAAATATCTGTTATACTAATTGCCCTTGAAAACTCGGCTTCTATCTTTTGTCTGAATATTATTACTAATAAAGAATTACCGCCTACTTCAAAGAAATTATCATCAATATCAATTTTATAATTGCCGATGACATCTGACATAATAGACAGAAATCTTTGTTGCTGTTTTGTTATATTTTCATTTAAAGAATCATTATTATAGCTTATGTGCTGAAGTGCCGGTTTGTCGACTTTACCATTATTATTTAAAGGCAAGCTTTTCAAAAATATAAAATATGCAGGAATCATATACATAGGTAGTTTTTGCAGTAATTTCTCTCGAATATTGGCTTCATTAGTCTCGCCAACAACGTATGCAATAATCTGTTTTTGCAGGTATTTTCCTTTAACCAGCACAAAAGCATTAGTTACTCCACTCACCTCCATTATTGCTTTGGATATTTCCTCAGGCTCTATGCGATAGCCTCGAACTTTTGCTTGCTCATCACTCCTACCTACAAACACCAAATCTCCGGTTTCGGTACAAAAGACTTTGTCTCCGGATTTGTAAAACAACTCTGAACCAATCTTATAAAATGCCTTTTGGTTGAGTTTTTCACTATTAATATAGCAATTTTGAACTTCCGGTGCGTTTAAGTATAAATCACCGATACATGATACCGGTACAAGATTCATATTAGAATCAAGGATTAATGCCTGTGTATTAGCAATAGGCTTGCCTATAGGCACTTGCGGAAGGTGGATATCTGTATCATTTACTTTATAAATAGTTGAACATATTGCAGTTTCAGTAGGGCCGTAAGCATTATAAACATTTACAAAATTTGAGAAATATGCCATATCGGATTTAACAGCTTGCTCACCGGCACTTATTATTGTTTTCAAGCTATTAATCCTCATGCCTTTCAGAAAGCCAAGCATAGACGGTGGAATAGTAGCAACAGTAATCTGATATTGATTTATTAATTCTGCAAGAGTATTTGGATTTTTAATCTTGTCTATTCCCGGTATTACTAAAGTAGCACCTGAAAATAGAGCTTGGCATATTTCCGAAATTGAAGCATCGAATGAAATTGAAGCAAATTGAAGCACAGAGTCACCTCTGCTTATCACAAATTGTTCAATTTGATTCATAATAGTATTAGATAAACTTTTATGCTTTACAGCTACTCCCTTTGGCCTACCTGTTGTACCAGAGGTGTAAATAATATATGCAACATTATTTATTTGATTAGTATCTGAGTCCCAAGCTAAGTTCCTATTCAATTTGAGTCTTCGGTTGGAAATATACTTTGCATTACTGTCATCAAGTATATATGTTATTCTTTCTTGCGGTAAAGTTGCATCTAAGGATAAGTAACTACATTTTAGCTTCCATGCTGCAAGTAGAACTAATAGCATCTCAGGAGATTTTTCATCATAATAAGCAATTACATCACCATTTTGAATATCATGTTCCTTTTGCCAACTTTTTGCTAAATTTTCAGCGGCTTCAATTATATCTCCGTAGGTTAAGATTATTTCTTCTGATTTTAGAGCAGTAGAATGAGGAAAAAGTTTTGAATTATTCTCAACCAATCTATAGCAATTATCCGGAAGGTTATAATCTACAGAATGTTCATTGAAATTCCGATAAAGTTGTTCTTCAAATGAGCTTAAAATATCTAAATTAAGACACGGATCAGAGATTCGGTCTAATAATTCCCGACTTAGCTGCTGCAAGTGGTAGCACATTCTTGCAACCATACTTTCGGAATATTTATTGCCTCTGTAAATTATTTCACAGGAGAATTTATCTGTTTTTTTTATGATATGTATAGCCAAACCGAACCGCTGCAATGGTACGCTTATTTCAACTTGCTCGATAGTAGTTCCATTAAAGCAAGTGGTAATATCTTCATTTTCCTGATAGATGAAGATAGTATCAATTAACTCATTTATGTTCAGTTTTGATTCCTTTGCAAGTATTTTTAATACTTTATCATAAGGATAAGTCTGATGTTCTAAATCATTATACAATCTTTTTTGTAATTTTGTGAAATATTCTTTTCCGTTATCCGATTGTTGGATTTTACTTCTAAAAATCATTGTATTAGTAAAGTAACCGGGTGCTTCCTGCAATATTAAATTATCTCTTCCTGCGGAGACTGTTGCAAGACAAATATCGCTTGAGTCTGAATATCGTGAAATGAGCAAACTAACAAGACCAAGAAAATAGGAATAATGCGAAATGGCATTCGCTTTACAGAATAACTCTATTTCTGAATTATCAATATGCGATAAATCCATTCTGAAAACCGAATCCTTTGAATTTGCTACTTCAAAATTTACGAGATTAGAATTATCTTTTTCAAAACCTGAGAGTCTATGCAACCAATATTCTTTATTCCTAATACTTTCAGATTTGGAAGCTATGTCTGCGATTAAATCTTGATATTGATATTCAACAGGTTTTACTGCTAATCCATTATAAATTTCAATCCACTCTCTAAAAAGAATATCCTGCGACCAACCATCAGAGATAGAATGATGTATATTAAAAAATAAAATCACAATCTCTGAGGAATGTCTAAAAAGCTGTATGTCAAATAGAGGTAACTTATCTAAACGAAGCTCTTTAATTGCAAGGCGTTCTATCTTTTCTATACTCGATTGCCAATCCAACACTTTAGTTTCAAGGATTTTATATTCAAATTCAGGGCTAACTTCAAGGTATGGAATACCTTCTTTTTCAATAAATCTGCTCCTTAGAATATCGTACTTCCTGATCAAAGTATTTAAAGCTTGCTCTAACTTAACTACATCTAGATTTCCGGTAATTTTGAATGCTGAAGGCATATTGTAATCAGACGCAATACCAGTGTGTTTTTGAATTGTCCAAAGTCGTCTCTGATTAGAGGAAGGTAAGTAATGCTCTGACTTTTCAAGTTGTTTAATAGAAGTAATTTCTTTATTATTAGAACTGATGTATGAAGACATAAAACCAATAGTAGGGTGTTTCATAAATTCAATTATTTCTAAGTTTTTCGAATATGCCTTATTAAACAGAGCCACTAACCTCATAGCTTTCAAACTATGTCCACCTACTGAAAAGAATTTTGAAGTTGCATCGAACTCTTCGTGCCCCAAGATTTCTTCCCATAGTTTTGCGACAAGTCTTTCCGTCTCATTAAATTGTGAACTGTTTATTTTTATAGAATTCGGCTCAGGAAGAGCTTTTCTATCAATCTTACCGTTAGTATTCAATGGGAATTGATCAAGGAATATATATGTAGTTGGAACCATATATTCAGGGAGATATCTACTTAAGAAACTCTCAATATAATCACTTGTAACATTTTTATTTACAAGCAGATAGGCTATTAAGCTATCATTCTTCCCTTTAGATATTACGCACTCTTTTATTTCCGGTAATTTTAAGACTACTTTTACGATTTCATGCTCTTCTATTCTAAAACCACGCACTTTAAGTTGATAATCTTTTCTTCCGGCAAATTTAATCTCTCCTTCCTCAGTATAATAAGCAAAGTCTCCTGTTTTATATATCAACTTCTCAGGTATAGTGTCTAATTGTATAAATTTTTGTGCGGTTAACTCAGGACGATTATGATACCCCATCCCTACACCTAAACCTGCAATACATAGTTCTCCAATGTAGCCGTTAGGCATTATTTGATTATTTTTGTCAAGTATATAAAT
Organism: Chlorobiota bacterium; assembly: GCA_041596515.1. Classification (GTDB taxonomy): domain Bacteria; phylum Bacteroidota; class Ignavibacteria; order Kapaibacteriales; family UBA2268; genus JBFHIJ01. The sequence continues at coordinate 19,371 of JBFHIJ010000037.1, forward strand.
ACTTTCACCCAACAATGGACGACCAATACTCATTTCACCTTGTAACAATTTTGCAGAAGACCAAATACAAGTCTCTGTAGGGCCGTAAACATTGTAAACATTTGTCTTGCCGAGTATAGTAAGTTTTTTCATTAGTGATAATGGGAATTCTTCTCCGCCAACCAACAATGTTTTTAATGATTGTAGGAACTCTACTCCTACAACATCGATAAGACCTAACAAATGCGATGGGGTTATTTGAAGTGTGTTTATTTTATAAGTTTTAACTATTTCAGATATTCTAGCTGGATTAAGCACTTCTTCTTTATCACAAAGATATACCTTTACTCCTGTCAAAAGTGTACTTATCATTTCTAGAATAGATATATCAAATGTGTGAGTCGTTATAGCCAATAGAGAATCTTCTTCTGAGATTCCAAAAGTATATCTCAAGTTTTGAGTGAAGCTTAATAGATTTTCCTGTGTTAACAGAACTCCCTTTGGCTTGCCTGTAGTTCCTGAAGTATAAATTAGATACGCGAGTTGCTTACTATCTGTTAAATATTCTAAATCCTCTTCACATATATCCAAATAACTTATATTATTTTCGATATCAAAATGGGAATCCCCGTCACTGATGATAGTGTCTATACCACTATCCCGAATAATATAATTATTTCTTTCTAGCGGATGCTCGGTGGAAAGAGGTAAAAATGCTTTCCCTGCCTTAAGAATACCCAGAATTGAAATTATAATGTATTCTGACCTATCTAAAAATACACCCACAACATCTGCATCTGAAGACTGCAAACGATTTGCAACATAATTTGAAAGCCTGTCAAGGTCTTTATAATTATAGACATTAGTTTTAGTAACCAGAATTTCTTTACCAGGCAGAAGTTCAACTTGCTCACTGAATATGCGAGCTAAATCTTTGGTTTTGACATAATCATTGTTTCTTCCTAAGGAGTTGTCAATTATTTCCTGCTCTTGCTTATCATTTAGTAGTTTGATTTTATCTATCTGTATTTGCAAGTTAGAAAATATTTGATTTAAAATATTGAGTATTGCATTTTCTAATATATTTATTTTATAAACACTTATACTATTTGCATCATACTTCATAGTAAAAGTTATTTCTTCACCCAATCCCACATAAATAGCAAGTGGAAAGTCTGTCTGTTCAAAATCTTCGAACTCACTATATTCAAAAATTGAAACCATGGAACTTTCGATTGGGTAATTTTCAAAGATGAGGATATGGTCATAAAGAATCTCTTTTCCACAAGCAACAGACAAATCGGCACCTGAAACAAATCCATATTCTTTGTTCTTCACATCATCTATTTGAATTGATTTTGCAAGCTCTTCTATTGTTTTAGATTTATCTAAGTTAACAAATTGCGGTAAGGTATTAATAAAGAGCCCTACAATCTTTTCAATCTCTTCAATAGGGTAATCCCGACCTGAAATTGTATATGCGAAGCAAGATTTAGACGAATCATTAAGTTTAGCAGGGATTATGCTCCAAATTGCTTTTATGAGATTAACAAGTGTCACTCCAATTTGTTTTGCAAAATCTTTCATAAATTTGCTTTGTCTCAAATCCAAGGAGAATACGTATTTATTAAGATTATAATCTTTTCCGGTATTCTGCTTAGCAATAAGACTAGCCTCATCAAAGCCATATAAGTAATTCTGCCAATAACTATCCGCTTCTTTCTTATCTAATGACTCTATCCATTTGATATATTTAGAGTAAGATGGAACTATAGGTAACGATGCTCGCCGATTTTGTTTAAATATCTTATATAGCTGTTCAAATTCTGAGAATAAAATGCTATTACACCAGCCATCCATTATTATATGGTGGAAACTCCAAAGAACTTTTACCTTTTTATCCTTCACTTTACATATAGTAAACCGCATGAGAGGCTCATTTTTAAAATCAAAGCCACGCTCTAAATCATGTTTTTTAATTCTCTCAAAATGCTCTATTTCAAAGTTATCATGATAAGTTATTTCAGGTTTCCTATTTTTTAAAATTATCTGCAAAGGACGAGGTGCATTTTCGTGTATAAAAGCAGTTCGTAGTATATCATGCCTTTCAAAAATCACTTCCCAAGATTTACGAAATATTTCAATGTCAAAATCTCCTGCTAAAACAAAGGAAATTTGATTGAAATATGCTGAAGAATGCTTATCCATCACTTTACGAAAGTACATCGCCTCTTGCAATGGAGACATTGGTATAATATTTTTTATATTCTCTTTTTTGAGCATTTTCTGACCTAAATATGGTTTTCCAAGCTACGTTTCATAATTTTGTAGTATTGCCTAGCGATATCGAAATATTTGTTGTCTTTATATATAGCAATACTAGATTCTCCAATAGATTGCCATATTGTGCCACTACTATGCTCTTGAAACTTATAAAACTTAATAGCTGTTGCAAAAAATAGTCCATTATTAGTACTATGCAGTTCTACAACTAAATCATTCTTTTTTTTGATAATTTTATTTGCAGAACTCACCATTTTATAGCGATCTTTATATTCTCTTTGTAGCTTCTCGTCAAACAAACGCTCTATTCCTGTTTCTTTGTCCGAGATATTCAAAAGCCATAATGTGACTTTTGTCTTATCTATTTCTTTATTATGTTCATTCATGGCTATAATTATTCCTAAAGTGTATTTAAAAAGTCGCTAAGATCATCATTTTCGAAACCGTCAAAATCAATATCCGATTTGGTAATTTCCTCTCCTAAGTATTTAGAAAGAAAATCTATAATACCCAATAATTCAGATTCGATGGTTTTTACTAATGTTAATGACATTTCTTTTCCATATTTGGAATCAAGAAAAAGTTTAAATCTCTGATTTTCGACTACAGCATTTATAACAAAGTCCTGATCGAATCTTATACTTTCACTCATCACAGACGACAAGTCTACACCTAAGACCTTCATAAGGCGCTGCGTATTATCATCTCCAAACACGCCCAGATAGTTGAAACTTATCTTAGGTTCTTGAATTTGTGAAAACTTCCCGGAGATATATTTCAGAGCTATATAGTCAAACCCATTATTAGGAACAGCTCGGAGTGTATCTTTAACTTCTACAATGGAATCTTGTAGATCATCCTTAACTTTAAGTGAAATAGGATAGAAAGTAGTAAACCAGCCAACTGTTTCTGAAATATCTAAGTCTGTAAATTCATGCTCCCTGCCGTGGCTTTCAAGCATAATATCTATTTGCTTATTTCCTGGAAATATTTTTGCAAATGCACGTTGTACAGAGGTTAACAACACGTCATTTATTTTGGTATTGAAAGCTCTGTGAGTTTCTTCAAGTAACACGCGAGTGACCTCACTGCTTAATTCAAAAGAAGCAGAAGTGAATCGACTTTCTTTATTTAGTCCATTTATATATAACTTATCTACTGTAACATTATTCCAATATTCGACATTATATAATTCTTTACTGAATTTATTTTCTATATACTTAGACCAATTTTGAAAACTATCCGTAGTGTCCGTAAGCATCAATTTTTCGCCTTTATTAAGCGCAAAGTAGGCTGATTCAATCTCACCTAAAAGTATTCTCCATGAAATACCATCTATAATGAAATGATGAGCCACTGCTAATAGAAATGACTTATCTCCATCTTGCATAAGTCTGAATAGAATCATCTTGCCTTCTTCAGGATTGATTTCTTCATTCATTTTTTTTGATAACTCTTTGGCACTTACTTCATCAAATATCTGATGCATCACATCAAAGTGATTGTAGTCAGTCATAGAATTCATTAGCTCTTGCTGGTATATCCCTTCGACTTTTCTATATCGAGTGCGGAAAGCAGAATGTCGAGATAGAACTAAATCTACAGATGTATTAAGTAATTCAGCATCGATAATTTGAGTAAATTCAAAACACTGAGCCTGATTGAAATGGGAGAATATTTCTCCATTTTGCTCAATAAACCATTTCTGAATTGGACTTAAAGGATATTTACCTGCTGCTGTTTCTTTATTTAAAGCCTGCTGTTTAGCTTTCATGACTGATGCCAACTCAGTTATCGTATTGTTGGCAAATACATCTCTTACGTTGGTTAAATAGCCTCTTTGTGAAAGTTGCGAGCATATCTGAATAGCTTTAATAGAGTCTCCACCTAACTCAAAGAAATTTTTCTCTATGTCTATTTTATCTTTTCCTAAAACGCCTTTCCAAACTTGAAGTACAATTAACTCTTCATCGTTAAGTGAAGTAATATCAACCACTTCATCGCCATCATCATAACATTCTGAAGGTAAGGCATTCGTATCTATTTTACCATTTGCGGTAAGTGGCATTTTATCAATTAGTTTGATATATTTTGGTATCATATACTGCGGTAGAAAAGACTTCATCTCTAATCTTATTTCTTTCTCAGTAAGAATGTCAGAAACAACATAAGCAACCAATTCTTTATTTCCATTTTCTTCTTTGACAATTAGATATGATTCGTTTACTCCCGTGATTTTATCCAGATTAGATTTAATCTCACCGGTTTCAATTCTATACCCTCTAATTTTTACCTGATTGTCTTTTCTTGAGAGATATATTATTTCTCCATTTTCCAACATCTTACCTACATCACCTGAACAGAAAATACGTTTACCGGTTAATGGATTTATTTTGAATTTTGTAGATGTAAGTTCAACATCATTTAGATACCCAAGGGCTAATCCTTCGCCTTCTATACATATTTCACCTGTAAAACCAATTGGCTGAGCTTGCATTTCGTTATTCATGATATACATAGAATAATTTCTCATCGCCTTTCCAATTGGAATTCCAGATTCATAGTTAGAGTACGGATTAACCTTGTGGTAAGAGCAAATCACAGTAGTTTCGGTAGGGCCATAAATATTGAAATAATTTACTTTTGATGCAAAATATATAGCATCTTTTTTAATTGGTGGTTCCATACCGGTAACCAGCGTTTGTATGTTCTGCAATTTCTCTTTATCCAGTATTTTTAGATATGATGGAGGGAAAAATGCAAAAGAGACAGAGTTATCATACAAATAGTTTTCAATAGCAAGCTTGTCTGAAATAGTCTCTTTTGGAGTAATTATAAGCTCCGCACCAGCAAATAATCCAAGATATACCTCAAGCATCGAGGCGTCAAAAGCTATTGAATAAAACTGCATCACTTTTGATTTTTCATCAATACCAAAAGCATGTATCTGATCTTCTATTGTATTAATCAAATTAGAATGAGTAGCAACTATACCCTTGGGCTCACCGGTGGTACCCGAGGAATATATAATATATGCAGCATTTTTAGGATTTATTTTTTTAAATTCCACTAAAGTAATATCAGAATCTAACAACTCTTCTTTCTGAATAGATTTAGTTGCTGATTCAATTTCTCTATCTGTAATAAGCAACTCTGCATCACAATTTGACATGATTTTGTTTAGTCTTGACAGTGGAGTCTGCTCATCTATCGGCACATAAACTGCTCCCGATTTCATAACTCCAAGCATAATTGGAATGAAATTCAAGTCTCGTTTGATATATACAGCTATTTTAGAACATGATTTAAGTTCATATAATTTCAATAACTTAGATGCGATTAAATTAGATAGGTTTTGCAATTCAAAATAACTTATAGAGTTATCTTTTAAAGTTAGTGCAGTTCGCTTCGGATACTTCTTAGCAACACTATCAAAATACTCAGGTATAGAAATATTATCCGAGTATTTACAGTTAGTATTGTTGAAGTTTTCTAATTGTAAAAGCTCTGTTTTACTGAGAATATTTATCTCGTCGACTTCTCTGTCTGGCGAGTTAACAACTTCTGCTAAAATACTTTCTATATGCTTAGGGATTAGAGAAATCATTGCAGAATCATATAAATCAGTGTTGTAAGTCAGCTCTAAATCTAGTATATCATCATTTTCTATAAATGAGAAAAGTATATCAAATTTACTATTATTACCTTTTGCGGGTATGTTTTTAGAGGTAACACCTTCCAAAGCAAATTCTGTTTCATCTTTATATCCATAAGTCACAGCAAAATCGAAAATTGCACCTCTACTCATATCTCGCTCTAAAGACAAATCTTCTATTATATTTTCAAACGGATACGATTGATGCTCAAAGCTCTCATTAATTGTTTTATTTACTTTTTTGAGAATATCAGTGAAAGTATCGTATTTTTCTATATTATCTCTTAACGGAATAATATTTGAAAAAAGACCTATTACATTCTCGAATTCTCGGAACTCTCTGCCTGAAACTGCAGTTCCCAGAATAATATCATTATGAGAAGTATAACGTCTAAAAAGTATCTTTAAGACTGACACAAAAACAGTAAAATTACTAACACCTCTATCTCTAGCAATAGCTTCAATCTTTTGGAATAATGTACTATTAATCTTGGAATGCAATATCTCCCCATTGTAAGTTTGCACTTGTGGGCGAATTTTTTTTATTGGCAAATCCAGAACAGTCAATTCTCCCTCTAGCTTTTTCTTCCAGTATTTTCTAGCTTCTTGAATGTTGTCAGAGTTATAACCGGATTTTTGGTTATGAACATAATCGAAATAATCATAAGTAGTTTCGACAGCTTTGACTAATTGTATATCATTACTTTTCATATCGTTATAGAATTGATTTAAGTCTGTTATAAAGATATCGAGAGAAATCCCATCAGCTATAATGTGATGTATATTCAATACCAAAATACAGTCATCAGTAGTATCTTCTATGAAAGTAAGCTTGAATAATGGCAAATCAGAAACTTCAATATACTTAGTAGAAATTTTATCAATAGCTTGTTCTATAGCTATATTATCTTTAATATTTTCAATTTGTACAATTTCTGTATCGTATTTAAAATCAGGAGTAATCCTAAGCATTGGTTCACTTTCTTGCTCAATAATCTGAGCCCTGAGGAGAGGATGTTTTTGAATTACTTTATTAAGAGCTTTGTTAAATAAGGTAATATCTAAATTGCTGAAATAAACAGCTACCGGAGCATTATAAGCTTTATTTCCTCCTAATTTAACAACCGAATATATCCGTTTCTGTTGCGAGCTAAGTGTATATAAATCGGCTAAAGGTGCTTTTGATAAATTAGAGTAAACTTTTCCTTTTGAGGATGGCAATATCCTATCAATACTTCGCAATGTAGGATTTTCAAAAAACTCTTTAAGTTTGATATCTGTCTCAAATTCCTGATTGACTTTACTAATAAATCCTATAGCGAGCAAGCTATGCCCTCCAAGTTTAAAAAAGTTATCATCAATAGCAATGTCGTCTATAGATAATATATCCTGTATAATCGCTTTCAATATCAATTGAGTAGGAGTCAGATTTTTCTCTACCACAACATATTTTTCTGTCTTTACTTGTTCCAAAAGTAGTTTGATATCTGTCTTATTATTTGAATTTTTTGGAATATCATAAACATAAAATATTTCGGGAATTGAATATTCAGGCAATACATTTCTTAAGCTGTCTTGACATAATCTTGTTTCAGCTATATTGCTTGATTTTACAAAAGCTTTTAACTGTTGATTATCATGTACTACTTCCACATCTATTACTGATTTAAGTTTCAGCACTTCATGCTTGATTTCATTAGGGTCAAGCCTATACCCTCTTACTTTTATTCTGTTATCCTTTCTCCCTAAGTAAATCATATTACCAAAGGAGTCAACCTTTGCGTAGTCACCAGTGCGATAAATCGGCATATTGTTAAAAGTAGATAGTTCGGTAAAAGAAGTATCGTCAGGTCTATTTATATAACCGAGACTCAAAGCGGCTCCGGCAATACAAATTTCACCCTTAGCTCTGCTTGGTAGCAGCTGGATATCTTCATCGACTATAAACATATAAGTATTATAAACAGGAATACCAAGAGGTATTTCTTCTTTAAATTTATTTACTTTATAGATAGATGTTGTGCAGGAAGTTTCAGTTGGTCCATAAAGATTATAATACTCTATGCCAGCCTCAAGCACTGAGGCTACCGCTTTTGGAATTGGAATATCACCAGCTGTTGCAATAACATTTATGTGATACAATGCTCGTATATCCAACAAATTAAGGTAAGATGGAGGAAGTATCAGATGAGTTACTTTTTCTGATTCAAGCAACTGATAAAACTTATTAATATCTTCAATACTATCGCTATTGGCTATTACAGATTTTGAACCTGCGATAAGAGGCAAAAATTGCTCAACCATAGCACCATCAAAAGAATGAGAGTGGAACTGCAACAAGCAGGATGATTTGTTTACATTAAGAATTTCTTGCTGATGAAGTAGCTGGTTGGTAAAACTTGCATGAGATACTTTGACTCCCTTAGGCTTTCCAGTTGTTCCAGATGTGTAAATTACATACGCAGGGTTAAAGCTGGCAGTTGAAGTTGGCGTTTCACAGATTGGCAAGTTAGTAATATCAATTTGTGCTTCTTCATAATATTTTGCGCCACTGTCCTTAATAATATAATCAATTCTAGCCTGAGGCAACGAATCAATAATCGGCAAGTAAGCAGCTCCAAGTTTCCATAATGCCAGCACTGTTGCTACTCGCTTGTAGTTCCTTGTAGACCTGATAGCGACGACATCACCCTCAGCTATACCTTCCTTATCGAAATATGTAGATATTAGCTGCACATCAGTAAGCAGAGTAGTATATGTGTATTTTTTATTATCTACTGCAACAGCAATTTCATTCCCGTTATTTAGTGCCGTATTAAGGACTAAATGGTATAAATTGAGCTCATATTCGAAATCAACTTTTGTATAATTTTTAGATAGTATTTTTTCTATATCTACCTGAGATAATAGAGATATTTCTCTAACTTCTCGATCATAGACTGAAATTTGATTCAATACTTCAGAAAAGAATGTACAATACTCTTCTACTTGCTCTTTAGAATATAAATCAGAATTATAGCTAATGCTTAATTGAAAATCTTCTCCTGTCTCTATTAATTCAAAGGCAAGTTCCATTCTGCTATATATTTCAGGAACATTGATTTCTTCAATATGTGCTCTGGGTAATTCCAAATCTTCTTGAATATCTTCGCGATAAAGTAACATAATATCAAATATCGGATTCCGTGAGAAATCTCTTTCTATATCCAATTCAGGAATAATCTTATCGAAAGGAAAGACTTGCTGATCTAATGTTTCATATATTTCGTTTGCTGTTTGCGTAATATATTCTTTTATTGTAGCCCTATTGTCAATCGTAATTTTAATTGGTAAAGTGTTTGAAAAATACCCTTGTACATTTTCAAGCTGAGCAATAGTCCTGTTTTTAGCAACTGTACCTGTAATTATTTCATCAATTCCCGCCAATTTTCTGAAGATAATATTCATAGCAGATACAAACACAATAAACTTTGATACAGATAAATCGTTTGATATATTTTGCATAGCTATAGAATCATTTATTTTTAGAGGAACTGTGATGTTACATCCTCTATAAGATTTTACTTTTTTTCTTTTAAAATCTGTGGGTAAGGTAAGAACAGGTATGTCACCTTGGAGCTTATTGGTAAAATATGATTTTTGCTGTTCTGCATTCTCAGAATTCAAATATTCATGTTGCCATGCAGCATAATCTAAATAAGATAAACCTATATCACTACCACCCATACTAACATTGCTTTTCAACAACTTATATGATTTATTTATTTCTTTTACCAGCAGACGTAATGAATTACCATCCGATATGATATGGTGAATATTGAAAAACAAAATATAATCATCTGGTGCTATGGTATATACTTTGCAACGAAACAAATTAGATTGTGTCAAATCGAAAATTCGAGATGACTCTTTTGCGAGTTCAGCCTGTAAATCTTTTAAAAGAAGCTTGCTTTTTTCAATTTTAAAGTTAATTGAGCTTTCTAACTTTGCGACAGGTTTTCCATCTTTTAAATGAAACAAAGTTTTAAACACATCATGTTGATTCAAAACATAATTTATAGCGTTTTCAAAAATTGGAACATCAAATTTACCTGTAACTCTGTATGCAGAAGTAATATTATATGAAGCGTTTGCTTCTTCTATTTGAGAAAGCACCCAAAGACGTTCTTGTTGAAATGATAAATTGTAATACTCTTTTACATCTGTCTTGGGAATATTTACAGAATTTGTTTCGATTGCGGATAATTTCTTAGCTATCGACTTAATTGAACCATCTTCAAAAAGTTCTTTTATGCTGATTGAAACGCCAAAGGTTTGATAAACTTTTGCAATCAGCTTTATTGCAAGCATAGAATTGCCACCATACTCAGAAAATTTATTGTTTATTCCTATTTTAGATATTTCAAATAATTCTTGCCATATTTTTACAAGATCAGATTCTATCTTTGATTTTGGTGCGACATATTCTACATTTTCATAAAGCATATCTTCAGGTTTGGGCAATGCTTTCTTGTCTATCTTTCCATTATAATTTAGAGGAAATTCTTCCATTTTTACAAAATATGATGGAATCATATAATCAGTAAGTTTTTCAATTAGTTTAGATTTTAGTGCATCTTGAGAAATATCATATTTAAGAGTATAATAAGCACAAAGCCTAATGTTTTTTTCAGTATCTTTCTGCGGTATGATTATTACGTCTTCTATTTGCTCAATATCTTGAAAAGCAGACTCAATTTCGTTTAGTTCTACTCTGTTGCCTGATATTTTTATCTGCCTATCCATTCTGCCTAAAAATTCAATTGATCTATCCGGTAAATATTTACCAATGTCTCCTGTTTTGTACAGTATATCCTCCTCTTCTTTCAGAGGGTTCTGGATAAATACTTGACTATTGAGTTCATCATTGCCAATATAACCTTTGGAACGAAATGGTGTTTTAATATGAATTTCGCCTTGCTCGCCGACTTCACAAAGCTTCCCTCTATTGAGTATTATCACTGCCGTATTACTAATAGGCTGCCCTAAAGGAATGATTCTATTATCTTCAAAATTCTGGCTTCCCAGACTATTAAATATCTTGGCTAAAGTTGTTTCTGAAGGGCCATAGAGATTGACTAATTCGGTAGTATCTCCAAATACAGACCTCCATGCACTAATATCTCTACCGTAAAGTGGCTCGCCTGCAAGGAGAATAAATTTCAAATTTTCCAACCTGTATAGTCTATCTTTCTCTGCTACTTTAGTAAGCATTCTGAATAGTGATGGAACTATATGAAGCAGTGTTATCTTGTTGTTTTCCAACCACTTATATAGATTATTTATATCGTTTCTAATTTCTGAAGGTGGTAATACAAGAGTAGCACCATTCATAAGAGGCACAAAAATATCTCTAAAGCTAACATCAAATGTTGTTGGAGCAATAGAAGGAATGCGAGCATTTTCGTCGAGTTCAAACTCTTTGCTTTCCCAGTGCATAAAATGAGAAAAACTTTTGTGCATGCCAAGTATTGACTTTGGCTCTCCTGTCGAACCAGATGTAGAAATAACGTAGCAAGGTTCGTCACCACTCATCTCAGGATTAGCAAACAACTCAGTTGAATCTTGAATATTATTTACGTTAATAACTCTATTTATTAAGCTATTAGAGATTTCTTCTGAAGAACGTATTAGCAAAGCAGGCTTAGCAATTCCTATTATTTTTTTCAGTCTTTCATGTGGATGTTGCATATCCAGAGGCATAAATACGTGCCCTGATTTCATGATACCCAGAACAGTCGCTACATAATCAATAGATGGCGGAATAGAAACTGCAATTACACTCGATTTAGTCAGACCAAGAGCAGTAATATAATTAGCTATTGCATTTGACTTTTCTCTGAGCTCTTTGTAAGTGATTGTTTTATCAAGCTGTTCTATAGCAACATTATTAGAATATTGTATTGCTACTTGGTCAAATACGGTATAATAAAGTTTTTTGTTCATTTGTTGCCTCAGTTACTAATATTGCAGTTGAATACCAACTAAAGTTTTTGTGTCAGTAGTAAAAGTGTAAATGTTTTTAGCATCGTTATCAAACTTTCTGTTATGTTCAATCATTATGGAAAGAAAATCCCACACAGAAAACAGCAAAGCTACATCCAAAGAATATCTATATCTCTTTGTTTCAGTTATATTTGGGAAATAGTGGAATTTCTCTTTAAACATTATGCTTTTTGTAATAGCCCACGAATATCTCTGCAAGAAAAAAAGATATGCATCTGGATCTTTCTGTACATCAAACAAATCTAACAACTCCCCTGGCAAAGCATAATCGATATCTACCATACCACCTGCTATCGTAAAATCAAGGAAATGAGAATTAAGAAAATGATGGTTAAATCCAAAGCCGGCATAATATGACCAACGATCTAATACTGACTGTTTCATATCTTTTTCCCAAATTACACCACTTTCAAGATTGAAATATTTGGAAAGATCATAATCCAGTGCAAATTCAGCTATCTGCAAGTCGGAACTTACTTTATTTACGTATTCAGGTTTTCCTGAATTATTTGCATAAGTGGTGATATTATATTTATCTATCACAAAATTGAAGTGCATCGTAAAGTAGTCATATCGTAGAAAATTCAGAAGTTTAACTTTATGAACATCTCCCTCGATATTTCCAGTCATATTCGAAAATGAATAAGATCCTTCAACGTGATATAAGGGTTGATCCAGTAATTCAGTA
>JBFHIJ010000038.1:0-31334 GCA_041596515.1 Chlorobiota bacterium
TTCTCCTTACACCACCTTTAATCATTGGAAAAACGACATTCCCAAAAACAAAAGCATCTACTGTCGGGCGTTGACCAAACAAAGAGAAATATTGAGGAGACTGTCCGTCATCTTCGAATTCGAAGTCATAAACGCATTGAGTGTTATAAAGCTGGACACCTTTATTTGTTGATCGCAATTCTTTGCAAAATTCTACAAGTAGATTATTATCAACAACCTCAGCCATATTTTTCACATTTAACTTTTGATAAACCAGAGGAACTTCCTTAACAGTAAGATTATTCTGTGCAGAAATATAGAATTGTAGAAAATTATCAAATTCCTCATATTTTGCCATAAGGTCTTTATTATTTACTATATCTGCTAAAATGCCGCTCATAATAATAGAGCTTATATTCATCTCAACTTGTTTTTCTTTTTCAGGAATCGGTAAAAATAGTCTTCCTAACCACATCATTGTCATAAAGTAGCTTTTCAGCTCTTCAGTATCGTAATGTCCGCGTGGTTTATACTGACTTAGATCTACTTTTTCAAATATATGCCCGGAAGGTAATTCAATATCAACCATTTCTCCATCGTTATTTTCAACAGCAGAGAGTATCATTTCAGTAATTTCTGTAGAAAAACTTAGATCTGAGACATAATTTGGTTTTGAAATACTTGAAGAGCCATGTTGCAAATTTTGGGCAACACAGAAAATTACATCAAGATCTCTTACGGCATTTAAATATTTATTATCTTGTGAATTAGTACTATATAGATGTATTTGGTCTGTAATATCAGAGATAATTTCGTATAACTTATTACTCAAAACACTAATTTCTACTAATTTCATAGTTTTTGTCATTGTATAAAACAATGCATGATTAAACATATCGGCTGAGATATAGACAGGTAAATCATTTACATAAATGTCATAGTAACCTTTGATATAGTTTTCTACTTCTTTTCGCTGAGTTACAACAAACCCATTTTCTTTAATAAGTTGCAGCTCATCAGGAGTAAAGTTCATAAATTGGTTTGTAGAATCAAAGTAAAATGCTTTTGAATAATTTGTTTGACAAAACCTATCAAAAGTACCAACATCGAATTCATTCAGCAAATCTTGATAAGAGCTGTTTTCATGTTGTTCCATATATGATTTGTAATCATCTAAATCAATCTGAGCTTCTAAAAATGTAGGTATACAAAATAAACTTAACAACAGTAGATATTTACACATAACACCACCTTTAATTTTCTATAATATATCTTTTACTATAAGAACACATTAAAAGGAAGAAGGTATCAAAAAAAAAGCTCCAAAAGGAGCTTTTATAAAGTTTTTCTGGAATTATTCAGTATATGTCTACTTCTTTCCTTCAAGTTTAGGACCTAAAGTTTCTAGCATATATTGAGCAACTGCTTTGGCTTCTTTAGGTTTTAAGCCTTGGTTAGCCATAGCAGGATAAGCCGGATTAACTTTTACCGGATTTAAGATGAACTTTGCAAGCTCTGATTCTTTGCCAATATATTTAGGTAAAACTTCTTTATGCGGAGGCCCTACAATTTTTTTATCAAAAGCGTGACAAGCAGTACATTTAGCTTTGTAGATTTCCTCACCACTTATTTCTTCTACTCCTTGTCCCATAGCTGCTAGAAGCTCTTGCTCATGTACGTCATATTTATCAGCAAGCTCAGCAACATGCTCCTGATTAGAAATATTGAAAGCATATTGGTTTTTAACTACTGTAAACATAAAGAGAGCTAATACAGCATAGAATGAAATGTTTATATATTTCAAGGTATCTTTTCGGAACATATAATAAATTATATGAGCAACAATTGCCATAACTATCAAAGCCGCAATAGTTAAACCAAATAATGCAAATGATAATGCATTAAGAGGAGTAGTTGCTATATTTAACATGAAGAAAATAGGCTGCACTGCAGTAAATATTAAAGCCAAGCCCATGTTGTATTTTCTTGCATAAGATAAATATTCTGCATCCTGAAATTTTGGAGCAGATTCCCACTCATATTTTTTAATTAGTAGCGCAACTCCGGTTATAGCAGCACTTATAGTAATAAAGTTAAGGCATGCAAGGATTGCGGACGGTTGAGCAAGAAAGCTTAAGAATCCTGAACTTTCCCAAAGATCCGGTTGAACAGCATGCACCGTAGAAGTAATAAACAATCTCAAAGAAATAAATAATAAAACTGCTCCCCAGAAGCCTGTTCTGGAAGACAAATTTTCATTTGATTCCTTAAATGATATAAATTCTTTTGCTTCTCTGTCTTCCTGTGATTCACCTAACATTCTTTTCAGGTATCCAAAGATATATCCTAAATCTGTAGAGTGCTGGTAAATATGAATCAAAGTCAAGCTAACTACAAACAGTACAAAAGACAGTAGCAAATATGGCACTACAGGCGCATTTGTACCACTTAATAACTGCGTATAGAGCAATATAATTGAAATAAATGGTACTACTCCCATCCCAAAACCAAAGATTTTATTTGTTGTTATCAAATCTATATAATCTTTGGAAAGGTAGTAATAGTTTTTATTATTTTTACGTTTAGCAAGTATGCTGAAAGCAACTGAAAGAATCGTTGAAATCAGCAAAGTACCTGAATAAACAAGAAATATTACCTGAGCAATTATCAGCATATTGTGCAGGAATGTAAGATTCGCACCCGACTGAAGCATTACTAAATTGTCTAAAAAGTTCATAACATATTTCCCGTATTAAAATGCCATCAATTTACTGACTGACAGAACTAAAACAACTACCAGCACATATATATTAATGTCTCTGAAAGCAAATTTAAAATTGTAATTCTCGTAGTATCTTCCTGCTAAGCCTTTTGTTCGGTAAACCAGGATTCCACCGGCTATCATTAATAGCAGTGTCGACCATTCATTACCCGGTTTCATAGCAGGGATTAATATGCAACTGGCAGCCAACGCAGCAACCCAAACATAACTCATTCTTGTTATCTGTTGTTTAGAAAAGAACTTAGTTAATGTAGGAAATCCTGCACTTTGATAATCTTCATCATATATTAGAAGCAAGAACCAAAAATGTGGTATTTGCCAGATAAAGAAGAACAAAGCCAAAGCCAAAAGTTGCGGAGCAAAGATGCTACCACCGGCTGCAACCCATCCGATTGTCGGAGGGATGGCACCAATAACAGCACCCGGCACAACAGCTAAAGGAGATACTTTCTTCATTGGTGTATAAATAACATTATACCAAACAATTGCCATAACTCCAAGGAACATAGCAAGAGTTCCAAAAGCAATCTGCAAAATAAGCAAACCGACCAGAATATTGAAAAGAGCAAAAGAAACTGCATGTTTCATTGTTATTTTCGAAGTTGGCAAGGGTCTACTTTTAGTTCTTTGCATTATTGCATCTGTTTTCCATTCCTGTATATGGTTAATTGCAGAAGAACCAGAGGATAAAAGAAAAATACCCAAAGAAGATAGTATTATTCCAATATCCATTGGCTCTGCAGCAAGAATATAACCAACAGCACCAGAGATGGCAACAAAGAAAGTTATCCTAAATTTGCTGAGTTCAACGTATATATCTTGATATTTTCTAAAATTCATCATTTTTGTATCAATTCCATAAACATATCTGTAATAGCGTTTAATTCCTCATCACTGATTCTACCTTTATGAGTCGGCATCATATATTTTTTGAAGCCTACTGCGATTTCTTTATTAGGATCAATGATTGAGTTTAAAATATAATCTCTGTCAATCTCAATGATTCTGGTATTCCCTTCATCATCATAGATTTCAGTATCTCCGTCGAAAAGTCCTTTGAAAGAAGGGCCTGTAAATACGCTGCCATCAGTAGAGTGACAAGTTATACAAGTATGTTTTTTCAATAAGTTAAAATTCTTATGATCTCTCAGATTTTGAGCAAATTGATTTGCCTTTTGTTCTGTTTTTTCTTCATTCGTAACTTCTTGTTCCGGCGCTTGAGCAAGACCTGTGTTTTCTGACTCGTACCAGCGGTCAAACCAATCCTGACCAACTACTTTCAGAGTTGAGTACATATAAGAGTGATTTAGACCACAATACTCAGCACAAGCAACGTCAAAGACACCTTTCACTTTAGGTGTTAAAATCAAGTATGTGTTTCTGCTTGCAATAACGTCTTCTTTTAATCTGAACGCCGGAATATAAAAGCTATGATTCACATCTTCAGAACGCATCTCCAGCCTGGTTACTTTATCCACAGGTATGTATAAAGTATCTGATTTTTTCCCGTTTGGATAAGTATAATCCCATTGCCACATTCTGCCTTTAACATCAACTATTAGCGACTCATTAGCAGTTTCTCGAATATTTTTGTAGCTAGTGTAGCTATAATAAAACATAACCATCACTAAAGCGAGGGGAATTACAATCCAAGCAATCTCAAGCCCCACATGCCCATGAATTTGGGTAGCTTTAGGGTTTCTTTTTCTGCTGTATCGAAATACAAAATAAATCATCGTAACAGTAATCCCAATCAAGAAGAAAAGGGAAATAGCTACAATTAGAATCATTGTACTATCAACACTTTCAGCATAATTTGTTGCACCTGATAACATATAATTTTCCTCACCTATAAAATACATCAAATGCAGTTAAAATAAAGACTACTGCAAGTATGGTCAATGTCACAAGTAAAAACACTTTAAATATTAAGTCATCGAACTTTATATGCATAAAGACATTGATTACAAGTATAGATTTTATAGCAGCAATAACCATTGCTACAAATAATGTGTAATTACCTAAATCTATTCCCGCTATCGCAACTGTCAATGCAGTCAAGCCCAATAATGACATCCAGATAAGCACATTCATCCCATATCCGGGTGAATGGTCTTCGCTATGTTGTAGTTTTTCGTTATTCATAGTCATCACCTTCTAATGTAATAAGTAAAAGAGCGGGAATAAAAATATCCATATTAGATCGACAAGGTGCCAATATAGTCCACCATTTTCTAATTTTACATAATTGTCGGGTGTAACTTTATCTCTGCTGATGAAGTTCAGCATAAAAGCTAAAATTACCATTCCAATTATGATATGAAGTCCGTGGAGACCTGTCATTGTATAATACAATCCGTAAAATATGACCTGTCCGTTAGACATATCTGCTAAATGTTCTGATCCCGGATAAATTCCGTGATGAATCTTTGCAGACCACTCAAAATACTTAATTACCAAAAAGCCAAGCGCAAAGACTTTAGTGATTATCAGATAGAGCATAGAGTAAAGTTTGTTTCCTTTTCTCAATGCAACAATTGAAAGCACCATCGTCAAAGAACTTGTAAGCAATATCATTGTATTTATAGTACCCATTGTAATATCTAGCTCTTTGGCAGCTAAATGGAACTCCTGAGAATACTGATATCTATATGCCATATAGAGAATAAAAAGTCCGCCAAATAGTAGCAATTCCGTGAAGAGGAATAACCACATTCCAATCTTTGCACCTTCATCATCACGATGCACGTGCGATTCGTGGTTAGCTGTTTCCGTGCTCATCACCTTCCTCCTCTAATAGCTCATAATCATACGGTCCGTGTGTCACCACAGGTTCTTCTAAGAAATTCAGTAGTGGTGGAGGCGATGGCATTGTCCATTCTAAAGTCAAGCCACCCCATGGATTTGCAGGTGCTTTCTCACCGGATCTAAATGCTTTTATCAAGTTGTAAGCCATTAATAAAATACCTGCAATTAGCACCCAAGAACCTACAGTTGCTACTTGATGTAATGTTTCAAACTGTGGTAAGTAGTCATAGTATCTTCTTGGCATTCCAAGGTATCCAAGTATAAACATTGTGAAATAAAGCATATTGAAGCCTACGAACATAATCCCGATAGACCACAACGCTGTCTTTTCATTATACATTTTACCAAACATTTTTGGGAACCAATAATGAATAGCAGCAAAGAATATAAATGCTGTGCCACCAAACATTACATAATGGAAGTGACCTACCACAAAATATGTATCATGCAAGTGAACATCCGTTGATAACGAACCAAGTACAAGTCCTGTCAGACCACCTATAGAAAATAGAATAATAAATGCCATTACAAACGCAAATGGAGCTGACATTTTAATAGAACCTTTGTACATCGTTGCTACCCAGTTGAAAACTTTCACAGCACTTGGTATTGCTACGATATAGGTAAAGAATGAAAATATCCATCTGGAAGTATCACTCATGCCCGAAGTAAACATGTGGTGTCCCCAAACAAGATAGCCTACAAATGCAATAGAAAGAGACGAAAATACTATGGCTTTATAGCCAAAAATATGCTTTCTGGCAAATGTTGGGATAATTTCAGATACAACACCCATAGCCGGAAGTATCATTATATATACAGCCGGATGAGAGTATATCCAGAATAAGTGCTGGAATAATATTGGATCTCCACCTTTAGCAGGATCGAACAAACCAACACCAAAATATTGCTCAATTACAACAAGTATAATTGTTATACCTATTACCGGAGTTGCAATAATCTGAATCCAGGCAGTAGAATATA
This sequence comes from Chlorobiota bacterium, assembly GCA_041596515.1. GTDB lineage: Bacteria > Bacteroidota > Ignavibacteria > Kapaibacteriales > UBA2268 > JBFHIJ01. Next base: position 6,554 of record JBFHIJ010000038.1, read on the forward strand.
AAGACCAAACAAACAAAGGCATTCTGAAAAACTTCATACCTTTAGCGCGAAGTCTGTGAACAGTTGTAACAAAATTTATACCTGTCAATATCGATGAAAATCCAAGTATAAACGCCCCGAGCAGCGGGAATATAACCTCCGTGGTTGTCCTCAGACTATACGGGACATAAAAAGTCCAGCCCGTATCAATTGGACCACCGGAGAGGAATAAAGAAACAATAGTAAACAATCCACCAATCGTATAAAGCCACCAAGAGGCAAGATTCAATCGAGGGAAACTAACATCTTCCGCACCGATATGAATAGGCAGGAAAAAGTTACCAAAAGCAGCCGGAATTCCGGGCACAATAAACAGGAAAATCATTATAATGCCGTGTAATGTAAAAACAGCATTATAAGTCTGAGGTTCCATGATAGTTCTACCTGTACTTAACATCTCAAATCTCATTAAGAAACCAAGTGTCATACCAACGGCAAAGAATCCAAGCATGGAAATCAAATAAAGAATACCAACTCTTTTGTGATCAGTAGAGAGAATCCAGGCAAAAATGCCTTTATGTTTCCCCTGATAATCCAAAAAGCTTGTGTAATTGGTATCAACTCCTTGAGTTGCCATAAATTACTCCTTATCTGTATTTTTGTTCTTTTTTCTACCTTTTATGATAAGTACTGCAAGAAAAAGACCTATGGAAGCAAATATTACAGTGCCTGCAATTTTATTAAAATTGAAGACATATTTATTTCCTTCTGGGTCATAGCTGAAACAGTACTCTAGAATTTTATTAATAGTAGGAGTTGCTATACCTTCGCTGGCTTCTATAAGAGCCATTTTTAAATCAAAAGGAAGGAACTGCGTACCAGTCAAATAGCGAGTAATCTTGCCTTTAGGAGAAACTACTACTAATGCTGCTGCATGAATATAATCTTGTCCGTCTTCTTTGTAGTAGAATCCGGCTGCATCAGTTAAAGTCCTTATAGGAACACTATCACCAACCATAAATTTCCAATCATTAGGTGACATATCTTTTCTCTTTAATGATGCGAAATGGTTTTTATGCCATTTTTTCGCTAGATCCACACCTTCATTGTGATTAAAACTTATAGTAAGCACCTGAAATTCTTCTCCGGGATTAAGCTCCACTTTATCAACTACTTCACTTAAACCAGTTAAAAGAGGACTGCAAATTCCGGGACAATTATAGTAAACAAAAGCTATAACAGTGGGCTTATCAATTAATTCTGATAATTTATATTGCTTACCATCTGAGTTAGTAAAACTCAAATCCATAGGCAGTGTCTTACCCAGATTCTCTTCTATACCTAATTTTTCTTTGCTTGGTTCGGCATTTGCCAAGAGCATCGAAACGCTAAAAAGATATATTAATATGTATATTACATTTCTCATTAGAACACCTAATTTTAATCTATGTAATTTCTAAACTATGCTATTCTATTCATCGTACATTATGTAAAAAAATATAGATGAGATATTTCAATTCTCTAAAATTCCCCTATGTGGAGTAAAAACCTGAAATACACATCTTTTTTGCCACAACCGTACTTCTTTTTTACAACCGTAGGGTGAACCCTACGGTTGCATAACCTCTTTCAATCTAATCATAGCATAAGCTTATGAGAACTTCAAAGCAAGATACTGTCTTATAGCATCCCACTTTTCTATATCAATTTTCAAAGCTTCAGACTTAAAGCCATTCTCCCCAATATTGCTTGTTATAACTTCAAGCATTACATCAGTATTGTCAATCCATTTTAAGTCTTTGCTAAGCACTGTCATCGCAGTTTTTACAGAATAAGTAGCAAGCCTGAAAGTTTCAGCTTCTTCATATATTCTGTCATTTTTGACAGCTTTACTTAGCATCTCTACATCATTAGCTATTTTACTCTGATTTTGCATAATTATTTCTTCAGCTTGAGCAACAGGTATCTGAGGAGCAGTCTTCATACCTTCCGTCAGTTTGTAAGTCATATCTAAAGTTTGAATATCATCTTCAGATTGCTCAGGATAATCAGAGCCAAAATTTTTTCGGATAAAATGAATAATAGCTATTCTATCTTTTGGAGGCATATAGCTGTATGACGCCATGCCATTGGCAACTATGCCTTCATCTAATGTTTTATACATATCGGCAAAAGTTCTACCATTTACCCATCCATCAGGAGATGTAAAATTCCTGGGTTTAGGATTTAGAGCCGCTCCTGCTACGCCATCACCCTGCCCTGTTTCACCATGGCAGGAAGCGCAAGTTGTAGTATATAATTCCTTACCTGACGCAAGTAATTCTTCACTCGGAGTAGTAAGAATATCTAAGTTTATCCCTGCCAGAACAGCACCTTTCTTAGGTTCCAAATCTTTTGTATAATCAGGAATATTTGTCTTAGTTGGTGGTATCAGATTTCTCTCAATAGTTGCCATATTATCGACATAAAACTTACCTGCTATTACAATACCAACTATGATTAGCGGATAAATCAGCCCAAACAAACGGCTTGGAGTTTTAGCAAGTTTGACAAAATCTATTTCTACTTCCGGTCTTTTATTGTTTTCCATATCAGTACCATTTATATCTTATAAATGAAATTCGAGTCCGCGTTGCAATTTTGGATCGCCCACTGGGAGCATGTTTTTCTTTTTAGATCCTATCGCAAAAACTAAAATAATAACACCTGTCGGCACTAAGAAAAGCGAAAGCTCCATCCAGCCAAATACCGGTGCTTCTTTGCTATAAGTTGGCATAATCAGCCAATACAAATCCAGAACATGAGCAAACATAATCCAGATAGCCATAATTTTAAGTCTAGTTGGATTGCTTTTTGCAGGTTGTGCCACTAATCCAAAATAAGGCACAACAAAATGAACTATTATAAGCAATAGAGAAACTATCCCCCAGCCACCTTCCATACGATTGATAAACCAGAATGTCTCTTCAGGTATATTTGAATACCAAATCAGAAGGAATTGAGAGAATCCGATATATGCCCAAAAATTAGTAAATGCAAATAGCAATGCACCAAAATTATAATAATGGTCTTTATTAATATATTTGCTCAAATATCCTTTCTGGTGCAGTGTAACTGAAACAAAAGTGATAAGTGCCAAGGCTGTCAATAAAGAACCAGAAAAATAGTACACTCCAAATATAGTAGAGAACCAATGCGGTTCTAAACTCATAATCCAATCTATTGACATTACTGTCACACCAATTCCAAAAATAGGAATAAAAACAGCAGACATTTTTATAGCTCTAGAAGTTAATTTCTGATCTGCAGTCTTATCTTGTTTCTTAGATAGTGAAGTATAAAGCATATAGAACAAAATCATGATACCAAAGAACGCAGCACTTCTGATATAGAAGAAAGTTTCATCTAGATAAGGTGCTTTTTGGGATAGAAATTTATCACTTTCCACAACTTCTTTATGAGTCCAGTGGAATAAATCATGCATATTAAAAAACAATGGTAAAGCAAGCAAAGGCAGCACCCAAAAGATACCTGCGTTTACTTCATTCACCCTTCTAAATGGCACACTCCAGACTGCTCCTGCTATATATTCCAGTGCAATAAGGAAAATGGAACCAATTCCGATACTTAACAGAAACATATAAATAATATTCATGTTAAATGCTGCTCTGACATGATCGGACATGAATCCCGCACCCAAAACTATAACTCCTATTAGAAACACAACTGCTCCTATCATAGTAACTTTAGCAGGAAGTGGCTTTTTGACATAGTCTAATTGAAATTTGCTCATTTCACGTCCTCCTCATTCGCGTTTTTGGCTCGTTGTAGTACTCTAACGTAGTTGATAATAGCCCATCTTTGTTCGCGAGTTATCTGTTTAGCGTACGCAGGCATGATATTTTGCCCTTCTGTGATAATATGGAACATCCGGCCATCTTTCCAGTCTCTTACTTTATCTGTATGGAGACTTGGTGGGTTAGGGAATTGATTATTTAGTCTGCCGTCACCATCACCAAAAGTTCCATGGCAAGGGCTACAATAAATATCAAATCTTTCTTTACCCAAAGCAAGGTTTTCATCATTAGGGAAAGTAGGATTAACCAGATACTTCGCTGCAGAATCCGGTTGCCCGGCATACAAATACGGCATAAAGTCTCTGGCAACTGTTCCTTTTACAGGTTCACGCATAGAATACCCATCTTTAAAGTAGTCCGTTGGTGACTGTGCTGAATACTTATGTTGGTGCATCATCCAATCAAAAGGTGTCATATATAAAGCTTTATTCAACACAAAATATGCAATAGTTGAAACTGTTAGAGCTATAAGCACAAGAAATCCGATAAACTTTTCATCAAAGACTGCGGGCTTCCATCCTACTTCTTCATCATCAAAATATATTTCTTCTATAGAAACAGCACCAAGTTCTGTATACATAGCTCTGATTTCAGCTTCATCAAATTTGTCATCACCAGCTTCAATCAAAATTCCGTATTTGTCTAAAGATACTTTTTTCATATACTCAGTGTCATGGACAGGATGACTATTATTAGGGAACTTGAAGAAGAATACAATCATTGAAACAACTGTACCAACAGAGGCAAGCAAGACAGTAACCTCAAATGTTATAGGAATTAATGCAGGCAAGGCAAATAATGGCTTACCTCCTATCACATTCGGATAATCAATACTGTTAGTCCACCACATAAATAGCAAAGCAAGAGTCGCACCTGTTATGCCAAATACAAGAGCAAAATATCCAAGCTTTGAAGGCGGAAGTTTCATAGCTCCATCCATCCCATGAACAGGATAAGGAGTATTAACATCAAACTTTTTATATCCTTTGCCTGAAACTGTTTTAGCAGCTTTGATGATAGCATCTGGGCTATCAAATAAAGCAGCTAAAGAATATAGCATTTTGTTACTCATGACCCTCTCCTCCTTCTTCGTCATCATCATGATGAGAAGGTTGGGCGCCATCTACAACTGCTTTTACCTCAGCAATAGATACTACAGGCATAGTCTTTGTAAATAATAGAAGCAGTGTAAAGAACATACCGAATGAACCTATTAAGATACCAAAGTCAACCATAGTTGGTTTATAATATGCCCAACTTGAAGGCAGGAAGTCTCTGGAAAGAGAAGTTACTGTAATAACAAATCTCTCAAACCACATACCGACGTTCACAAATACACCTATCATAAACATAAATGGAATACTTCGTCGAAGTTTCTTAATCCAGAATAACTGCGGAGATATTACGTTGCAAGATACCATAATCCAATATGCCCAGGCATAATCACCAAATGCACGGTTAATAAATGCAAATGACTCTGCCTGATTACCACTGTACCAAGCTATAAAAAATTCCATAGCATAAGCATAACCAACCATTGAACCTGTTAGAATAATGACTTTATTCATCTTCTCTAAAGTGTCAACTGTGATTATATGCTCCATGTTAAATATTTTTCTAATAAATATCAGTACATTTTGCACCATCGCAAAGCCTGAGAACACAGCCCCGGCTACGAAATATGGTGGAAAGATTGTAGTATGCCACCCCGGTAGCACTGACACAGCAAAGTCAAAACTCACAATAGTATGCACTGAAAGCACCAAAGGAGTAGCAAAGCCTGCTAAAATCAGATAAATCATTTCATAGTTAAGCCAATGTCTATTAGAATGTCTCCAGCCAAGACTAACTATGGAATAGATAATTTTTTTGAGTTTGTTCGTAGTTCTGTCTCTCATTGTCGCGAAATCGGGAATTAATCCGACATACCAGAAAATAAAAGAAACAGTAAAATAAGTAGAAACCGCAAAAACATCCCACAGCAACGGAGAAGTAAAGTTTACCCAAAGGCCGTGCTGATTAGGAAGTGGGAAAAGATAGTGCGCTATCCAAGGTCGACCAACATGAATAAGCGGAAATATCCCCGCTGTCATCACAGCAAAAATTGTCATACCTTCAGCGAAGCGGGCTATACCATTCCTCCATTTTTGACGGAATAGAAATAAAATTGCCGAAATTAGAGTACCGGCATGACCTATACCTACCCAGAAAACGAAGTTAACAATAGGGAAACCCCAACCCACCGGATTGTTATTACCCCACATCCCTGTACCGTAATAAAAAGATAAACCTAAACTAAGAGCACCAATCATCATCAAAGTCATGGTAAAGCTAATAGCTAATAAGAACTTTTTATTAGGCATCGTTTCGGTCGGCTTTATTACCACTTCATTGATAGAAGCTAAAGACGGCTTACCTTCGATGACTGAAGGTTCATGGGTATAATCAGTGTTCACCATGTCCTCCGTTTGTATGTTTGTTTCTTAATTTTGCTAAATATGTTACATTGGGTCTAACGTTAAGCATTTCCATAACGTGATAACCTAAATCGTGTTTCGCTAATGTTGAGATTGCAGAATTTGGATCATTTATATTCCCAAAAACTATTGCATCAGCAGGACAAGCCTCCTGGCATGCGGTAGTAATACCTGCACCGTTGAACTTCTCACCTTTCTCAGTTGCAATCTGTCTTGCTTCTGTAATTCTTTGAACACAGAAAGTACATTTTTCCATTACACCTCGAGAGCGAACTGTAACTTCCGGATTGTTGATTAGTTTCAGAGAGTCAGCATACTGGTAACCATCTTCAAACATTTCTCTGAAGTCAAAGAAATTAAATCGACGCACCTTATAAGGGCAGTTGTTCGCACAATATCTTGTACCTACGCAGCGATTATAAACCATCTGATTCAAACCGTCCGGACTGTGAGTTGTAGCTACCACAGGGCAAACGTTTTCACAAGGAGCGTTGTCACAGTGTTGGCAAATCATAGGCTGAATACTTGCTTCAGGTTCATCAGGAGTTCCACTGAAATATCTGTCTATACGAATCCAGTGCATCTCTCTTCCTTTTGAAGCTTCCTCTTTTCCGACTATAGGAACGTTGTTTTCTACATTACAAGCTGCCACACAAAGTGAGCAACCTGTACATTTATTCAAATCCATAGCCATTGCCCATTTTTCATTAGGATACTCGATATCAGGAGTTATGCTAATTACATCATGTTTGTTGGCATGAAGGAAATGAGGATGTTCTTTATACTGATCAACCGTTCCTTCTTGAATAATATCTCTAATTTTATGGAAGTCTTTGACAAAATCCTCATCTAAGGAGTGATGTTCCTGAGTGGCAACAAGTTTATATTCGCCTTCGGCTTTAGTAACTTTTGCACCTGTAAATATTCTTTCTGAGAAATCAAATTGCTTTGACATAAGTACATTTACATTTGTACCCACTTCAGTACCTACGGTGCCACCTTTTTCTCGTCCATAACCTATTTCAGTATAGATTAAATTATCAGCAGTTCCAGACTGCACCCATACAGGAAGTTTTTGTTTTCTGCCATTTATATCGATTTCTATAATATCATTATCTTTTAAGTTCAACTGTTTTGCTGTGCCGGGTGATATAGCAGCATAATTATCCCAGACAACTTTTGAGACAGGATGAGGTATTTCTTGAAGCCAACCATTATTAGCAACACTACCGTCACCGATTAGACTATTAGCAAGTACTACTGTAAAACCGGATTTTTTGACTGGTTTAATACCTTTTAGTGCATCATAATTAAATTGGATTTGAGGATGTTCGCCTTCTGTCATCTGCGTCTTATATGTAACAAAGCCATCATGGAGAGCAGAATACCAAAATTTTTCAAATGAACCTATTTTCGCAATTTTTGGGAATTCCTCTAATTGCCAACGATTCATAATATACTTATGATAGATATCTTCGCTTGCTTTGTCAGCACCTTCAATCCATGTAAGCAGCAAAGCTTCCTTTTGCTTCGTATCATGAATCGGTGAAATTACAGGTTGCCTAAGTGAAACAACTCCTACTCTGCCACCGAAATCGCCCCATGCTTCGAAAGTATGGTTTACAGGGAGCAAGAAACCTGCATGACCTGATGTCTCGTTTTCAAGCTGAGTCATAGCTATTACTTCAGGCACTTTCTTCAGTGCATCTACGAAGCCATAGTCTTTAGGCAAATCAAAAGAAGGATTTGTCTCCAAGGCAATAAATACTCCTACATTTCCTGCTCTCATATTAGTAACTAAAGTCTCTAATTCTTTTACAGATGAATTGGACATAGTTTTGAAATAATGTGAGTCAAGATATAAGTCTTTAGCATCAAGTACTTCATTCAAAAGATTAACTGCAATATGTGTTTCTTTTGCATGTATAGTACCTGCAGAAACAACAGCTTTACCTTTAAATTTGACTAAGTCTGCAGCTAAATGATGGAGAGTTTCTTTATTTAAGCTATACTTAGAAGCAATACTATCAATACTGAATGTGCTTAGTTGGGCGATACTGCCTTGAGCAACGTGATTCGCAAGGGCAAGTATAAGCTCAATATGAGCTTCGGGAGTTAATCTGATTCTGTAATCAGCATTAGCTCCTGTAAGACTGAAACCACCTTCAACGGCATAGATTCTATTGAAATTATCTAAATCTTCTACATTTCTTCTACCTGTAATGGCAAGTGTTTGTTCTATAACATCTCCATCATTCCCAAGCAAATCAGATTCGAAAGATACAATAATATCTGCTTTGGAATAATCAATTCCCGGAAACTTATCGGATCCGTAGCAAGCTTGCCATGCAGCATCACGAGCAGAATCATTAATCATGTCATAAGAATAAACCTGAGTAGTAGGATATTTTGCTTTGAAATCATTAAGAAGCTTCAAAAAAGAAGGAGAAGTGCTGTTTTTTGTAAAAATAGCAATCTCTTTGCCTGTATTTGTTGCATTTTCAAGCTTTTCAATGACTTTTTTATCAATCACATCCCATTTAGTTTTCTTCTTAAAATATCGGTCAAATTCCAATGAGTTTTCATCATACATTTGTGGGAATCTGACTCTGTCCGGGTCATACAAGTCCATTAAAGATGCCTGACCTCGGGCATCGATTTTTCCTTTGTTCAATGGATGAGTAGGGTTCCCATCAATTTTGACAGGTCTGCCTTCTCTTGTTTTAATTAAGACTCCGAGTCCGTTATCCAAAGTAGAAGCGTAGTAATTAGCTTTACCCATAGTAACTTCTTCGGGCTTTTTGTTATAGTTAACAATCTCGCCTTTATCACGATAATCAGTACAAGCAGTAGCAGCAAAAGCAACAGATGCTCCCATGAGTCCTAAAAACCTACGACGAGATTTTTCAGGCATCTCCTCGAGTTTGAACTCATCAGTCACACCGGGCTTAAATTCATCACCGAGTTGCTTAAGTAACTCTTTTGAATCTTTAGGCTTGTTACTAAACTTGTATTTATATTTTTCGTTATTCGACATAACAACCCCTATTTGTTTCTTTTAACTGCATTAGGATGAATTTGGAGCTTTAGTCCATCTGATTTAATATTCTTTTGAGCTTTAGCTTTGCTCAGAGGCAAAGCAGTTAAAAGCAAAGAACCCAAAGCTGTCTTGCCAATTTTTTCTAAAAATTCTCTTCTCTTTTGCATTTTCATCTCCTTATCTATGACATGCAGCACAGTTAGTAGGACCTTTCTTAACTTCACCTTTCAAATAAGGCATTCTTTTCTCCGGCTCAGTATGACACTGCAAACAGTCAGACATAGTAAAAGGCTCTACCTGTTTTACTTGCTCCATCTTCTCGACATCACCATGGCAAGACTGACATTGTATACCTTTATTCACATGCACGCTATGATTGAAGTAAGCATATTCGGGAACCTGATGGATACGTTTCCATGGAATAGGCTTCCCTTCGTCATAATACTGCTTAAGTTTTATGATTTCAGGTTTATCAGTTTTTACAATAGTGTGGCAATTCATACAGATGTTTGCAGCAGGGACACTTGCATGACGTGTCTGATCAACACTTGTATGGCAATATTTACAATCTATCCCCATATCTCCCGCATGCAACTTATGAGAAAAAGCTATCGGCTGATCCGGCTGGTAACCTACCCCGTCTCTTTCGGAACGGGAGATGTAGAATGTCAGAGCAAAGGATACGACAACTACAAAAAGAGTAATCGGAACCCTAATCTTGAGAATATAATCAAGTACCGTCTTTTTCATAAACACCGACATATTGTTTAAAAATTATATCTTGTAATTGTTTTTTCTGTTTGTATTGTAAAAGCACTTTAACTTTATTTTTGACTTTTGAAACCTAATCTCACAAATTCCGTTATTCTTGTATGCCCTTGTAGTATTAGGTTATTATTATCAATCTTGACATTTTTAGCTCTTACTAAACATTAAGCACCTGCTAACATAGATATTGATTTACTATGTTCAATTCGGAAAATAACGCATAAATTTGGATTAAATTGTCATTTATTATTGATTTTTTTTACACATTATTGCCTCTATAACTAAGTAGCATCAGCACTTTTGCTAGTACAAACTACTTAATTCACTGCAAATAAAAGATTTAATATTAGTGACAACAATCATTCTTTTCTATTACAGGCATGTTAGATAGTTTAGGACTAACATAAGGTATTCCTAATGATAATCCTCTAAGTATCATTAGCACGGCTACAATAGCAATGCCATAAGGTATAGCTTTATTTATAATATGTCTGACTTTTATAGAAAATAGGTTTTTAGTGAAATATATAGCTGCCATCATAGGAATAGTACCTAATCCAAACATAGCCATATAAGTGGCTCCACCAATAGCGCTTTCCGTAACACTACCTTCAACTAAAGAACCGCCAAGTGCTATATATACAAGCCCACATGGAAGAAATCCATTCAATATTCCTAAGATGAAGAGAGATGATTTGGTAGGAGTTTGTAAAAATTTACCAAGCATTTTTTTTAGCTTTTCAACACCCTTATATGTACTGAGATTTGCTTTAGAAAAATTATAATATTTACGAGGAACTATCACATAAAGTAACATCAGGACACCTACTACAATAGATAGAACTTCCTGATAGCCTGCCATATTAATAGACGCACCCAGCAACCCTACTATCGCCCCCATTAGAGTATATGTAAGCGTTCTACCAATGTTGTAAATTATACTGTCAATAAAAATTGTAAATTTATTATCGGAAGTATGAGGCAATGCTAATGCAATTGGCCCACACATCCCAACACAATGAAAACTCCCCCCAAGTCCAAGCAAAAAACCTTGTAACATATCTACACCAAAATTATTAATTTTATATACAAAAAAGACTAATACTTTCTTACATTATTTTATTATTTTGTTGATTATTTACTTTATTTGTAGTATTATACATTATGAGTAATGTTAGTATTGTAATTTTAAGAATATATACTTGGAGATTTCTATGAGGCTTCTATACATATTTGTCATAACTATCTTCTCTTATGGTTATGGCATAGCTGATGTCGGATTTATCGCTACAGAAAATGGATATAGTGCAAGAATCGGTAATACCGAACTAAATATAAGCAATTCTTTGGCTTTACATTCAACTGACTCTCAGGGTAACATTCATAATGTAGAGTATACCCCCCTTACTCAAGGTGAGCTAAACTTTATCGAATGCGGTAATACATCTAAGATGCATTACTATATTGAATCTGCAGAGCAACAAACACTTAATAGTTCAGAATCTCTGTTGGTTAAGAACTTTTTTGAAGATGCAGATTTAAGATTACAGATTGTTGAAAACCAATTCCGATACGATATAATTCTACATTCCGGTTCGGATATCAGAAACATCAAATTTAGAATTGACGGCAATGATGAAATTCAGAAAAATACTTCTGAGCTGATTTTAAAAAAGGGAAGCAGTAAAATAGTAAACCAAAAGATTTTTGCATTTCAGGAAGACAATTATAACTTATCAGAGATTAGTTGCAACTATACACTAAATGGGAATGTTATAGGATTTGAATCGTCGGAATATGATTCAAGCAGGGAATTAACTATCGACCCGACCATTTTCTTTTCTATGTTTGGTGGCTCTTCAAACGATAAAATAATAAAAACACTCCTAAACGGTGATGAGCTTTATATATTAGGTACTACTAACTCCACCGACTACTCAGCACCGGACTATTCTTTGCCAGGCAGTCAATCTATAAATAATCAGGATATTTTTATTTCAAGATACAGGATTATTTATTCTGAAAGGAAACATATTGAAACAGTTTTTATTGGTGGATCTGATTTTGATGAGATTACCGATGCAGCATTTAATGATGCCGGCACTGAACTATATATAGTGGGTAACACCAAAAGTGAAGATTTCCCTTTATTAGGCACTCAGCACATATCTTCCAGAGGAGATTTAGATGGCTTTTTTGCTAAATTTGATGTCTCTAATATGAATATGATGTTTTGCTCTCTCTTTGGAGGCGCTAATTGGGACTATATGACCGGCATAGAAGTAAATTCGCAAGGACACTTTTTTATAGTTGGTAATACAAAATCAACCAGTATTGAATTAAAAGGTGCAAATCAATCATTCAATGCGGGTGGTACTGATATTTTCTTTGCAAAATACTGGAATAACGGAACTGATTCGTTTTACTCAACTTTTGTAGGTACCAGTGAAGATGATATTGCAAACGATATGACTTTAAACGATGATGGTTATTACATATTTATTGCAGGCTATACATCTTCTCCATTTTTTGAAATTATACCAAAGTGGGACTTTTACGGAAAAATATTTGATAGAAAGCATAATGGAGCTAAGGACGGGATTATCATGGTCTACGAAGATGGGACTTCCGAATACTCCTATTCTACATACTATGGTGGTGATCTCGACGATGAAATTACCGGTATTTCTTACTACAATGATAAATTGTATTTTATAGGTAATACTGACAGTAAATTAACAGCAGTAGAGCCAGCTTCAAATGCAACAGAGTTTCCCGTAAGTCCTATAAGTTATCAAAAATCAAACAAGGGCAACACTGACGGCTTCTTAGCGATTTGCGAATTTAAACTTAACTTGCTGTCTTACTCAAGTTTCCTGGGTGGCAGTGAAAAGGATAGTCTTACAGGAATTTTTGTATCCCAAACTACTAATGGTTCTCCTTATGTAATTGGAACAACAGAATCTATTAATTTTCCTAAGTTGAGCACAGATCAAACTAGCTATAATGGCAATAAAGACATAATATTATCAAAGTTTTATCCTAATTTTAGTAGCCTTGAATTTACTGAATTTATAGGTACATCTACTAATGACTATCCGCAAGATATAGTTTTTGAAGATGCGAATACATATTTATTATCCGGCTACACGGAATCTGATAAATTTGATTTAGACCTATCCCCTACCTTAGCTCATCAGGGAAGTTTTGATGGCTTTCTGCTTAAAAGTTCTGATATTAATCTAAAACTGGAAACTCCACTTGACTTGGATGTCTACTGTTCAAATTCGCAAGTAAATATCCAATGGAATTCAGGCGATTTAGTAAATACAAAATTTAGATTAGAGTTTACAGAGAACAATGCTGACTATGAAGAACTAGTAAATAACTATACAAGTAAATCCTTCCTATGGGATTTAGATTCAGCAAACGCTACCCCTAGTGATAAATATAAAATTCGACTTTCTGCAATAAATGGGCTTATAGCTGAAATGGACACTACTTTCAGTGTTATTAGTTCGCCTGGTAATGGTGTTTTGCAAATAAATAAATCTTCTGAAGAATTATGCGTAGGTGACAGCATCACTATTTTTTGCGATGCCCCTTTTCAAAATTTGACTTATCTATGGTATATAAACAATAAGCAAATAGTTAATAAACATGATTCTCTAGTATATAAAATAACAAGTACCGGAGAAATCAAAGTTTATTGCAAACTTTCTAATGGATGCTTACCGGATACAGAAACTAATACTTTGACTGTTACCGTACCTGAAGAAACTGCTATTTTGGAAGAGCTCAAAGATACCAGTGTTGTAGAACATCATTCATTATATCTTGAGGCGAATGTAAATACTTCAGCCCATGAAATTAACTGGTACAAAGATGGAAAATTATATTTAGAAAATTCTAATGCTTTAGATTTCCAAGATATAGCTCTGCAAGACTCAGGATATTATAATTTTGAAGCAATTGGAAGATGTAATACAGTTATTTCAGAACAGTTTAAAATAACTGTAAAGCCGGATGTTTCTGTGGATGAAGTAACTTTGGCAGATACATTTCAGCAACTTGAGATCTTAAATAACGGCAGCAATAACCCTTCAATAAAAGTGATAAGTCGTAAATACTTATTTACTGCGAAACTATTTGACAATTCCGGACATGAATTATCTGATTTGGGTAGTCAATTAGACAAATTGGATATAGATTTCCGAGAAATAACCAATGAATCAGGTTTGTATTGGATCACTATCTATTTCGACAATAAGACAATCAGTAAGAAAATAATATTAGTAAAATAGTCTATATTAGTAAAATAGTAAAAAAAAGGGGGACTGTGATTAGCAGCCCCCTTTTATCGAATCTTGGAAATTTATAGCTGTTTTGCAACATTATCCCAGTTGATAATATCCCAGAATTTTTCAATAAATTTAGGTCTTGCATTTCTATAATCAATATAGTAAGCATGTTCCCAAACGTCTATAGTTAATACAGGAGTAATTCCTTCTTTTACAGGAGTACCTGCATTGCTGTATTGTTTGATTTCTAATTTACCATCATCATTTTTTACTAACCAAGCCCAACCTGAGCCGAACAAAGTAGCTGCCGCTGCAGAGAATTTTTCTTTGAATACATCAAAAGAACCGAAATCTCTGTTGATTGCTTCTAATACATCACCTTTTGGAACGCCACCGCCGTTTGGAGACAAAGAGTTCCAGAAGAAAGTGTGGTTAAATGTTTGAGCTGCGTTATTGAACATACCACCTTGAGATTTTTTGATGATGTCTTCTAAAGACATATCAGCAAACTCTGTACCGTCAATTAGTTTATTTAAGTTATTGACGTAAGCTGCATGGTGTTTACCATGGTGGTAGTCAAATGTTTCTTCAGAAATAATCGGTACTAAAGCGTCTTTAGCAAATGGTAAGTTTGGAAGTTGGAAAGACATAATTTCCTCCTTGTATTATTGTAAATATTTAATTTGTCAAAGTTATTTCTCAAACTATTAGCGTTAATGTGTACGATAATAGATTCTTCTTATTGGATGATTATAATATTTATAAATCAATTCATTTATAAATGTCACTTATTATTCTAATGAACTCCAATAATACATAAACGGATAAATATTAGTTTGTATTGCTTTTTTTTTGGAGTTAGACGGCAAAAAATTATACATTTAGGCTTTAAGATGCACAGAGATTAAAGTTCAACTATAAGAATAAAATATTGACTATTATATTTATTCTTTGACGAAAGCGTTTCGAATTAACTGAAAACAACGAATATTAAGTAAACTAATTCCGAGTATGGAAGTTACCTTTTGCATGACAGAGCTATGTGGGAAATTTCGGTTTGTAAGATTTTAGATATCAAATTGTACACAAGCTAATAGGATTTATGTTGAAGTTTAATATTAAGATAGTAATAGAAGATATCACAAAAGTTCCCACTGAAGCAATAGTAAATGTTGCTAATAAATCACTGCTTGGTGGTGGTGGAGTTGACGGAGCTATTCATCGAGCAGCAGGCCCGGAACTTCTAACAGAATGTATCACTTTAAACGGGTGTAAAACCGGAAATGCAAAGATTACCAAAGGCTACAAACTGCCGGCCAAATATGTTATCCATACTGTTGGACCGATTAGGAAAGAAGGTAAGCACAATGAGAAGACTCAGCTTCGCAACTGCTACAAAAATGCTTTAAAACTTGTGATAGAATATAATATTAAATCAGTTGCCTTCTCTGCTATAAGTACAGGAGTATACAGATTTCCATTCGAGTTAGCTACAAAAATAGCAATGAATGAGATAACAAATTTCTTGAAAGAATTTCCTGATGTGGAGATTACCATTTCATGCTTTGAGGAAAATATTTATCATGCTTATTTAGATGAGTATAAAAATATCCAACTACAGATTCAGTAATTATTTTTACTCAAAGATTCAGAAGATAATATATTGCTTATCGTCATTATTCTATTTTTTCATATATTGTATAAAAGTATAGATGATAATATTATAAATATACTTTTTATTACAAATTATATCACTGGAAATAGGTTCTAATAGGTAAAAGCTATGGATACTTTTATAACTATTCTTGATTTTATTATTTATATCGCATTGGCTTTTTCGTTACTTGAGGTATATTTAAAGATTAATAAGATTTGGAAGAGGAAAGCTGAAAAGGAAGTAGCCGAGTCGCAATCTATAATGGGTTTGGCTATATCGCTTTTTATTTTAATGGTGTGGACTTTAAAATATGTGTTGATTGGAGAATATACTTCAATAGTAGATAATATGATTTATTTAGTAGAAACTATTATTCTACTTATCATTAGTACCGGTTTTTTTGTTAGTGGCAATAGGAAGTTTGGCTTTAAACAACTAATCAAAAATGCGATTCATTTGGAGAAAAAGGAAGCTAAATATCTACTTAATACTCTCTCAGGAAAAAATGAAGCAAAAGCTATTTTAAATATTCTCAACCAGTTGGCTTGGATTGATGAAGAATTGGATCCAAAAGAAGAAACATTTATAATGGAATTTGCTAAAGTTTGGAATTTAGAATTTACCCTGCAAAATGAAAGAAACAACTCTGCTCTTACATTCGTGGAAAAACTAAATCAACTACGCCAAAGTATGGAGATTTACTTGGAAACTGAACCTAAGAATGACCAGGTAGCCCAACTTATTGATTTACTCGAAGCCCTAATTAAAGCTGACGATATAGTTTCCAAAGAAGAAGAAATTATATTTGACGAGCTTGACGCTTTGGCTACTCATTACCTCACAGGAAACAGTGCCGGAAGCCATTTCCATGTACTAATTGTCCCTCAGTCAGAAGACCATTCATCGCTCATTCGCCAAATCAAACCGGCTGCAAAAGAAATTGCAATTGCAGGTGGTATAGCCTTCTCACTCGAAAAGTATTTCTCCGAAAAGTACGCTGAAGAGATATGCGAAGTATATAGACAAAAGGGCTTGTTTACAATAGTTCGTCAATTTGAAGAGTAAATTTTATTTTGGAGTATATTTTTCCAATCCACATATTACTTTTTCTATATTCTCATTTTATTTTACATTTGAAAATACTAAATTAATTTTTATATTGCTAAATATAATCACTTACAAATATAATTTTAGTATAATCATTTATTTTATAAGGATATTTATGACAAAATACATATTGTTTGTTGTTACTTTTGTTAGTCTATGTTTTACATCCTGCTCATCACCAAAGCCTTTTATTTATACCGAAAAAGTTGGAATAGAACAATCAACACCCAGCGGACTACTAATAATAGATGAAAAGATTGGAAAAGGAGCCTTCCCCACTTACCGTTGCATAGTAAATGTACATATGAAAATTGTTATGGAAGATGGTTACGTTTATATTGATTCTCAAAATAGTGGGCAGCCAATTAGCTTTCAGTTGGGACTAAATGAAGTTATACCGGGAGTGGATGAAGCACTTACAACTATGAAGCCCGGAGGCAAAAGGAAACTTGTAGTACCTCCTGAATTGGCTTTTGGGAGTAAAGGAGTTTCTGGTAAAGTTCGCCCGAATGAAACTGTAACTGTTTATCTTGAACTAATTGATTTCAGACCTGGAAGGTAAAACGAAATGCCAATTCCTTTTTGAACATAAATGAAAATATAGATTTTACTTTTAATAATAATTTTGAGATTTGACATGAAAAGTTTCCTAACTCTTGCACTTTTTGCCTGTGCTATTTCTTTTTCTACACCTACATATGGAGATGAATTTGAAGTTCCAAAAGATTATGAACTGAATTCTATTGAAGCCTATGCTGACCTTGAGGATGAAATTATCTTAGCTTGCGATTGGCTAATCAACAACAACATTACAACTAATATTAGCAAAGAAAAAGAAGTAAATACATTTTATTTAAAATGGATAATAGGTAGTCCTAATGTAAATGTAAATGTAAGAGAAGAGTTTGTTCCAACAGACAAGAAAATGAGTCAAGCGGCTATTATTTTTATGGCGGGATGGACTAAATATGCACTTGAAACCAGAGATTTTAAAAATGAATCCGCCGGGGTTATAGCCGGAATAGAAGCTCTCATTACTCACTATAAAATAAACAAAGATTCCATAGGTGAAATTGAGAAAATAGAAGATTTCATAAAGCTCAAAGAAGACGGCAAACTTAAAGATTTTGTCTATGATATTCTAGAGGATTTGTAGATAATTGGGATTTAGATTGACGGAGGTATTTTTTTGAAAAGTAAGCTGAAGAGCATTGCGAAATGTATAGACAAAAGGGCTTGTTTACGATAGTGCAGGAATTGAGGGGTAACCGACATATTATGGCGTTTGTATCTGTATATTATAAATAGAGATATTTACTTAACACAAAAAGGAATTACATAAACATGACATTGCATGATAGAGCTTTACAATTTGTAGTAGATTACAGAAAAATTAATCCTGATTTTGTTTGCTATTTTAGAAAACGTTTTGCAGAAGGTAAAGAGAGAACCTGGTTTTTAGGTAATGAAAGCTATGCTTTTATAGGCTTGACTCAATTAAATGCTGGAAATACTGTTACGAAATCTTTGGGCATTGTAGTGGACGCAATTGAAGATGACTTTGCTTTCAAATTCGAGTGTGAGTACAAAGAAAGTTTAGCAGAAAAGGAAATATCAATGTATCAAAAACTGATATCCAATCTAAAACAAAAAGGTTATCAAATTGATTCACGTAATGAGGATACACTCCACAATATACATTTCACTTCATTTCAAGAAGCCGAAGAATTCTTAGATAAAGAATATCATAACATTTTAGATATGGTAGAATCTAATGGTTTTGCTAACAAGCTTATTTCACAAGATAAATTTCAAAAAGAATATAACAAGATAAAAGATATGCAATCAAATTATCCAAAATCTACAGGTGGCATAACTAACCCCTATCCTCCTCTCAACCAAATACTTTATGGCCCTCCGGGAACAGGTAAAACATATAACACAATAAATAAAGCTCTTGAGATAATTGGTATAGATCAAAAGAAAAATAAACTCACAGTTGATATTATTCAATCTATGCCTCGTAAAGAACTGAAAAAAATATTTGATGATTATGTCAAAGAAGGTAGAATAGTTTTTACGACATTCCATCAAAGTATGACCTATGAGGATTTTGTCGAAGGAATTAAACCTACAGATCCAAACCAAAATGATGGACAAGTAGCATATGATATTCAAGACGGCATTTTTAAGCAGATATGCAAAGAGGCACGTACTCTTCGTGCGGACAAATCTTTCGTAAAGTGGTCAGATACAGATTATTATAAAATGTCACTTGGCGGTAAAAACAGACCTGATATACATCAATACTGCATAGATAACAATATTATAGCTCTTGGTTGGGGCGGGCATGAAGATTTATCTGAACTTAAAAATTTATCAAATTGGGATGACTTTAAATTATCTTATACTACTAAATTTCCAAATTTGGTAAAAGAAAGCTCTTATAATATCACTGCAGCATTTACATTTTTGAAGATGAAAGAAAACGATATAGTCGTAATCTCCAAAGGAAATAAGAGTATCGATGCAATTGGGATTGTTAAAGGTGATTACTATTTCGATGAGACATCTCAGATAGAATATAGTCACTTTAGAAAGGTTGAGTGGGTTGCAACTAACTTAGATACAACTCCGGAAAGATTTTTTTCTCGAAATATATCACAACAAACTATATATCAATTTTACAATGAAAGTATAAAAACTGAAGAATTTCAAGAGCTTACTGCCACCACTGAAAGTAAAACAAGAAAACCATACGTCCTCATAATCGACGAAATCAATCGTGGTAATGTTTCTGAGATATTTGGTGAGATGATTACTCTCTTAGAAGAAGATAAAAGAGCCGGAAAGGAACATCAGATTGCTACTAAGCTTGCTTATAGCAAAAGAGATTTTACAGTACCTGCAAATGTATATATAATTGGTACGATGAACACTGCAGACAGAAGCATCGAGGCACTTGATACAGCTCTTCGCAGACGTTTCAGCTTTGTAGAAATGCCCCCTAAAGCAGAACTTTTAAAAATCGAAATCTTACGAAAAATTGGAATTTGCAAGGATAATACTATCAATTATTTAAGCAATAATAACAAGAATGAGAATGCAACGATTGTAGGTATCGACTTATTTGATTTGATAGAAGTAATCAATTATCGCATAGAGGTATTGCTCGACAGAGACCATAAGATCGGACACAGTTATTTTCTTGATGTAATCAAAGACAAGGAATTTAAAGAAGAATCTGATTTCTTATTAAAACTCAAGGATGCATTTAAAAACAAAATTATTCCTTTGCTACAGGAGTACTTCTACGATGATTATGCAAAGATTGGAATGATACTGGGTAGCGGATTTGTTACAAGTAAATCCATAGACAAAAATCTATTTCCAAAATCATTTAGAGAAGATGTTGGATTTGAATTTGATGACAGCAAAATATACAAACTCGAAACGGATTTTGAAAAAGAAAACGTTTTCCTAAAAGAAGAGTTTAAAAAAGCAATTTTCACGCTTTTAAATAAAACTGATCATCAAGAAAAGGATAGAGAAGACTAATGCAAGCACCTATCCAAGTTTATGAGCATGAGATATTAAAAATCGGACAAAAAGACTTCAAGGCTGAACACTTTGAAGCCCTAAGTCGGTACCACGGAGAAAAGGGATGCTCCTATTTTAGCTTAGTGAACAAAGGTGTTAAGTTCTGTGAGTATGTCGGAGTAATTCAAATTGACGGCATTACTATCGAAGTTTTGCCTAAGATAGATAGCTTAGATAGCAAAGCTAAATGCCAGGATATTTTGATAAAAATGCTACGAAGTATAAACTCGTTTAAACCTCATGCCCCGAGTTCAGCATCTTTGAAGCTGCACAAAAATTCAGTTCTTGATTTGTACTTTGAGATGTTTGTAGTTGAATTAGAAATGCTATTCCGAAAAGGATTGCTAAAAAAGTATAGAAAGGTTGAAAGTAATTCTGATAGTCTGAATGGTAGTCTTCTCTTTGGCAAACATATCTCTAAAAACTATATTCATAAAGAACGTTTTTATGTTAGGCATACAGCTTATGATGAAAATCATACACTAAATCAGATACTTTTGAAAACAATATCTCTATTAAAGAGAATAAATACAAACCCACATTTGAGTGGGCGGATCAGAAACTTATATACATTCATGCCTGAAGTGCAAGATATTACTACCTCGGAGAGGATATTTGGAAATCTTAAATATAGCCGTAAATCAAAAGTATATCGAGGAGCGATAGAAATAGCCAGACTCCTGCTAATGAACTACCACCCTGATGTTACTAAAGGCAAAAACAATGTGCTTGCCCTTATGTTTGACATGAATGTACTTTGGGAAAAGTTTGTTTATTTAAGTCTTAGGAGACAGCTTAGGGATTATGAAGTTAAACCGCAGAGTTCAAAGGATTTTTGGCAAAAAACAACCGGCTATAAATCAACTGTTTCTTTAAGACCTGATATTGTAATCGAAAAGGACGGCAAACATTTTGTACTTGACACAAAATGGAAGTTAGTAGAAAAACACGGAGCATCTATTGCTGAATTGAGACAAATGTTTGCATATAGTCATTACTTCGAAGCTGACAAAACTGCCTTGTTTTATCCGGCAACAGAAAGTAATTCAATTCATGGTAAATTTTGCAACACAGTTAAAACCTGTAGTATATTGAAGCAGCAGTTGCCTATTGATTTTGCAGATTGGCAAGTACAGATAGGTGAAAATGTATCAGAATGGATAGCAAATTAGCATGCTTTTTGGTAGTGTAAAATAAACTCTGTCTGTTCTATTTCTATTGAAGAAAATTCTAGGACGTAATTGTTAAAGATACAACTTTTTGAAATGCAAATCTCTTTAGATTTATAGATACTAAAGGCTCTAAACCCACTTAAATTTAGAGCCTCTAATTTTAATAATCTATACCCGCCGCCATTACGTTTGCCGGATCAAATGCGTGGCAGGGAGTTACTCCATATACCATGTTACATTCAGGACATTTAGATTCAAATTGTTCCATTTGAAACTCAGTGTTACAGGAAGAGCATTTGATATTAAATGCCATTGGCATCCACTGTACATTAAAACCCATTGCTCTTATTTTGTCAACTACTTGCTTGCCGCTTTCAAAACTGCCTTTACAACCGTCATGCATTTTGGAATTCCTTCTGAATATTTATATTATTTATTTTTTCTCCGTTTCGGATATTATTTCTAAGATTTAGCATTAGCTTGTCTAATTTTTCTAAGTCAACAAGCATATCTCTTTCTTCTTGGTCTGTCTCTATCACCTTAGCTACTCCACCGTTTTTAATAACAAGCCTTTTATCTCCCATAAGTGCAAGCACCGGATCATGAGTTGCCATCAGCACAATTTTATCAGCACTTACTAAAATTTGTAGCGCTTTTTTACGATCTATTCCTGCATTTTCTATTTCATCAATAAGTACAATTGGAGATTTACTGAGATACGCAGTGTCTGCAATCATTAATGCTCTGGACTGCCCACCGCTTAAACTTGTGATGTGTGTATCTCCTGTAAAGCTTTCGCCTGCTAAGTGATTAGCTTTTTCTATTATCTTCTCTACTACTGAATCTTTATTCTCTATCATTCTGCTTTCTGCATGCATATCTACAAATTCTCTTACAGTGAGATCCATCACGAAATTCATGTTCTGTGAAAGCTGAGCTACCATTTTTTTACTGCCTGAAAATCTATTCAGCTTATTAGGGACTTCTCCATTTATAAGTATCTTTCTTTTTGTAGGAGTATCTTCCTGAGCAAGCCATTCTATATCAGCCAGTAGCCTGCTTTTACCAGATCCCGTTGGACCAACGATACATATAATTTCTCCGGAATTGATAGTAATCGATTCAAAATTCTCTTTATCACCGGATTTATTATTTCCGGATACTATAGTAATAGATTTTGTTTCAGTATCAGATTCTCCAAGAAAACTTAACATCTGCTCTATATACTGATCCAGAGCTGTATAGAATGTCTCAGCTTCAAAACCGTTTTCTTCAATAAACTCTTCATCTAAACTTTCTACAAACTCACGAACAGATTCATCAGTAGATGTAAACTCAGGCAGATTATAAGTCTTAAAAAATTCAGATAGAAATGGATATTTCTCTATCAAAATGCCAATCGACATACTTTTATATTCTAACATATTTAGTCCAAATTGATTTTTTTAACATTACCCATCTGATAGCTGTCTCCTATTCGTGTTTCGCCTAGACAGTAAGAGCACAAAGCAGAAGGCATTGGATACTTTAATTCTCTTCCTTTCAGAGTCTCTACATGATTTGTCTCATCATAAAGCAAAGTTGATAGCTCGTAAGCTCCCTGGCCTGTTAAGCCGTTTATATGCAGGATAGCTGCTTTGGGGTTCACAATATTTACTTTGGAGGCAAAGACTTCTCGTTCTGCCTGAGAGACTATGTCACCTTTTGTGATTACGCATACATCAGCCATTTTAAGCATAGGGCCTATCTTTTTGGGAGTGTTGATTCCGCTAAGATTATCTATTACGCATATAGCTTTTATCTCTTTAATGTAAGGAGAACACCTGTTGCAAAGTCCGGCAGATTCACTGATCAAAATATCAAATCCGTTTTTAATGCCCCATTGAGTAACTTCTTCAATGTTGGATACAAAATAGTGATCAGGACAAAGTGAACCTGAAAGACCTTTTTTAACTTCGATTCCGTTTTTTCTGTATAGTAAGTCATCATCAGTCGTGAGGCAGTCAAATTTTACAACACCTACTCTCAATCCACGCTGTTTCAAAGCATCTATAGTTTTTATGATAATCGATGTTTTCCCTGAAGAAGGAGGTCCTGAGACTGTTATTAGATTCATTCTATACCTCCGCTGCTTCATTAAAAATTGACTCACATTCTGCTATAAGTGCCGGAATATCCTGATTATATATATAATCCCAGCCAAGCCACATGAATTTATTTTCCGCTGGTATTCTGTTATCAATTTTTGGATTTACACTTGGGAATAAGCCTTGATGAGCTAAAACTTCACCAATTTTTTCTGACATAAGGAAGTCAACTAATCCCTGTGTTTTATCAGCAGTTTTATTTTTTATAAGCATGAATATCGGGCTTATTATTGCACCGTCTGTAGGCCAAACTGCTTTCATAGCATCACCTTCGCGAATCATTTTTGTAAAGAAATAAGGCATAATTGTTACAACCGGTTTTTCGGGTTTAACTTTTCTGCCTTCTTTTATCATTTGCGAAGGGTGCATGGATTTCATCAGGTTTTCTCCGAGCGATTTGATACCTTCATTGCCATACATTTTATGGATATTCAGTAGAATAGCATTGAATAAGTCAAAATCTGCAACCGGCAAAGAAATAGATTTTTTGAACTCAGGTTTTAAAACATCTTTCCATGATTTAGGCACATCTCTGCCTTTTAATTCATCTGTATTTACTAAAAACACAGCCGGTACAACGCTTACCATGGAGTAATGTGCTTTTGGATCTTTCAAATCAATCTCATCATTAGAGAACATCGAGTTCCATTTATCGAGTTTTGTAGTATCTCTGAAA
>JBFHIJ010000039.1:0-31288 GCA_041596515.1 Chlorobiota bacterium
ATTTGATTTACAATACGAACAGGGTGTTTCGCCGGAATGAAATCCTCCAAAGACGGAGGGAATAACATCGGTTGATTTTGATTTCCTGTACGGAATGCGAGTTTTCTTTGACGTTTTTTCATATACAAATATACAAAAAAAACAGCCAATTATCCTTGTAATTACTTGTATTTAAAGTAGTTACTAAAGAAAAAGAGGCTGTAGGTTTTGAGACAGCCTCTTTTATATTTAATATTTTGAAAGCACAAAAGAGAGCTTATATAGTAATCCTTTTATAGAGTATGATAGCACGGATTAGATTACTATAAAGAAGATATTACAGCTTCTAATTTCTCTTTAATTTCACTCGCAATTTTTTCTATGTTTTTATTTTCAATTGCAAGCATAGAAGCTACAGAGTTTACCGCAGATATTTCGACTGTATCACTATCCAATTCTTGAATTATAACGTTGCAGGGTAACATTGTACCAATTTTGTCTTCTTCCATGACTGCTTTATAAGCAAAATGTGGATTGCATGCACCTAATATTCTATATCTGTGAATATCTTTATTCAATTTTTCTTTAAAGATGTCACTTATGTTTATCTCAGAAAGTACTCCAAATCCTTCTTTCTTAAGTGCATCTTTAACCAAATTAGTAGCTTGATCGAAATCTAAAGTCAATTTTTTTGATATATGGTATTGCATATTTACCTCTTTAGTTGAAAAAACAGATGTTCAAATTTAAAATATAAGTATTCAATCCTTAGTCCCATCTAAATATTTTAGTTTGTAAATTTACATGAAAGATTTGAATATAGATAGTCTATTCAGAAGGATCCATTATCAGCACTTTGCAAGCTGGTGTTGAGGATTGGGCTCATATCTTAATGACGTATTTGATTTCGACTATTGTTAAATATACTAAGCTTACTACTACGAAATCGAGAACAATAATTAATATCGCTCAAATAGAAATAGACGCATATTCGCTAGTACTTTTTTATGCTGAGAACTAAAGATGACCCAATTACTCATAGGCTGAAATATCTTACTGCTTTTCAATCATATCCTGCTGTCTCTGGATTTCGTCTCTAAGCTCAGCGGCTCGCTCAAAGTCTAAGTCTTTCGCAGCTTTTTTCATTTCCACAAACATCTGTTCTACTAGTTCTTTGCGTTGCTCTTTGCTCATATACTCTGCTAAAGGATCAGCAACTTTTATTTCTTTAGACTTATTTACTCCGTAAGCCATATCTCGCTTGTTGCTGTCTTTTCGCATATCGGCTACAGAAGTAGAACTTATAATTTCTTCTAAAGACTTAAATATTGTTACCGGATTTATTCCGTGTGCTTCATTGTATTCAGTTTGCAGTTTTCTACGTCGGTTCGTTTCATCTATTAGCGCTTTCATCGATTTGGTAACTCTGTCAGCATAAAGAATAACTCTTCCTTTTACATTACGTGCTGTCCTTCCGGCAATCTGTAGCAATGAAGTTTCCGAACGTAGGAATCCTTCTTTATCTGCATCAAGCACTGCCACAAGCGACACCTCAGGCAAATCTAAACCTTCCCTTAGTAAGTTTACACCAACTAACACTTCAAACTCACCAAGACGTAAATCTCGAATTATTTCCACTCGAGCAAGAGTATCAATGTCAGAGTGAATGTAGGCAATTTTGACATCCAGATTGCTCAGGTAATCTGTCAGATCTTCTGCCATTCTTTTAGTAAGTGTAGTAACTAATACTCTTTCGCCTTGTTCCTGTCGTTTGCGAATTTCAAATAGTAGATTGTCTATTTGGTTTGCAATTGGTCTTACATCTATCTCAGGATCAAGCAAACCTGTCGGGCGAATAACTTGCTCGACAACAACACCATCTGATTTTTCAAGCTCATAAGGGCTCGGTGTTGCACTAACATAGACCGCCTGATTTACTAATGATTCAAATTCTTCAAACTTGAGAGGTCTGTTTTCTATAGCAGATGGCAGACGGAATCCATGTTCTACAAGATTCATTTTCCGTTTACGATCACCATTGTACATCGCTCTAAGTTGTGGCAAAGTTACATGGCTTTCGTCGATTACAAGCAAATAGTCGTCAGGAAAGAAGTCGAATAAGCAGTGAGGCCGCTCACCAAAATCTCGTCCCGAAACATGCATAGAGTAATTTTCTATACCGGAGCAATAGCCGACTTCTTTCATCATCTCCAAATCAAAAAGAGTGCGTTGCTCTAAACGTTGAGCTTCTACTAACTTATCCTGACTGCGAAGCTCTTTAAGTCTGTCGTAAAGCTCGTCTTTTATTAGTTGCATAGCAGTTTTGAGCTGCGTATCACCTGTAACAAATAGTTTTGCAGGAAATATCTTCGTTCCTTGCAGATTTTGTACGACTTTGCCTGTGAGAGCATCAATATAAGAAACCTTGTCAATCTCATTACCAAACAGCTCTATACGGATACCAAGCTGGTTTTCATAAGCCGGAATAATATCTATAACATCACCACGCACACGAAAAGTGCCACGTTTAAATTCAAAGTCATTGCGAGTGTAGTGTAAATCTGTAAGTTTATATAATATTTGCTGACGATCTACTTTTTTGCCAACATATACATGATAGAGCTGCTCTACAAAATCCTGCTTTCTGCCAATAGAATATATAGCACTGACAGAAGCAACTACTATCACATCACGCCTGTCTTCCACCAAAGCAGATGTCGCTCTTAGCCTTAGCCTGTCAATCTCGTCATTTATAGAAAAGTCTTTTTCAATATAAGTATCAGAAGTTACAATGTAAGCTTCAGGTTGGTAATAGTCATAGTAAGAAATAAAATATTCAACGGAATTCTCAGGGAAAAATGCTTTAAGCTCACCAAACAGCTGAGCTGCAAGAGTTTTATTCGGTGAGATAACCAAGGTCGGTCTTTGCGTTTTTTCAATCAGATTAGATATTGTAAAAGTCTTGCCGGAACCGGTAACACCAAGCAACACCTGATGCTTATCACCTCTTTCAATAGCTTCGGTCAGCTCTTTAATTGCGGTAGGCTGGTCGCCTGAAGGTTTATATTTAGAATGTAATTTAAAATCACCCATTTTACGCTCAATAGAATTTTCTACTTAGGTACGAAAAACAAATATACAAATTGCGTGGGGAAGAATATAAGTGAAGTTTCGAGCCGGCAATTTATGAGAATTTTGCTTCTGATAACTATTAATATATATTTTTTATACTTATCCAAACAGTTTTTCTATTAGTTCTTGCGCTCGCTCTTTGTGGGAGTCTTTTACAAAAGAGGAGACTGCTATAAGAGTAGCAACAATAATCGAGAGGTCGTCACTATATCCTATAAGTGGAGCAAAATCCGGTATTGCATCTAATGGAGTAATAAAGTACCCTAAAGCACCATATATAATAGCTTTATATTTTGTTGGAGTGTCGCTGTCATTTAGTGTATAATACAGTAGAAGAGCTTTAGAAATTACTGCTTTTCCTGCTTTCTGAGTGCTTCTAATTAGCTTTTTCCAAAATCCTACTTTGCTGTATTCTTCACTTACTTGTATTGCATTTGACATATCAATCGTTATGATTAGTTAAAAAACACAACTAATAAGCAAAATAGTCTTTTTTAAGAAGCATAGCAAATAAAAGATTATTAAATTGAATGAAAAAAAGAATACTTGTATTTGTTTCAATGTTTGTAATATTGGAACTCTAATTAGACTCTATCATTGTATAAGGTTTACAATGTAAGCTATGTATTTGTTTTTTAGTACTATGCTTTGTATTTTTAATAGGATTTGGCATACTATACAAATTTTTTAAATACTAATTACAAATTTGAAGTAGGTATAAATCTATTTCTTTATAAGAATCTACCTTTTAATAGAGTAAAACAACTTGCATTGATTGATTGGGAATAAAATGAAAAATAGTAATATATATAAAAGTACTTTCAAACGCTTTTCAAAATATATTTTTATTCTTGTACTATTTGAGATTATAGTATTCCTGATTCTTATGTATAACTATAAGACTTACGAAAAAAAACTCTTGATAACTCACGAAAGTGAATTGATAGAGTCTATTAGTAGTCAACTAGTTATCTCTCTTAATAAAGTCGAAACAGATGTTGACTTTTTAAGGAATTTAATTGAAGATGAATACAATCAAAATAAAAGTAACTTCCAAGTAGATATACAAGACAAATTTTTTATGTTTGCCTCAGCTAAACAAATATATGAACAAGTAAGATTCCTTGATACGAATGGGAAAGAGACTATCAGGGTTAATAAAAAAGGCAATAAATTTTATAATGTTCCAAAACCTGAGTTACAGAATAAGAAAAACAGATACTATTTTAGCAATGCAAACAAACTAAGCAAAGATGATATTTACATTTCTCCTATGGATCTAAACATAGAAAATGGCAAAATTGAAAATCCAAGAAAACCAATGATACGTTTGGCAACTCCTCTGTTCGATCAAAATGAGAATAGATTTGGCGTGCTTGTTATGAATTATTCAGCAGATACTTTATTGTCCCAGATTCGACAAAACACTACTCAATCAATGGGAGATACTTATATAACAAATGATAAAGGTTATTTCTTCATTGGTCCAAATCCTGAAAGTGAATGGGGGTTTATGTATCCTGATAAACAAAATCAAAATTTGGAGAATTTATTTCCTAAGATATGGGATTGTATTAATAAGCATGACACGTGCACAGAATCAAATAAATTGGGAATAAGTAATCATATCAACATATATTTTTCTAAAGAAAGCAAGTTTAATAAAGTCCATTTTGAAGATTTTACAGGTGAAAACCCTTTACATAATATGATAGGTAAGTGGAGTATTATCTCGTTCGTTAACAATGATGAGTTCAATGCTTATATTTATTCTGACGCTCGAAAAACCATTCTAATTCTATTGTTAATGTTTTTAGCATTCATTCCATTACTATATATTTTGGCTAAAAATATTACTAACAAAAAGATAGCGGTCCAAACAATTATCGAAAAAGAAGCTAAGCTTACGCAGTTAAACGCGGAGAAAGATAAATTCTTTTCTATAATAGCGCATGACCTGAGAAGCCCTCTTGCAGGAGTTTTAGGACTAACAGAAATATTTATGGAAGAAGTAAAAGAAACAGACAATACTGATTTAGTAGATATGACCAGTTTGTTAGATAATTCCGTCAAGAAGGTGTATGAGTTATTAGAAAATTTGCTTGAATGGTCTAGAATGCAACGAGGTCTAATAACTCTCGTTCCGGATAAACTGTTACTTAATCAATGGGTAGATCAAAATATTGCTTTACTAAGTGCCAAAATTGAATCAAAGAAAATAACAGTTATAAATAATATTCAATGCGACATCATAGTTGAAGCAGATGCAAAAATGGTAGATGGAGTTTTACGAAATCTTTTGTCTAATGCGGTTAAGTTTACACCTACTGCCGGGAGCATAGAAGTTAGTGGAGTTAAAAATGGGGAAGAGGTAATTATTTCCTTTAAGGATAGTGGAATAGGTATGAGTGAAGACCTCCAATCTAAGTTGTTTATTTTATCTGAAAATACATCCAGACCCGGTACAGATGGAGAATCCAGTTCAGGCTTAGGTCTTATATTGAGCAAAGAATTCATTGAGAGATCAGGCGGTAAGCTGTGGGTGGAAAGTGAGCAAAACAAGGGAAGCACCTTTTATTTCTCACTTCCTGCTTGGAGAGACTGATTGAAGTAAAAATAGAAAAACTGCCCCAAAATCTGGAGCAGTTTCTTTAATTACCATATAGAGTTGAGATGTTATGTAATCACTTATAGCGGTTTGATAAGAAAAAAGCGATTATATAAAATATAGACGCTATAAGTAGTGAAATATTGAATCCCACATCAAAAGAAATTAATACCATCAAGGTAGCTCCAAGCATAGAAGCTGCCCCGTTTACAGAAAAGCCCCAATCAACAAATTTTCCAACTTTTTTGCTCATTTTCGGGAATGGCATGCCCATGAAAAATCCTAATGGAGTCATAAATATGACTGTAAATATCATACGTAATGCTAATGGCAAATCGCCAAAAACATATATTAATTTGGAATATAGCAAAGCATCTAAGGCTATTAATCCTACAATTGCAAAAAATACTTGCTTGAATTGGAATCTGTCTGAGTATGCTGCCCCTATGCCTGAAGCAATTAGTAAAGACAATAATATTGTTGCAACGCTATAAACTGAAGCTCCTAAGAAAAGCGAGTATTTTTGAATAAGTATAGCTTCTACACCCATGAAACCTATCCCTATCATAAAGTAATATAACCATACGCTAAATGGAAATACATTTCCATATTTGATATAAGGTAATAAGTTTATTGGTATCATGATAAGTAACACCACACCTATCAAAATCAACATTATCAGCTTGCTGAGTGGTTGTAACAATAGGTCGTAAGTGTTTAACTCCTTACCAACCTGATCCCAAGTGAAGTTCTTCATTAAGCCAAGCTGAGCTACAAATGGACTATCATCATAGCTAGGGCTGATATCTATTTTTGTAGTGTCAGCTGCAGTTTGCCATCCGTACTCTACTATCTGTTTGTAAATATTCATAGGAAGTGAGTCCGATGACGGGTAGAGCATCTGAAAATATTGAGGATATTGACTCATGTTTGGATAAAAAGCATTATTCAAAATGTCGCTGCTTATTTCTTGTCTAGAAAGGAGTAGAGCCTTTCTTCTCATAGAAGGTAAGCCAATCACAGCTATATGCTTTTCTGGGTTTTTGATACCTTCTTTTTCCAAGGCCTCCTTGCAAGCTGCCAGCAAACGAGGCATATATAGTTGATGCTCCATCATCATTATGCCATCTTCTGAAAGAGCATTCCAGTAGTCTTGGAAAGCTTCCATTGTAAATATATAATTCTCAGCTAATGCAAAAGCACCTGAGCTAAGAGCAGCCCAAGTATTAGAGCTCAAGGAATAGATAACATCAAATTTATTATCGAACCGACGAATATATGACCTGGCATCTTCACTTATTACCGTTACTCTCGGGTCATTATAAATATTACCTGTAAAGTCCGCATACCTACCTGAAGTGAGTAATTCATTAATATAAGGATTAACCTCTACGGCATGAATCTCTTTAGCACCATATTGTAGAGCTTGAAGCACATCATTGCCACCACCAGCACCAAGCGAAAGGAAAGTGCAATTCTCATACTTATCTATAAGATATTTTACATCTATACCAAATTGGAACTTTAGCGAGTCAGGTCGATTCCAGTTACCTTCAAACTTGAACATCGGAGAATTAGCAACGTTGTCAATATTCAAACCCTTATAATCATCTGAAAAATTGTATACTTTGAGTTTTGCCATAGCGTCCCAGTGAGTATATTCTACTTCAGCACGCTCAGTTCTTTCCAGAGTCAGATAGTCTTCCATCTGAGATGAGAAAAAAGCGATAAACACAATAATTGCAAGCGGAAGTAATTTCCAAAACTTGTTAAGAACTAATGAGGCAGCAATAAGAACCGGTAACGAAATATAGGCAACTGCAGCGGGTGTGCCTATAGTATTCATTAGTAAAACAGCGACTAAGACTCCCGAACCGGCTCCTATTAGATCTGCCATATACAATTTGTCCATTTTCTCGCTATCCTCACGAAAAATCAGGCTAAGAGCCATACCACCGGTTATAAATCCGGATGCGAGTATAAAAACATTGCCCACCAGATTCCATAGCATTGGCCAACTATTGAAAACTTGATTGAAATCCAGCCCGGTTTTAAAAATAGCAATAGGACTAACTACACCTAAAAGTGCAGTCATAATAAGATAAATACCAAGTAATTTTGGTTTGCGTAAAGGAGGAATCAATCTAAGCAACAATCCGCCCAGACCAAGTCCTAAAATAGAAATAGAAATGATTAAAAATGCAAAGGTGTAAAAGAACTCAGCAGAAAAAATGCGAGTCCAAATTAATTCCATCGCTATCAGAGATAAAGACAGCAATGATACAGTGAATAGCTTTTGCAGCTTCATGCTTAAATCCTCGGTTTATTTTAAAAGTCAATCACCCCGGAAAAAGCGTTTGGCAAGTAAAATAAACTATGATTAACACTACGCTGATATTAAAAATAGGTTTCAAAAAAAATTTAGCCCAGATTTGGCATTAGATGTCATAAAGTGCTGTAAATGACCGTAGAATCAAGGAGCATGCTTACTAGTTCTGTAAGAAAATATTACGAAATTGCATAATAAACAAGGGGTTTCAACCCCTTGCCATGCAATGACTTTAGAGATATTTTATTCTTTCAAATGACATATTTGGATTTAGTTTGTGTGATTTAGGTAGTATAAGCTAATAAATGTCATCTAATTTTTGTTTCGGAATATTAAATGCGATATTTCCAGCACTTGTAAAAGCTCTTGCAAGTGGATTTTTAAGGCTTTGGATACAGTAATCGCACCTCTTGATGTAGACGCGACATTACCTTCAGGAAGATAATATCAATTTCAATAGGAAAGCTCTATAAATCAGAAATATAAACTCTTAATTAGTTTTGTGATGATTATTGCAAGTAGATTTGAGGGTGAGTTTATTAATGCAGAATATGTGTTCTAAAATGTGCATCTAAGAACCACATCTTTAACTTTTGTTCTATTAGAAATAAAAACAGATGGAGTTTATTATAACCCCCTACCAAGGTGAAGCCACTCTTTTAAATTGCTTTCTGCATTTACTTATTTCTTTTTAGCAGTTATAGCTAAACCTACCGATAGCTTTCTGGAATAATCCGGCCTTGAGCTTCGCATCACATTCTGATTGTCTATGAGCATTATACTGGATCCGCCTCCATCCAAATTCATCGCCTGATAGCAGCCTAGTTTTTTCATTATGCGAGCAAGTTCTTTCAAATTTGCACCGTTAGTGCGTTTTTTACGATTTCCTTGTTCGATTGTGACTAAGTACACTTTTGATTTATCTTTGGTGTAACCTATTGCAGTACGAGGTAGTCTGTGATTAATAAAACGCCTTCCCTTTGAGCCTTCGGCTCTTGCTTCGTGAGAGTCTTTTCCGTTTCTGACAAGCCTTGGTGTTCCTGAAACAGAATTAGTAAAAGCAGTATTCTGCATTATATTAGTTCTGTACATTATTTGGATAGTATCGTTAGCAACAGGTATTCGGAAATTAGGAATGTCTATTCCGTACGAAATAATGCATCCATTTAATGGCATTTCTGCAGAACCCTCAGTGACAGATTTAACGACACATTTGACAGGTCCGTTAACTTTGGGAACATTGATATATTCTACAATGATTTTACGCATACTATATTCCGTCATCGAAGCTTGCTTCTCGGAAATAAGGTTGTCTCGAAACTCATCATAATCAAAAGCTTCCTCTGTAGAATCACTAATAGAATCGTCAAACTCGTTATCTTTTGCAGCTTTCTCATAAGCAGTACTTATTACCGAAGACTTGATGTAGGGGATATGGTCTCCTCCGTATTGATTATATATCACTATCCCGGTAGAGTCTTTCCTGCGGTTTGTGAAAGATATCTCAAGAGTGTCTCGTCCATAGATGAGAGAACCTGAAATATCAAAAGTATCTATAGTAGGGGAGTTGTATTCGTCAAAAAATATACTGCTCCACTGCTTATGACGATGCATCTGTAGCACTTCACCGTCTATAATTGTTGGCCCTATTGGGTAATTTGAGTAAGATCTCCAGAAGTTTGCATTAACTGCACCAAGTATTTCATAGTTGTTGTTGTCATAAGATTTTACTATATCATGTAACTTGTCTAGCTCTGCATTGTTCTTATTAGCTTTTAAAACTCTGATAGAATTTTCAGGGATAATTCGGTTAAGTTCAAGGATATGCACAGAGTGCTTTCTACTTCCTATTGATTGAATAATTTTATTAGAATAAATAACACCCAAATTGAGAATAGAATCACTGACAATCTCATCTTTTGCCTGGATGATAGAGATGTTGCAAAGGATTATCAATATTAGCGTCAATGCAAGATTTTTTTTCATATATAATATTAAGTAGTGTTAATAGTCATGTTGAAATAGATAAGAAGTGCAAAATATCAATAATGACATACATTAACAACATAAAAAGGAGAAGTTATGGATTTCAAAAATATAATATATAAAACAGATAGCAACGTTGCTACTATTACTCTCAATAGACCCAAAAAACTTAACGCTCTCAATTTTGAGTTGTTGAAGGAGTTAGAAAAAGCTTTGAAGCAAGTGTATCTTGATAAAGAAATTAAAGTGTTAGTTATCACGGGGGAAGGCGAAAAGGCATTTGCTGCCGGTGCTGACATTGCAGAGCTTCATGAAAACAATAAAGAGACCGGAACTATGTTCTCCGAATTTGGTTCCTACGTCTTCAAATTGATTGAACAATTAGAAATACCTACGATTGCTGCAATTAATGGATTTGCACTTGGTGGGGGCTGCGAGCTTGCATTAGCTTGCGACATTAGATTTGCTTCAGACAATGCAAAACTCGGACAACCTGAAGTAAATCTTGGAATTATTCCAGGGTATGGTGGCACCCAACGCCTCACTCATTTGGTAGGCAAGGCAAAATCTTTAGAGCTGATACTTACCGGAGACATAATAGATGCAGAAGAAGCTGCAAAAATCGGTTTGGTTAATTCTGTTTTTCCTTCCGAAAATTTGCTGGTTGAAACTCTGTCATTTGCTAAAAAAATTATTTCTAAAAGCAGACCGGTAATTGCTGCAGCAAGGAGAGCTGTAAATGCAGCAAGCAGCCTAAGTAAGATGGAAGGCTTACGCTTTGAATCCGAATTATTTGGAGAGCTTTGCGAAACTGAAGATTTTATAGAGGGAACAAAGGCATTTATTGAAAAAAGGAAACCTGAGTTTAAAGACAGGTAAAACTAAGCTATGAATATCTAGTTCAAATAATCAGTAAGTGTCAATACTATAATTAAATAAAAGTGAATAAGAACGCGGTTTGATTCGCAAAATCTTATTCACTTTTAGTGTCTCAAATCAAGTAAATAAATCTAATGTAATTATTCTTGTAAGTATTAGTCAAAGTAATAATTGAAACCTAGAGATACCGCAAAAATATTCATAGAATGAGTGCCGGGCATTGCGTGCCAGTCTTCTTTCATTGTATCTGCTAATAATATTTCTCTTTCACTTCCTGCCAAATATTCTATGCCTAAGTCAACACCAAAGCTACCAAAATTGTAACCTGTTCCGACTGTAAATGCGTTGAATGTGATACTAGGGAACATAATAGTCAAAGTTTTGTCCGGAGAGGGAGCAGGGTCATTATAGTAACCGGCTCTTAAAGCTAATTTGTCTGTTGCCATATACTCAGCACCTACACGAATCTGTAGACAGTCTTCCCATTTAAGATGCATTGTATCTAACTGATTATTCCAGTCATTATAAGTCGTTTCTAAGTATTCTGCAGACTCAGACCATTGACTCCATTGACCGTCTAAGGTAATTGTTAAATCCTTCATAGGTTTTACAGCTATACCACCGGCAATCCACATTGGAGTTGTTAAATCTCTGTCGAAAGAGGATTCGCCAGGCAATTGCAATAACGCCATTGTTGGGTTTTCTGCATCTCCTGATAAAGAAATTTTCGCAGGAGAGCGGAAGGTAAGACCCATACTTAGTTCTTCCATTGGTTTATAAAGGATACCTGCAGTGAAACCTACTCCTATACCTGAAGAAGACTCTTCATACTGAGTATCCATAGCACCATCTTCACCTGGCATAGGTGTCGTACCTGTTGTATTCATTAAATCTAGAGGGCGGCGCATATCAAGCATGCCGTATTTGATATTAATTGCAGCACCTACATATAGTTGGTCTGTTATTTTATAGGAGATAGCTGGAGCGAAATTGATATTTCTTACATAGTTATACCATTCGAAAGCAGTACCGGATGCACCACTAAAAGCTTTCAAATCATCTCCTTCCCATTCTACTCCAAGACCGGAAGATACATAAGCACCAAAGCCTAATGTCATTTTACCGTCCATTAAAGGTAGATAACCAGTCAAGTTAGGGCTTATATAATGATTCGTTTTAGCCGTAGCATCAATTTTGTAAGTATCAAATTTGTACTCACTTTTTGGAATCACGTCCATCGCAAAAAAGCTTACCATTGGTTTGTCGAAATTACTCATTCCGGCAGGATTCCAGTATATAGTCATCGGACCGTCAGCAAGTCCGACCATAGCACCACCCATCCCTAAAGCTCTTGCGCCAGGGCTATTAAGCGAAATACCATTTGAATATGCACTTTGAAAAGAAATGCAACAAAGTAAAACGAGAAATAAGAAGTACTTGTTCATCAAGTGTTTCCTTTAGTATATAAGAATAGATATTTTATTATTATCGTAGTTATGAATCACGGTTCAGTATTAAATTACCAAAAAAAATTGGCATCTCCAATTAGAACATAGTTTAATAGCAAAAATAGATTCTTTATTGATGCAAAAAAGTGATACGATTATGTTGAAAAAGGATTTTAAATAAATCTCTAAACAATATTTTGATAAGTTAATAGGAGTGAGCTTTTACAGGTAATAATTGATAATTTTTGTCTAGTTTAAAATCATTACCTGATAAATTATATAATATCAATTTTTATTTGTCTGTTTATTGAGTATTTTTGTAAATTCCTGAGGCTAATTATTAACTAAGTACTGCAATTCCAATGAGTATTACCTATAAAGCAGCCGGTGTAGATATTGCAGCCGGTGATGAAACAGTAAAAAGAATTAAACCTCTTGTAAAATCAACTTTTAATGACAAAGTATTGGCTGAAATCGGTCTGTTTGGCGGATTTTACGATGCAAAATTTGATGATTTAGAGCATCCTATTTTGGTTTCTAGCGTCGATGGTGTCGGCACTAAACTAAAAGTTGCTTTCATGTCTGACAAACACGATACAGTGGGGCAATGCCTAGTTAATCACTGTGTTGATGATATATTATGCTGCGGAGCAAAGCCACTGTTTTTTATGGATTATTTTGCTACTGGTCAGTTAAATCCTGATGTTGCAGAAAAAGTAATAAGTGGTTTTGTAGATGGATGTAAGCTAAACGGATGTGCACTAATTGGTGGCGAAACTGCCGAAATGCCTTCTATCTACTCAGATGGTGAATACGATATGTCAGGAACAATCGTGGGTATTGTAGATAAAAAGAAAATCATCAACGGTTCTCGCATTAAAGCCGGAGACGTAATGATTGGTCTTAAGTCTACCGGTTTGCATACTAACGGATATTCCTTAGCTCGTGCTGTGCTCTTAGGCAAGTACAAAGTGGATGAATATGTAGAGTCTCTTGGTTGTACAGTAGGTGAGAGCTTACTGGCAGTGCACCGCTCATATCTTGCAACAGTATATCCGATGTTAGAAAAAGATTTGATTAGTGGTATCTCGCATATTACCGGTGGCGGCATCGTAGGCAACACTTCACGTATTATGCCTGAAAACACTGCAATGGAAATAGACTGGAACTCTTGGGAAAGACTTCCTATTTTCGAGCTAATCCAGAAAACCGGAAACATAGACGAAGAAGAAATGCGTCATGTATTTAACCTTGGTGTAGGTATGATTCTAATTGTCAATGAAGACAAAGTTGAAACAGTTATGGAAATGGCTAAAGCAGAATCACCTGTTATCATGGGAAGAATAGTAGAAGCATAGATACGAAAAAGAGAATATATTTTATAGCTGTATGACTTTGAGTTGTACAGCTTTTTTTTAATATACACAATGAAACTAAAATATTTTACGTGTGTAAATATAGAAAAGTCAATTAACAGAAAGTCCAAATGAAAAATCTAATATTCCTATTCACTATATTTTTACTATTTGCAGCATGTTCAAATATTAGCAGTCCTTTAGAGCCAAAGGCATTGACTAAAATACCTGCTTCAGCGGTTCAGTCAGATTTGCTCATTAAGATGGATAGTGTGCGTGCCTTAAGTCAATTTGATACTGTAGAGCAAACAGACATAATTTCTAATCAATGTTATAAACATAGTCTTTATATGCTGGAAATGGGAGAGCTATCCCATGACAATTTTAAGGAAGATAGGATGGAAACCATTAAAACACAACTAACTTATGATTTAGCGTATGAAAACGTAGGTTTTTACTATGGAACTGAAGATCCATCAGAAAATATTTTTAAAGATTGGATGAATGATGCTGATATTAAATCTAATATACTGAAAAGCTGGGATAAAATGGGAATGGCAGTAGTCACTGATTCACTTGGTAACTATTATGTAGCTCAAATATTTATAACTCTTCGATAAATCCTAAAATCTACTACAAGTCAAGACGATTAATTCACTCGTTAAAAATTAGTTGTGCCTAAATTCATGTTTTGGAAGATAGAAGCATGACAATTTAGTAAGTGCTTGAAAAATAAATACCTTTCGCATTGCATAGCAGTATTTTTACTTTGCTTTGCTAAAAATATTTTTGTAATTTGATATTGCTTTTACGATGTAATAGCTATGAAATAGCTTTTTGTAGAAGACAATTTGTAAGAAATACATATTTTTTAGATTAACATAAAAGCCGAGGTAGTAATGGCTAAATTATTTGGTGAAGTAATAATAGACATCGAAAGATGTAAGGGCTGCGAACTTTGTATAGATGCATGTCCTGAAAATACTCTTGCCCTCGCAGAAACAATCAACCAGAAAGGTTACCGCTACGCAGTTAACGTTAATAAAAACTGCACTGGTTGCACAAGTTGCGCATTGATTTGTCCGGATTCAGTTATTACTGTTTACAGAAAAACAAAAAAGAATTAATAATTTAAATAATTAAGTTAATAAGGATGGATACGCCATGGGTGAAATCAAACTTATGAAAGGGAATGAGGCACTCGCAGAGGCTATGATTAGAGCCGGTTGTGATGCCTATTTTGGATATCCTATCACTCCTCAATCTGAAGTTTTAGAATATCTAGCTAACGAAGCTAATGCAAGAACAGGAATGGTTGTGCTTCAAGCTGAATCAGAAGTAGCAGCGATCAATATGATTTATGGTGCTGCAGGAACAGGTAAAAGAGTAATGACTACTTCTTCTTCTCCTGGTATGTCTCTAATGATGGAAGGTATTTCTTATATAGCAGGCGCTGAGCTTCCATGTGTTTTAAGTAATATAAACCGTGGTGGTCCTGGTTTGGGTACTATCCAACCTTCGCAAGCTGATTATTTCCAAGCTGTAAAAGGCGGTGGCCATGGCGATTATAAACTTATCGTATTGGCTCCTTCAAGCGTTCAGGAAATGGTTGATTTTGTAAGAGAGGGCTTTGATTTAGCTGAAAAATATCGTAACCCTGTTATGATTCTTGCTGATGGTGCTATTGGCCAAATGATGGAAAAAGTAGAACTTTTCGACCAAATGGACAGAAAAACTGAATTCCCGGATTGGGCTCACACTGGTAAACCGAAAGATAGTGACAGAAGATATATCACTTCACTTCACATCGAATCTGAAAAGATGGAACAGGTCAACCTACACCTTCAACGTAAGTATAAAAAAATACAAGAAAACGAAGTTCGCTACGAAACAATGAATTTGGAAGATGCGGATTATGTATTTACCGGCTTCGGTTTAGGTGCTCGTATCTGTATGAAAGCTATGGAATTAGGTAGAGAAAAAGGTTATAAAATTGGTCTAATCAGACCTATTACTTTATTCCCGTTCCCTACTGATATTTATGCTGAAGTAGCTCCAAAAGTAAAAGGTATTTTTGATGTTGAAATGAACTATGGCCAAATGGTTGAAGATGTTAGGCTTTCTGTAAACGGAAAAACTGATGTTAAATTCTTCGGTCGCGCAGGTGGTATGATTCCTTCTCCTGAAGAAATCCTTGAAAACTTCGAAAAAATGTTTATTGAAGGAGGCAAGTAATGGCTGAAAATACAATGAATATGGCTGAAGGTTTCACTACTGAAGAAATCTGCCAAAAAGAAAACATTGTTTGGGATAAACCCGATACTCTTACTGATACACCTCTCCATTATTGCCCGGGTTGTGGTCATGGTACTATTCACAAAGTACTAATGGAAGTTGTAAAAGAAATGGGCTTGCAAAACGATACTATCGGCGTAGCTCCGGTTGGTTGTTCTGTATTTGCTTATCATTATATGAACGTAGATATGTCTGAAGCTGCTCACGGTAGAGCTTGTGCTGCTGCTACAGGTATCAAACGCGTTTTCCCTGAAAAATTCGTGTTTACTTACCAAGGTGATGGTGACTTAGCTGCTATTGGTACTGCTGAAACTGTTCATGCTGCCAACAGAGGTGAAAAGATTCTTACAATCTTTGTGAATAATGGCATTTATGGTATGACTAGTGGCCAAATGGCTCCTACTACTCTTCCCGGAATGGTGTCATCAACATCTCCATTTGGTAGAGATGTAGAAACAATGGGCTATCCTTTGAAAATATCTGAAATGATTGCTGTTCTGCCAGGCGTAACTTATGTTACTCGTCAGTCTGTGCATACACCGGCTAACGTTAGAAAACTTAAAAAAGCTCTAAAAAAAGCTATCCAATACCAACAAGAAGGTCGCGGATATTGTATGGTTGAAGTGGTTTCAAACTGTCCATCTAACTGGAAAATGACTCCATTACAATCAAACAAATTTGTTGCTGAAAAAATGATTCCTTATTATCCGCTTGGCGATATTAAAGTACCGGAGGACAAATAATATGACTCAAGAAGCTATTTTTGCAGGATTTGGTGGACAAGGCGTACTCTCTATGGGTATGATTCTTGCTTATGCCGGCATGATTGAAAACAAAGAAGTTTGTTGGATGCCTTCTTACGGTCCGGAAATGCGTGGTGGTACTGCGAATGCTACTACTATCGTTTCTGATAAAAAAGTAAGTTCTCCTTATATCTCTATGTTTGACTCTGTTGTTGCTTTAAATCAACCTTCAGTTGATAAATTCGAAAGCAGAATCAAAGTAGGCGGTAATATGTTTTATGATAGCACTAACATCCTAAAAGCTCCTACTCGTACTGATATTAATATCTATGCTGTGCCGGGCTCAGATGAAGCGGTTAAATTGAAAAATATCAAAGTATTAAATATGATTATGCTTGGTGCATTTATCAAAGGTACTAAAGCTGTAGCAGATGAAACCATCTTCGAAGCTTTGAAACAAGTACTTCCTGAACGCCACCATAAACTTATTCCTTTGAATAAACAAGCTTTTGAAGTTGGTGCAAGCTTTGTAAAATAAGAAAATATCAAATTGATATAATAGTTTAAGCTGTCCTTATGGGCAGCTTTTTTTTAGCTAATATATCAAATTCAAACTTGTTTTAGCTCACAACTAATACTTGGGGTTTAGGCAAAAAGTATAAGCACTCTAAACTAGAAAAAATTTACCAATAACATCTCTTTGATAAGCTATAAACAGTTTGATTATAGATATTATTCTCTGCAATTGCGTTTGTACAAATGTAAACAGAGGAGATTATATTTTTTAGATACCAATAATATTATCGCACTATATTGAAAAACTTGTAGTATGTTTTTCCATGAATGTGTAATTCAAGAATATATTGGGAATCAGGCAAATTAGAAATATCTAATTGATTTCCTTCTGAATATATATCATATTTTACACCATTAACATCCCAGACTCTAGTAATACTTACTTTGTAATCAGAATCCACTGTAATAAAATCTGAAGTAGGATTCGGAAATATTGATATTTTGGGTACGTCTTTATCGAAACTGTTCTCAACTGACACGTCGACATCTGAAATAAATATACCTTTATCAGAGTAGATATAAAGTTGGTTATACGGTGAGTATTCGAAAGCAGAGACATTATATTCTTCTTCGTATTCAAAGAATTGTTCCCATATAAGACCATCTTCAGAGAATAACAGGCCGATAGTAGTTCCTGCATAAAACATGTCATTAATAGCTAAAACTGTAGAATGATTCTCAATTATACTGGCTGATAATGTCGAATCGATTGATTGAGTCAAGTTATTTGAAGTATATATTTGCCCCCATGAGCTTCTAAATGAAATATTATCGCCAGATAAGCTTAGGTTAGTGAGCTTATTAGGTCTTAAAAAATCACCAATTAAAATTTCATCTATTATATCATCTTGTAAATTACCTATACTAAAAACATAATGTTTGTTCGAGTCTATCTTAGTATAGATGTATTTGCCATGCTCATTAATGTAGAACTGATTAGAAGGGTAGTCTAAACTATCAATAGACCAAATGATATTCCCATTTTGACAAATAGACTGATATTTTTCTCCAGATTTATAATATTCGATTAGATGATAATTTCCTGATTCTAGTTGTAGATTAAATCCGTAGATATCTTTCTCTACAGTTTCTATCCCTGACTTTGTATTGCAATATAATATTTTGTGTTCCACATCATAAAAGTACATATTGCCGTTTAATGTATAATCCAAAGATCTACTATTTTCTATTGGCGTCCATTTACCAGAGGAGTCAGAAAACCAATACTCCTGTTCGTCCTGGTAAACATTGTAATTATTAAATTCTCGGTATTTATTAGGAGT
This sequence comes from Chlorobiota bacterium, assembly GCA_041596515.1. Classification (GTDB taxonomy): domain Bacteria; phylum Bacteroidota; class Ignavibacteria; order Kapaibacteriales; family UBA2268; genus JBFHIJ01. The sequence continues at coordinate 18,614 of JBFHIJ010000039.1, forward strand.
GTAAATTCTATAGGACTTCACACCTAAAGCCTCGAATTTATTATTTGCAGCAACATACTTATAAATGTCGCCCATTGTGATGTAAATATCACCATCTACAACTATCATATCATCATTGGAATATTGTATGCCATTCCAATTAACCAAAATCCAAGTTTCACCATTATCATAGCTTATTGCATATTCAATGTGAGGTACAGGAACGCTAGCATTTGTAGAAAATCCCATAACTAGAATATTCTTATGCGACATGAAGGTAATTGGAAAAATTGATTCTTCCGTATTATTAAATAACTCTTTAATTTTATGAGATATATCTATTGTTTTTACAAATTTATTATGTTTATTTTCCTTAGTCTTTTTGTAAAGTGCTAAATAGTTATACGCATATAATTCATCGTTGTATGAATACAGATAATCTATATCCATATCAGTATTAAACACACTAGTTTTATTAGTTTTAAGGTCAATAAATCTAATTATACATTCTGTAAGTTGTTCTCCTTCTTTGCTGATTAAATAGAGAGTGTCTTTACAAATATGGCAATCTCTTGTTTTATCCTTATCAACATACTGTCTACTTAAGTAAATCTCCCAGTTTTCTCCATTATCCTGAGATAAGTAAAGTTCTCCATCATTAGTCATGTACAAAGTATCACCATACTCATAGAAATGTTGCAGCCCCTGTGTTTTCAAATTTGTTTCGTACCAGTCAATCCCATCATTATGGGAATAAATGATATACTTATCTTTAACTGATGCAACAATACTACCTGCTTGAGATTTAAAAATATTAGTTACGATATAATTCTTATCTTCCATATCTACAACTTGACCATCATTTGCATAAAGAGTCGAAAGTTTTTCAATACTTTGTCCCCAATTATTAGTTTTAACTACACCATAAGTTCCGCAATAAATATTTTTTCCATCTTGCATCATGCATCTTATGAATGGATTAGCAGGAATTACAACTTTTTGCACTTCTTTAGCTTCAAGAGAATACTGGCAGATAAGTAACACGATTAGAGATAATAGAATTGATTTCATAATGACATCGTCTAAATGGTTTGTTTGTATTTGTTGTAATATAGAAAGAATAATCCATAAAACAACAAAAAAAGCTACTTATATATATCATAAGTAGCTTTGATAAAGTAAAATCTATTATCAGAGATTACTACATTTTGCCGTTTCTTTTCAAAACATCTCTAGCAATGATGAATTTTTGAATTTCATTTGTGCCTTCAAATATTTTATTGATTCTAGAATCTCTGTAGAATCTTTCGATTGGCATTTCACGTGAGAATCCCATACCGCCGTGCACCTGCATAGCCAAATCAACACAAGTGTGAAGCCCTTCTGAGCAAACTAATTTAACCATAGCTGACTCTCTCGAAAGCATAGTACCTGCGTCATACTTATAAGCAGTTCTATAGATAAGAGATTCACAAATATAAATTTGAGTAGCCATTTCCGAAATCATTTCCTGAACTGCCTGGAAGTTAGCGATAGGTTCGTTAAATTGTTTTCTTTCTTTAGCATACTTAACTGAAAGCTCAAGCATTTCTTTCATGCCCCCCAAGCAAGCAGCACCAAGACCTAAACGTCCTGCATCTAAAGTCTTCATAGCTATAAGGAAGCCACGGCCATCTTGTCCTAATCTATTAGCGTCAGGAACAACTACATTATCAAAAGTCAAAGAAGACGTTTTAGAACCTTTGATGCCCATTTTTTTCTCAGGGGCGCCGGCAGTAAAGCCTTCAGTACCTTTTTCTACAACAAAAGCAGTAATCCCGCGATTAGTTCTGGCATATACAGCAAAAACATCAGCGAAAGGACCATTAGTAATCCAAAGTTTTTCGCCATTTATAATCCAGTTATCGCCGTCTTTTTCAGCTTTAGTTCTCAAGTTGAAAGCATCAGATCCAGCGCCTTGCTCAGTTAAAGCAAAAGCAGCAATTTTTTCGCCGGAAGCTAGTTGAGGGATATATTTTTGTCTTTGTTCTTCGTTTCCGCCATTAAATATTGAATTCGTACCGATAGATACGTGAGCGCCTATAAACGTAGCTGTAGAAAGACAAGCTCTACCTATTTCTTCTTGTATCAAGCAGTATCCTACTTCTCCAAAACCACTTCCGCCGTATTCCATAGGGAATGCAGCACCAAGGATGCCCAATTCGCCTATTTTAGTTATGATTTCTTGAGGAATAGCTTCTTGTTCGTCAATTTGAGTAGCGATAGGTTTAAGTTCGTTAGTTGCGAAATCACGCACCATATCCCTGAGCATTTGTTGCTCTTCGGTAAGTTTAAAATCCATTTTTCTCCCTTTACATATATAGAGTAATTAAAAGCTAAATCATGTCAAATATCTGACCTGTAAGATAGTGATTATTATCTAATGAAAGCAAGGAAAAAGTGCCGGGAATTTTAGGATTATCAAAATTTCCGAAAATAGCATTGACAGAAATACGGTAATCGTACAGTTCGATGGATAATTGCTTTACGTACTCAATCAGTGCTGCATAAGAAGCAACTAAAACGCCGTTATTGGAGCGATTATCTATATTTTCAATCATCGCGACTATTTTTGAGCCCGGAACTAACATTCCTGTATTAAAAAGATCTTGAACCCAATAAATAAATCCATGTGCCATAGTGTCAAAAGTAGCCTCAACTTTCCTTTTGGAAACTTGCCTGCTTTGGATATCATCAATGATTGGACCTATAGTTGGGTATTTCAAAGTATAGACAAAAATCTCAGGTTTGAGTGTGTCTCCCAAATATCTCTGCATATTTGAAATAACTAATTGTCTGTTTTCAGGTTCAGTTGCATTTAAATTGAATAATTTGAAATCAGTTTGATTTTTTTGGAGCTCAGACTTTAAATCTTTAACTTTATCATTGATATTTTCTAAATCAAAATGAACTCCAAATAAACCATAACCGCATTCCGCTAAGCGGAATGCGGCCATTTTACCAAAATCACCTGTAATGCCCGATATAAGGGCATATTTATCAGCAAGTTCCATATTAACTTTCTATAAAGTTCAAAATATTTTCACCACCATCTACATGGATAACATCGCCTGTGATCCAGTAGAATTTTTCGTCAACAAGCAAAGAAACTGCTTTTGCAACGTCTTGTGGTACTGTGTTTCTATGAAATGGATTATGATCTTTAGCTTGAGCAAGCATTTTTTCAAATCCCGGAATTTTTGCAGCTGCAGGAGTATCTGTAAGACCGGCGTGGATAGAGTTTGCAGTTATTTTATAAGGTGCAAGCTCAACGGCAATCTGACGGATATATGATTCCAACGCAGCTTTAGCAGCTGATACTGCTCCATAATATTGCATAGCGCGAGTAGAACCAATTGAAGTCATTGCAAAAATTCTGGAGTTTTCTGCTAAAAGCTTATCTTTAAATAAATCCTGTGTCCAATATAAAAGACTGTTTGCCATTACGTCTAAAGTCATTTCAATTTGCTTTTTAGTAAGCATTTCTGTATGATCTTCACTAAAAAACTTTTTGATAGCACCAAAAGCAAGAGAGTGTATGAGGACTCTAAGTTCGTGGTTCTCATCAGCCTCTTGGCGCTCTTTTATAAAATCAATAACTTCTTTGCGTTTAGCATCATCAGCTGCATTTAAATTAAAAAAAACAGCCTCTCCACCCAATGTTTCAAGTACGGTTCTGAACTCTTCAGCTTTGTTTTTATTAGACCCCATGTCCATGTGTACACCGTAGATATTATATCCACTTTTTGCCAACTCTAAAGCACATTCTTTACCAAAGCCACTTGATACACCTAATACAAGTGCCCATAACTTTCTACTTGCAATATTTTTAGCCATCGGAAACCCGAAAAATTGAAACAATTATTTGAATTAATAGACGAAATTATCCTAATAAGCATCTAAAGTTTGGGCAGAAATAGTTTACATTACTGCTCATTTCATTTTGGAAATGTTTTCCATAACATTAACAAATATAAGCAATTTAGACAATACAAAAAACAATAATACCTAATTGTTTGATTGATAAGAAGATACATTCTATTAGTGAATCGAAATTCTCTATTCTGCATTATGAGATATTGTAAAAAAAAAAGAGCTAATTAATTTGAATTCTCAAATCAAGCAGCCCTTTGTTCTTAAAATATTTATATTCTACATACTGAAAGTCGCACCTATATTCAAAAAAGCAACTCCATATCCAAGCTCCGCGTATAAACCAAAGCTTTTAGATATATAATACCTTGCACCTAAATGAAGTGAGCCTGTCAGACTACTTCCTGCTGCTGAGTATCCAAAAATATCGTCATCAGGCCCATCAATAGAAGATGATACTATGTTGTACCCAATCATCAAGCCACCGTAACAGTCCCAGAGATTATTACCATAAAAATGATAACTGCCTCGAGCACCCACAATAATGTGAGTATAAGACCACTTCCAACTGAAGTAGCTCTCTGAGCTCTGAGCAAAACCAACATATCCACCCAAGCTTACATTTGGAATATTAAATAAATTGGAGCCTACTTCATAAGAAGCGGAAATAGGTGGCAAATCAAGATTACCTACTAAAGTAGAACCTAAACCAATACCGACGTTTAGATTACTTTCCCCAACTTTGTAATAAGTTTGAGTCTTCTGTGCTTCTGCAGTGTAGCCTAATGCTACTATGAAAGCTAATGCAATCAATAAATTCTTCATACATACCTCTACAATTAAAAAAGTACAACTGTTTTTGTATTCTATAGTGCATAACAAAATATAATATCTGAATTCCTAAGCATTAAGGATAAATCCCTAAATTTGATTTGTGTCCTTGATATATACCAACTTAGTGACAATAATACTTGGATTGTTTCTACAATAATTTATTGGCTTTGAAGTATAAAGTATACATCGAACTTAATAACGAATAAAATTATATCATATTATAGTAAATTACATACTATACTAATATAGATAATGCTTAGCAATCCAAAAAAATAAAAATATTGTTTCCCATAATCAATATATAAATATCACTTCGTAAATGTCTTCTCTATTCTTTAAAAAAACGATTATATTAGTAAAATAACTACTTACCAAATCAATATTTTGATAATAGAATACAAAGGATAAATATGTCTAAAAATAGAGAAGTCCCATTACCAGCAAATCCTAAAAACTACATAGATAGATTTACTGCTTTTGTGGAAATTGTAAAAATATTACGTAAAGACTGTCCCTGGGACAGTGCCCAAACGAATGAATCTATAGCACACTTGATGATAGAAGAAGCTTATGAAACCATCGATGCAATTCATAAAAAAGATGATAATGAGTTCGCAGGCGAGCTTGGTGATGTATTGTTGCATATAGTAATGCACGCAATCATGGCTGAAGAGAAGGGGGCTTTTAATCTGAATGATGTTATTACTAAAATCAGTGACAAGATGGTTCATCGCCATCCTCATGTTTTTGCAGATGTTGAAGTAGAATCGTCAGATGATGTGATGAAAAATTGGGAACAGCTCAAGAAACAAGAAGGCAAGAAGTCTGCATTAGATGGAGTTCCGCTTGCTCTGCCTGCACTGCTCAGAGCTGAAAGAATTCAACATAAAGCTTCCAGAGTTGGATTCGACTGGGATGATAAAAAAGACGTATGGAATAAAGTTGAAGAAGAGCTTGCAGAGCTGAAAGAAGAGTTACATAATGGGCAAGACAAGGAAAGAGTTCGCGAAGAATTTGGCGATTTTGTATTCTCTCTTGTAAATGCTGCTAGATTTGCAGATATAGTTCCGGAAGAAGCTCTTCAAAAAACGAATAATAAATTTACTAAACGCTTTCAGTATGTTGAAAAAAAAGCCAAAGAGATGGGCAAAGAGCTTAAAGATATGACCCTAGGCGAAATGGATGAACTTTGGGATGAAGCAAAGAGAACTAATATTTTGTAAACAAATTATAGTGAGATGTGCTATGGATAAGTTTTATCAGGCTGCTTTGGATGAAGCAAAAAAAGGCTTCGAGGAAGGAGGAATTCCTATTGGTTCTGTTATAGTTCATAATGGTGAAATCATAGGACGTGGCCATAATAGAAGAGTGCAACAGGGGAGTGCCATTCTACATGGTGAAATGGATGCCTTAGAAAATGCCGGCAGACTCCCAGCTAAAATATATAAAGAATCAGTCCTTTACACAACACTTTCTCCATGCCCCATGTGTTCCGGTGCAATATTGCTCTATGGCATTCCAAAAGTGGTAATAGGAGAAAATGTAAGCTTCATGGGAGAAGAAGAACACCTAAAATCCAGAGGTGTGAAAGTAGAAGTGTTAGACGATGAAGACAGCAAAAATCTAATGAAAAGATTCATGGATGAAAAACCTGAGCTTTGGAATGAAGATATAGGCGTTTAAATATGTTTGAGGTATCCTTGATTTTTTCAGTAGTCATATTTGCAGTGTTTGCAATAATATTAATCTACTTTGCATTTGTTTCTTATAAAGAAAAGAAGATGCGAGCTGTAGTTGTTTCTGTATTTTCAGCTACTTCTACTTTGCTTTTGATACCATTTTCAATTTATATCAGTAGTGGCATAGCATTTATATTGGCAATAGTGATGAGTCTGTCAGTGTTGGTATATTTAATTCCAATTGGTAGACCATCTGAGCTGAAGATATTCGAATCAAAAGAACAATTTGATGAAAGAGATGGGATGTTCTCTCGGGAAGAATATCTCATAGGTACTGAAAAACATACACATTACTATAAAATAAGACCTAAAAATCTGGAGATAGATGAAAAAATCAGGAACAAACCGGAACTTATGTCGCCAGGTGCTAAATATTATGACCCAATAAAATCTGAATATATTTCAGCTCTCTTTCAAATCCAACATAATAATTGTTATCAGGCAACTACTCCACCTAATGCTTACAAAGTAGAAAAATCATCTACTGAGTTAACTAATATCCTAAAAGAGAAAACCTTGCATCTTGGTGCTTGTGAGGTCGGTACTACTGAGATAAATCCTAGATGGATTTATTCACATAGAGGTAGAGGGCCTGGCAAATGGGGAGAAGAGTTAAATCTCACACATAAATATGCTATAGTATATTCAGTTGAGATGGACTACTTTAAAGTAAACGAAGCTCCAAATATTAGCATTACTGAAGAAACGGCAATCCGATATATGGATACTCAAAAAATATCCATGGCACTTGCTCAATTTATTAAAAATATGGGATATGATGCAAAAGCTCATATTCCGGGTTCTAACTATGAAGTAATACTACCTGCGCTAGCTCAAGATGCAGGACTTGGCGAACTTGGTAGAGCCGGTTATTTGATTTCTCCAAAATATGGTGCAAGAATTAGACTCGGTGTCGTTACTACTGATATGACACTGCTCCAAGACAAAAAAATTAGATTCGGTGTGCAGGATTTCTGCGAAATATGTAAGAAGTGTGCTACAAATTGTCCTTCCGGTGCTATTCCAGAATCTGAAAAAACTATAGTCAGAGGTGTAGAAAAATGGCAGATGAATCCTGAAAGATGTATGTTTTACTGGAGGCATATTGGAACAGATTGCGGACTGTGCATGAAGGTATGCCCTTTTTCACATCCTAATTCAATCTTGCATAATATAGTAAGACAAGGTATACAAAAATCATCTCTTGCCAGAAAAATATCATTAACAGCAGACGATTTTTTCTACGGAAAAACAGAAAATATAGACGATTCAGCAAATCTATAACAACGTATTGGTTACATAAGTATAATTTACCTTGATACACATAGCATAATATTTTATATTGCTGCCAAGTGATTTAATCTGTAAAATAGATTATATTAATAAATATAATGGAGTATGTTATGAAATTAAGATTTTTACTTATTTTACTTGCTATTATTTCAGTTCCGGTGATTATTTGGGCACAGGGAAATTTTAGCACCAGCTTACATAGCACAAGAGAAGGCAAAGCTACTGCTTATAATAAAGAAAATGGCGGCATGGAATTGCTTACAGGTATAGAATTAGATCAGCTTGCTTGTAAAAGCTGCCATGCTGCAAATTATCCGGATGGAACTCCTGTGGATAATGATGATTACAAACATTCTTGCCGAGATTGTCATAACACCGCAGATAATAATTCTGTATCGGAAGCGACATGCTTGTCATGCCACAGTAGAAAAATAGCTGAAACTAATATGTACCCTAATCATGAAAACCCTCATACTGAGCATGGTATGAAGTGTTGGAGTTGCCACCAGCCATCCGAATTACATGGCGATGATGGCGTTCAATATGCATCTATGTTAGCAGAAGGTGCTATAAAAGCAAAATGTACCAACTGCCACTCAGTAAACAATCTACCATCGAACACAGCACACAGTATACATGGCAAATCGGATAAATTTGAATGCCAGGCATGCCACGTGAAAGCTGTGGTGCAGTGCCAAAATTGCCATATAGAATCTGTAATAGAAGGTCACATAAAAAGAGCTAACACTCAAACCAAAGATTTCCAAATGCTTGTGAAACGTAGAGGCAAATTCACTTCCGGATCTTTTATGACTCATGTGTATGATGGAAAAACTAATGTCATTATTGCACCACTTACCGGACATCTTATTGACGAAGATGGTAAATCCTGTGGTGACTGCCACTTTAATAAAGGTGGAACAAACAAAGCTATCAAATCTTATAATGAAACCGGCGAAATCAAAATGCTGACATATAATGAAACATCTCACAAATTAGAGAATATGACAGGTGTTATTCCTCTTCCTTTAGATTGGGATAAAACGTTAAAATTTGATTTTGCAGACTATGACGGAGACCCAACTACTGCAACAGACCAAACGCAATGGACATTTCTTACCAGCAGAATAGACAATGCACATCTGTTTTACGCAGAGCCATTGACCGCAGATGAAATGACAAAACTCGGCTTCACAAGAGAGCCGAACAGCGTACCTGAGTTTCAGAATAATGTGTTTAGTTTATATCAAAACTATCCGAACCCGGTTACCAATAATACTCAAATCAAGTTTAGACTTAATAAACGGGCGCAAGTCAGTCTAAATATTTATGACATGGAAGGCAAACTGATAAAATCGCTAATCAATAACGAGATGAACCCGAATGAATATGCTCCAAGTATTGATATGAGTGGCTTGCCACAAGGTACATATATTTATAAACTACAAGCAGATGAATACTCAAAAACACTCAAAATGGTAGTTACTAGATAATATGCAAAATACATAGATTTAAGCAAGGCTAACTTTTTACAAAGTTGTACTTTTTTATTACAGAGAAATAGCTTAAATTGAATTATAAATATATAATAGTATAAAACTGAGGGATACTCCATGAAAAAATATCTATCACTTTTGCTTATGGCTTTCGCTATTTTTGCGTGCTCAGATGATAATAGCAATTCTCCGGTTACTCCTAAGAATAATAGTAGTAGTTTTTTTCCGACTTCTGATGGAAGTTATTGGATTTATGACGTTATCGTCGATTCACCACAGTCAGAAGTAACTCAGGATTCTGTTTATCTTTCAGGACCTATAACAGTCTTAGACAGAAGCGGATATGTGTTTACTACAAAAAACTCTGCAACTGAAGAGACTAATGATGTGTATTATAGTGTGGAAGGTTCTAAAATTTATGCATTCAGCAATTTTATTGCTTCTGCAAGTTTTGATGGACTCCCTACAGAAGAATTTTTTGAAGATCAGTGGCTAATGGCGGTCGATTCGTCTGATTCGGATTGGAGAATTATTAAAACAGAAAAAGAAACGAAAAGTATAAATTACGGTGGTCAGGATTTAGAAGTAGAAGTAGAAGTGTCTGCTGATGGAGAAAGAGCTCAAGATACTATCTTTACAATAAATAATGAGACTCATCACTGCCAAAAATATACAATAAGTATGAGTGTCAGCATGACTCTCAAACTAATGCTGATTTCTTTTGATGTTGACATTTTACAAGACTTATATTTTGTAAATGGAATTGGCAAAGTTATACAAGCACAAAGAAGTATCGAAATGGAAATTCCGGGAGTAGGTTCTCAAACATTGCCTGCTATGACTACAAAACTTATAAGATATAATATTAAATAGGAAAAACACTATGCCAAAAACAAAATTACTAACGATAATGCTATTCCTAACCGGAATGGTATTAATAAATTCATGCGGTGAAGATACTACAGATGATAATCCAATTACTCCGCCTGACGTAAGCGATACTTTCTTTAAAGCCTCAGTCGGTGATACATGGACATATGAGGGGTATGAAATACCAAACGCTACCGGAGAAATAGATAATGATTCAAGATATGAATTTACGGTTACTGTAACCGGTCAGGAAAAAGTTTTAAACGAAGATTCTTATATATATAAATACGAAGGAGATGGTGCCGACCATTCCAAACACTTTATCCCTGACGGAAAAGTTTTGAAAGGTTTAGTTTCTGACGTAATGCCTGCTGAGTTACCTTTTGACCTCCCGATTGAAGATGCTTGGGTTACTATTGCTGATTTAACTAAAAATGAATGGCAAGTTTATACTATGGACTTTGTAGATTTACCTATAAGCTTTAGTACTGTATCTGCTATAATATCCGGTAATCTAACTATTATAGGTGAACTAAAAGGAGAATCAACATTTTCTGTTGAAAATACTGACTATAAAGCTCGTAAAATAGATATCAAATTCCACATAACAGGAACCGGCACAATCAATGGATTTCCTATACCGGGTGGAGTTGATGCAGAAATGTTAGGTCATTTCTACTATGGAGAAGGAAGTGGTTTACTTAAAATAGAATACCCTTCACAAAATATTGCTCTTAGCGCTGCTTCATATCCTCTTGATGGCTATGTAGAAAATTGCATCAAGCTGAATGTAAAATAAAAATATTCAACTACAAGTTAGACAACAAGAGACTGCATGCTATGTGGTCTCTTTTTTTATGCAAAGTTTAGAATCAGTATCACCTAAATCCTTATACAATAATTAAATATCATATTCTTTATTATGAAAGAGAGCGATGTGTAATATTTGAACAATATTTTATAAATTGCTGTGTGGCAATATAAATTGAAATATTATTGTATAATTATGGGTTTCCTGTTATGACAAAAGTAATTACCTTACTTATGATTTTGGCTATTTCATTGCCGGCTTTTGCACAAAAAGAAATAAAAACAGATTTGTATGATGGCTGGAAAATTACAGGTATGTCTCAAATCATACCTTATATTGACGGCAGAGATTTCGACAACTCCACTTTTATGCAGTCCTATGCAAGTATGAAAACTCGCCTGGGCGTAGAAAAATGGATTAACAAACACGTCGGCTTTACTATGGAGATGCAAGATTCTCGTGTGTGGGGACAAGAACCAGGGCTTACTAGTGACAACAGTAGTCTTGAGATGATTCAGGGATTTGTCAAATTTGATAATATTTTTAATATGCCTCTAAGCGCACAGGTTGGTAGATTTCAAATGAATTACGGCACAGGCAGATTTATATCAAATAGTTTCTGGAATTATCATGAAAGAGCTTTTGACGGTGCTCGTTTAGGCTATAAAACTGATAACTGGATTATTGATTTCTTTAGATTAAACGAAAGAAAAATTGATGCAAATACCGGCCAGATGCTGGCAGCTGTTCCTTCTAATTGGCGTGCCGATAGTACGGTAGACTATGATGCTTTGTGTATAACCGGTTTATACACTCGTTTTAATCTTACTGATAAATCCGACTTAGATGTAACCATATATGCAGAAAACGATTACACGGATGTCGAAGTCGCCGGTCAAAATGAAGGCGAGAGAGAAACCCATAATAAATTGGGTAGATACACATTTGCTGTAAGCTATTTTGGAAATTACGGAAACTTAGGAACTTCTTTAGAAGGCGCTTATCAAATGGGTAGTAGTGAAGGCACAGATATTGGAGCTTATTTAGCTGCATTTGAGCTGTCTTACAACTTTAAACCGATTAAAATATTAGCAGGTTCTGAAATGCACTCCGGTACAGCTTATGATGAAACTGAAAAAATCACTACCTATAACAACAGGTTGGGAGCAAAGCATAAATTCATGGGCATGATGGATTACTTTGTAAGTAAAGAGCCTTATGCAAATGCAGGTGTGAATGATATATATTTGGGTATGGTTTATGGATCATCAAAATCAGACTGGATGTTTACGCTTACTGGTCACATGTTTATGACTAATGCTAAAACTGCAAGTGACGAATCCGCTTATGGTCAGGAAGTTGATTTAACTGCAAGATATAATGTAACTAAAGGTGTGTTTTTCGAATGGGGAGCAGGTCTTTTCATGCAAGGTGAATACATGAAACAAGCATATTCTTATAAAGTAGATGATGTTGTAAATTACCGCAAAGATATGGGTGCAATGATGTACTTACGTACAGTAGTAAAACTATAAGCTAAGACTTAATACGAGTAAAAAATTTATAGAGGGAGGTTGTTTAGATACAGCCTCTCTTTTTTTAGTGTGCCCAGCATGGGTATCAACTATAGGGTGGAAGTCCCAAGCGAGCCTTGATAGTGGGAATCGTTAGCTAAAGACAAGGGTGTCCATCGTGAGGTGGAATCTGAAGGAAGTCGGCGGCAAAACCTTGGTCTGACGAA
>JBFHIJ010000040.1:0-31189 GCA_041596515.1 Chlorobiota bacterium
TATAATCACTTTCACTCTGACATAATGTTGTATTTATTTTGTTGGTTTCGAGGTCTTTATTTATATATATATTGTTGAAGTCTGCGAAATATAATACATTATCTTTTGGATAATAGTCAAAAGGTTTGTGAGTTCTAGAACGATTTTTTCCACTAAAATTGGAGTATTGTTCAAGCTCGTTGCCGATTTGCAAAATATTATAATTCCAAGTTCCATTTGGTATATATTTACTTGCTATAAATAATTTATTACTTGAAGCATAATCAATATAATCACAATTCTTCCCAATTTTTATATTGTGCTTTTCACTCCAGTCTTGAACACTAATTATTCTAACAGTTGAATCTGCACAAGAAAGTAATAATTCTTGATTATCTTCTGATATCTGAGCATAATTGATTTTTATGAAGTCTTTGGTTTGATATGTTTTGTATACTGTTAGATTATTTAAGTAATACAACGATACTTTACTATAATCTTCGTGAAGTAGAATATATTGATCATCTCTTGAAATATTTATCCACTCAAATTTATAATTTTTGTTATTGTATTGTAATAATTTTTGCGCGCATATTGAATCTTGTTTTACATCATAGACTAATAGATGTTGATATTCAGATATATTATGATCAGTAATTTTTAAGACTAATTTATTTGGATCATTATTAAAATATTCTATGTTTTCTATAGTACCATTAGGTAATGACAAGAATTTTGTTGTTTTGCTTACAAAATCATATTCTTTAATCATTGAAGATGTTAAATAAGCTATTTTGTTATCTCCGGTATAAACACATTTGAATACGTAATCAGAGACAGGTATATCTAAGGGGAATTCCTTCTCTTCGCGAAGATTATTTTTAGTGATGATGTAATGTTTAATAGTATTAAAATTAGTTAGATATGCAATTCGTTTTTTATTAGGACTTACGTTCAACATCGACTCATAATTCATATCAGATGTCTTAAAAAGCAGTTCCAAATTTGAGTTAGTCAAACATCCAATGCCATAATCATAAGAAGAGAATTTAGAGATTAAATTTGATACAAGTATGTTGGAGTCAATACTTATAATATTTGATGCAAATGTAGGAACGGAATTATCAGGGAAAACAACTTCACGAAGTAATTGACCTGAGTTATCCCAGAAACAAGCTTTGAACCAATAAGCCCTTCCATCAGGGTAATAAGAATTTAAAGAAACAAATCCGTCTACTGTATTGTCTATTGAAATAATATTTTCATTTTCGACATCAACACTCCATAGTAAATTACCTGTGCTTAAAGAATGGCACGATACCGCCTTTGATAATCTATCCATATTGCTGATACTGGAAATACTGATAAATCTATCATTATCAAGAAATTTGACTTCTTTTATACCACTTGTAAAATCAGATAGAGATATTGGTTTTAAAAACTCTTTTTTAGCTAAATCCCACTTTAAAATATAGTCGTTACTAGTAGAATCCCAAGCAATAATACATAAATATTTACTATCAGGACTAAAAAAAGCTTGAGATATGCCAAAGATAAAACCTTCTGCTGCATATTCATTAACTAAGTAGTCAAATCTCTCATTTTCGTTGTCATAAATGAAGTAAGAAGAAATATCACCAACTCCCCCTGGATATACTGCTGTTGCAAAATATGAATATTTCAAGTCATTACTTGTTCCATAGTTTTTAATATCATAATAATCTGGATAAAGATCTGGTCTGAATATTGGTTTGGCAAGCTTTAGCTCCTGAGAAAATGCCATAAGTGGGAGTAAAAACACAATAAAGATTTTCGCCATTCTATAACTCATTTGAGTACACTTATATTATTGATACTATAGTTGTTTTATAATGTTGTGATTATACAAAGTCAAAGATATTAAAAATATGTATATATAGTCTCTAAATTTTAAAATTCCCCTCTCCCTTACTCAACCCCTTCAACCAAATAATAGCTCTGCTCTTGCTTGATATCTTTGAACTTCAAGCCTAATTTATCGAATAGAACTTTTTTGATTTCATCTGTGCTTCCGGTATCGTAGCTGATGTCTATTCTGTGCTTGCTGCTTCCGGTATAGCTAACCGGTTGATTCATATTTTTACTTAGAGTTTCAGCTAAGTCTCCTAAGCTTACATTGGTCATTTCCATACTGCCAAATGATGAAGAAATATGTGTGTTGTAGGTTTCATTGCTTGGCGCTTTGGTATTTTGAGTGAATTTTGCTGTGTCCGCTATGAAAATTTCTAATCCTTTTTCCAAAGATGTCTGTTGGCTTATTCTGAAATGATAATGCTTTTCAAGTTGCTCTAATAGTGCTTTATTAATATCTACAGAATCATTCAGCACTTTAGCATTGCATTCTAAACGAAGGCCTTTAGAATAAGGAACATTCTCAAATTTCACAAGCTCTTCTCGTACGTCTAAAAGCATAAGAATGATTTCATTCAATCCATAGTCTTTAAAACTAAGTGAATCATCCGAAAACTGTGCATGTTTACTTGAAAAGAAGCTGAAGTCTGATTCTTCAATTTGTATACTTACATTTTCTGTGGATAGAAAAATGGCATCTACAGCATCATTGTTGAATTTGTATTCGTCACTATTCATCATCATTATCAATGGAATTGAAAGAAAAATCAGGTTGTGCGCAAAATGCAGACAAGCTCCCCAAAAGAAGCCAAGTTTCAAGCGAATATAGCCGCCAAACATTCCGAATAATAACTGTGGCAGAATCAAAAGAGGCATAAACAGCAGCAGAGTAAAGCTCATATCATAATTTGTTATGTGCAGAAGTGCAAATATCAAAGCTGAAGAATAGAATATTATTTTAAAGTATTTAGCATATATAGATTCAAAGGCTTCTTTCATATCCTGATGTACTTGTTTACCAAATATTCTAGAAAATAGTGTGATTAATCGAAATAGAGGATTGAATCTGTTCCTAAGTGGTAAGCGAAACACCAGCTCTTCAATAAATGGAATCATAAATACAGCTAAAATGATAAAAACAACAGGAGATAAACTTTCCATCATTTCAAGCACTGCATGATTCTCCATGCTGAAGATACCCAATCCTTCAATTATAGACATTATTATTGTTATAATAGCAGAGATTATAAAGTCTATAGCCAGTATCTTTAACCAGAAACTCAGCTTTGTACCAAAATCTTCATCCCATTTTTCAATTTCGTAAGGAGATTTAAAATAATTTATCAGTTCTGTTTTTAATGCGCTAAAACTTGCCATTTTATCCTCAATATAATAAATATAAAGTATCGAAATAATTCTTAAGAAAATCTTCTTAAGCAAAGAAATTCCTTAGTTAAATATATAATTCGGAAAGCATATCATCTAATCAACAAACTCAAGTTCAACACGGCGATTTTTTTCTCTTCCTTCATCAGTGTTGTTGTCAGCTATAGGTCTTATTTCGCCGCGTCCAACATAGCTTATTCTGTTGTTTTGTATTCCTTTCGAAACTAAATACTCAGCTACTGACTTAGCTCTGTTTTTCGACAGTTTCAGGTTGTCTTCGTTGCTACCAATATTGTCTGTATGACCTGATATTTCAACTATGATATTCTCATTTTTTATCAAAAAATCAGAGATATTGTTCAATTCGTAATAAGATTCTTTCTTTAGTTCATATTCGCCAAAATCGAAATATATGTTATCTATGACTATAGGTTTGTTTTTAACTACCGGATTAACAGTAAGATCTAATTCAAAGTTTTCAAATTGCTCAATATCTGCGGAGGACAGATTTTTACTGATTGACATATAGCCATCAACAAAAGCTCTGATACCGTAACTTCTTCCTTTGGGCAATACAATCTGATAAATACCAGTGTTAGGATCAGTTTTTGCAACCCCAAGCTCCTCCCCGGTGTCTCTATCGTCATATATAATAGTTGCATCCATTTTCTTCTTAGTAAGTTCGTTTACAACAGAGCCTGTAATAAGATAAACTGGTTCGGGTTTAGCTTTTTCAGGTAATTTTATTCTATATAAATCATAATCTGCTTTTCCATTAGATCTTTTGTTTACACCATAAAAATAAGCATAATCTCCTTTTGCTGTCAGAAAGTAACCGTTTTCAGAGTCCGGGGAGTTAACTTCCGGTCCAAGATTTACAGGTTCACTCCAGTTAGTCCAAGTATCATCGAGTCTCTTTGTATAGAAGATATCAAGACCTCCGTAAGTACAGTGTCCATCACTTGCAAAATATAATGTTTTACCATCGGCTGCTAAAAATGGAGCACTTTCATCAGCTCCTGTGTTGACAACGTCCCCTAAGTTGGTTGGTTCACTCCATTTGTTTTCACCCAGATTTCTAGAAAAATAAATATCCAGTTCCCCTTTGCTGTCCTTTCGTTCCAATCCTAATAACAAAATTTTCCCGTCAGCTGATAAATTTGCAACCGCATATTTAGAAAAATTGTAATAATTTTCTATTTCTAACCCTTGAGGATAAGTCCATCCTGAATTGCCGTCTTTCCCATTCAACTTATGAGTTACTGAAAAACCATCTCCACGAGTACCGTCATGGTTGTATTTATTAGTCAATAGCAGAGTGGTTCCATCAGGACTTACGTTGCAAACTCCATTAGGAAATCTATCATTGAGAGAAGAGCCGGGGTTGTATGCTTCCTGCCATTTACCATCTTTCAACTCTGAAACCCAGATATCTTGAGAATTTAACTTTCCTGCAGATTCAATTCCCTCTAAATTATATGGATGTCCACCTCGAATAAAATACAGAGTTTTACCATCGGCTGAAATTATGGGAAATATCTCAAAGAATCTGGAATTTACGTTTTCACCTAAGTTTTCCCTATCTGGACTTCCTGCAGGTTTCCCGGGATAATCTAATATGCATGGTTCAAATGGTTTACTCACTCTTTTAGATACTTTTTTTATATCCTTTGTTGCCGACTTACATGAAAACAAGCATAAAGAAACAATAGTTAAGATAGAATAAATTATATACTTTGAATACTTACCAATCCAAATCGTCATATTTTACCTTTATATTTTTTGCATTTAATCTATTATGCATTATACTATTTTTTTTGCATATTAACATAAACAAAAGTATTTGCAATTATTAGACAATATCCTTACAACTCTATAGGAAATAAGGAATAAATGGTTTATTTTTGCATGATTTGTATCGAATAAATTGGTAAATATAGATGAATATAAATAGAAAAGACATAGAAATAATGGCGCCCGCAGGATCCTTTGCAGCACTGCATTCTGCTATTAATGCTGGGGCGGACTCGGTTTATTTCGGTGCCGGGCATTTGAATATGCGTGCCAAGTCAAGCATTAACTTTTCTTTGACTGATTTGAAAGAAATTGCGCAAATTTGCAATGAAAACGACGTCAAGTCCTACCTGACAGTCAATACTGTGATTTATGATAAGAACGTTGATTCGGTGAAAGATGTCGTAGCCACGGCAAAAGAAAGCGGTATTTCAGCCATTATCGCTGCTGACATGGCTGTGATTAATGCGACACACGCTGCAGGAGTTGAGTTACACCTTTCCACTCAGTGCAATATCAGCAATATCGAAGCTGTGAAGTTTTATGCGAATTTTGCGGATGTGATAGTCCTTGCACGAGAGCTTAATTTGAAACAGGTAAGCGAGATTACTCGCGCTATTGCAGAGGAAAACATCTGTGGTCCGGCAGGCAATCCAATCAGGATAGAAATGTTTGTGCATGGTGCGCTTTGCATGGCTATTTCAGGCAAGTGCTACTTGAGCCTGCATGAGCAAAACACTTCAGCTAACAGAGGCGCATGCCTTCAGACTTGTCGCAAAGCTTACACCGTTACCGAACAGGAAAGCGGAAACCAGCTTGAAATAGATAACGAATATATAATGTCGCCAAAAGATTTATGCACTATAGGCTTTTTGGATAAAATCCTTTTAGCCGGCACAAGAGTTCTTAAAATAGAAGGCAGAGGCAGATCTCCCGAATATGTTGACACAGTCACAAGAGCTTACAACTCAGCATTAAATGCAATTATTGACGGAAGCTACACCCCTGAATTTATCAAAGAGCAGGAAGAAAAGCTTAAAACTGTATTTAACAGAGGCTTTTGGGATGGCTACTACCTTGGCAGGAAGATGGGAGAATGGAGCAAAATTTACGGTTCGCAGGCAACTAAGAAAAAAGCACATCTGGGCAGATGCACTAACTACTTCAGTAAGTTAGGCGTAGGCGAGTTTTTGATTCAGGCTGGAGAACTAAATACCGGAGATGACATTCTAATCATTGGCCCAACTACCGGTACTATCTCAACAAAAGTTGAAGAAATTCACTTAGATCATGGATCCGTGCAACAAGCAACGAAAGGACAGATTTTCGCTATCAAAGTGCCTGAAAAAGTAAGAAGGAACGATATCATTTATAAATTTGTAGATGCAGACCCTTTGGATTAGTGCTTGGTGATGTCTAAAATACTTATTCTTCGCATTTAGAACCGGTACATAGATTTGATATAAAAGTCAAAAGAGATGGGCTGTTAATCTAAAAAAAATAAACAATAACATATCGACGATAAGAATATAGGAATCCGAAATTTGTCATTGGATGTCATCATCGTGCTGTAAATGACCGTAGAACCAAAGATCATGTTTACTTCCTCTGTAAGATAATCTTACATAATTTCTTATTGAACAAGGGGCTTCAACCCCTTGTCATTCAATGACTTTAAATCTTTTTCATTTTTTTAAATACCATTTTTGGGTTTATGATACAAGAACCTATATTCTTAGAAGTGAATAAAAGCACCGACTCCGAATATTATGTTAAGCTCATAATATCTACTATCCAATACCAGTCCACCTTCGATAAAGATAAATTTATAAGCATAAGTGCATTTCAGACCGCCGTATCCATTATTTAAATAATCCAACGTATTATATCCGGCAGCAGCGTTCAGATTTAGCAAAGTTCGTTTCGTTGTTTTTAGTCTTATAATTGCATCAAGCTCTATGCCTCCAAGCCCACCAATTATAGAAAATCCAAGTTGTTCAGTCTGGTATCCAATATGCAAATTTAATAATCCGGGCGTACCAATAGATAATCCTAACACACCAAATTCTTCGGGATAGTAGGAAGGAATATTTTGACTAAAAAGACTGTAAGAGCCATCTGCAAAACTTGATCTCATTAGAGCTACATGTTTCTTTGCTATTGTTTTAACTTCAATACTTTCCTTTGGTATAGATATTTCCAGATTATTTTCAGTCATTAGATTAAGGTTTTTATTGTCTTCACTACTGATATATCCAACATACACAGAGCCCAATGATGTTCTAATCTCATAAAGAAGTGGAATGATTTCATCAATGGATTCTTTAGGTATTTTAAGGGTTACACCTCCATCTGTCTCGAGTTGAATTTGTTGCTTATCCTCTTCTATAATTTTGCCGGAATAATACTTATTATCATGTGTTTTGATTAAACTATCAGCGAATATAGATGCACAAATTACAAACATTAGGATTATTATGCTAAAATAATATCTCATCACTTTCTCTTTTAATAATAGTATAAAGCACAAATATATCACAATATTCTTTATTAATCATAATATTTTACTACTTAATACTAAATATTATTATATCTTGCTTAGTATTTATTTGTAGATGCTATAAAACTAAGTGGGTTAGAATTATTAAATATTATCTATACTGCTTTAGAACTTTATGATGATTGGCTTGTTGGACGATAGACTATTTTCTTAAATAAAATTTATACCTAAAGTATATACCCTATCTGAAAATATGGGAAAGGATATATTTCTCGCGTATGGTCAAATTTAAAAGCTCCAACTTCAAAGAATAAATGATACCAGCGAATATTTGTAGAAAGAATATAATATGCATTACCGACCGGGGAAATCATGATGGTACCTATTCCAGGCCCTAATGCCCATTTGAAGTTATCTTTATATATTAGGTAATAATTTAGATGTAACTGAGCTGAAAGTAAACCAAAACTTCCCCGCAATTGGAAATTATAAAAATCAGCTCCGAGAAATAAGTTCATTACGCACGGCCAACCGATAGAGGCTCCTGCAAATACATTCTTGTTATTTAAAAAAGCAGGTTTCCCGAAGAAATAGAATGGAGAGAAGATACTTCCTCTTCTACGCGTAAAATTTTTAGATGGTAAAGTGATAATTGGACACAGAAAATCCGGTAAAATTTCTCGTGATACTATTTCAGACTTCTTGATTGTAATCGGCTCTTCTCCATCCTCTTTTAGTTTTAAGCTTGTGTCGTTTTCATCTTGAACAATACCAATATATTCCTCTTTGTTTTGTAGTATGATTTCTACATATAAATCTATTCGCTCAGATATTTCTGATTTATTGAGCTTAAAGATTCCGTCCTTTGTGCTTAGAGTAAAAGTAGAATCAGTTTCTTCGACAACAACTCCTTCTAAGGAGGCTCCATTTATAGTCTTAAGCACCTGCTCAGACCTCAGTGCCAGGGAAAATGCTACAAAAGATAAAAGTATAATCAATATTTTCATGCCAAAATAATTTCCTGTACCAGTTTTTTGATTTAGTTCGTGATTAATATTACCTACTGGATTTTAAATTGATATCCGATTTTGGCGACTCCCAAAAAACTATCATACTTGCCAAAACAAGTGCCAATTCCCAAGAAAAAGCCTCCGTAGCCAGCCTCAAGAGACAAAGACCAGTAGTTCTTCCAGTTGGAACTGCCTCCTATGTTAATGTCCAAAAGTCTACCGTACATGATTGGAATATTCAAATTCCAGTCTTCATCTGAATAAATAATCGGTGCAAGCCCAGCGCTATATGACAGTATTCCATAATTGCCTTTTGCTTCAATGTACTTTGTATGGTAAGAGCCATTTACAGAAACAAGCCCCGGGAATCCCACAGTTATACCAATAATAGGATAATTTTCAAGATATTCGCTATTGCTTTGCTTGTGCGTGTAAGCATTAGAACCCGGATTTATATCCTCACTTAAAAGACAAATCGAGTTGCTGATAACAAATATTAGTGTTAGAAAGAATATTTTCACAGCATACCTCAATGCATTTATACTAACATTTAAACAATTTACTCTTATTTTATTAGTTTTCAAACATATATATATAGATAGATTTTCTGATTTAATTTAAGACAAGTCCTATCTTCGGTGCTATTCATAGCATACATTTCTTTTTTGCACACCTTTGGAAAATCATCTTTAAATGATTAATTTGCAAGACCTTATTTAAATAGAATAACTGACTTATCAATCTATTCGGAAGTATAGACTATGAAAACTACAAGATTTCATGCTATCCACAAAGAATGTGGAGCTAAAATGGTTAGCTTCGCAGGCTATGAAATGCCAATCCAATACCCAAAAGGTATTATCGCTGAGCACAATGTAGTTCGTAACAACATTGGTGTGTTTGATGTATCTCACATGGGCGAATTTGAAGTAAAAGGTGGAGACGCTCTTAACTTCGTTCAAAAAATTACAGTAAACGACGCTTCCAAATTAGTACCGGGCCAAGTTCAGTACAGTGCTATGTGCATGGAGCACGGCGGTATAGTTGATGATTTACTTGTATATTGTATCGAACCGGGCGTTGACTATATGTTAGTAGTTAACGGCGCTAACATTGAAAAAGACTGGAACTGGTGTGTTAAAAATTCTGTCGGAATGGATGTAAAACTTAAAAACACTACTGACGAGATCAGCCTTTTAGCTGTTCAAGGACCTAAGTCAAGAGAAGCATTGCAGAAATTAACTAAAGAAGATATATCTGAAGAAGCATTACCATTTTACAACTATAAGTTCGGCGAACTTGCTGGAGTTGAAATGGTAATCTCAAGAACTGGTTACACCGGCGAATTGGGATACGAGCTATACTTCCGTGGCGACGAAGCGGTTGCTAAAAAAGTATGGGACGCAGTGTTCGAAGCAGGTGATGAATTTGGTATCGAACCAACAGGTCTTGGCTGCCGTGACACTCTAAGAATGGAAAAAGCTTATATGCTATACGGCAATGACATAACAGAAGAAACAAACCCTTTGGAAGCAGGACTTGGCTGGATTACTAAATTGCCTAAAGGCGAATTTAACGGATCAGATGTTTTAGCAAAAGTTAAAGAAGAAAAGCCAAAACGCAGATTAGTTGGGTTTATCTCAGATGCAGAAAGATTTATCCCTCGCTCTCATTATAAAATCTTTATAGATGGCGAAGAAGCTGGCTTTGTAACAAGTGGTAACCTTTCTCCTACTTTAGGCAAACCAATCGGTTTGGGTTATGTTCCTTGGGACAAAAAAGATGCGGGTACAAAAATTGAAATAGAAGCACGCGGCAAAAGATTCCCTGCTGAAATTATCAAATTACCTTTCGTAAAATAATACGGGATAGATACCCCATATATATTTCAAGAAACGCCAGATTGTTTATACAGTTTGGCGTTTTTTTATTTAAAACTCAAATGTTCATTAGGCGATAGGCTATTCTCTAATCAGTGCAACGCCGTAAGGTAACTGAGCTTGCCGAAGTGAAGCCCGCCGCACAAAATAAGATTTTCTGACCAAGCAAAAGAGCATTTGACTTGTACTTTGCTGGCATTTACCAGAAAGCTTATTTTCTAATTACAAATCCAGGATTAACTAGTGGATTATCACAGATAATCTTTATATCCATAAATCTTGATAAATCAGAAGTAAAAACCGCATCAGAGTTTTATTAATCTGATGCGGTTTGGGTATTTTGTTTTTCTGTTTCTCCTACCCAAAATCTTTTACTCCAAAGTATCGCTTGCCTATCCATATTGATAGATTTACGAGCATAATCAGCACAGGCACTTCTACTAAGGGACCTATTACTGCTGCAAAAGCTTCGCCGGAGTTAATTCCGAATACTGCCACTGCCACTGCAATAGCCAACTCGAAGTTGTTGCTCGCTGCGGTAAAAGAAAGTGTAGCAGATTTTTTGTAATCTGCACCCAGCACTTTGCCCATAAAAAATGATACTAAAAACATAAACACAAAATATATTAAAAGAGGTATCGCTATCCGTACCACATCGAAAGGCAGCTTGACAATATATTCACCTTTGAGTGAAAACATTACAAATATTGTAAATAGCAGGGCTATTAGAGTGATTGGACTAATTTTAGGTATAAACTTTTGATTATACCATCTATCATCTTTCACTTTTCGCATTATATATCGGGTCAGAAATCCGGCAAAAAATGGGATCCCCAGATAGATAGCAACACTTTCTGCTATCTGCCCTATTGTTATATCCACTTCAAAAGACTCTAAGCCGAACCAGTCCGGCAGCACAGTAATAAATATGTAAGCATATATAGAGAAGAATAGTATCTGGAATATAGAGTTAAAAGCTACTAGCCCCGCGGCATATTCTGTGTCTCCTTTCGCAAGGTCGTTCCAGACTATTACCATGGCAATGCAACGGGCAAGTCCAATTAATATCAAACCAGCCATATAATGAGGGTAATCCTGCAGAAAGGTTATGGCAAGAACAAACATCAAAACCGGGCCAATAATCCAATTCTGTACCAGAGAGAGAGATAGAATTTTGACATTTCTAAATACTTTTCCGAGCTCTTCATATTTAACTTTAGCAAGAGGCGGATACATCATTAATATCAGCCCTATTGCTATAGGAATATTAGTAGTTCCAACGCTAAATTTATCCCAAAAGTGTGAAATTTCAGGAGCTATATATCCTACGGCAACGCCAGCTGCCATAGCGAGGAATATCCAAAGAGTCAGATATTTATCTAATATGGTCATCTTTTGAGCTATTGAGGGCATAAGACACCTTTAATATATATAGTTAATATTTAAGCTAATTGAATAAGACGGTGTTATTTGGAAGTTTTTGTAGTATTTGTAGATTGGTAAATCATATCTCAAACTTGTTATTAAATTACCAAAAACATAAGCAGCTTGCGGAGAAAACTGAATTAATCTTTGGCCTGATTTATCATAAGCCTCACCTTCAATATCTTCTTTACCCTTTAGCAAAAAGCTAAATTCTGATGAGAGAGTCAAATTATTCAGTATTTTAGTGAATACTAGGGCGCTGTAGTAGTTATCACCCGGCTCTTTGCCGTCGGTTTCTGAGAGGAAATGTTCATAACGAAGCACTAAAGAAAGCAATGCCTCGAGTTCGTCGAACTTCTTCATAGTGCTACTCATAAGGCTAACTGAGTAAGCTCTTTCATAAGAGATTACTTCATCTGATTCCTTTTCCAGCGGAATTTTAAATCCGGCAGTCATTTGGCTAAAAATATAGTTATTATAATCTCTAAAAAACGAATATCCTATATTTGCTTTAAAGTCGCTTATTCCACTTTTATCGATATTAAAGTTACCATTATTCTGAAAAAAATAAGGAATATATGACAGTTCCGCATGCAAGAGGAAATCAGTATATAATGACTTAATAACAGACAAAGAAGAAATTACACTCTGCTGCTCATTTGTCAAACCATTTTCTACTTTATTGCTATTCAAATAATAGTCTTCAAAGTATGTATAGTTAGTATTTAAGCCAATAGCAAGAAAATTGCCTGACTCCAGTGCTGAATTCTGCAAGGCAGCCGGCAATGAAGAAAAGCCAGCCCCGACACTGCAGCACTGAGCATAGGAAGCATTGCTAAAAACCACAAAGATTGTAGCATATACAAAAGCAATGATACTGCTCCTCATCATTTTTCAGCTCCAAATAAAGCAGTCATTTTTTCCTTAATCTCGTCCCTTATCTTTCTGAAAAAGAAGAGTTTTTCTTCATCAGATCCTATAGCTGCATCAGGATCTTCAAACCCAACATGCAGCCTATTTTTAACTTCACCAGTAAACAACGGACAGGTTTCATTTGCGTGATCACAAACCGTAATGACATAATCAAAACTCATATCTAGGAATGTATCAGATTGCTTAGGCACAGCACCTGTCATATCGTAGCCGTCTTCTTCCATCACTTTGATAGTAAGCGGATTGACACGGCTTGCCGGTTTCACCCCTGCAGAATAAACTTCCGCATCAGGTAATATTTTTTTGATAATATATTCGGACATTTGGCTTCTGCCGGAATTCCCGGTGCAAAGTACAAGTATTTTCATGTTGAATTATTCCTTATTTTTTTATACTCACCGTTAGAAAAATTAGTAGCCGTGAAATAATCTTTTTTATATAGACCGTGGGGCTAACCCCACGGTTGATAGCATACATTTCTGTTACACTTTTATCGATATTCTACAAAAGTATAGCAACCATTATATTGCTCAGTTATTTACATCCATCCCATAAAGATCATTATGTAGTAAATTCCTGTTAGTACAAATATCAGCCCCACTATCTTGCGGAACCACTTTTCAAATGTCTTTATTTTGTTAAATACATTACCCACTCCGGCAAGACCATAAGCCAAGATAATTGAAATGATTATTACTGGCAAACCTGTGCCTATGGAGAAGAATAGTAGATTGAGCAAGGAGCCGTCATCTTTTACAGACATAGGTATAAGCATTCCAAAATAAAGAACTCCGCTATAAGGGCAGAAAGCCAGTGCAAAAATCATCCCCATCAAAACAGCACTTAAGTATCCTTTGCCACTAATTCTATCAGTTAGCTTCTGTGATACTCCCACTCCGGTAACCTTACCAAGCTTAATCACTCCTAACATAAATAGCCCAATGATAATAAGTAATGGTCCTAAAAGGCGTTCACCATATGTACTAAAGAGTGTAGAAATATCAAATTTACTGGCACCCAGATAGATAAGCAACCCTACACCCACATAACTTATAGCCCTACCCAAAGTATACAAGAGAGAATTCAGTAGCACTTTTCTTTTGTCGGAGATATCTTTAGAAAGGTAAGCGGTGGCTGTGATGTTAGTAGCAAGCGGACACGGGCTGATAGCAGTCATCAGCCCGAGTATAAAAGCACTAATAATAGGAATATCAGAATTTTCGAAAAGTTGTTGCAAAAATTCCATTTCCTATTTCCTAAGCTTATCAATTTCTGTTTTAATTTTTTCCATGTACTTGTCTTTCTTACTTGCATTCATAAACGCAAAAGTAGTAATATCTACAACTTTTTCTTTGCCGTCTACATCTTTAACCAAGATGAGCAAGCTGCTATCAGCACCATATTTTTTAGCAAGTTTTTCGTTCTGTTCAAAGTCCACAGATTTGAATACTATCTTACCGGATTTTACATCTTTGGAATAGTATTTGTCTAATGCAGCTTTGGCATTGGCTTCTACTTTTCTGCAAGTAGGGCATCGTCTTTCACCATGAAAATAGTACATCGTAATTTCTGCATTTTTAACAGTTTCATCTGCTCTGACTTCAGTCTGAGGCACTGCCCACAAAAAGGCAAGCATTAGAAAGCTTAATAAAAACAAACGCATAACTCTCTCCTTAGAAAATAATATTGAAGAAATAGCCTAAGCCTATTATAAATATGGTAACAGTTCCAAAAAATGTAGCAAGGAACTGCCATTTCATTACTTTTTTTAGAAGCATAGCTTCTGGAAGTGACAATCCAACTACCGCCATCATAAAAGCAAGAGCTGTGCCAAGCGGTATACCTTTACCTACAAGAGCTTCCACTACCGGAATAGCACCGGAAGCATTAGTATACATAGGCACTGCTAATATCACTGAAACAGGTACTGCAAAAATGTTATCAACTGCCATATATTGTTCAAAGAAGCCATGAGGTACATACCCATGAATAAAGCCACCTATAGCAAGTCCTGCAACTATGTATAATACAATTCCTTTTATAATCCTAAATGCCTCTGCACTTACTTCCGGCATGCGTTCTTTCAAAGAACGCGTATCATTTGGTCCACCATTGAGCTGCATATCCTGCATTGACTTGACCCAGTCAGTGAGATAGCGCTCTAATTTCATTTTCCCTAATAGAAGACCGCCGAGAGTCCCAAGCACCAAACCGGAGGCTACATAAATTATGGTAACTTTCAATCCAAATATCCCAATAAAAAGAGCAACCGCTATCTCGTTAATAAGAGGTGAAGTTATTAAATAAGAGAGCGTTACTCCCATTGGAATTCCACCTTTTACAAAGCCTATAAATAAAGGAATAGATGAACAGGAACAAAAAGGAGTTACCGCCCCCAAAAAGGCAGCAATAAAATTCTCAAACCCATACAGATTTTTGCCTGCTAAGTAATTTTTTACTTTTTCTACCGGAAAGTATGAGTTAAAAAGCCCCATCAAGTGAGTAATAACAATAAGCAATAGACCTATCTTGATGAAGTCATACACAAAGAATTGAAGTGCAGGCCCCAATCCACCTGCACTGCTTAATCCAAAAGTGTCGTAAATCAGCCAATCGGCAAAGGATTCAATCATTTCATTAGCCTATGTGTTTTTCCAATATTTCTTTCGCTTGCTTCACATTTAGAAGCGAGCCATAAGAAGCAACTTTTTCATTAATCACCAAGCCGGGGGTAGACATTATTCCATAAGAGAATATCTTTTCCATATCCTCCACTTTTTCTACGTTGACTTCTAAGCCCATTTCATTTAGAGCTTCTTCCACATTAGACTGCAACTTTTTACATTTAGCACAGCCTGTTCCTAATACTTTTACGGATTCAATCATTTTTGTTTTTCCTTTGTTTATTTCTTTTATCTATACCGTGGGGTTAACCCCACGGTTGATTGCTAACATTTTCAAAACTGATAGATTACATTTTCACAAATGATTATAAATAGTTCCACTTGTTGGACGTTTCTTTACCCAATTTCACAAAAACTAACTCCACATCCGCAAGTTTGTCTATGTGCATAAACAAGCGGATCGTCATTTAAAATAGTCTTTAGATGATTTAAATGACATTTGATGCTCTCATCTTCGCTATTCTCCACAAGAGAATAATGCACCCATTTGCCGTCTTTTCTGCCTTTAATAAACCCTGCGTCGCGGAGAATAGAAAGGTGCTTCGATACAGTCGAGTTAGCAAGTCCGAGTATATCGGGAATTTTACAAACACACTTCTCCCCTGCTTCAAGAATCTTTAGTATCCTAAGCCTATTAGGATCTGAAAGGGCTTTGTATATTTTTACTGTACTATCCATTTTTCTCATTTCGTTATTTCGTCAAACGTCGAATTGTAATATAATAGATATATTTATTTGTTGCAAAGTTTTTTTGCTGAAGACGTATTTTCTCAAATAAAATCAAATAGTGTAGGGATTTATCAAAATCACTTATTTTTACCATATTCATGAAACTAAAAAAACCTGACACTTCATATATTCTACTTAAAAAATACTCTTTAAATTGATTTAATCTTGCCGACTCATTTCATTAATTTTGAAAATAGTCAATTAGGTTATTTACTTTTAAAGGTATAAAGATATGCGCAAGATTTGTTCGGTTTATTTGGCCATTATATTGATTTCATTTCTATCCCTTATAATGGGTGTTAGTATGCAAGCTCAGCCTGCTCTTCCACATCCGGTGGATGCAACGGCTCTAAAAGCTTTGGATGGAAAGTACAGCTTTATGATAGGTAGTGATTTAGGACGGAACGGTTATTACGAACAGAAGCCTATTGCTGAAATGATGGGTGAAGTCGCTGATTTGGCTGATGTGGAGTTCATTGCTGCGCTTGGTGACTTACACCACTATATGGGAATCCAATCTGTGACTGACCCACTTTGGATTACAAATTTTGAGTTGGTTTACAGTCACCCTGAGTTACAGAGACCATGGTTCCCAACATTAGGCAATCATGAATATAGAGGTAACACTCAGGCTGTGATTGACTATGGTCAAATAAGTAGAAGGTGGCAGATGGAAGGCAGATATTATTCAAAAGAAGTAGAAATTTCCGATTCTGTGAGTGCTTTATTTGTATTCATAGATACTCCTTCACTTATTGATAAATACAGAACTAACACTGAGAAATATCCTGATGGTGCAAATATTAGTATAGAAAAGCAATTGCAATGGTTAGAAAATGTGCTGAAAAATTCAAAGGCTAAATGGAAGATAGTTATGGGACACCACCCTATCTATACCGGAACTAATAAAGATGAAATAGAACAGCTCAATCTGCAGGAACGCCTTTTGCCAATTTTAGAAAAATATAATGTAGATATGACTTTTTGCGGTCATATCCATAACTTCCAACACCTAAATATCATAGACTCTAAGATAGACTACTTTGTAAACTCATCTGCCTCACAGTCTCGTGAAGTTGAAATAAAAGAGGGGCAATTAGCATCTAATCCTGAACCGGGGTTCTCACTTTGCACTTTAGAAGACAGTCAAATAACAGTTACTTGGATAAATAATGACGGGAAGATACTGTATCAATATAGTAGAAAGAGATAGAAACTTAGACATATAGATTATTAAATTACGAAATCAGCTTATAAGGTATGTTGGTTTCGTTTTTTTTTAATAAGTATCGCCAGCAATTCTCAGAAATATTCCTGATTATAATCGAAATTAAACTTTTTCTGTAATTCCCCTGTCTAAACTACAAGGTGATTGCCATTTAGTATTCTCCTATTATAATAGTTTGATATAGTAAACAAAGGGAAACATGATGAAACCAATAACTACGCTCTTAATTACAGTTCTAATGCTATTACTGAGCAACATTTGCAGTGCTCAAGGTCAAACTCCTGAAATAATTGAAAAGATTACACCGGCTACTGCAGCGGCAGGGGCAAATCAGTTGGAGCTAACTATCACTTTTTTTGATCTTGGAACTCCTCCTGTACCACCGTCAGAAGTCATACCAACTTCGATTACTATTGGAAATATAGAAGCAAGCAATATCTCAAGAGATGAGCTTATTATATCAGCTGTAATCAGCATACCCGAAAATGAAACAAATGGACTTAAAGATGTTACTATTTCATTTCCGGGGCCGGACAATACACCCATACAATTTACCAAATATGCAGCGTTCGAAGTTACAGGTGGTAAAGATAAAGAAGAGCCCACTATTGGAAAAGGTGAAGGTGGAGAAACACTTTTTGCACCTATAGGCTCCACATCTACCTACCTAGTTGATGAAAATGGGGAAATAGTTAGGACGTGGACCAGCACTAAACGTCCTGCTCTGAGCTGTTATCTTCTGCAGGATAAATCACTGCTACGAACTGCAACTCAAGGAAATAATCCACTTTTTGCAAATGCGGCAGGAAATGGAGGTATTATAGAACGCTACGACTGGAATAACAACAAAATTTGGGAATTTAGCCTAGATAATGATAACTATATGCTTCACCATGACATAGAGTATCTTCCTAACGGTAATATTTTAGCAATAGCTTATGAGTACATTACCGACGAAGAGGCTTTAGCAGCAGGTAGAAATCCGGAGTTACTTTCTAACGAAGGTTTATGGCCTGACATGATTTTAGAGATAGAACCTACTTATCCCACAGGTGGTACTATCGTATGGCAATGGAGAGTCATGGATCATATTATTCAAGACATGGACGCATCAAAACCAAACTATGGATCCATTTCTGAGCATCCACAAAAAATTAATTTAAACTATTCTTCTTTAAAAAAAGGTGGAGACTGGAATCACCTAAATGCTATTGATTATAATGCTGAGTTAGATCAGATTATGGTTACTTCCAGAAACTTTTCAGAAATCTGGATTATTAATCATAATATAATTATCGAAGAAGCCGCATCCGAAAAAGGCGATTTACTTTATCGTTGGGGCAATCCTGCGGCTTATGATCGGGGCACGCAAGCAAATCAAAAACTATATGGCCCTCACGATGGCAGATGGATAGAAAACAACTATCCGGGAGATGGGGATATTACGATTTTCAATAACGGACAAAATAGACCTGAAGGTAAATACTCAACAGTTGACCAAATTACACCTCCACTACTTGAGGACGGCTCTTATAAGCTCATAGAGGAAGAGGCTTATGCCCCCGAAGCATTGACATGGACTTACATCGCTGAAAACCCAACAGACTTCTATGGTGATCATATCTCCGGTGCTGATAGACTAAAAGGTGGCAACACTATAATCTGCGAAGGCACTACGGGTAGAATATTTGAAGTAGAGGAAAACGGCACTTTAGTCTGGGAATATCACAACCCTATTTACCAAGTATCTGCTAATGGAGATACAAACAAATCAGTTTTTAGGGCAACGCGCTATGATATTAGCTCAATGAATCCCAATAATCCTTCATTAGATCTTCCTTATCCTATAGTTGAAACAGGTCAGGAAAAATTTTACAACTCAAAAGGTGCAGAAATAAGTGCACCTACTAAGGGTGATAATTTTTACGGACAAGATGCACAATATGAAGGTCATCAGCCGAGTTATACTAATAATGAGGATGGAACTGTCACTGACAATGTTACCGGTCTGATGTGGTCTCGCAGCTCTGACTTAAATGGAGACGGAGTAATAAATGTTGAGGATAAACTTACACAAGCTTATGCAGAAACTAATGCCTCTGAATTCAATTTGGCAGGTTATACAGATTGGCGACTCCCAACTATAAAAGAATTATATTCTCTCATAATGTTTTACGGAGAAGATCCAAGTGGTTATACTGGTACTAATACTGAAACTTTAGTTCCATTTATTAATACTGACTTTTTCGAGATTGGATATGGAGACACTGATGCAGGCGAACGTATAATAGACGCTCAGTTCGCAACTAAAACTATTTACGTTAGTACCACGATGAACAATGCTCGAACGATGTTCGGAGTAAATTTTGCAGATGGTAGAATAAAAGGCTATCCTACGGATGCAGTGCAAAGCGGCAGCGAAGGAAAACTCTTCTACGTTCATTATGTTAGAGGTAACCCTGATTATGGTAAAAATGACTTTGTAGACAATTCTGATGGTACAATTACTGACAAAGCAACAGGCTTAATGTGGTCGCAAGACGATTCGAAAACGGGTTTAAACTGGGAAGAAGCTTTAGCATGGGTAAAACAAAGAAATGAAGAAAGTTTCTCAGGATATAGTGATTGGCGACTTCCTAACGTTAAAGAACTTCAAAGCATAATTGACTATACCCGCTCTCCGGCTACCAGCGGTACAGCTGCAATTGATCCTCTATTTATATGCTCTGAAATAAAAGATGAAGCCGGAGAAACGAATTTCCCATTCTACTGGAGCGGAACTACTCACGCTAATATGCAGAATGGTGCTAACGGTTCGTATGTTGCATTCGGAGAGGGACTGGGCTTTATGAGCAACCCTCAGGGAACCAGTACTACGCTTATGGATGTACACGGAGCAGGTTGCCAGAGAAGCGACCCTAAGGAAGGAAATCCTGATGATTATCCTACAGGTCACGGACCTCAAGGCGATGTAATAAGAATATATAACTATGTAAGATTAGTGAGAGATGCAGAACCGGATGTAAGCATACATGAAAATGGAAATAATTATTACGGTTTTGAGCTAAATCAAAACTATCCAAACCCATTTAACAATAACACTGCAATTTCATTTACACTAAGTAGTTCGGGAAATGTAACACTGACAGTTTGTGATGAATTAGGACAAAAAGTAAGCGTATTAGTAAATGGCAATATCACTGCAGGTAATCATACTTATTCTTTTGATTCCGAAGGACTTACGAGCGGAATATACTATTATACATTAGTAACAGAGCAAGGTACTATCACAAAAGCTATGTCTTTTGTAAAATAGATATATAGCATAATTAACTTCTTAGATAAAAGCTGTCCGGGATAAACTCCTGGCAGCTTTTTTTGTATAGATGACGATGAGAGACTTTCTAAATCAAAACTTCAAGATTACGCTCACCGTAATTTTTTGTTGCTATTACAAATAAAAGCAAACATTTATTACTATATATTATATAACACGTTTGATATTAATTATAATATAATTATATTGTACAAGCAATTACTGAACCATGTATAGTTTTAACAGAACACTAAAAAATACTTTTTTTGAATAGAATTTTTACAATGCTTTATAGGGCAAATACAACATGAAGTACATTTTACTTTTATTTTTCATACTGACTCCACTCACCTCTCTTAGAGCTCTAGTACCAACAGACTCAACTCCGAAAGCAAATACTTACTCAAAAGTTACGATCATTACAACGGATTACGAGAAATTTAGAGTTAATAAAATTATACTCCATGAGGACTTTCTAGAGTATCTAAATTACAGCACAACAGAGATGGATACTATTTCACTTAATAACATAGAGTTAATTAGTGCTTGTACAGGTAATTATACTCTGACTGGGGCGGCAATGGGAGCCTGCTGCGGTGCAGCATTATCTTTGTGGTACTTAGTTGAATTATTTCCTGCAAGCAATCCACCCGCTATTATTGCTTTAAGCACTTTGATTGGAGCCGGAATTGGGACACTAATTGGATATGTAACAAATGAATATTCGACAATTTACCAAAGTGGTTCTTTCTTTTTGAGCAGTTTAAAAAATACTACAGAATTTACTACTGAATATCCACATTATAATATACTAAGTATCCAAATACCACTATAAAGGAGATCAAATGAAAATTTTCAACTTATTGAGTTTAATAGCTCTTGTATTTTTGGTTTCGTGCAATTCATACGATATAAAGATGAAAGGCTCCAAAAAGAAAGCTACTTCTTTAAATAGCATTGCATTAGTAAATGTCTACATTAATCCCCCATATTCACCATCTGTACCTATAATAGATGCAGCAATTTACAATGGTGTTTTTCAAAATATTTATGGAGATATTGCAATTCTTCATGCCAAAAATGCAGACACTGTAGTCAAATATATGGGCGAAGTACTAAAAACCTGCTCTCAGAAAAATGTAATCTACGGAGAAGAACTCTACGATAAGCTTACGCCTGAGGTATTGGCTAAGTTAGATATACAAACGTACCCTCCTATCATTCAAAATGAGGACTTTCCTTTTGCAGTAATCCCAAAATATTCACTCAATTTCATGGATTTTTCCAATGTAATTTCTCCAGCTGCTTATTTTATGAGAGATTCTATGGAAACAGTAAAGCCACAGCTTGCCAAGTTATGTGAGTTCCTTAATGTAGATGGCTTAGTGTTTGCATACTTTACAGTTCCCACTTATGAGATAGAAATATTGGGAATTGTTGGTGAGAGAGCTTTATTTGAGCGTATCTTTTATTTTGATAAAAATGGTGATCAAATATTTTCAGCACGTATAAAATCAGAATTGGAAGCTAGCGGACCTAGTGATATGGAAGGTTACGAAAAGGTATTTAGGAAATATTTTAAATACACAAATGCCTTTTTCAGAAATATATATAACGATGAAAGCCTAGATAAATATTTAGATGAAGATTAGACTCCAACTTGCTTCAGTCATTATCTAAACCGTTAGAAATAATAAAAATGCTCTATCGGTTTTTTTTTGGGGGTAGGTTTTAGGGTTTAGAGTAATGTAGAGAAAAATCGTGAATTTACACTATGGCAGATATGTATTGAATTTTAGTTTTAAATTAGTTATACTTCCATATGTTTTGATTATATTTAATTATTGGAATCTAATTATCTGAAATAGTTTATAGATGTGCATTGCTATGTTTAGTATTGAGGCTTAGAAAATAGAGGTTGTTGATGTCTAAAATCATAAAAATAGAGTATTTGGGTAAAGCGCCTGAGAAGCAGAATGAGCAAAATACTATTATAGCTAGAGATACAGCTAAAGTATATTACGAAAATACTAATGGAATCACTGAATTCACAATTCTAAACGTAATTGAGAACAATGATATTTATGCAGCTATCAAAGATAGTACAAAAACAGTTATAAATATAAGCAATTGTCTCGTAAAGTCTTTTAGCAGTCATGACTCAGGTATGAAACATGAAAACAATTTATGGATATTTAACAAAGAATTATTAGCTGAGTCTTCTATTTTCGAAGGTCAAACAAAATTTTCATTTACAAAATTTACTAACAATGTCAGTTTTAAGGCGGCTAAATTTCTATCTGAAGCTAATTTTGAAAGATCCATATTTTGTCAACAAGCCAAATTTTCAGCAATTAGATTTCAATCAAATTTCTTTGCACCCTATATTCAATTTCTTGATTTTGTGTCATTCAAAGAATCCAAATTCTATAAAAGTACATATATACAATACTCAAAATTTCATCATAATAGTGATTTTCAAGGAAGTAAATTTCATGACTTTGCAAATCTGTCAAATATAATTGTGTCAGGTAATTTTTATTTCAATTACGCATCTACAAAAAAAGCAATACAGTTTTCTTATTCTAAATTTTTCGGAAAAGTAGATTGTAGATTTTCCAAATTCGTTGATTTAACTAGTTTTGACTCTGTAATTTTTCATTCTAAATGTACTTTCGACTATTCCACTTTTCTTCATCATGCGATTTTTGACAAATCTATTTTTTACAAAAGTGCAATATTCATAAGAGTTCGTTTCGATAAAGATTTAAGATTCTTCAATACAGCATTATTGGATGAGTGTAGTTTTATAGAATCTGAATTTCAAGGAACAACGATGTTTGGTAAATCTATATTTACTAAGAAAACTCGTTTTAGTGGTACACTATTTTCAGGTTCTGTTTTGTGGCAAATGCCAGAAGAAACAGATCTAATAAAATTTGATGATTTACTTCTTTCAAATTTGAATAACTTCACATTTGAAGCAGCTTTTTTCAAAAAACATGTAGATTTTACAGGTTTCAAATTTGTTAAACTTAATTTAGGAAGTTGCATTTTTGAACATAGTGCTTCTTTTAAAAACTGCGAAATAACGAAAGCCTCGAGAGAAACTTACAGAATAATCAAACATGAGTTTCTTAAAATAAACAATAGACTTGACGCTGTTGAATATTTCAAAAGAGAAATTGAAGAAAAATGGAAAGAAGCTAAACCTCACAGTTTTGAAAAAAATCTACTTAGTGCATATTCCTATGTAAATGATTATGGTACTGATAGCAAAAGAGCTCTTCGTGTGTTTTCCAGTTTTACTCTAATCTTTCTAATACTATTTACTTTTATGGGCTATGGCAACTGTTATTTTGGATGGGCATTATCTGATTGTGAATCCTTTATTGAAGCATCCAGATACACAGCAGAAAATTTGACTATTTTACTTAACCCTACTCATAAAGTATCCGAATTACATGGGGAAATAAGTGTTTTCGGAATAGTCATTAGTTACTTATTTAGGCTCTACATTCCCATAATGTTTTTCTTTATTCTTCAGCCACTTAAAAAATACAAGAGTTGGTAATATAGATTTTATCGAATTTTAAAATTTGGAAGAGGCTGAAAGCCTCAAAGAGAATAGCCCATGGCATCGACGTGGGTAAACTTAAACCAATTCAAAAAAAAACCCTACTTAGAACTATATCCAAGTAGGGATTCAATTTATTATATTAGGATTTGTGATGGGTGATGATTACATCATGCCGCCCATTCCACCCATACCGCCCATTCCACCCATGTCAGGCATACCAGGCATTCCACCTTTTTCTTCAGGTTTGTCAACGATTGTAGCTTCTGTAGTCAATAGTAGACCTGAAACTGAAGCTGCATTTTCCAAAGCAACGCGAGACACTTTAGTAGGGTCAATAACGCCTGCTTCGTACATGTTGCAGAATTCATCAGTTCTTGCATTATAACCGAAAGCATCTTTGCCTTCTTTGATTTTATGCACGATAACTGAAGCTTCTAAGCCTGCATTAGTAACGATTTGGCGAATTGGTTCTTCAATTGCTCTGCGGATGATATTCATACCGGTAGTTTCATCATCGTTTTCGCCTTTCATTTCACCTAATTTTTCAATTACGCGAATGTAAGCAACGCCACCACCAGGTACGATACCTTCTTCAACTGCAGCGCGAGTTGCATGAAGAGCATCTTCTACGCGAGCTTTTTTCTCTTTCATTTCTACTTCTGTAGCAGCACCGATTCTGATTACTGCAACACCACCAGCTAATTTAGCAAGGCGTTCTTGTAATTTTTCACGATCGTAGTCAGAAGTTGATTTTTCGATTTGAGTTTTGATTTCATTAACTCTTCTTTTGATATCATCAGAAGCGCCAGCACCTTCTACGATAGTAGTGTTATCTTTGTCGATAGTGATGCGTTTAGCAGTACCAAGTTCAGCAAGTGTAGCAGCTTCTAATTTGTAGCCTTTTTCTTCGCTGATAACAGTAGCGCCGGTAAGAACTGCGATATCTTCAAGCATAGCTTTACGGCGGTCACCGAAACCTGGAGCTTTAACAGCAGCAACTTTCAATGTACCACGCAATTTGTTAACTACTAAAGTAGCTAATGCTTCGCCTTCCAAATCTTCAGAGATAATCAAAAGACCACGACCTGACTGAGATGTTTTTTCAAGAACAGGAAGAAGCTCTTTGATGTTAGATATTTTTTTATCATAGATTAGAATATATGGATCTTCTAAAACTGTTTCCATAGTGTCAGCATCAGTGATGAAGTAAGGAGAAAGGTAACCGCGGTCGAACTGCATACCTTCAACAGTATCCATTTCAGTTTCAGTACCTTTTGCTTCTTCTACAGTGATAACACCGTCTTTACCAACTTTTTCCATAGCTTCTGCAATCAATTCGCCGATAGTATTATCGTTGTTAGCAGAGATAGAGCCAACTTGAGCTATTTCTTTTTTGCCTTCTACGTCGCGAGAAAGTAGAGCTAACTCAGCAGTAACTAATTTTACAGCTTTGTCGATACCGCGTTTCAAATCCATAGGATTTGCACCGGCAGTAACGTTTTTCAAACCTTCACGGTAGATAGCTTGAGCTAGTACAGTAGCAGTAGTAGTACCGTCACCTGCTACGTCAGAAGTTTTAGAAGCAACTTCGCGAACCATGTTAGCGCCCAAGTTTTCGATTGGATCTTCCAATTCAACTTCTTTAGCAACAGTTACACCATCTTTAGTAACAGTTGGTGCACCAAATTTTTTATCTATAATAACATTACGACCTTTAGGGCCTAAAGTAACTTTTACAGTATCTGCAAGTTTGTCCACACCTATTTTAAGGATAGAACGAGCTTCTACATCAAATTTGATGATTTTTGCACCCATTTCATTTTCTCCAATTTAAATTATTCAATTTTAACAAAACAAATTAGTCATTGATAACAGCGAATACGTCACTTTCGCGCATCATTAATAGTTCCTCTCCGTCCACGTTGATTTCAGTACCGGAGTATTTGCCATAAAGCACTTTGTCACCGACTTTTACTTGCATTTCAATCATGTTACCGTTTTCCACTTTGCCTTTGCCCGCAGCAACTATTTCGCCCTGCATTGGTTTTTCTTTTGCAGTGTCCGGTAAAATAATACCGCCTTTAGTTGTTTCCTCTGCTTCTGCAGGTTTTACTATGATGCGATCATGCAATGGTTGTAGCGTCATCTTCATTTCTCCCAATATTTTTGCTTACCAATGATATAATACTTTTGATTAAATGTTAGCACTCTTCTTTTGCGAGTGCTAAAACTATAACGCAAATATAAAATATTTATTGCTATAGTTCCAAGAAAATTTTTATATAGAATAATTTTTATTATAAGAAACATTTCCACTGAAGAGCTGAATGTCTACTAAACCTTATAACAAGTAATAAATACACCTACGGACATGTGCTTTTTGATACTTCAACGTATTCTATATTGATTGGAAATCGTTAAGTCAATAAAACTTCAAAATTAATTATATATATATGCAGCATATAAACTATAATTATTTAACTTTATTTATATTCTTTCGTGGCAATATATTTGTTTTTGTTTCGATTTTATTGTTAAATTTGCATTGTTCAATCTAATAAACGCTAAATGATTAGGGAGTATATATAACATGGCATTATCAAAAGTATCAGTTTGTTGTGAAGTGAAAGATACATTTCGCACAGAAGTTACAGCTTCTCATAATTTCATTATTGATCAGCCCAAAGCCGGCGGTGGCAGTGATGAAGGGCCAAACCCATTAGAAGTATTTTTAAGCTCTTTAGGTGGATGCATTTGTGCTATCGGTAGAATTATAGCTATCCAAAAGAAAATGGACGTTAGAAGCATTAAATGTCAAGTAGAAGGCGACATTGACAAAAGTGTTCTTATGGGTAAAAGCACGGATAATAGAGCTGGCTTTACTGAAATCAGAACTTTTGTAAATATCGATGCTGACATGACACAAAAAGAAAAAGAAGAATACTTGGAAGAAATTGAAGCTCGTTGCCCTATCGCAGATAATATTTTAAATCTTTCTACAATTAAACCAGTAGTTGTCTCAGCCGAAGAAGTTGCAGCCAAAAACTAATATGATCTCCAATCTATTGTGGAAAAACGAAGAAGCCTGTCATTATTTGACAGGCTTCTTTTGTTATTTCGGAGACTAAACTAAATTCAAATATAACGAATCTTATATCCTTTATAAATATTAACATTATGAATGTAGATATATTAAATTCATTTATACATATTTCACAATAAAAAATGATTACATTCTTATATTTTAGTATATTGCTATATGGTATTTTTTAGTATATTGCTACTTAGTATAATACTTCTATTTATAAGTATTGAGACGATATGCAATTAACACATTTCTGATTTGAGGCACGGGAAAAATAGATTGGCAAATCTATTGCTGAATTTTAGGAATAATATTTTTTATCTGGATATAGGGAGTCTTTTATGAAATTAAAACTTATTGTAACGTTTGCGTTACTATTAGCCGGTACTTTTGGCATGTTTAGCTTCACACAAAGTGAAGAAGCTACTGCTGAAAAGCACGACCACTCCGAATATTTTGAATCTGCTTTCGCTACTCCTCAGGATGTAACAAAAGCTTGCATGGAATGCCACGAAGAAGAGACGGCAAACTTCATGAAATCTCGTCACTGGAATTGGCTTGGTGACGAATTTGAAGTTGAAGGTAAAGGTAAAATGCGCCTTGGCAAGAAGAATATCATTAATAACTTCTGTATCGCAGTTTCTTCTAACGAGCCACGATGCACAAGCTGCCACCCCGGTTACGGCTGGAAAGATAATACTTTTGACTTTACTAAATCTGAAAATATTGACTGCTTAGTTTGTCACGACCAGACAGGCACTTACAAAAAAACTCCAACTGCCGCCGGTATGCCGGACCCGAGTGTAGATTTATTGGCAGTTGCTAAATCAGTTGGCAAATCTTCTGTGAATAATTGCGGTTCCTGTCACTTCAATGGTGGTGGTGGTGCGTCCGTTAAGCATGGTGATTTAGACCCGTCTCTTTTGCAAAAAGATAAAAATGTAGATGTCCACATGGGCGGTCAGGATATGACTTGTGTAGATTGCCACACTGCTTCTGATCATAAAATTAGTGGTGCCGGTCACGCTTCTACGGCTTCAGGAACTAATCATATCTCTTGCCAAAACTGCCACGAAGGCACTGAAATTCATAAAAATAAAAAGATAAATGCGCATATGGAAGCTTTAGCTTGCGAATCTTGCCATATTCCTAGTATTGGTAAAATCAATGCTACTAAGACTTGGTGGGACTGGTCTACTGCCGGGCAAAGAGAAGATGAAAAAGGACCTGACGGTCATACAGTATACGCTAAGAAAAAAGGCGATTTTAAATGGGAAAGCAACGTAGTTCCTACTTATGCATGGACTAATGGGCAATTAGACTATTACTTAATGGGTGATAAAGTTGATGACACTAAAGTGGTCGAACTTAATAAGATGAAAGGTGATATTTCAGACCCTAAATCTAAATTAGCTCCATTTAAAGTAATGCGAGGCAAGCAACCTTACGACCCTGTAAATAAATATCTGATAGTACCGAAGCTATTTGGGAAAGGTGGCTACTGGAAAACTTATGACTGGGTTGCTGCTTCTGAGTTAGGTATGAATAGCGTTGGACTTGAGTTTTCAGGGAAAGTAGATTTTATTGAAACTGCTATGTACTGGCCTCAAAATCATGGTGTAGTTCCTAAGAAAAAAGCACTAAAATGTATGGATTGCCATGGCAGCAAAGCTACAAGAATTAACTGGGAAGCTTTAGGCTACACAAACGGTGACCCAATGAAAAAAGGTGGCAGAGTAAAAAATAAATTAGTTAAATAGTTTTATAGATAAATGTTAGAACTAAGCAGAGAGTATATCATATTCTCTGCTTTTCTTTTACCAGATTGCTCGCCATTCCGTCAAATACAAAATAGTGAAATGGCAAAACAGAGTACCAGTACAGCCTTCCCATAAGTCCGTTTGGGCGAAATGTAGC
Source organism: Chlorobiota bacterium (assembly GCA_041596515.1). Taxonomy (GTDB): domain Bacteria; phylum Bacteroidota; class Ignavibacteria; order Kapaibacteriales; family UBA2268; genus JBFHIJ01. Next base: position 29,337 of record JBFHIJ010000040.1, read on the forward strand.
AGTTTGGGTAAGTATATATTTGCCGTTTTCACGGACTATCTCAAACTCCAACCAAGCTTCACCGGGAAGCTTCATTTCTGCATATAGTAGAAGTCTTTTTTTCTCTTTATTTGAAACAATTACTCTCCAAAAGTCAAGTGCATCTCCGGCATTAATATCATGGCGGTTCGTTCTGCCTCGTCGAAGACCAACACCGCCCCATATTTTATCCATAAAGCCTCGGATAGACCAGAGCCAATCTGCGTAAAACCAACCTGTATCTCCACCAATGCTCCACAGATTATCCATAGTTTTATGAACATCTAAAACTTCTTTACGGCGAATATCCTTAAACGTACCAAACTCCGGTACTTTTAGTACATCATCCAAATGTGAGTATTTAGTTTCTTTGTTTATAGAGTCTTTCCATGAAGAAAGAACATTATCTTGATCAATCTTTTTGAATGCAAGAGCTACTGCTTCTTTATAACTGATTAAATGTATGTCTAATAAATCTTTGATTTTTCTTTCTGCACATACTACATCAATTTTCATTGAGTTGACCAGATTTACTGCTAAGGGGTAAGAAGTGGATGTAATAAAATATAGCCAATAGGATGAAAGGCGCGGAGTCATAATCGGCAAAGTTAAAATCAACCTCTTTAAGCCTCTTACTTCAGCATATTGTAGCAGCATTTCTTTGTAATTCAGTACATCGTCGCTTCCAATATCAAAACTCTGATTATAAAAACGCTCATCTAAAGGTATTTTAGTTAGATACTCTATTACATTTCTGATAGCTATAGGCTGACATCTACTTTGAAGCCAACGGGGAGTAATCATCATGGGCAGTTTTTCGCATATATCTCTGATAATCTCAAAAGATGCAGAACCGGAACCAATTATAATACCAGCCCTAAGAGTAGTAAGAGCGGCTTTTGCTCCACTTAGCACAGATTCTACATTAAGCCGAGAACGCAAATGCTCGGAGAGCTTATCGGCATTGCTGATGCCACTAAGATAAAGAATATGTTTGCAACTTGTATTATCAAGAAGAGAAACAAAGTTTTCGGCAGCAAGAGTCTCTTTGTCTTCAAAATTGCTGACAGAACTACTCATCGCATGTATTAGGAAATAAGCTACATCAATATTCTCAGGTAAACTTTTATCCGGATTTTCTTCTAAAAAATCAATTTCAATCAGTTTAATTTGATTCTCCGGATATTTAGATTTATCAAACCTGGATATATCCCTCAGACAGCAATAAATAGTATGCCCCTGTTCAATTAGAACGGGGAGAAGTCGCTTGCCAATATAGCCATTCGCACCTGTTAGAAGTATATTCATATATATAGCGACGAGGTAAAACAATTATATTGATGAAGTTCAGGGGTCTGTCCTGCAACCGTGGGTTTAACCTGTTCTTCAACCCCGGGGTTAACCCCGGGGTCGATTAGATTACTTCCGGGGTTCTGCCCTGCAACCCTGGGGTTCTGCTTTACAACCCTGGGGTTCTGCCCTGCAACCCTGGGGTTCTGCTTTACAACCCTGGGGTTCTGCCCTGCAGCCCCGGGGTTAACCCCGGGGTCTTTAGTACTACTATTACGGTCTTCTGGTTTTACACCCCTTTCTCTACTATCTCAATCTCATCATCTGTCAGCTCATATAGATTATATACCATGCGGTCTATTTCTTTATCAGTCTGCTCTATGACATCTGCAATCTCTTGCGCTTTCTTTTGCTTCATCTCAAATAGCTCTGTCCATTCCATTTCCTCTGCAAGTGAGAGTTTTACTTTTGTTTTTTTGCTCGCAACAGTGGGGGACGGCTTTACAACCGTGGGGTTAACCCCACGGTCGAGTTTTTTTATTACA
>JBFHIJ010000041.1:0-30665 GCA_041596515.1 Chlorobiota bacterium
AGATAATAAATATATATCAATATTCAACAATAAAAGGCAATTTCGAATACTAGATAAATCCACCAATAATATCATAATGGATATGAGAGACTATATCCCATTTCCTGATGAGTTTACTGGTTCATCAAGTGTAGCAGATATATCATCCGACAATAAGCATATCGCCATTAAGGAAGTTACTCCGGCTCTTTTAGTATTTGACATATCACACTTCACTGCAGTGTCTGAAGAAAATACAAAAATAGATTCCGAAATGAGTGTTTATCCTGTACCTGTTACTAATAACGAACTAACTATTGATTTTAATCAGTCTTCTTATATGTGTAATGGGATCTCATTATATAATGCTTTAGGGCAAGAAGTTCAATCATGGGATAATATTCAATATCCACAAAAATCTTTGACTCTGACTTTAGACATGCATTTATCTAATGGAGTCTATTATCTTGTACTTTCTAATAACAAGAGCAAGCAAGTAAAACAAATTGTTATAAATAGGAAGTAGCCCCCCACAAAATTTTGTGTAAAACTTACTATGGCAATAAACATAGATATAAGTATATTTGCTCATTGCAGTTAGAATAATATCACCGGAATAAAATAGATGTCTGATTTTGTACACTTGCATAATCACACCCATTACTCATTGCTTGACGCAATGACTACCCCAAAAGATTTGCTCGAAGCGGCCAAGGATGATAACCAGCCCGCCATTGCTCTTACCGATCACGGCGTTATGTTTGGATGCTTGGAATTTACCAAGCTTTCCAAAAAAATCGGTGTGAAGCCTATAGTAGGTATGGAAGCTTATGTGGCAAATGGTACGCGTTTTGATAAAAATCTGAAAACAAAAGATGGGCGTAAAAAGAAAAATTACTACCACATTGTTATGCTAGCCAAAAATGAAATCGGCTATAAAAATCTACTTAAACTTACTACTCTCGGGCACACTGAGGGCTTTTACTATAAGCCCCGAATAGACCGTGAACTGATAGAAAGGCACAAGGAAGGAATAGTTATTTCTTCTGCCTGCATCGGTGGCATAGTTAATAACCATTTGGTAAATAATGACTTTGAAGCTGCGATGGAAGAAGCCAGATTTTATCATAAGCTTTTTGGCGAGGATTTCTACTTAGAAATTCAAAATCACTTCCAGCCCGCTGACAAAATTATACTAGATAAAGTGCCTATGATAGCGAAAGAGTTAGGCATCAAGATGATAGCAACTAACGACATTCACTATATGCAAAAGGAGCACGCAGTAGCTCATAACGTACTTTTACATATCAGAGATGCCAACGCCGCTAATGCTGCTCAGTTGAATATATATGACTTGAGATATAAAACTCCTGAGTTCTATTTCAAATCTCAAGCAGAAATGAAGTCTATTTTCAAAGATTACTCCGATGCATTAGATAACACACTCGAAATAGCAGATAAATGTAACTACGGAGTTGAAACCGGCAAGATTTATATGCCGGAATTTCCAATTCCTAAGGAATCTAAATCAGAAAATTTAGATGAATATCTAACCGAATTAACTTGGAAAGGTATTAAAGAGAAGTATGGCGAAATCACTGAAGAGATAAAAGCCCGCACAGAATATGAGTTGGGCGTTATCATAGATATGAAGTTCCCCGGCTACTTCCTTATTACTCAGGATTTCATTAATGCCGCTAAAAACAAGGGCGTACGTGTAGGCCCTGGGCGTGGGTCTGCTGCAGGGTCTATAGTGGCTTATGCATTAGACATTACGAATATTGACCCATTGCCTTATCACTTGCTTTTCGAACGTTTCCTGAATCCAGAACGTGTAAACATGCCCGATGTCGATATTGACTTTGCGGATGACAAGCGTGACGTAGTAATCGAATATGTAAAAGATAGATACGGCGAAGAGGCCGTTTGCCAGATTATAACATTTGGTAAGCTTTCCAGCAAGGCTGTGATTACGGATGTTGGCAGGGTGCTTGGCATAGAGCTAAATAAAATCAGAGAAATTACTAAGCAAATCCCTACTAATGGTGGTAAAGTAACACCGGTTGAGAAAGCAATAGAGCTACCGGAACTCGAATGGCTCAAAAACACTACTGACCCTAAGTTGAAAGAATTAGTTGAATTCTCAAAACTATTAGAAGGCAAGTTCCGACAAACCGGTATTCACGCGGCAGGAGTTGTGATAGCTCCCGGCCCGGTAGCGAACTATGTGCCGGTATACAAACCTGCAAAAGCCAAAGAATCATCCGTAGAAATATCATCTCAGTATTCCATGGCTGACATAGAAGATGCGGGTTTGTTGAAAATGGACTTCTTAGGTTTAAGAACCCTTTCGATTATTGAAAACACTCTAACCATGGTAAAAGATAACCATGGAGTAGACATAGATATAGACAAAATAGACTTCCATGACCAAGCAACTTACGATTTGCTCGGTCAGGGAAAAACTCTATCAATATTTCAGTTCGAATCCGGCGGTATGCAGGAATATCTGAAACAGCTAAAGCCTCAAAATCTGGAAGAAATCACAGCGATGAATGCGCTGTACAGACCTGGACCAATGGCAAATATTCCTGATTTTATTGATAGGAAGTTCGGCAGAAAACCTATAGAGTACTTGCATTCGACCATGGAAGCTTCTCTTAAGAATACTTACGGCATTATCGTCTATCAGGAACAGGTAATGCAGCTTGTGCAGAACATTGCTGACTTTTCTCTGGGGCAAGCGGATTTGCTCCGTAGAGCCATGGGTAAAAAGAAATTGGAAATAATGGAGCAAGAGAAACCCAAATTTGTAGAAGGTGCAGCCAAAAAAGGCATAAGCGAAACACTTGCTCTTCAGATATTTGATTTGATTGTTGCATTTGCGTCTTATGGTTTTAATAAGTCGCACTCGGTAGCTTACTCTTATGTTGCATATCAGACTGCATGGCTCAAAACTCACTATCCTGCAGAATTCCTTGCTGCGAATATGACTGCCGAACTCAACGATCAGGCAAAAATTGTACTGCTTACAGAAGAGGCTAAGAAGTTTGGAATAAACGTGTTGCCTCCGGATGTTAATCGTTCATTTGCTAATTTTAGGGCGGTGGATAATGAAATTTATTTCGGTATGGCAGGTATCAGAAATGTAGGTATTAAGCCGGTAGATAGCATAATAGCCGCAAGAACTGAGAAAAGATTTGACTCTTTCTTCGACTTTGTAACCCGAGTTGACACTCGCTTAGTGAACAGAAAAGCAATAGAGTCTCTAATCTATGCAGGTGCATTTGATTCTTTAGAAACCGGGCATAGAGCTCAGCTCCTGGCAGCGGTGGATGAAGCACTGGAGTATGCAAAAGCTAAACAAGAAAGCTCGAAGTCTAATATGGACTCTCTGTTTGGAGGGGAAGTATCTGCAGACTTGAAAGAGCCGGAACTCCATGATATCAAACCATGGGAGAAAAAGTACGTACTCGAAAAAGAGATGGAAGTGCTAAAGTTTTATATTAGTGGTCATCCTATGGAGGATTATGTTCCTTACTGGCGAAATGTAGCTTCCTTCAAATTAGATCAAAGAGATATTAAAGACAAGACTCAGGTACGCATAGTAGGACTTATTACAGAAATGCGTACAAAGTTAGATAAAAAAAACAATACTATGGCGTTCCTAACCGTAGAAGATGTGAAAGGGAAGGCAGAAGTTATTTTCTGGTCAAATTCTTATAAAAAGTGCCATCATGCACTTTTGCCAGATAGCGTAGTAGTGATAGAGGGCAAAGTGGAGGTCAGCGACGACAAAGTAAAAATAATAGCTGATGATGCGTTCCCTGTACTGGAATCAATTGATAGATTTGCCAAAGGCTATTCTCTCTGGATTGATATGCAAAGTGTAACAGTAGATACAATAAAGAGTATATATAAGAAGTTTAAAAAAGAAAATGCTAAATCAAGCTTTCGATTTAATGTTTTTGACGACTCAACACATTATAAAAAACTGCTGATTGCCGATGAGGTAGAAATTCCGGTAAACGAAGAGGTTTTAAATGGTTTAGTTGAAATATTTGGCATATATAATGTAGCTCTTGAAGTTAGATAATTTTAGTTTAGGAGATTATAGAAGATGAATAAAACTCTCTCAACTTTTATTTCTATAGTGTTCGCACTATTTGTGGCGTTTGTGGCTATTCACGTAGTTCTGTGGATTTTTAAAATTGCACTGATGACTGTTTTTGGGATAGGTTTTGTAATATTGTTGATTATATTGGCCTTCCCGTTCTACATACTTTTCAAAAAAAATATATTTAGGTAGATATGAAAAAGATAGTTTACATTTTTGTTTTCTTGTTTGCAGTGTCGGCATACTCACAGCAAGCATCTCAGTATACAATAGATCTCGCTCGTATGTTTAGTAAGGATTTATTTAGCGATAATAGTGTTGCTTACTTATCGCCAATGGTCAAAACAGTAAATGCAACATCTAACTCCGGCTTCTTTAACACTGCTTACGTTCCTGCGAGAGTAGACCAGCCATATTATAAAATCAGTTTACACGGCATGACCGGATTCGTAAATGAAGCAGATAAATTTTTCACTCCTACAATTGTAACACAAGCTTATGACTTTAATGATGTCGTAAAGTATGGTTCTGTAAGTTTCAATACCGATGGTTCTTATAACGTTAATATAAAAGATACAGCAGGCCTGATACACTATTTTTTCAAGAATATTCTATATGACGGAATATATGGTGAAAACAAAGGACATATAGTATTACCGGAAGAGGCATCGACAGTGCTTGGTGATAAAGAAACATATATCTCTATGCCTCGTAAGAATTTGCAGGAGCTTGTAGAAAATCATGAGTTGTATCCGTTTCTACCTGAAAATATCAAACAGCAGCTATTGGATGTTGTTGGTCAGTTTCCGGAAAGATTTACTATGTACGAAGGTGCAGGTATGAATTCAATATACGCCAGTGTGCCACAGTTCGAAATAGGTTCGCTTTGGGGAACAGAACTCTTAGTAAGATTTATTCCTGAAATAAACCTTGGGCAGTATATTGGTGATTTTATGTTTTGGGGCGTTGGTTTGAAACATAGTATTTCTCAATATTTTAATGATAATGAAAATGATAGAGATTTCGATTTGGCTGCTCAAATAGTATTTCAGGGAACAAGACTGAAAAACGAAGTAGGTGCAACCAAAGCTCAATTAGAGGCAGATGCAAGCATTATCAGTGCTAATATTCATGCTTCTAAAACTATCAATGATTGGTTTGATGTATACGCGGGTTTTGCTTATGATAAAATTAGCATAGATGCCACTTATACTTATACTTTACCTATAGAAGTGCAAAGAGAATTAGGACTAATCGCGGAAGGTCAGGAAGGACCTACTCCGGGCTTCCCGGGCGACAACATGCCGCAGGTAGCAGACATGACACTAGATCAGAATAATTTTAAAGCTATATTAGGTCTTGCTAGAGATATTAGCAATCTAAGATTGTTTTTAGACTATAATATTGGTAAATTTAACATTCTTCAATTTGGAATATCATATAAAATATAATAAATGGTGCATCATGACTAAAATAATTGACGGTAAAAAAATATCTGCGGAAATCAAAGAAGAGATTAAAGTAAAAACGGCTCAGCTATTAAAAGATAAAGGGGTGAAACCCGGCTTGGCTGTGCTTCTTGTTGGTGATGATCCTGCTTCTTCAATTTATGTTAAAAGTAAAGCAAAAGCTTGCGATGCTCTTGGCTTCAACTCCTATGTAGAAAATTGGGGCAGTGAATCTACCGAAGAGGAGGTGCTTAATCAGGTTAAAGAATGGAACGAAGATAGCAATGTGCATGGCATATTAGTACAGCTTCCACTTCCAAAACATATTGACGAAGAAAAGGTAATAAACGCAATATCTCCTAAAAAAGACGTTGATGGTTTTCATCCTGAAAATATGGGAAGACTTGTGATTGGCATGCCGGGCTTTGTTTCTTGCACTCCCGGTGGTATAGTGGAGCTCTTGAAACGTAGCGACGTTGATGCTAAAGGAAAGCATGTAGTAGTTGTGGGCCGTTCTAATATAGTAGGTAAGCCAATTACTAATTTGATGTATCAGAAGAAAGAATTTGCAAATGGCATAGTTACTATTTGCCACTCAGCTGCAAAGGATTTATCATACTATACTAAGCAGGCTGATATTTTAATAGCTGCAGTTGGTGTACCTGAGCTAATCAAAGGAAATGACGTGAAGGATGGCGTAGTAATCATAGATGTTGGTATAAACAGAGTCGAAGATGCAACACGAGAAAAAGGCTATAAAGTAGTCGGTGATGTAGATTTTGAGTCTGTTGGTAAAAAAGCAGCTGCCATTACACCAGTGCCGGGCGGAGTTGGCCCAATGACTATTGCTATGCTAATGCACAATACTTATCTGTCAGCCAGTGGCGAATTAGGAATGTAGTCAAAAAATATTATTTTGTAAAAGAGGCTGTTTTTTACTTTATTTAAAAGCAGGCTCTTTTCTTATATTTTAGATAGTCGGATGCAAAGAATAAGTTTTGTATCTTGAATCAATAACAATAATGTAGAGAATATCAATATGAACGATAAAATTGAAATAATCTTTGAAGATGATAGTATTGTTGCTGTTAACAAGCCTGCAGGTATGCTAAGTATTCCTGATAGATTTGATAGAACTGCTCCATGTGTGCAAAAATATTTAGAACGCAAATATGGTGAAATCTTTACGTTACACAGATTAGATAAAGGCACCAGCGGAATATTGCTTTTTGCAAAAGATGCTGAATCACACAAGCATATAAATACTCAATTTGAGCAGCATACATTATCAAAAATGTATCATGCAGTAGTCAAAGGAGTTTTTCCACAAGATCAAATGATTATAGACATTCCAATTATGGCAAATCCTAGTAAAAAAGGCTTATCTATGCCTTCTGCTCGTGGGAAAGAGTCGGTGACATTAGTTAATATTTTAGAAAAATATAGAGCTGCGACTTTGCTTGAATGCGATTTGCGAACAGGCAGATCTCATCAGTTAAGGGTACATGTTTCCTCAGTAGGTTATCCGTTACTCATTGATAAAGATTATGGAGATGCTACTGAGTTTTACTTATCTGCTATCAAAAGGAATTTCAATTTGAAAAAGGGTACTACGGAGATTCCAATAATTACAAGGCAAACCATGCACGCTGTTTCTGTTGAGTTTACTCATCCAAAGACCGAAGCAAGAATGAAGATAGAAGCACCATATCCTAAAGATTTTTCAGTATTGGTAAGACAACTAAGCAAGTTCTCGAGACTATAACTATTAAGGATATATTAAATAGAATGAAATTAGGTTGAAGCTCTGTAACTTATTACTCCTTGAAGGTTTATATTTATAGTAGGTATTGTTTTATTATTGCATTTTTTTTGGTAAATTATTAAGCTAAATTAAATATATAAATGCGACTAGAAAGCTAATAGATTATAAATGTTATTTTTAATATATTCATTCAGGTATCGTATGAAGAATTTAAAGGGGTTACTTAGTGCGACACTCGGAATGTTTCTAATGATGGGAACGCTGAGTGCTCAGTTCTCTATCCAAAAGATGCAAGCGGAATACGTGAAAGATAGGATTCCGTTCTATTTGGATGTAGATTTTAACAAAGAAATACTGGATATGAATACAGCTAACGGGCAAGTGTTATATCCTGTACCTATACCGGCAGAGGCTTATAAAATGAAGCCAAGGCCTGACAATATCCTTAGTTCGTCCGGAGTAAAATTGGTAAATATTTCACCAAATTCTGCGGCTCACCAATCAGAAACTTGGATTACTATTGATCCAAACAATCCTGATAATTTGATTGCTACTGCAAATGACTTGAGGTATATGAGTCATCCTTTCAATATGTCTGCATGGTACTCTAAAGACGGTGGCAAAACTTGGGGGCACTCATTAACACCGAATGCAAATGGTGTTTATATAACTGTCACGGGGTCTGGAACAATCTTTGATCCGGGTATTGCTTTCAACTCTAAAGGTGAAGCATTTTACCTGTACGGTTTTACCCAAACAGGTGGAGATGATGACCACGGAGACAACGGATTATTTTTATCTAAATCTACAGATGGGGGGGCAACTTGGCTTCCGGAAGATGTGCCTGTTTGGATGAATGATGGTCAAGTATTTAATGATCGATTCTCTATGGCAATAGATTATCAAGAGAATTCTCCTTATAAAGATTATCTTTATGTATCATGGGCAAGAATGTCAAGTCCAAATCAAGCTGTAATTTCTTCCGCAGATAGTTATGATAATTTTTATAATTATGATATTTTATGGGGAAGCGGAGGTATTCAATCACCTGTGCCTGCAGTTGGCCCTGATGGAGAAGTTTACTGTGTATGGCAGCATACAGTTTACGATCAGACATTTAGAAAGACTGAAGCTATTGTCTCTAAATCTACAGATGGTGGAGATACATGGAGCAACCCGCGAATAGCTCAAAGTGTCTTTAATTGTGGCTCGCCCAATAGTGAAAGTGGAAGATATGTGCTTGCTGATAAAGCAGACATGAGAGTTTCTTCTGTCCCTTATTTAGATGTAGATAAATCAAACAGCCCTAGAAGAGGTTGGGTGTATGTAGTACAGTCAGGTAGAGATTCAGAGCAAGGGCCTTACGGACTTTATCTTACATACTCTTCTGATGGTGGAACGAACTGGGCAGAAAAAATTAGAATAGATGAAAATGAAGCTAGAAATGATATATTTTTCCCTTCAATTTCTATAGACCCTGTTACAGGTAATATCGCAATACTTTACTATAGTTCACAAAATGACCCTGACAACAATCAAGGGGTAGATGCATTTATGGCAGTCTCTGATGATGGTATTAACTTCCACCATCTCCAACTTACTGATACATGGTATTTGAAAGATAATAACGATGTAGTACCGCAAGGTCCTGGCAATTATTATTGGGGTGACTATACTTCTTTAGTTTTCTATAATGGTAAAATTCACCCTTGTTTTTGGATGCCTACTGATGAGTTTGCACGTGCATATTCCGTAGATTTATTTACAGCTGATTTGACAATGGGAATTAATACTATATCTGATTTGGCTGCGGAAAACGTAGATAGCCCTTCTTCAGGTGTTAATCTAACATGGAAAAATCCAACTACTGATATGTTTAACTTACCATTATCAGATTATGTGCTTCACTTATTCAAAGATGGAACTAAAATCGAAGAATTAGCAAAAGGCACTACTGTCTATTTTGATCCAAATGTTATTGATGGTCAAGTCTATAACTACGAAATCAAATTAGTTACAGCTAATGCGACAAGCCAGGGTGTAGCCGTAGCTATCCAAGCAGGCGGATCAGTTACTCCGGCAAACCCTTCAATTATAGCAGCTAAACCGGTCGCTGATGGTATAGAGCTAACTTGGAAAAACCCTGCCACAACCAACAAGGGAACAGAGATAAACGGAACTTTGTCTTTAGTTGTGTATAATGGTGAAGAAGTACTAACTACTATTACTGAAAATTTAGTACCGGGAGAAGAAACTACAAAAGTTCTTACCGGGTTGGAATTAAATAGCTTTTACTTCCTTTCAATACAATCTGTAATCTCTCGTGGAGAGTCTCAAGGTGAGAGTAGCATTACAGAAACCTTGCTATCATTTGCAGGTGCTTCTATAGATGCTTTCTCAGAAGACTTTGAGTCAGAATTGATTCCTATGTATCTGGAAGGCCCTTGGGGTACAACAGATATTAAAGCAGTTTCAGGCGATTTATCATTTACTGACTCTCCTGACGGTGACTATGACACGGATGAGGATATCGTGATGATTACCAGACCTGTAACTGTTACTTCTAAGCCGGGAGTGCTTACTTGGGACTTTATCTCTATTATCAACAAACGTCATTATCTAAAAGTGCTTGCTACAAGTGATAATGGAAGAACTTGGGAACATATTAGCTGGACAAACATTGAAACTAGTGACAAATTCCAAAAAGATATTTCTGAATCTGACTGGTTTCATGTAGCTATGGACATGAAAGAGTACTTTGAAGAAGGAGATGTTGTATTCTTCAAGTTTGTTCTTGACACTCCGGTGTTTGCTACACCTTATGATGGTTATTATTTAGATAATTTGGCATTTGGTGATTTCGAAGTTTCTGTGGATGATAGAAATTTCAAAGTAACTTCTTTATCTGTATCTCCAAATCCGGCTAATGACTACATTAATGTATCATTCAGCTCACTGGTAGATGCAGATGCTAATTTCTCAATAGTAGACATGCTTGGCAATCAAGTTACTACTCTTGGAACATATTCGTCATTACAAACTGAAACTTCATTTAAAGCAGATATTAGCAATCTTGCTAATGGTGCGTATATTTTAAAAGTGGAAGTTGATGGTGCTATCCAAGCTACTTCTTTTGTTATTAGTAAGTAATTCTAATAAACATTTTCTAATTCAGACCTTGGAGTGATTACTCTAAGGTCTTTTCTATATAGGATTTAAATAGCTATTAAAAAAGATAAAGTTAGATATTATTAAAGCCTTGCCTCGTTTTTTCTTATATTGCAGATTATCTTAAACCTATTTTTTAAGAGAAGATATTAATGGCTAAGAGAGAAAATACAGAATTAAAAGAAAATCTTAGTAATAGTGTGTCTAAAAAAACAACAGATGACACTAATAAAAAGAGAAATTATAAACCGAAATACAGAAAGCCTTATAAAAAAAATGTACAAAAGCCTTCTGATGATCAGAAAGCATCTGCTACGGTAGAGGCTGCTCCAAAAAATCTTAAAGTAGAAACTGAGCAACCACAAAATACCCAAGCGAAGCCGAAACAAAGAAATTATAGGAATAACAGGTATAATAACAGAAAGAATAAACCTGAGAACAAGCAACCTGAAAAGCCAATAGTTAAAGAAGAGCTACCATTACCTAAAGAAGAGATAATGGAGCTTAGGGCAGTGCCTGAAGAGCCAAACGTAGATATGGATTTCTCCTTTTTAGAAGCATCAAGAGAAGATATCGAAGACATGATAGCGGAAATGGATGATGAAGGTAACGAGATTTCAGCTGAGAGCACTGTAGATAATAAATACAAAAAAGAAAAAATAATTATAGGGAACAGCACGCAAGCCGGTTCTGTACTGCAACCGTCTTTTTTCAAAAAGGTTGCTACTTCTAAAGGAACTGCAAAAGCAGAACATAAACACGAAGATAAACATCCGGATAAAATTCAGAAGCAGCACCAGAGTAAAGATGCTAAAGAAGAAAAAGGCAATAAATCAAAACCAGGCTCTGCTAAAGAAACTAATGAAATGAAAGCTCGTCCGAGTTACAAGAAACAAACCGGCTCTTCCGTATTGAATAGAATCTTTCTGGAAAGATACAATCTGGCAAAACCGGTTAAAGATCAGACTGTAGAAACACCTGAGATAAAAACAGACAAGCCGACAGCTAAAGCTCCTGATAAAGTTAAAGATAAGCCGATCATTAAACAGACAGACACTGCGGCAAAGGCTACAGGGAAGCCGGTCACTAAACAGACAGGCAGACCTGCAGTTAAGGCTACAGATAAACTCGAAGATAAAGCTACAGATAAACTTGTAGACGAACCTATAGATATAGTTGAGAATGAAGAGGTAAGCGAGCCTTTAAGAGAAGAAGATATTTACAAATATGATAAGCTTAGTTTTGATCCGAAAGTTCAAAAGTTTGATTCTAAAATCACTTATGATTTGGTCGAACCTGTTGAATATATATCTGCAAAAACATCACTATCGGAACGTCAGGAGAAACACCCTGCCGTACGTAAAGTATTAGATGCAGTCAATAGATTTTTGCAAAACGAGCTTTACATTGACCACGAATTTAGAATTTTAATAGCTGTAAGCGGTGGTGTAGACTCAGTAGTGCTAATGGACGCTATAGCCTTGCTAACTCAAAAATTTAATTATAATATTGCAGTAGCTCATTATAATCATAACTTGCGTGGTTTAGATTCTGATGAGGACGAACAATTTGTGAAACAGTTTGCAGAGCGATATAATACTAAAATATTTACAGCAAATGGAAAAGTAAGGGCTTACTCAGAGAAAAATGCCTTGAGCATAGAGCATGCGGCTCGCATTTTAAGATATAAGTTTTTTGAAAGAACGTCCAGGAATATAGATGCGGATTTTGTAGCTACAGCTCATACTGCTGATGACTCAGCAGAGACTTTGCTACTCAACTTACTTCGTGGTTCGGGGCTTACCGGTTTAGCGGGGATACCCAAAATTAGAACTTTTGTCAAAAATGTTCGTTTAATCAGACCATTACTTGAGATGAGAAAAACTGACTTGATAAATTATGCCAAAGAAAGGCGTTTAATCTGGAAAGAAGATAAATCAAATCAATTACTGGACTATACCAGAAACAAAGTACGCTTAAGTCTCATCCCTATGCTGGAAAAGACTTACAATCCGAATATTATTGATACTTTAAATCGTACAGCAAAACTAATAAATGGTGCTGACGAATTTATTGCTGATATGGTAAACAACTCTATAGATTATGTAATTGATGATGTACGACAGGAAAGATTTGCTGTCAAAACAAATTTGCTTCAGACATTCCCAGAATTTGTACAAGGCGAAATAATACAGCAATTAGTAAATAAATACTTTCGCATTTCATCACTACCAATGAAAAAAATTGCTGAAATATTAGAGCTGATAAATCACCAGAGCGGAGCTATTTATCAAATAAATAAGAATTATCACGTTTTGGCAGATAGAAAGAGACTAATATTTACTAAAGTTGAAGATTACACAAAAATATCAGAAAGCTTTTTAGTTGCACAGGGCTTTGAAAATGCTGAAATTTCTTTAAAAGTTACTCCTGTTCAAAAAAATGGTATTAAATTTAATGAGAATCCTTATGAAGAGTATATAGACAAGTCAAAAATTACAAAGTCTTTGAAAATAAGGAACTGGGAAGAAGGAGACGTATTTGTCCCTCTGGGTATGTGTGGAACAATGAAAGTGAGCGACTTTCTAACTAATCAGAAGATAGCTCTAATAGATAAAGAAAAAGTGTTAGTACTTGTATCCGGTAATGAAATAGTGTGGATAGTTGGGCACAGAGTAAGTGACAAATTTAAAGTAGATAAAACTACTTTCGAGGCGTATAAATTTAATTTTACACAAAAAAATGGATCTACTAATGAGCAGAAATCAGATGGACTTGAATAAAATAGCCCTCAATGGTAAGGTGTTCCATAAATTTATTTCAAGAGAAATAATCCTAAATACGGTTTCCAAAATGGCTTGCCAGATTAATAAAGATTATGATGGAAAAACACCTGTTTTTCTTATTGTGCTAAAAGGCAGCGTTTTTTTTGGTGCAGATCTATTGAGAGAAATAAACCTCGAATGCTCGATGGAAACTATCAGAGCCAAAAGCTACGGCAAAGAGATGCATAGCTCAGGCAAAGTGGATTTATTTATTGAAAATCTAAATCTGAAAGGTAAAGACCTTATTATTGTAGAGGATATCGTAGATTCGGGTCTGACACTAAAAACTCTTATAGAGCGTATAAAAGAAACTAATCCTGCTTCTATCGAAGTGGCATCTTTTTTATTTAAACCGGATTCTGTGAAAGTAGATTTGGATATTAAATATATAGGTATAAAAATACCATCAGATTTCGTTTTAGGATATGGATTAGATTATGCAGAATTAGGCAGAAATTTGCAGGATATTTACATCCATAAAGAAATAGAAGATTAATGATATTTGTATCAATCTATCAGTAAATATCCGTTTTTCTTCGTATCTTGCAACTTTTATTAAGTGCGTCAAAAAAACAAATTCAAATTATTTGCGTCAAAAAAAAATTGAAATAAGAATTTAACTTTGGAATAGAATGGAGGCTTATTATAGATGAGTGACCCACAAAACAAGAAACCTTTTGGTGATTTTAATAATGATGGCAAAGGACCTCAAAACAACATGATGCGAAACATGACGGTTGTTTTGATTTTTATGGGGGCTGTCATATTTTTATATCTTTTCTCTCAAAGCAGTGACTTTACTGCTGATAAGCAAATCTCTTATACTCAATACAAAAAACTTGTAGAACATGGCAGAGTGCTCTCGGCAGTTGTTGCTAAGTCTAACCTTAATGATTTCGAGTTTCGAGGTAAGTTGAAAGGGACAGAGACCATTGTTGTCGGTGGACAAGAGAGAGAAATCAGGAGTTTTGTATGCCGCTTAGGTGTAGTAGACACTGAGACTGAAAAATGGTGGGAGGAGCATGGCGTAGTATGGTCGTATAAAAGAGAAGACGGCGGCATAATGGAAGTCATGATGAACTTACTTCCTTGGATTTTACTTATTGGGATTTGGATCTTTTTCTTTCGCAGAATGCAAGGCGGTGGAGGAGGTAACAGCAAAGGTATTTTCTCTTTTGGAAAATCCCGTGCTAAACTTCTAAATGAAAACAGTCCTAAGATTACTTTTGAGGATGTGGCTGGTGCTGATGAAGCCAAGTACGAACTGGAAGAGGTAATAGAATTCTTAAAAGAACCTACAAAATTCCAACGCCTTGGTGGTAAAATACCCAAAGGAGTGTTGCTTTTAGGCCCTCCGGGTACAGGTAAAACATTATTAGCTCGTGCCGTAGCCGGTGAAGCAGGTGTCCCTTTTTATACAATATCAGGTGCTGATTTTGTTGAAATGTTTGTTGGTGTAGGTGCTTCAAGAGTAAGAGATTTATTCGAGCAAGCTAAAAAAAGCTCACCATGTCTTGTGTTTATAGATGAGATTGACGCTGTAGGTCGCCATAGAGGAGCCGGGTTAGGCGGTGGTCATGATGAACGCGAGCAAACATTAAATCAGTTGCTTGTAGAAATGGATGGTTTTGAGCAAAATAGTGGTGTTATTATTATTGCTGCTACAAACAGGCCTGATGTTCTTGATCCTGCACTGTTAAGACCAGGCAGATTCGACAGGCAAGTCGTTGTGGACAGACCTGACATAAAAGGCCGTGAAGGTATTTTAAAAGTGCATACTAGAAAGATTCCTCTCGGAAAAGATGTAGATATAACTGTTTTAGCTAAAGGCACTCCCGGATTTTCCGGTGCAGATATAGCCAATATTGTCAATGAAGCAGCTCTTTTTGCTGCAAGAAGAAATAGTGACTTAGTTACTATGTACGACTTTGAGCAGGCAAAAGATAAAGTAATTATGGGCATAGAGCGTAAAAGTTTAGTGATTTCCGACAAAGAAAAAGAAATGACTGCTTACCATGAAATGGGGCACGCTCTTATTGGTAGATTTTTACCAATGGCTGACTCGGTGCATAAAGTTTCTATTATACCTCGAGGAAGAGCTTTGGGTGTAACTGTGCAGTTGCCTAATGAAGACTTCCACTCTAAGAGCAAAGATAGCATAGAAACTATTATTACAGTGCTAATGGCAGGTAGAGCCGCCGAAAAATTAGTTTTTGGTATCTACTCCACAGGCGCTTCTAATGACTTGCAGAGAGCTACCCAATTCGCTCGCAGGATGGTCTGCGAATGGGGGATGAGTGAAGTTATAGGACCTGTTACTTTCAATAATAATCAAGACGAAGTGTTCTTAGGCAGAGATATTGGTCATTCTAAAGATCACAGTGAACGCACTGCTCAGCTAATAGATGAAGAAATTAGAAAAATACTTCTTGACTGTAGTAACAATGCAGAGAAAATACTGACTGAAAATATGGAAATGTTGCACAAAACATCAAAAATTCTGATACAAAGAGAAACTCTTGACGGTGCAGAGCTTGACATGATAGTAAAAGGAGAGGATTTGCCTCCGATTAGTCAGCAAAAGATGAATGCTATTAAGTCCTTAAAATTAGATAACAAAGATGACAGTAATGCTGAATAAGTTCAATTTAGAATTTTTATTTTATAAAATACCGATTATTTTAATCGGTATTTTTTTTATGTGTAAAAAAATTGTATTTTGGCAAATTAGACTTTTGACATTTTCATTAACTTTTGTTAGGTGATGACCGTGGCTGACAGCGTAACTAACAATGAACTGAAGCAACTATTATGGGATCGCCAAAGTGGCTTATGTGCCATTAGCGGTAAAAAATTTGAAGATGGTATCCAATCAACTGACTGCATTTTTATGTTAGTTATACCGTCGGGACAAGGAGGAAGCGAAGAGCCGGATAATGCCGTGATGGTCTGGAAATTTGCTTTAGAAGATAACTTTGGTCTTAAAGACCGTGAAGGGAACTTATATTTTAGAAGATACTTATTCCCTTATGCCAATTTCCAAAACTATCAAGCAAGCGATTTGGAAGCTGATTTGAAACTTGAAGTAGAAATGATGACTTCCATGTCTATTGATGATGTAAGAAAGCTATCCGGGCAGCTAAAAGACTTGGCTCAAAGAGTCAGGGGTGCCGCTATTGAAAAAGAAACAAAAGACAGTCTCTCCGAAAAAATTGATGCTATCTTTGAGCAATGGAAAAAAATTAGAGAAGAAAAGAAAAATGCGTTCGACGAAAATGCTCAAAAAAACTATGCTGAATTGAAGCCTAAAGTTGATGAAGCTGTCAAATTTGCAACTGAAACTGATGATTTTAGAAGTGCAAGAGAAACACTTATTGATTTGCAAAAATCTGTAAGAAAAGAAACTTTCACTCGCGATCAAAGAAATGAAATGTCTGATTTATTAAGTGAGGCATTCCTAAATTTATCTGCTCGACAAGCGGCAGAAAGAGACAATTATGAAATGGAATGTATTGAAAATTATCATCACTTGAAACCTATTGTAGAAGCAGCTGTCCAATTTGCTAATCAAGCTTCGCGATTCAAGGATGCCAGACAAAAGTTGATAGATGTACAAAACTCAATCAAAGGTAAAAAACTTAAACGCGACCAAAGAGATGAACTCTATGGAGTTATTAGAGAAAACTTTGACAAAGTTAATGAGAGACAGGAGGCTGAAAGAGGTCAGTTCGAATCGGTAGCTGCTGAAAATTATGCAAAAATCAAACCTATTGTAGACGAATCTATCAACTTTGCCAATAGCACTGATGACTTTGCTGCAGCTCGCCAAACTCTTATCAATGCTCAAAAAGAAATTAAAAAAATGAGACTTAAACGTGAGCAGATGGATGAGCTTTATGCTGCAATTAGAGAGGTCTTTGAAAAGATAAACGAATCTCAGTCTGCTGAGCGAGACGAGTACGAAAAAGAATGTAACGAAAACTATGATAGACTCAAAATCAAAGCAGAAGAAGCTTTAGTAGAAGTTAAAAATACTTCTGATTTTGGACTTATTAGAGAAACTTTACTTGCTGTGCAGGGTGAAATAAAATTCTTTAAACTTAAAAAAGATCAAAGAAATGAGCTGTTCGCTATTATTCGTGAAGCATTCACAATCTTTGACGAAAAGAGAAATGCTTATAAAGAAAATCGCAAATCTCAAAGAGCTGACAAAGTAAAAGAATTATTGGATAACACAAAAGCTAAAATTGAAAGAATTAAAGATTCTATCGAAAAAGACCAAATTTCAATTACTGAACTAAATACTGATTTAGAAAAAGCTGAGGAAGATGCAAAAGCCGAAATACAAGCTAATATTGAAAAACTTGAAATCAGTATCAAAGATAAACTGGTCTCTATAGAACATAATAATAAAAGAATAGAAGAGTTAGAACAGGAGCTTCAAGCTTTATAAAAGTAGTTTCCTGTAATAAATTTTACGTCCCTTGAAATGCTGTACAAATCTGATTCAAGGGGCGTTTTCTTTTTAACTGAGAGCACAATATATGCAAAAAAAGCCACTCCAATTAGGGAGTGGCTTACAATTAGATTTTGGTATGTTTTGTTAGTTACATGTCAAATTTAATACCAAAGTTAAATCTCATATTATAGTATTCAGCTTGCATTGTACGACTGCTTATGCCTTGGTAGTATCGAAGAGGCTGATTTGTTATGTTATTTGCTTCAGCGTAGATTCTAAATTGGTCAGTGACTGCATAAGATGCATTCATGTCTACAAATGTTTGTTTATCATAGTATCTGTCAAGAAAAGCTTCTTCTCCAAATTCATCTACATAATCAGTAGTGTGGTTAACAGATAATCTGACAGAAAGTTCTTTTGTGTCATAAGCAATTGAAGCATTAATCATATTTTTTGCTGTGCCCGGTAAGCCAAGCGTTTCATTTTCTCTCCCTTCCATTGGCAGTCCATCTACTTCAGATTTAGTATAAGTATAGTTTGCGTAAATGTTTAGATTTTTCAAGAATGTAGGCAAGAAGTCAAGCTGTCTTTGAGCACCAAACTCAAAACCATAGATTGCAGCACTCGCACCATTTCGTGGTTGAGTATACTCTTTGTAAGTGTTGCCTGTTACAGGATCGTTGTAATTTACTTCTTTATATCCAAATATAAAATCTGTCAAATCTTTATAAAATATACCTGCTGAAATCAAACCAATAGATTGGAAGTAGTTTTCAGCCATCAAATCGAAGTTCATGGATTTTGTAGGTTCAAGATCCGGATTACCAACTTCGATTTCGTTGTCTTCAACATTTAATATCCTGTAAGGAGCAATATCAAAATAATTTGGACGAGCTATAGTATTTGTCCAAGCAGCACGTACTAGAAGATTGTCAGTGAAGTTGTATTTAGCATGCACTCCCGGCAAAACGTTTAAGTAATTATCAGTTCCTGTAGTAGGAGTTATCTCAAATCCATCGTCGCCTAAATCTTTAAATTCATTAGCATTATAATCCAAAGAAGTATTTTCAAGCCTAACACCAGCAAGTACTGTAAACTTACTGCCTATGTTTTGAGTAATCATTGCGTAACCTGCCATTATATTTTCAGTAGCATCGAAGTTGCCACCCATAAATTCTGCAGGTACAGAAGTTTGAGTAAATAGTGACGAGTTGTCTAAGTTTAAATCGCCTAAAGCTTCCTTCGTAACAAAAGAACCAACCATATAGTTGCCGGCTAAGAAATTTGCATCAGATTGGTCACTTAGTTCCAAATCTGTCATACTTTCTAAACCATCTATTGGTTCGTATTCATAGAAGTTATTATCTCTTTTTTTATCTTTGCCTCTGTAGCGACCACCAAACTTCAACACAGACTTATAATTTCCTTCCATAAGAGGTAAGTTGAAATCTATTCTGGCATTCATATCTATATCTTCTGTATACTGGTACTCTTCAGTAATTTCTTTTAGACTCCATTCCGAAAGATCTGTGCCGGAAAGTTGAGTAATACTAGGCTCTTCGGAATCCAAATCACCAACTTGTACGCTGGTACTTTTATTTCTATAAGAAATATAGCGTTCGTTTGGTCTCTCCTCAGAAGCTTTTGCCCATGTAGCAGACCAATTCATTTTTAATTTGTCTGCAAATAAGTGATTACCTCCAAAAGCGAAATTATATGCTCTTTGATCTTCAAGTCTTGAGTAGTCATTAGCATCATTTCCGATGCCACCTTTAGTTTCTTTTCTTACTTCTACTCCATTTATAATTCCACTAGCATCAGGAATTCCGTCGTTATCGCCATCTCCTAAGTAGTATCTGTCTCTGTATCTATTCTCCCAGTCATTTCTTTCAGTAAGAATAGTATTCATATAAATACTATGATTATTATCAAATTTGTAATCTAACCCTGCAGAAATAGATTTTCGGACGCGCTGTACATCATATTTTCTTATTTCAAACTCTTTAATGTAGGCATTATCTTCATTTTTGAACCACTCTGCTTCGAAGTTGTCAGAGCCTAAGTGGTGATTTTTATAAGTCCCTGATAGAATAATGCCAAGTTTATTGTCCATAAATCTATCGCCGGCAACGACGGATGTGTTATATATTGGCTTTTCGGAAAGCATATTATAACCACTTCCAAGAGTAACAGAAGCTCTGCGACCATTGGGAGTAGTACGGGTTATGAGATTGATAGCACCGCCGATTGCATCTGCGTCCATGTCAGGAGTAACTGCTTTGCTTACTTCTATGTTTTGAATCATATCAGCAGAAACTAAGTCTAACTGCACTGAGCGAGTTTCCGCTTCTGCTGAAGGAATACGTTCGCCATTAATCATTACTGAGTTAAGACGAGCTGCAGTACCTCTTACAAGACCAAAACGAGCTTCACCTTGGTCGTACTGAACAGTAATACCAGGTATACGTTTCATAGCATCACCAATGTTTGCATCTGGGAATTTACCAATCTGATCAGAAGCCACGATATTAGAAATTTGCATATTATTTTGTTGTTGGGTAAGAGCTTTTGCTTGCCCTTTAAGAGATTCTCCATAAACTACTACATTCTGAGTTCTGGTAATACCCGCTTGCAGCTCTATTTTTTCGTATCCGGTTTTACTATCAAATATTTTGATTTCTTTTTGAAATTTTTCATATCCAATGTAAGACACCACTAATATGTAATCACCGGCAGGGATATTAGCTATTGTAAATTCACCATTTTGTTTGGCGATTGCACCGTAGCTGGTTTTGTCTAAATAGATTCTGGCCCCCGGCATAGCGAGAGTATTATCTGCATCGACAACGGTACCTGACAAAGCACCTGCAGCAAAAAGATTAGTACCGGAAATTAGCATCACTAAAGCAATTGCTGTTAAAAATTTGATGCTTACTCTGTTACAGAATTCCATTAATTCCTCCGAACGAAATAGTGTTTTCAAATATTTTACAAGTTAACTCTATAGTATTAAGAGGATGTTAATATATATGTAAATAGATATAAATTTTTATTACAAGACCTTATGACTTCATAAACGTCTAAAATTATCAAAAAACGGATATAAGAATATTTGAAGCTTGTGGTTTAACTGATAATATGCAGAATGTAAACAAACAGTAAACAAATAATTAACTAAAAATTGAATTTTATATTGCTCCAATATTCCATATAATTGTATTCTTTTTCCCATAAATTCCAGTACATTTTCTTTTAGAAATATTTTCTAATATATACATAGGTAAAAGATGCACAACACTCTAAAAAAATTACTATTTGCGTTGATTATTCTTACAATCGCTGCTTGTAATAGTAATAAAGAAGAAACTCCACAAGATAATATGGAATCAGGCACAGCTAAATTAGAAACAACAGCAGAAACTATTCCTACAATAAAAGAAACATTCCTTAGCAAATGGAATGAGAGTGATAATGTAGACTCGCCTGCTTTTTATCAAACTCCAGAGGGCGACAATTGGATAATTGCTACAGGAAAATCTTCAAATGATTTATTGATATACAATGCAGAAAATGGTAATCTTATCAAGCATGTTTTACAAGAGGGGAGTGCTGCCGGGCAGTTAAACAGACCAAATGGTATTTGGGTGGTAGATAACTTATGTGCAGTAGTTGAAAGGGATAATCATAGAGTACAAATTTTCCAATTGCCAGAGTTTAAACACTTAGGTTTTGTAGCTCAAGACAAATTGATAAACCCCTATGGTCTTTCAATAGATAAAATAAAAGATACTTACAGACTGTTTATTACAGATAATTACGAAAAAAATGATAGTATTCCACCAAATGAAGAGCTTGGTAAAAGAGTACTGGAATATAATTTTAAAGTAGATGACGGAAAAGTTACATCTGAATTTAAAAGGTATTTAGGTGATACTTCCGGTGATGGAGTGCTAAAAGTTGTAGAGTCAATATATGCAGATGCTGAAAATAATACTTTGATTCTATCAGAAGAAGACGAAACTTTTACATATCTAAAATCATATAGTTTAGATAAAGGTACTTTCGATGGTCGCACTTTAGGCAAAGGTTTGTTGAATTATCAGGCGGAAGGTATAGCTCTGTACGATTGCGGAAATGGTGAAGGCTTTTGGTTCTGCACAGACCAAAATGAAGGAGACAACACGTTTTATATTTTTGACCGTAAGACTTTTAAAGAAATTGCTGCCTTTAAGTCAGAAACTACTCAAAACACTGACGGCGTTTGGCTAACTCAAAAACCTTATGGACAATTCAAAAAGGGTGTCTTCTTTGC
The DNA here is from genome assembly GCA_041596515.1 of Chlorobiota bacterium. GTDB lineage: Bacteria > Bacteroidota > Ignavibacteria > Kapaibacteriales > UBA2268 > JBFHIJ01. The sequence goes on from JBFHIJ010000041.1 coordinate 22,074, forward strand.
CGTCAATAATGATGGTGGTGTTGGAGCTTTTGACTTAGAAATACTTTTTGAAAAGTTAGGCTTAGACTGTAAATAGATTATTTTAAAAGACTGTCACCCTCTTAAGATTTCACCCCAACTGAAATGTATTAATGTTACAAGCAAAGAGGGTGACGGTTTTACTATAACAAAATTTCTTTTAGATTCCTTCCACGTAATACATTATATTTGGAAATTATCTAAATATATTGAGTAATACATTGTTTCTACCCGTAACCAAGAAAGAGCTGAAAGAGAGAGGTATTGAGCAACCGGACATAATCTTTGTATCCGGAGATACTTACATAGATTCTCCTTATAGTGGCATCGCTGTGATAGGTAAGTATTTGGAAAAGCATGGTTTTTCTGTTGCTATAATCGCCCAACCTGATGTTAACTCGGTCAGTGATATTACTGCACTTGGAGAACCCAAGCTATTTTGGGGTGTGAGTGGTGGTGCTGTAGATTCTATGGTTGCAAATTATACTGCTTTGAAAAAGAAAATTCAAGGCGATGATGCTACTCCGGGGGAAGTTAATAATAAACGTCCGGACAGAGCAGTAATCAAATATTCTAATCTGATAAGACAGCATTACAAAGAAACAGTGCCTATAGTGCTTGGCGGAATAGAGGCAAGTTTAAGAAGAGTTGCTCATTACGATTTTTGGTCTAATAAAATAAGAAAGCCTATAATATTCGATGCTAAAGCAGACTATTTAGTCTATGGCGAAGGAGAAAGAACAATCTTAGAGCTGGCATATGCTCTTAGAAATGGAGAAGATACTTCAGAAATCAGAGGTCTATCTTACATCGCAAAGCAATCAAAAGAAGGATATTTGAATATCCCAAGTTATCTGCAGGTGTCTGCGGATAAGTATAAGTTTATAGAGATGTTTCACACTTTCTACCGAAACAATGATCCGCTCAATGCTAAGGGACTAGTGCAACAAGTAGATAATAGATACCTAATCCAAAATCCTCCTAATTTTTATCTGGAAGGTGAAGACTTGGATGAAGTTTATAATTTGGATTACGAAAATGAAGTGCACCCACATTATGCTAAACACGGCAAAGTAAGAGCTATGGATACGATTCGCTTTTCTATTAATTCACATCGTGGATGTTATGGAGAGTGCAATTTTTGTGCTATAGCGGTTCACCAAGGTCGAAAAATAAGATCTCGTTCTGAAAATTCAATATTAGATGAAGCCAAAAGATATAAAAATCATCCTAAGTTCAAAGGAATTATTAGTGATGTGGGCGGGGCTTCTACCAATATGTATAATAACCATTGCACAAAGCAGGATAAATTAGGAAGTTGCCAGACAAAACGCTGTCTGTTCCCTGACAAATGTAAGTCTATGCAGATAGACCACCATGACCAAATATCGATACTCTCCACCATTCGTAAAATGGAACATGTAAAAAAAGTATTTACTGGTTCGGGCTTGCGATATGATTTGGTGATGGAAGATAAAAAATCAGGTAAGCAATACTTCAAGCAGTTGGTTGAGCATCACATCTCTGGTCAGTTAAAAATAGCTCCTGAGCATGCAGAGCAGGGAGTACTTGACTTGATGGGCAAGCCAGCTAAAAAGCATCTTCTTGATTTCAGAAAAGAATTTATAAGATTGAACGAGCAAAGTGACAAAAAACAGTTCTTGACTTATTATTTCATTGCTGCACACCCGGGATGCGAATACCAACACATGGTAGATTTAAAAAAGTTTGTATCTAAAGAGCTTAAGTTAAATCCTGAGCAGGTTCAAGTCTTTACTCCAACGCCTTCTACATACTCCACACTTATGTTTTACACCGGTTTGGATCCATGGACTTTAGAGCCCATTGCTGTAGAACGAGAACCGAATAAGAAAAAACTTCAAAAAGAAGCATTAACTTCTAAGGGTTATCAGCAGAGCAGACCAAATCAGAATAATGCTAAGTTTAATAGCTATAAAAAGCCATTCAAAAAGCGATAGACTATTATTAGACACTGGGCTGATTATCACCAAATGCAAACAGAAATCCCTACCTACTCTGATGTTATAGAAATGCTTAATATCTTGTATTGTGTTTTTAATTTTATGATGTAAAAGAGGGAGTACGAATTTTAGTCAGTTGTAATTTCTCAGTACTTTATTAGCATAATGCCGGATTTGTCATTAGATGTCATCATAGTGCTGTAGATGACCATAGAATCAAGGAGTATGCTTACTTCCTCTGCAAAAAAATATTACGTAATTGCTTATTGAACAAGGGGTTTCAACCCCTTGCCATTCAATGACTTTAGAGTTGTTTTCATCTTTTTTTTTAATGACATTTTTGGGATAATGCCACTCTTTGAAATACAAAGCGACGATATAATAACTTTCCAAAGTTGAGATTTATGTAAAAGGATCGATGCGAATACCCTAATACAAATATTCGTCATTAATAAATAGCGATTGTTCCTCACTAAGTTCAGCCTTGCATCTCTCTAAAAACTCTGATATTCAATATTTCTACTTGTTCCTCACTTATGTGGCATATCAATTGTATGACTTGAGATAGAGTAACAAAAAGTAGAATAATATGCAATATCTAAAACAAACACATATCAAATATATATTTGCATTACTGATAGTCTTAGCCGGAATATTTGTTGCGGGCAGTGAAGTTATGGCTCAGCAGTCCACACCAGCTATTCAATTACCAAAGCTAAGCGTTAATGTGGATATGGAAAGTGACAAGAGTGATCTTGTGCTTACTTTACAGATTATATCAGTGATGACAGTGCTTACTTTGGCACCCTCTATATTAATCATGATGACTTGTTTCACGAGGATAATAGTAGTATTTCACTTCTTGAAGCAGGCATTGGGTACAAATACGCAACCACCTAATCAACTATTGACAGGCTTAGCACTGTTCCTTACATTTTTTGTAATGCAGCCTGTGCTTAATGAAGCGAATCAAAACGGAATTCAGCCATATTTGAAAGAACAAATCACACAAGATATGGCAGTAGATAATATTGTAAAGCCTTTTCGTGAGTTTATGTTGAAGCATACTCGCGAGGAAGACTTAGGATTATTTTTGAAACTTAGTGGTGAGCAGGAGAGACCTAATGACATAACAGAAGTCTCTACATGGACAATCATCCCTGCATACTCCATCAGTGAGTTAAGGACTGCTTTCCAAATTGGGTTTATGTTGTTTATACCATTTTTGGTATTAGACATGATAATCGCCAGCACTTTGATGTCTCTTGGTATGTTTTTGCTTCCACCTCAGTTAATCTCTCTACCAATTAAGATATTGCTGTTTATTCTTGTAGACGGCTGGCATTTGGTGATAGATTCTTTAATGCGAAGTATAATGAAATAAGGAGTAAATATTATGTCAGATCAGATGGTAGTCAAATTAGTAAGTGACGCTTTTTATACAGTTTTGTTAGTAGTAGGGCCATTGCTTTTAGCCTCATTAGTAGTAGGGCTTATTATTTCAATATTTCAGGCAGCTACTTCTATTTCAGAGCAAACTTTGACTTTTGTACCTAAGCTATTAACAGTCTTTTTAGTAATTGTAATTTTACTTCCTTATATGCTGGAAAAGCTAACAACTTTTACTAAGGAAATGATTGGCTATATCCCCAATATGTGAGTTCGATAAATGTTAGATGCTACAACAATCAATGCCCTTATGGGTAAATTTATTATAGGCGGTTTGATCTTTGTAAGAATAACCGCTTTTATTGCATCTTCTCCTTTCTTTAAAAACTCAGCAGTCCCTAATACTTTGAAAGTTGTGCTTGCTGTGCTGCTTACAAGTATTATCACAACTGCCTACTGGCAGGAACAACCCTTTATCGAATATCATTTGTGGTATCTTCCTATTTTGGCGATGCGCGAAGCTTTAGTTGGTATTGCCATTGGGTTCGCTTCTCACATGATGTTTATGGCAGCAAAGTTTGCAGGCGGTATCGTAGATATGGATATGGGTTACCAAACCTCAATTTTATTTGACAAAGATAGTACTACGCCTACTTTAATAGGTGAGCTGTATAACATGATAGTTCTTATGGTCTTTCTGTTTCTCAACGGTCATCATCAGATATTAGAAGCACTGTACATTTCTTTTAGAGCAGTGCCACTCACCGAATTTGCAGTGACAGAATCTACTATAATACTCTTAGTCAAATTTGCAACCTCTGTGCTTATCATGGGTGTAAAAATGTCTGCTCCGGTAATTGTAGCTCTGTTTTGTACAAATTTATCACTTGCATTGCTCGCTAGAGTAGCACCTCAAACAAACATCTTTATTTTGTCTTTCCAAATGAAAGTATTTGTAGGGCTATTGATACTAAGTGTCTCTGTACCATTGTTTGTATTTGTTACAAAAATTGGTCTATCTACATTTCAGGAAGAACTTCTTAATATCTTAATGAGTTTAAATCCTGCACGTGTCTGATTTATCAATATCCAAGATGAAATCTTTTATTTGCAATTGTTACAAAATAATACTCTCTGGTAAAAGTACTATGAAGTATAGATATTTCTACTCTATTTTGAGATGATCATTTGTATAAGATTCAGCTATGGAAACATTTGACCATCTTTGATAAATTTTGTAGATTCAGATGTTCCTATAGATTATATAAATATGCAACAACTTCGTCTATTCCACGAACAAGTAAATACATAGTATTTCCATAAGCGTGGGATGTTCACAAAGTTGTAAACTAGCAAAGGCACAAAATGAATATGATAGACAAAATAAAAGATTTATTGCTCTTCCGCGAAGGCACTGATGATGACGATTACTCTAAAACGCCTATAGTTACATTAGGCTCTATCTTTTGGGGCATAATGCTTCGTGGATTAATAGTAATGCTACTTATGCTCTTTTTCATAAAATTTCCGACAGTGCGTGATAATTGGTCACTGCTTATGTTCTCTCTTTGGTTTGTAGCTGCTTACCCGGCTTATAGGCAGTACCAGCTATACTATAAAAGAATAGAAAAGTTCACAGAAGAAACCCTCTGTGGCTCTTGCCGTCATTTTGACTCAGGCGCCAGACTTTGCACCATTTTTGATGAACACGTATCCAGAGATTATATCCCGTGTGAAGGTGAAAACTGGGAACCTAAGTAAATTTTAAATAATAATAATTGAACTTTCAGCTGTATTGCTTATCTTAAGGCTGTGTTCTTAAAAAACTAAATACCTCACATGCAAAAAACACTAAATCTATACTATGCTATAAGTTCCAAATGCAATATGAGATGTGCATATTGCTATGTACCTGAGTCTGCCAAATCTAATAGAGAAGAGGACGAAGCTGCAGAAGTAAATCTTAAGCAGTTCCTGCAGAAAGTAGAAGTAGAAGGATATTCTTTAGGTTCTTTCTGCTTTCATGGAGCAGAGCCTACCATTTTTGATGCTAAAACATTTGCAAAATTTTGCAATATGGTTATTACGTCTAAAATCAAAACAAATGGTACAAATAATTATATTGCTCTTCAGACTAATGGATATAATCTAACTGCTAACTATTTAAATACTTTAGCTAAAGATATAAATCCAATATCCGCTCTTAGAATAGGCTTTTCGATCGATTTTCCAAAACAATTACATGATAAATATCGTAACAATAGTTATGACAGAGTAGTTGCTAATTTCAAAACTACTTTAGATATGGGTATAAACGCATCTGTTCTTTCGGTTGTTACAAGCGAAGCTATGCAGCATAAAAAAGATTGGGTAGCTTCAGTCAAGGAGATGTACTTTCTGAAAGCAAAATATCCTAATTTCAAAAAATTCAAAATTAAGCTTGCTACCGGGGATTATGGCTTCAAAGAAAAAGATATGTCAGAGCTTGCAGATATTTTAATAGAGAATAAGTGGACTAAGCTACTGCAAATTCTTAATCAAGGCTACTGCCTAAATAGAGGTAATGACTGCGACTGGTACGAGTTTGCACCTGAAGGATTTTGCTTTTCGTGTAACAAGACCTTCATGAGTCGGAATATTTTTTCCAATTGGAAAAGTCAATCTTTTGATATTATTACAAAAAAAAGAGCTAATTTATATAAAAGTGAGTATAATCATCCTGATTGTAATAAATGTGAATACGAAATGTATTGCAATAGTGGTTGCCCTATAGATAGGTACACGGATGGAAAAATGGCTGGAAAAGCTCACGAATGCACTATTATCAAAAAAGTATATGCACATTTGCAGAATCAAGGCATTAGCTTAATAGATTATATATATTATACTTAGAGGGTCATTATGTATTTTTCGGGAAAACTTTCTATTGATCCGGCGAAAGAAACTTCAATAAAGACTATAAAGCCGACTAAAATGTTTGCAAAATTGCTTAATGCAATTACATTTGGTGCGAAAGCAGAAAAGGAAGAACACGAAACTTTCACAGCTGTTTCTATACTGCAACAGATTAATATGGCGTTTCGTTCGCTAAAGATTACAAATGCAGTGAGACTATCTGTAAATGACTATAATTTTTACTTAGATGAGCAAGGTAAAGCAGATGACATAGAAGAAGCGATGATGCAATTTGAGACGGGCATAGACCCTTTAGAATCCCAAGCTTTTAATAATATACTTTTTGTATTAGAGCATGAAACAAAATCTATAAAATACTTATTAGAAATTGAAATAGTCAGACGCCATAAAGTTGGTGACTATCCTATAAATATTACTGTAAACGGAGTGATGACAGACTTCAAACTTGCTCCGGGTGAGACTAAAGAAGACTTAGAAGAAAGAATGAAAGACGTATTCGCTTCACAGGAACAGCATGACAGCTTTGTGCGTGATAAACGAAGTAACTTTGATACTTTTGTAGATGAACTTGACTTAGCAATCAGAAAATTTATTAAAGTAGAAGATATTAAAAATATTAAGTCAACGGACATCGTCAGACCAAAAGAGCCTGTAAACGAACCAGGCAAAGCCAGATATTTTGCTGCGGGTGCTCCTGTAGTTGTAGGTTACCATGGGTTTTCAGACTATTTCTTCTACTCTTATATGTGGTCATCAATGGCACACTCACACAATATGCACATCCACGATGTCAATATTGTAGATGAGCAGGGTGCTGATATCATGAGTGTAGGTGAAGAAGGATTTGATGCAGGAGACTTTGACACGCTTAACCCTGAAGCAGACTTTGAAGTACCGGAGGGAGTAGAGGCAGAGTATTTTACAGGGAATGACTATGAGTCTGACCTAAGAGATGGTAATGCGATTGATTCGGGGATGAATTTTGATTCGGATACAGATAAATCATGGATAGATTCATGGGGAAGTGGAGATTCGGTAGATTCAGATTCCGGCGGCTATGACTCATCATGCAGTTCATGTTCTTCTTGCTCATCATGTAGCTCTTGTGGCGGATGTGATTAGTAAGAAATCAAAGTTGAATAAATTTATTTTTTATATATAGGAGGTTTCCTGATGGGAATTATTATTCTTGGGATTGTAGTCCTGGTTGTTGGTATCATGGTAGCGAAGACGCCTGGTCCTTTAACTAAATTCAAAAGCTTATTTACAATAGGCGGCATCGTATTAATAATTGTTGGAGCTCTTACTTCAGGTGTCCGGATTATAGATGCCGGTCAAGTTGGAGTGCAGAAACTGTTCGGAGAAATTAAACAAGATGTGCTTTCTGAAGGTTTAAACATAGTAAACCCTCTTATGGAAGTATCGCCAATGACAGTTAAAACTCAGAACTATACTATGTCTTCGACTTTTGACGAAGGTCAGAAATCTGGTTCAGACGCCATTACAGTGCTAAGCCAAGACGGTTTGGAAGTAAATATAGATTTGACTATACTTTATAGAGTAATTGCTACTCAAGCACCTGAAATTGTTAGGACTATCGGCATTGATTTTGAAAATAAAGTTATCAGACCTACTACTCGTACTCGTATCAGAGAGGTAGCTGTTTACTACAATGCTACTGACTTATACTCTTCTAAGAGAGAAGAATTTGAAAACAGAATCAAAGTAAAAATCGAAAAAGATTTTGCTGAAAGAGGCTTGATTTTAGAGCAGATGTTAGTCAGAAAAATTGACCTTCCTAAATCTGTAAAAGAAAGTATCGAAAGAAAAATTACAGCAGTTCAGGAAGCACAAAGAATGGAATATGTACTTCAAAAAGAACAACAAGAAGCTGAAAGAAAGCGCGTGGAAGCACGAGGTGTTGCAGATGCACAGAAAATCATCAATGAAGGTTTGAGTCCTAAGCTTTTGAAATTTGAACAAATCAAAATGCAGAAAGAACTCGCATCTTCTCCTAATTCAAAAATTATAATTATGGGCGAGGGCAAAAGCTCTCCGTTTATAATTGATACTAAATAAAAAAAGTATTCCACATATTTGTGTGATTCATAAAGGCAGGAGCAATCCTGTCTTTTTTTATTTTACTGATTGCCCCGTCCTAAAAAGAGTTGACACCAAAGGATGGGAAAATGGAAGAACAACACAACGCTGAAAAAATCAAGCGTACTCAAAAAGATTATAGTTTGGCTTTCAAATTGCAGGTAGTAGATGAAGTAGAAAAAGGCAA
>JBFHIJ010000042.1:0-30265 GCA_041596515.1 Chlorobiota bacterium
ATCTTCACTATTTAAATTGAAAAAATTATATACAGAATCAAGTTTATAGTATTTCTTATCAAAAAAGTAGATCTTGATATTCGATATTGAAGGTTTTCTAGTGTAAAAATGAGCAATCACGTAGTTGTCTTTTTTTTCAACACATTCGAATCTCCAATCAGGATGGAAAGAGTTTTGATATAATTCCAGACTTTTGGGATATGCATCAGAGTCATTTTGTTCAATATCAGGTATGCCCAAATACTTAGTATCAACAGAATACTCAAAATTATTAAATCTAATAGTATCAATCACTGTGGGCAGCTGTTCAAAATATTTGTCTTCAGCTGTTAATAAGATTATAGACGTCAAAAAGAGTATAAAAGTAAATAATAGTGATTTCATAGCATTAGTTTAATTACTTCCGGAATTATTATTTATCAGCAATCTACTAAAAAACTATAAAATAAATAAGCATTTATTATAAATATCTTAATATTGAATCTATCTGGAGTTTATAAAGGAAGTCTGAACTCAACACACATCACACACACTTTGGGAAACACACTTTTTGCCAAGTTCAGACTTGTAGGAGGGAAAAATTTGTTTTAATAAACGCCGGGCCACTTTGGAATTTATGGGCTTTTCCAGAGCAACCCCGGCGTTTTGGGTTTATGTTATAGGGAGAAAAAATCTTATTTAAGAGCTTTTTCTATAGCTTCTACAGCCATTTCATAAGTGCAGTGAGTAATCTTGTTGCTACCTACTGTTACACTTGGGCCGTGCTCGCAACTTTCCATACAGAAGTTAGCATGTAAGTTTACTTTTTCTGCTATTCCTTTTTCTTCTACGAAAGACATCAGATTGCGTAAAAGCTTTTGAGAACCTTTGATGAAGCAGTTAGTACCGATACAAACGCCGATTTCTAAAGTATCAGAGTTAGGATCATTTAGTAAGGCTAATTGCTCATCTGCAATTCTCTTTCTATTGTGATAGTGAGTATGAAGTAAATCGTGAGCTGTTTTGCCGCCGATTTCACCGATGCGTGTTTCATATAACTCATGGATGTAAGGATTGTCTTGTGCTTTTCTTACTTTCAACATTTTGTCGGAGTTATAGATACCTGCAGCTCTGCTTTCTTTTACTTCTGTGTCATAACACACAGGCTGCCCTGCACCCCCGATGCAGCCACCCGGGCAAGACATTACTTCGATAAAGTCATAATGCTTCTTGCCTGCTTTCATTTCAGCTAAAACTTCTTTAATATTAGCAAGGCCATTAACGATAGCTATATGAACATCTTCGCCATTTAAGTTAACGCATACTTCCTTTACGCCTTTCATGCCACGTGCTTCATGGAAATATACAGATTCTAACTGTACGCCTTTGATTTTTTCATAAAGATATCTCAAAACAGCTTCGCTCACTCCACCGGTGTTACCAAAGATAACGCCTGCTCCGGATTTAAAGCCAAATGGCATATCTAATGGTTCAGGATCTAAGTCTGTGAATTTAATACCTGCTTGTTTGATCATAGAAGCAAGCTCTTGCGTTGTGATAACGTGATCTACATCGGCTACATCTTCTGTATAAAATTCCGATCTTTTAGCTTCAAATTTTTTGGCAGTACATGGCATAATTGAAACAACAACCAAATCTTCTCTGGTAGTGTTTAACTCTTTTGGGAGCAAATCTTTTGCAACTGAGCCAAACATCTGCTGAGGCGACTTGCACGTAGAAAGATTAGATAAATGCTCAGGATAGTATTGCTCTACGTATTTAACCCAACCAGGGCAGCAAGAAGTCATAAGCGGCATATTTTCGCCTGAGTTCTTTCTCTTTACAAATTCGTTGGCTTCTTCTATCACAGTCAAATCTGCTGTAAAAGAAGTATCATATACCTGATCAAAACCAAGAAGTCTCAATGCGGCTGCAATCTGACCTGTAAGCACATCACCTGATTCTAAGCCAAACATTTCGCCAATTGCAACCCTAACTGCAGGTGCAATCTGAGCGACAACTTTTTTCTTAGGATTGTCAATTTCAGCCCAAACTTCTTCCATTTCAGATCTTGGAGTAATAGACCCTGTCGGGCAAACTCTAGCACACTGACCGCAATCAACACACTCAACCATTGCTAAATCTTTTCCAAAAGCAGGAGTAACTTGGATAAATGAGCCCCTGTGAGCAAAGTCTATAGCTCCGATACCTTGGATTTCAGAACAAGCACGAACACAGTCACCACAAAGAATACATTTATTCGGGTCGCGAACTAAAGCTTTTGAAGAATAATCTATAGGTAAAATCTTTTCAGTCTTTTTGAATCTAATTTTATCTACGCCTAATTTATATGCTAAATCCTGTAATTTACAGTTAGCATTTTTTTGGCAAGAAGTACAATCTCTATCATGATTAGCAAGCAAAAGCTCTAAAATGATTTTTCTCATTTCTCTAAGTTCAGATGTATGAGTTTTTACTTTCATGCCTTCTTCAGGTTTAGTAGAGCAGGAAGTGATTAGACCACGTCCTTCTATGTCTACCATACATAATCTACAAGCACCATAAACGCTAAGCTCAGAGTGGTAGCAGAAAGTTGGAATTTCAATATTCGCTTTACGTACAACTTCAAGCAGATTTGTCTCGTTGTCGAAAGCAACCTCTCTGCCGTTTACAAATAAAGTTTTCATTCTTTTATACTCCGACAATAGCGTTGAACTTACAAACTTGTTTACAAGAACCGCATTTGATACAAACTTCTGCATCAAGCACGTGAGCTGTTTTCTTTTCACCTGTGATTGCATTTACCGGGCAAGCTTTTATACAAACTCCACAGCCTTTACAGTTATCAGCTAATATTTCAGGTTCTACCAAAGCTTCACACTCTTTCGCAGGGCATGCTTTATCTTGCACGTGAGCTAGATATTCATGGCGAAAATGACGCAAAGTAGAAAGTACCGGGTTTGGAGCAGTTTTACCCAAACCGCATAAAGAACCTTTTTGTACAGCTTTTGCAAGAGTTTCAAGCAATTCCAATGTATCCATTGTAGCTCTGCCTTCTACTATATCTTCCAAAAGTGCAAGCATTTGTTTTGTACCTTCACGGCATGGAACACATTTACCGCAAGATTCGTTTTGAGTAAATTCCATGAAGTATTTAGCGATACGAACCATACAAGTGTTTTCGTTCATTACTACAAGTCCGCCGGAGCCGACCATAGCACCAATACTTTTTAAAGATTCGAAATCAAGAGGTAAATCTAAGTGATCCTGAGTAAGACAGCCACCTGAAGGGCCACCAATCTGCACAGCTTTAAATTGCTTATCAGATGCTTTACCCATGCTGTCTAACACGCCGCCACCAATGTTATAAACAATTTCTCTTAGAGTAGTACCAAAGGGCACTTCAATAAGACCCGTGTTTGCTACGTGGCCTGTCAAGGCAAATGTTTTTGTACCCGGAGAAGTTTCAGTACCTAACGCTTTGTAGAAATCGCTACCGTTTCTCATGATAAGTGGAACAGAAGCAAGAGTTTCTACGTTATTAATAACAGTTGGTTTACCGTTTAATCCAGATTCAGCAGGAAACGGAGGTTTTGGCATCGGCATACCGCGAAGCCCTTCCACAGAAGAAATAAGAGCAGTTTCTTCACCGCATACAAATGCACCAGCACCTTCCATAACTTCGATGTGAAATCTTGCACCTGTACCGAAAATGTCGTCACCTAAAATGCCTAAAGCTTCGGCATCCTTCACAGCTTGACGCACTCTCTTCACAGCAAATGGGTATTCGGTACGAACGTATACATATCCTTCGTCTGCTCCAATAGCTCTTGCTGCAATCATCATACCTTCAATAACAGAGTGAGGATTACCTTCCATCACTGACCTGTCCATAAATGCACCCGGATCGCCTTCGTCACCGTTACAGATTACATATTTTTTAGGTCCCGGTTGAACTAAAGTAAGTTGCCATTTCTTTCCTGTAGGGAAGCCACCACCGCCACGACCTCTAAGTCCGGAATCTAATATTGATTGGCATATTTCAGCAGGTTCCATTTCAGAGAATGCTTTATATGCAGCAATATAACCGTTATGATTTATATATTCATCGATGCTTGCAGGGTCAATCATACCACATTCTTTCAAAGTCAAACGCTGCTGACGATTGTAGAAGGGTATTTCTTGAGTTCCTTTACATTTTTCTTTAGTAGTAGGATGTTTGAAAAGCAACCTATCAATGATTTCATCATTTTTGATAGACTTTTCAACTATTTCTTCGATATCTTTAACTTTAACTTTTAAGTAATGTATGTCAGCAGGCTCAATAGTTACAAGAGGGCCCATTTGGCAGAAACCTTGGCAACCGCTTTCAGAAATATACATTTTTTCTTTTTCGTCAGATTCAAATCTAATATCAACAGATAAATCTAAGCCTTGAGCTACAATCTGTTTTTTTAATTCATCATAGATATTTTTAGAACCATTAGCCACGCAACCTGTACCGGCGCAAACTATAATTCTTTTTTTGACTAATTTTTGTTTTTCTTCGTAATTAGCTTTTATCTGTTTTAGTTTATCCAAGTGCTGGTTCATTTGCTTCCTCCTTAGTTAATATTTCATCGATAACTTTAAGGCATTTAGTAGTAGTCATCTGAGAGTATACCTCTTCGTTGACAACAACTACCGGAGCTAAACCACATGCACCAAGGCAAGAAACAGTTTCCAAAGTAAAAAGCATATCATCAGTGGTATGTTTTTCTTCTGAAAGTTCAAGCTTACTACGCATTGCTTTAATCAAAGGTTGAGAGCCGATAACGTGGCAAGCTGTGCCATCGCATACTTTAATAACGTATTTTCCCTTTGGCTCTAAGGCAAAGTGAGAATAAAAAGTAGCAACACCATATACTCTCGCTGGAGAAATATCTAATGAAGTTGCAACAAAAGTCAGTACATCCTCAGGCAGATAACGGTACTCTTCTTGTACCTCCTGAAGTATAGGGATTAGTTTGCTGCTTTTATACTCGTATTTTTCGAGAATATTGCAAACCTTGTCAAATTTTCTCATCATTTCTGATGAAGAATGACCCGTATTCGCCATGTTAAATCTCCGCTATAACAAATCTATATGTGTAATTTATGAGAAGCCAATTTTCTACTAAGCACCGCTAAGCTTTGCGAAAACTGAATATTTTCTACGACAATTCCATCAGGCAACTTTAGCGATACCGGAGCAAAGTTCCAGATAGCAATGATTCCGCTACTAACCATCAAATCTGCAACCTCCTGAGCTGCATGAGCAGGAGTAGTTATAACTCCTACGTGCACGTGCATCCTTTTGGCAAGGTTTTCCAGCTTGCCCATCGATAGCACTTCAATGTCAAAAAACTTCATACCAATCTTTTCTTCAGAATTATCAAAAGCTGCTATAAAATTGAGACCATAATCTCTGAAAGCTTTATAGGATAATATTGCCTGACCTAATACGCCTGCGCCCACTAAAAAAGCGTCATCGTAGTTCTCCCAGTTGAGAAATGACTCTATTGCCTTAATAAGCAAATTGATGTCATAACCGGTTTTTGGTTTACCTACTATATCAGTGTATTGAATATCTTTTCTCACCTGAGTAGGGTCAAACTTCATTTCCTGAGCTATTCGAGAACTGGAAACTTCCTTTATACCTTCGTCCCTCAGTCGTTTTAGCAAATGCCAGTACTGAGGTAATCTCCTTAGAGCAGGTTCGGGTATCATTTTAATGACTTCGTTTTTCATAACACCTACCTTATTGAGAAAATTATATCGATAAATTTATATCGGTATATTTTTCTCGATTCAATATAATTCTTATAACGAATAAAGAAAAAAGATTTTTTATCATATTTGGCGAATACGGTTTTGACTTTTTATTTATCGTTATAAGTCTTTAGTTTGTAATAAGTTATAATAATTAAAACAATATTTGTTAAATATTAAAAGATAATATCTAAGAGAGCTTGTGTCTTCTCTTTTGTATGCACGTAAACTTAATAAATAAGCAATACAAAAATCAGACAGTGTAATAGATAAATATTTCTCGATTTAACAATGCCACAAAATAGTGATATTTCTGCTACTTTGCTTAATTTTAAAATTTAATAATAAAATATTTATAAAGTGTGTAAGATACTGATATATAAAGGGGAAATAGATATAGCTCTAAATGCTTGAGAAATAAATAGGATTCAAAGTCTAAGTATAATTTATAAATATACCGGTAGACATTAACCTGTAATCGAAAAAAAGATATAAAACAGCGGCTAATAATGTATACGAAATTACAAAATGATATAAAGGTATCATTTATCAGGTAAAAATCTGCTTAAAAGATATAAGAAAGCAACACATGGATTACAGAAAGAAAAAAGATTTATAAACATCACTCTATATTAACAAATAAAACATATATTATGTAGTAAAAAAACACAGGAATATTCAGAATGGAAACTACAAATATTAAAACTGCTTTTAGCTACGAGTCAGACCTCGAAATGTTGCTTCATATACTGGAGTCTCCGATCCACGGCAAGCAAATTTGGGCAGCAGATATTGCATTTAGGGTTCTTATGGAGCTACTTTACGAATCATTAAATACAGAGAAACGTATGCAATCTATCCAAATAGATGGAAGTAACGGCTATATTGTATATAATAATGAGTGGTTTGCATGGGAAATCAGCAATATTGATAATTACTCATATCTATCTACTATTAATTATGAGCAGCCGGATTTGGATGCTATTCCAAATAATATCAAAAACTCTATCAAAGAAGGTGATTATTGCAACAAAGAAGATATGCATAAAGACATGATTACATGTTTTAAAAATGCGTTTGCAAGAGTGACTGATAGCAGTATATGGATTAATAGGAGAAATGAGTGTCGCACGCCGGAGCTGGAAATTGAAGAACTTGAAGCTATAGATTTGATTTGTTATCTTTATGACAGACATAACAAGTTGAAACCAATTGATATTGATGACACTGATATTTCTTTTGCCTTAGAAAGTATTGTCTCTACTTTTCGTAAACTAATTTTCAAAACAAACACTATTGCTTATAAGTTAGATACAAGACAAAGAGACTATCTGGAAGTGATAATTGGCGAGATAGAAAGAAATGCTTTCTAATATCTGACATTAGATTTTTTAATTTACTCCAAATTGTTATAAATTGTCTCTATAGTATATTACTATTTATAGAGGCAATTTTTGTATGAGAACTTTCTTCTACTTGTTTATTCTATTTACTGTACCTTTACTTTCTGAAAATACTACAGTTGTCGTTTCACTCGACGGATTTCGTTTTGATTATATAAATAAAACTGATACACCAAATCTTGATTCTTTAATAAAAGTTGGTGTTTCAGCTTCTTCTTTGCAGCCGGTATTTCCTACAAAAACATTTCCTTCGCATATTTCAATGGCTACCGGTCTCTATCCTGAGTCGCATGGCATTATTGATAATAAATTTGCGAATTTGATTACTGGGGAATATTATACTATTAATGAGAATAGCTCCAAAATGGTTGCTAAATGGTATCGTGGCGAGTTTATATGGGAAACTTTGGCAAGGTATGGTTACGGAACTGCTGCTTATTTATGGCCGGGATCTGAAAGCTATACACCTTGGAAAAGACCAACCTATTCAATTTCATGGGCAGATTCTCTAAATTATTCTGATAGATTGGCAAAATTTAAATTTTGGTTAAACCAAATGCACGAAGATAGAGTCCCTGAGTTGTTTATGCTATATTTTGATGATACTGTTATTATCGGGGAAAAATATGGGACTGAATCAGGAGAAATAAAAACTACAATTGCTAAAATGGACAGTGTAGTAGGCGAGATTTGCAAGATAATTGCTAATTCTGAAAATACAGAGAACACAAATTTGATTGTACTGTCTGATCACGGCATGATAAATATTTCGCCAGAAAAAGCTATTGATATTTCTACCTACAAAGTCAAAGGAGTATTAATCCAAAATAGTGGAGCTTTTTGCCGTTTGTCTTTTCAAGATAAGACACAAGTTGGAGATTATTATCGCAGACTGAAAAATATCAAAAATATAAAAGTTTATAAAAAATCAGATATACCACAATACTTGCATTTCTCAAAAGACCCCAATATTGGGGATATTGTTTTGATAGCTGAGCCCGGATATTATTTTAAGCATGACGAAAATGATTATGCTGATTATGCCAAAGCTATTCATGGCTATGATTATCAGTATATAGAGATGCAAGGAATATTTATTGCTTCGGGAAATGCGTTCAAAAAAAACACAAAAACAAGCACAATAATGGCAGTAGATTTATATGCATTATTATGCAGACTGTACGGAGTAGAAGACTACAAAAATACGGAAAGTGTTTTAGATAGAATTAGTTTCATATTTAAGTAAAAACGCAATTTTTGAAATTTAATTTATCAATTGCTAAAATTCCTATATTTTTGTTTTTGTCATAAATACTAAAATCGTTGTAATGTCCCAAAACCACAAAAATCTAATTGTACTTTCCTCACCCAGCGGTGGTGGAAAAACTACAGTCTCAAGACACCTTAGGTCACTTTATAGTAATTTAGAGTTCTCTATTTCTGCTACAACCAGAGCAAAGAGACCTAACGAAACTTATGGAGTTGATTATTATTATCTAACTCACGAAGAGTTTGAATCCAAAATAAAAGCTGATGAGTTAGCGGAATATGAAGAGATATTTGGCAATTACTACGGCACTCTAAAATCTGAAATTGATAAAAAGTTAGAAGCAGGTTACTTACTGCTTTTTGATATTGATGTTAAAGGTGCTTTTGCCCTCAAAAAAGCTTATCCTGAAAACACATTACTAATATTCCTTGCTCCGCTCAATGAAGAAGTTTTAGAAAAACGTTTGCGTGGGAGATCTACCGAAACAGAGGAACAAATACAAGTTAGACTTGCCAGAGCCAAAATGGAAATAGAACAGAGTAAAGCTTTTGACTATGTTATCATAAATGACACACTCGAGCAAACATTCAAAGAAATAGAAGTGATAGCGGCAAAACATTTAGAAAAGTAATATTTCTGATGACATGAGTTAGTTGCTATTTAGTTGAACCTATATTCTAAATACAAATTATACTTAGAATAATTTGGATCAATAGATAAAAGCCTTATATTGCCAATAAGGAATATGTATTTTTATAAAAGTATTGGTTGTGGAAAATGATAGAAATTAAGACTGAGTTTTGCCCTCAGAATCATCCTTGCCCGGTAGTAAACGCTTGCCCGGCAGATGCAATCAAACAAAATGGATTTGGAGCACCGGAAATAGACGAAGAGAAATGTACAGATTGTGGAATGTGTACAGGATTTTGTAGGACATTCTCTAAGAAATAAGCATTTTATCTTCGTAATATTTAATCTGACTTTAGAGCTTTTTGATATTTTGCACAAGAGTTTTAGATAACGATAAATCAGAACCTATCAATCTATTTCTGAATTTGCAGATAAATACACAAAACATTGGGACTAATAGTAATTCTATCAGTCCCAATTTATTATAAAGTAGTCTATTTTGGTAATTAGACTAAATCGTCATTTCCTAACTCATCTAAGTCTAAATTTTCTAAATCATCATTTTCGAAAGTTTCAAGAGCTTCTTCGAGAGTGTCATAAAACTCGAATAATTCATCTATTCTGGTCATACTAAGCAGTGACATAACAAAATCCTGCACACCTACCAAAAGAACCGGAATAGCATGCTCTTTAAGTTGTCTGTGAGCTAGTAATAATGCACCGAGGCCTGAACTGTCTATAGCCTGAACAGGAGTAAGGTCTAAAATTAGAGCTTCTATATCAGGCTGAGCAAGTATTAACAGCTTTGCTTTAAATTCTGTAGATACTTTGCTTTCCACAGTAGTATTTTTTAGGGAGAAAATTACTATATTATCCCTATTGTCAATTGTAAATCGCATATTGTTTTTTTTAATTGTTTATAATGATTACTTATTTGCAAATATTATGGATTTGAATTTATCAAAAAAAAATGCCATTAGCAAGATACTTGTTATAAGACTATCTTCAATGGGTGATGTAGTATTAACTACTCCTTTCATAAGAGTACTTAGGAAGAGCTTTCCCAATGCAAAAATAGATTTTTTATTGAATTCAGCATTCAGTGAAATATACAAATTTAATCCTAATATTGATAATCTTATCTCATATAATCGCAAATTATCTAAAAGCGAAATCAAAAAGGAAAGAGATGTTTATCTTAAAAAGAATCATATTGATAAATATGATATAGTATTTGATTTGCAGAATAATAGGCGAAGCAAAGCAT
This sequence comes from Chlorobiota bacterium, assembly GCA_041596515.1. Taxonomy (GTDB): domain Bacteria; phylum Bacteroidota; class Ignavibacteria; order Kapaibacteriales; family UBA2268; genus JBFHIJ01. The sequence goes on from JBFHIJ010000042.1 coordinate 10,340, forward strand.
GGAGTGAAGGTGTATCACGTAAAATCGAAAGAGTAACAAAAAATAGATTGCACAAATTGTCTTTAGTCTATTTTAAAAAATCACGAATAGAATCTGATTTCCATGTTGTAAATAATTATATAAAAACTGCCTCTAAATTAGGCGTGCAAGTAGATAAAAAAGGTTGCGAAATATTTACTTCTTCTAATAATAAAACCTATATACCAAACACCAAACCTCTTATTGCATTTGCGCCTGCAGCTCAGCACTTCACCAAGCAGTGGTTACCGGAAAGATTTATAGAACTTGCGGATATGCTTGCTGATAAATATCAAATTATACTTTTGGGTGGTACTTCAGATGTAGATCTTTGTTCTTTTATTACAAAACAGACTCAAGCAGATGTATTTGACTTCTCCGGTTCAAATTCTATTTTAACAACATATCAAATTGCTAAACAGTGCTCCGCTCTTGTAACTAATGACACAGGAGTTATGCATATAGCTTCTGCAGCGCAAATACCTATTGTAGCCATTTTTGGCAGTACTGTACCTGCTTTGGGCTTCACTCCATATAAAGTTAAGCATACTATAGTTGAAGTAAACAACTTGAGTTGCCGTCCATGCACACATATAGGCAAAAAAAAATGCCCCAAAGGGCATTTCCGGTGCATGACCGATATTGACTCAACATTAGTTTATCATAGACTGTTAGAAATTTTATAATTCAATGACAGTAACTCCAGACCCACCTTCGACTAAATCACCTGAACGGAAAGAAGTAATAGAATGGTGATAACTTAGCATTTCATGAATTTGCTCTCGCAGTGCACCAGTACCTTTTCCGTGAACAATAGTTAGCTGTGGTATGGAAGACATAAGCGCATCTGAAATAGCTTCATCCACTTTTCTAACAGCCATTTCGGCTCGCATTCCTCTCACATCAATTTGAGAAGGAGCATCAAAACGGAAGTTATTAGTGAAGTCAGAAGATTTCTTTTCAGGTTTAAGTTTAGCAATAGCAGATAATTGCTTATATGGTAAACGGAACTTCAACCCGTTTATCTCAACTAATGCAATTTTATCTTTGTTATTAGCTTCTAACACAATTCCTTCGTTACCGGATTCAGTTTCTACAAAGCTACCCGGTTTTAAAGTAACTAAAGTTGTAGTTTGGCTTTCTTCTGAAGTCTGCAACCTGTCAACTTGTTTTTCCAGAGTGTCTTTTTTCTGTTGAAAAGTTGATTTAATATCTTTTATTGCTTTTTTCTCTTCTTTAATATCTTTGATTGTATTTTCTATCAAAGAGTTAGCATTTTTGACGATATCAAGAGCTTCCTGTTTTGCCTTTTTGATAATCACATCACGCTTGGCATTAATATCGTCCATTTTAGAAGAGAATTTTTCTTTCTTCTCTTTTGCTTGAACCTTTATTTTTTCAGCTTCAGCCTTTGCTTTTATAGCTTCAGTTCTGAATTTAGATAACACTGAAATGCTTTCTTCCAACTCTTTCTGCTTAGTACCTAAGTACTTTTTAGCTCTTTTGATTACAAGGTCAGAAAGACCGATATTCTTTGCTAAAAAGAAGGCATAGCTATTCCCGGGAATACCTGATAAAAACTTATAAGTAGGTTGCAACTTCTCTTCGTTAAATTCTAACGAAGCATTTTCAATTTCTTCTTTATTTAAAGCATAAGTCTTAAGAGAGGATTGGTGAGTAGTAGCTATAAAAAACATATTAAGTTCGATAAAAGTATCCAATATACCTGAAGCAAGCGCACCACCTTCTTGAGGGTCTGTGCCGGAACCTATTTCATCTATCAGTGCTAAAGCAGACGAATCAGAGTTAGAAAGGATTTCACGCATCTGATACATCTGCGAGCTAAAAGTACTTAAATCATTTTCTATAGATTGGTGATCACCTATAGATGTATATATATGTCTAAAATCAGTAGAGCACATGCCAAGAGGGAAAATTCCGGAAAGTGCCATAGATAAATTTAAACCTATGCTTTTCAGAGCTACGGTCTTACCACCCGCATTAGGTCCTGAAATAAGGAATCCTCTTTTTTGCTCAGTAAATTCAATACTCAAAGGAATAACACTCTTAGCGCCCTTGCTTACTACAAGCAAAGGGTGCTTGATTTTATGTAATTTTATATATCTCTCATCAGATATATCTGGTTTTATCCCTCCGAAATCGAGAGCGAACTTCGCCCTAGCCAAAATAGCATCATAATGTGAAATTATTTCAGTCGTACGCATTATAGTTAGCGCATCTGTGCTTATTTCTTTAGTTAGATTTTGGAGTATTTTATAAATTTCTCTTTGCTCTTCATTGAGAAGTAAGTTGAGCTCGTTATTCATCTCAATTATTTCAGACGGCTCTAAAAACACTGTAGAGCCAGTTTGCGAAACTCCATGAATAATGCCTGGAAGTTGCCTTTTCACCTGTGCTTTGATCGGGAGGACGTATCTGCCTTCCCTCATAGTCACAAAGTCTTCCTGTACCATGTCGTCTTCTGAGACTCTTTTTAGTATCTTCTGCAATCTGGAACGTAATCTATTTGATTTCTCATTGATGCTTTTTCGGATGTGAGCAAGCTCACGGGTAGCATTATCTCTAATTTCGCCGCTGTCGTCTATGCACTCCATTATATGCTTTTCTAATAGCTTATCAGCAAAAAGCTCTTGTGATATAGCATGCAGTTTCTGATATTTATCTTGCCTATAATCAAAATATGACTTAACAAGACGAGAAGACCTAATGATGTCATACACATTAAGCACTTCCGTAGAAGAAAGGACAGCGTTTTCTATTAGAGATTTTTGCAATAATTCTCTTATGTCGCTGATGCTTTCAAAAGGAATAGAATCATCAGAAACGTGGAGATTAATCATCTCTTCAATATTATCGTGTTCTTCTCGTAGATAAAGTTTGTCCTCAGTAGGCTCGAGAGATAAAATTATTTCTTTGCCTTGATCAGAAAATGTATATTTCCCGATAATATCTAAGAGTCTAGGGAACTCTAATTCTTTTAAAGATAAATTTGATAGTTCTTTTTCAGTCAGTTTTTTTGCTTGACTCATTACATGGAACTCAGTAAATTTTGAACAATAGATTTTACTTTATTTCCATCTGCTTTACCGGCAAGTTCTTTCATAGAAGGTCCCATAACCTTACCCATATCAGAAGGCCCTTTAGCAGATACCTTTGCGATTATACCTTTAATAATATTGGTAATTTCTTCATCGCTTAATTGCTTTGGCAAAAACTCTTGAATAATAGCTAATTCTAACTTTTCTTTGTCAGCCAGTTCTGTTCTTCCGGCTTGAGTGTACATATCCATAGCATCTTTTCTTTTTTTAGCTGCGGAATTTAGCATTTTAATTTCATCCGCTTCAGTCATCTCAGTTTTCGCACCTGACTTAGCATATTCGAGTAAAGAAGCTCTGATAGAGCGAAGAGTTTCAGTTCTGAGTTTATCGCCATTTTTCATCGAAGCTTTCAGCTCATCCATAATCAACTTATCTAATGCCATAATTCCCTCCAGTGTCTAAATATTTATGCTATACTACAAAAATAACAAATATATTGTATACTAAAAGGTCTTAATTATTATGTATTATTATTTGATAATCATAGATTTTAATTCTATATTTATTAGTTATAAAAGAAGAGATTAGGGCAAAAATGATAGAACTTAAGAATTTACTACTAAACAACGAGTCATGGCTTGTAAAAAGGATATTGAAATATGCTCAGATGTATAATTTTACAAAATATTCGTCAACCTTGGAAGAGGCTTGGCGTATATCAATACAAGGACTTAGTGAGTCTATTTCTCAAGCTACTGAAATATACAATGATGTGCCTGAATTAGATCCGGATGATGAATATGTAAATGATCCAATTTCTCAATTTGCAATTTTTGAAGCTATAAAGCATAGGGAGCGGGGGATACCTTTAGATATGTTTTTAGCTTTGACAAAATATTATAAGCAAGCATATTTGGATTTGATATTATTTAAAAGTGTAGCTATGCCACAGGAGCTAGAAAAACAAAGATTATTTGTAGAACGCTCTTTTGATAGAATTGAGATAGCTTATACTAAAAAGTGGACTGAAACTCCTCAAGATGATTTGATAGAAGAGCTGCGCCGTAAGAACAGAACATTGGTCAATGAAAAAAATAAGTACTTAACAGTATTTGAATCTGTTACTGATGCTATCATCTTAGTAGATAGTAAGGGCATTGTTAAAAATTTAAATCATTCAGCTGCTAAAATTATTGATCCTTCTGCTATTCCAGGTGGAAATTATTATAATCCTCAACAAATAACAGAGATGGAATCACTATTAGACATTAATACCCTTAAAGATGCGAGAAAGAGTTTTATAGGCAAAAAGTTTAGTGAATTGTATACTTGGGTAGCCACGCAAAAGGCACCTTCCTATTTTTCTATTAATAGCATAAAAGGTGAAAAATATTTCAATGATAACAATGGTAAGATTTATCAAGTTTACTCATCTGATATGTTAGATGTTAGTAAAAAGTATAATGAAATAATTGTAGGCATGAGGGAATTAGCAACCAATAAGGGATTACATAACTCTGCAGATATGCAGCAATATTTGGATTATTTGATAAATGATGCTAACATTCTCTTATTAGGTTTGGATAAGAATGCAAGAGTTATTCTTTTTAATAATGCTGCAGAGAGAATTACCGGCTATTCTAAACAAGAAATCATGAATACAAACTGGTTTAAAAAGTTAGTACCAAGAGATAGGTTTCCCGAAGTATACCAAGTTTTTCGTACGGCTTTAGAAGAGAATAAAAACTTAGATTATTTTGAAAATTCCATTATTACAAAAAATGGCGAAGAGAGAATTATTATCTGGAAGAATGATATCAATTATAATTTATATGGAGATTTTACCATCTTTTCAGTTGGTATCGATATTACAGACGAGAAACGAGAAAGAGAAAAAAGTAACCGAATTATTAAAGATACAGAAGAAAAATTCAGTCTTCTTTTTAAATCTATGAATCAAGGTGTGACATTACATGATGCAAAAGGAACACTCCTCGATATTAATCCTAAAGCTTTATCGATGTTTTCACTAACGAAAGACTGCGCATATTATAGTTCATGGGATAACTCGGAATGGAATGTTTTTGGTGCAGATAATTTGAAACTTGAACCCAATGATTTACCGATAAAGAGAGTTATTCATAATAAATTACCTTTGCTAAAAGAAATACTCAAAATAGAAAGAGTTGATAGAAAGAAATTTATCTGGTTAGAGATATCCGTTTTACCTCAGTTAGATGTAAATGGTGATATAAAACAAGTCTGGAGTATCTTTGATGATATCACCCAAAGAATGAATTGGGAACAAAAACTGCTTAGTAGCGAAGCTCAGTTTAAAGATTTATTTGATAAAGCTCCTATTCCTGTACTTATATTCGACACTAAAGGGCTATTGAAAGATGTCAATAAATCTGCTTTAAATTGGTACGCTTCTACAAAAGAGGTTTTGCTTTCGGATAAAATTAACATCAATGATGAGGCGGATTTGTTACTGGCTAATAATATGGATCTGGAACAAGTTTTTAAATATCATGAAACAAAAAGCTGGTACGAAATCGGATATCTACATAATTCTTCTATTCTCAGCAAAAAGGGAAAAATTATAAATTTGAAAATGTATCCGATAAAAAACATAACAGGTACTTATGATAAAATTATCTGTTTTATCGAAGATGTAACTTATCAAAAACTCGCCAAAGACAATCTTGAGCAGATGGTAGCGGAAAGAACAAGAGAATTGAACGAAGCTAAAGAAAAAATAGAAGTTAGCTTACTTAAAAAAGAAGAATATGCTGATTTGCAAAGTCGTTTTATTAATATGATTTCGCATGAATATAAAACACCATTGCAATTTATTAGTTCGTCAGCTGCAGTGTTGGAAAAATTAGTAGCTTCAGGCGATCAAAATAAATCTTTAAACTATATCCATAAAATTCACTCAGCAGTGAATATTTTAAATCACTTAGTTGAAGACGTTATGAATTTTGTAGAAGTAGAAAATTCTGAGATACGTGTTCTCCTAAGAACTGTTAATATGGTTGACTATTTATCAAAATTGATAAATGAGATTAAAATATTGGATAAATCGCATCATATTTTAAAGTTTCATACGGATAGAGAATTATATAGCACTTTGGTCGATGCCAATCTTTTTAGACAGGTAATGACTCACATCATTTCTAATGCAATGAAGTTTTCACCTGAAGATTCTGATATAGATATTTATCTAAAGTTTGGAGATAATCAGTTTATTATTGAAATAAAAGATAATGGGGTAGGGATTGCTAATGAGGATCTGAAATATCTGTTTACTCCTTTTTATAAAGGCAAAAAGAATATTGGAATTAAAGCAGGAACCGGCTTAGGTCTGCAGCTAGTAAAGCGATTTGTTGAAGCTATGAAGGGAACTATCTCTATAGAAAGTGAAATCAATAAAGGAACTAATGTTATACTTGTTTTTCCTTCTTTATAGAAAAAAAAACTAAATTCTTGTTTAATACAGACACAGCCCGTAAATTGCAGTACTTTTTATTATTATACTTATAAGAAATTAAATGCAAGAAATAGTATATCACACTAATTTCCAAAATGAAGATTCATATTGGTGGTTTACTGCACGAAATATTATCATCTCTAAAATTATAAATATAATTATTCCTTCCCTATCATTGCAGTCAAAGATTATTGATATCGGATGTGGTACTGGTGGGTTTGCATCGTATATCTCTAACCGTTATGATGTTAGCTGTTTGGACACTTCATCCATCGCTTTGGATTATTGCAAAAAACGGGGCTTACAGTCACTCTATAATACTACCATAGATGGGTTGACGGATGAAGTAAAACCCTTTGATGCGGCGATTATGTTAGACGTATTAGAGCACATAGAAGATGATAAAGCTGCTTTAAATGATGTTTATAAAGTATTAGATGATAATGGATATTTTATTATGTCCGTTCCAGCTTATAAATGGATGTGGAGTAAGCACGACGAAATACACATGCACTACCGCAGATACACAAAAAAAGAAATTACTTCACTTATAAAAGCAGCCGGATTTAAGATAAAATATGCAAGTTATTTTAATAGCTTTCTATTTTTGCCTGCGGTGATAAAAAGGAAATTAGATAAAATTACCGGCAAGGAAGAAAAACATAAAGACCCGGTAGATAAAGTCTCAGATGGAATGAATGCACTTTTTCATAACTTATTCTCATTTGAGTCTAAATTTCTGCCTTCTATATCGTTTCCTTTTGGTTTATCCATAATAGTAATAGCTCAAAAAAACGGAAAATGAAATGAAAGACTTTAAAATACCTATTTGGGGCGTACTGATATTATTTGCTATCACTACTTTTGTTTTTTTTAATACTCAGATTAGTGGGGAGGCATATTTTTGGGAAGATTTTGCGGAGTACGTCTATCCTGTGCAATCTTTTGCTGCATCTGAATCTGCTGAAGGGAACACTCCGTTTTGGAACCCATATACTTTTGTAGGGATGCCGTTTATTGCAGATTTACAGGTAGGATATTTTTATCCTCTAAATAGACTTATGGACTTTTTTGTGGAAAATGGGAAGCTACCTGTTGGTCCATTACAACTACTAATTATACTGCATTTTTTAATAGCACAGATATCTATGTATATGCTTGCCCGGCAGTGGAAATCAGGACAGGGTGGAGCCATTGTATCCGCTATATCATATTCCTTTAGTGGTTTAATGGTTATGCACGTGATTCATCCGATGATGATATATCACCTCGCATGGTTTCCTTTGATTATTGCTTTATTAGACAAGGCTTTTGAGCATAAAAAAGCTCAGTTTGCTATTTATTCAGGTTTGCTATTAGGATTTAGTATGCTATCCGGGCATCCTCAGATGACACTTTTTGAAGTGTTTTTCTTAGGCTTGTATAGTATCTTCAAACTTGTTAGAGCTTTCAAAGATGAAAATTCTAATAGATTAATAAGTGGATTAGCATTTGTTTTGCCATTTGTTATTGGTGTCGGAATCTTTGCAATTCAGTATCTACCTTCATCTGAGTTGGCTAACTTGTCTCAACGTAAGGAAATGACTTACGAAAAATCCGCTGAAGGATCATTGCAACTAAAGCAGCTTACAAATACTTTTCTGCCTAATGCTTTTGGTAAGATTGTACCTGATAGAAATAATCAATTTCCATTTTATCTAAGCAAAGATAATCAACAGTTACCTTACTACTACTATTGGGAAAGTGGATTCTATTTTGGCGGCATTGTTTTTATAATGGCTATGTTCTATTTAATATTTAACTATAAAGATCCGCTAAATATATTTTTGCTTGTCATGAGTATAGTGGGGGTGTTATACGCACTGGGCGATAATTTCTTTTTACATCGGATATTTTACAATTTGCCTTTATTTGATTCATTCCGTATGCCAGCTCGTATGATGCTTTATTTTATCTTGGCATTTTCTGTTTTTGCAGGCAAAGCAGTTGATTTCGCCTCATCGCTCGACTTTAAGAAATACAAAAAATATATCTATATGATATTTGGTTTCGGTATTCTATTTGGTCTTTTTACGCTTATTGGGGGCTTAGCTTCCGTGCTTGATACGCCACAGCAAGCAGAAAAAGGTTTAAATACGCAAGGTACAATTTTATTTCTTTTGTCAGGTATTGCTCTGTTATTTATGCAATTTCTAGCTAACAAAAAAATTACACCTACGCTGGCTGGCTTGTTAATTTCTTTGTTAGTCTTCGGGGATTTATATTTATCTATGGGTGAATTCAATGCTTCCAAAGATAATCCTGAACACAAATTTTTACTTGATCAAGCTACAACTAAAGCATTTACACCTTCAAATCCCAACGAACTATTTCGAGTAAATTCGAGAATGTATAATCCATCATATATGGCTTTTAATAGAAATATGGGGATGCTCAATAAAATTCAACTAACAGAAGGCTATAACCCTTTGATTCTAGCAAACGTTTTACCACCTATCGAAGGTATAGACAAAGTCAATAATTTATATAATGTAAAATATCAAATTGACATAGACAGAGCAAAAGGGCAACCTACTTTTATCGAAAAAACTGATAGATTCCCAAGAGCGTGGGTTGTTTACAATAAAACAACTATTCAGTCAAAAGATGAGTTGGAAAGGAGGATGCGTGCAGACGAATTCGATTACTCTAAAGAAGTAGTTCTTTCTGAAGAGACGACGCACCAAACAGGTAATGGAATCAAATCTGAAATAAATTTCCGAAGTTATTCTGCCAATGAAATGAATTTAGAAGTAGATGCCGATGCGAATGGATTTGTAGTATTTAGTGAAATTTACTATCCTGCATGGAAAGCAGAGATAAACGGCAAAGAAACCAAGGTGCTAAATGCTAATTATTCCTTTAGAGCATTGCCTATTGAAAAAGGGAAAAACACAATAAAAATGTATTATGATTCTGATGTCTACAATAGCGGCAGACTTATTAGTCTAATCACTTTACTATGCTCAGTTATAGGCTTAGGTGCTATGTATTTCTTTGATAAAAAGGCATAAATGAACTTAATAGATAGATATATAATCAAACAATTTATAAGCACACTGTTTTTTGCATTATTTGCACTGTGTGTGATATTTTTAATAGTCAATCTAATGGAAAACCTTGAAGAATTTCTTCGAGAAAAGCTTGATTTTTCTATTATTGCACAATACTATATGTCATTGTTTCCTGAGATATTAAAGATACTAACTCCTATCGCAATGCTTTTGGCTGTGCTATTTACGTTTGGTAAACTTTCTAATATGAATGAGATAACAGCTATGAAAACCGGTGGGTTGAGTTTGTATCGAATGATGATACCGATGATCATACTTAGCTTGGGTATTTCAGTTGGGCAGTTGTACTTCAACGGCTGGATAGTTCCAAAAGCAAATCAAACTAAATTAATGATAGAAAAAGTATATTTAAAAAAATCAAGCAAAGGTAGCTCTATATATGATTTATATCTAAAAGATACTCCTTTAAAAAATATCACAATGAGTTATTATAACCCTGATAGAAAAGAAGGGAATAATGTAGCTATAGAAGAATTTACTTCTAAGATGCAACCACGTTTGGCAACGCGAATAGAAGCTAAAAAAATGCTTTGGGATTCAACTGGTACATGGAGATTAACAGATGGTATCAGTCGTATCTTTTATAATGATTCAATTGCAGTAAGTGCTTTTGATACTTTGAAGATTACTCTTAATACCAAACATGAGCAGATAGAACAACTAAAACGGCAACCTGAAGAAATGACACTGCCGGAATATGAAGGTTATATAGCTTTATTAGAAAGAGGGGGTAAGGACGTAACCAAACAAGTTATAGACTATCACGGCTTGATTGCATTTCCGTTTGCCAACTTTATAGTTGTTCTTTTTGGCGTTCCATTTGCTTCTGTCAGAAAAAAAGGAGGCATAGCTATTCAAATAGCGGCAGCAATGGTAATTGCATTTGGCTACTTGATTTTTACAGAAATTGGAAAAACAATAGGCTTTACTATGGAGCTAAATCCAATACTTAGTGCATGGCTTGCTAATATAATATTTCTTTTAATCGGAATCTTTGTAGTAATTAGATCGAGAACATAATGGACAAAATAGATACTCTACAATCACTCAAAGGAAGAAAAATCCTAAGAGATATTTTCTTTGATCTTAGATATGAAAGGCAAAGGGCAGGCGTACCTACACTTTTCATTCTTTGGTCAATCTGTGTCAAAGAAAAAGATGTATGTAAATATATCAACTCTGAAGTTACTTTAATGCACCCATTAGGGCTGATTAAAGGCACTGCCTTGTGGATGGAAGAAATTGTAAACAGATTTTATTATTCATCCATTAGCTCATTTGTTTATTTTGGTGCCGCCATTTTGCTGGTGCTTATCGGTGTTAGGCAATTTAGCGAGCAAGTGTCAAGTGAAATGGTAATAATGGGTATAGCTTTTGAATCTCTAATGCTAATATTTATGTTTTTAGTGATGCTTTTTTCTCCAAATGACGATATGGTTCAATTTGAAGAAGAAAAGGGCGAAGACGATTTGATAAATGAACTGGTAACTGAAATTGGTGAGATTGGAAGAGATTTCGCGGCTGTAGTGGTGCAGATGGAACATCTCTCAGAAAATATGAATAAAACATTTGAAATGCAATTCAAAATGCTATCACTGATGTCAGACTTAATCGAAAAAACTGATAAAAAAATTAAACCTAATGATGAAATGCTTGACGCAATGAAAGATACAAACATAGAGCTTGGCAATTTCAAAGATGCAATAAAAGAGCTTAGCATCATTGCTAATAACATAAAAGAAAAAGAGATACAGCAAGCAGTAAGAGACGAAATAGAAAAAATATTGGTAGCAAGAGTAAGCAAATAATGAAGATAAAACCTATCAAAAGAAAGCGTCAGGTGGAGATATATTTTGTTTTATACATCGCTGCTTTGATTTTATTACTTCCGGTAAAGAACAAATTTAATGACAATACCGGTAATACTTTCTTTGGTAGTTCTTTTGAAATATGGCCTGAAAAGACTCTGATGAATTGCAAATTAGAATATAGGCAAAATACTCCATATTTAGTTTATCTGGACTCTACTAACATCATACATTTTCAGGGTGATATTAAAAATGTCGATTATTCAGTTAGAATTCTGAATCAGTCAAACTCAGAAATTCAAAAAATCAATATTGCTTCTAATCCACATTTCTCCATGAAAAAGCTTGAAAATATCAAATCTGCAGAGTTCTTGTGGAATCCCCCGCTTGATAGATTAGAAAATACAGAGTATATTGTGAAGATTACTGCTTCTGCTCTCGATATCGACTCAGATAAAATACTAACTGCCACTACAGAATTTCTACTTAATGTTTTTATTGATGGTGACATCAGCACAACTAATGGCAGAGAAATTATAGTAGATAATCGCACTAATCAGTCACAAGCTAATGCCCAAGATGGCAATGCTGTTGATAGAAATGAAGCTTTGCCAATTCGGACTAATATTCCATATAACAATATAGATCTCAATTTGTTTTTTGAACAGAGTAAAGTTACAGCTTTGGCCCGGAAGAAGTGGAAAAATAAATGTATTGTTTCCGGTATTGATAATAAAATTTATACTTACGATTCGAGACCAAAAATCGAGGTTATTCCTGCAACTGCATCTGCTGAGATTACTTATATTGGTAAAGATTCAATTATTGTAGAAGGTGTTACTCCAAGTTATGGCGAAATGACTGTTAAGCTATTTGTTAAGCGTAACGATCAGCAAAATACTTTAGCAAGATTCAAGGTAGAGCCACTCAGGATCTCAGAACCGGATGTGCCTAAATATATGTATCCAAATATTACTTACAGGATAGATCCTGCTTTGCCAATAACAAGTTTTAATAACTTAGAAGCATATTTGCAAAATTCAGATGGTGCTAATTTAGCATATTCTCAAGGCGAGGAAATTAGTTATACTCCTACCACTAAGGATGTAGGCAAAGAGTTTACCTTTTTTAGGAAATCTGATAATGAGATATATGGTCAGAAATATTATGTAAAAGTTAAAGATTTTGAAAATCCTGAAATCGAAAGGATGCAGAAAGTTTCTGATAATCAAGTTTATGTTTGGACCAAGTCACATGGTCTAACAGATGGCAAAGAAAACTATATAGCCGACTTCGAGATAGAAGGTAATGCTACCTATTCAGAACTTGCAGGTCAATATAAAGAAAATAAACGAGAATTATTTTGGACTCAATCTTACTCATTTATTCCGAAAGATCCTACTAAGCCATTCATATTTAGTATAGTTGCTAAAGATATGAAAGGTAAAACGTCTTCTAAGAAACAATATCCATCAAAATAAAACCCCATATTCTTAATACGTAGTGTAACTACTTTTATATATTTCCGTATATAAATTGTATTGTATTAAGTTTTTGGTGTCTAAATGCGCAAAATTATCTGGTTCGTTTTTATTCTGAGTACTCTTGCTTCTGTAGCACAAACTACAGGAGACAAAAAAGAGTACAATCTGGAAGAATGTGTCAACATTGCTCTCAACAAGAATTTTGATATTCACTTAAGTGAAGCTCAACTGGCTACAACTCACGCAGATCTTGTGAATGCGTTCGGGCTGTATTTACCATCTATTAGTTTTAATATGGGGTACTCCAGAGATTTGAAAGAAAAAACGACTTTCAATATTAGTGGTACTAATATTCCTATTGCCATAGACAACAGGAATAGTTACTATATGAACGCCAACGCCTCGTGGACTCTGTTTGATGGTTTCTCCAGAGAAGCTAATTATGACAGAGCAAATAAGACTAAAAGCGTTTATGAAGAACGTCATCAGCAGACAATCGATATGGTAAAAATAGATGTAATTAAAAAATATATCGACATTATTAAAAATTATCGTATCGTAGAAATTAGAAAAGAAAATTTTGTTTTAGGTAAGAGTGAGCTTGAGCGCATCCGTGCCCAATACGAAGCTGGTGTGATTTCTGTGGGGGCAGTATATGCTCAGGAAGCTGACTTAGGAGATAGAGAATTGCAAATAGTTACAGCAGAAAATCAGTTAAGTATGGCAAAATCTACTTTATTAGCTTATATGGGACTTAACCCGGTTGGGGACTCAGATTTTGAAATAATTAGTTTGCCAGAATCTATCAGCAAAGATGAAATCGATAGTTTTGAAGCCAGATATGGTAATTTCTCTGAATTAATCGACAAATCATTGCAAAATAGAAGAGATTTAACTGCAAGCAAAATTAATGTTGAAGTAGCTGAAACTTCAGTTCGTCAAGCCAGATCAGATTATTTTCCTGTTGTCAGAGCCTCTGGCGGATGGCAGTGGAGTAATTACGAATGGAGCAATTTTAATCAAGGTACACCCAACGTAGGAGTATCAATGAGCGTTCCCATTTTTACAAATTTTTCTACAGGTAGGCAGGTTGAAAATGCCAAGTTGCAACTAGAGCAAAGTAAGATAGATATGGAAAGAACTCAGCAGCAAGTAAAAACACAAGTGCAAACAGCTTTTGTTTCACTCAAATCAGCAGAAAAGACATTGGAGATTACACAAAAAACTATCAAGTCTGCTGAAAGAAACTATGAGAGTGCTAAAGAGCGTTTTCAAGTTGGCTCTGCTTCCATAAATGAATTACATGATGCAAACTTGCAATATGTAACTACAAAGATAAACTTAGTAAATTCAGTGTATGATTACTTTAAAGCAAAAAATGAGTTGCTTTATTCTATTGGAGAATTCTAATCTAATTTTTAGGGGTGTGTTATGAGTGATAATTTAAACAATTCCAATTTGCCTGATTACGAACAGTATGAGTATGTAGACGAATTAGACTATCGTGTCGGTTTTGGCAAGAGATTCCTTGCTTGGATTATTGATGTTGTCTTATTTTCAATGTTATTATTAGCAGTACTCTCTATTTCAGGAATTATTGGGGTTTATATCGATAGTTTTTCTGCTGCTTTTAATTCCGGCATGGGAAGCTCTTTAGATCCGAATACAATAGCAGAGATGGAAGCCCTTGGTTATGAAATTACTATGTATTCTACAGTAATAGGCATACTTTATTTCTCTTTAGAAGTAATCTATGGTGCTACGTTAGGTAAAATGATGCTGGGGTTGAGAATAGCTAATGCTAACAGAACGTGGGCAGATACTAAAACACTATTAACAAGAACTGCCATTAAAAATATTTCTACTACAGTAAATATCCTATTTTTGATTACTACAATATCATTGATTAGCACATTAGGGTCAATTCTAGGTATCATTGTTTTCATAGGTTGTTTTGTAGCCTTGTCAGAAAAGAAACAAGCTTTACATGACTTAATAGCAGGCACTGCAGTGTTTCATAAAGCAGAAATTATGACAGAAGAAGAAGCAGAAAAAGTAAGAAATATATAAAATAATATCCGGGATTTGGAAGATATGTTTTCATCTAAATATTTCAATATAAAGACATCAATCATGGCTATCGCTATAGCCGGACTACTATTTTCAGCTTGCAGCAGAGATAATTCTATCACTGTAAGAACTCAGAAAGTAGAAAGAAGGACAATTTCCCAAAAAGTCTCTGCTATCGGCAGAATAAATCCTGAAACTGAGGTAAAAATTTCACCTGAAACAAGTGGCGAGATTATTTATCTGGGTATACAGGAAGGAGATTCCGTTGCTGTCAATCAGCTGTTAGTTAAAATCAAACCTGACATTATTCAGACTAGATTAGACCAATACAAAGCCGGATTAGAAGCTGCTAAAATGGACATCGAAATGCGAAAATCAGAAATGGACAGATCTAAATCTGAGCTGTCTAGAATCACTGAACTCTATAAAAAAGAGTTTGTATCTAAATCTGAATTTGAAAGAGCAGAAAGTGCTTATTTGACTGCATTTGCTGGTTATAAATCCTCACTTGCCGGCCTGGAAAGAAGTGAAGCTGCTTATAGGGAAATAGAACGAAACGCCGAGCGAACTACTATATATGCTCCAATAGTGGGTACAGTGACTAACTTAGCTGTAGAAAAAGGAGAAAAGGTAGTAGGCACAGAGATGATGCAAGGTACAGAAATGCTTAGAATCTCTGATTTGAGCGTAATGAATGCTGTAGTTGATGTAGATGAAAATGATATTGTTTTAGTGGATATTGGCGACACAGCTTATGTTGAAATAGATGCTTTTCCTAATAAAAAGTTCTTGGGTACTGTTATTGAAATTGGTCACTCCGCCCAAGTTTCTTCACTTGGTTCGCAAGATCAGGTAACTAACTTTGAAGTAAAAGTAAGATTAGTAGAAAGAGATGCTAAGATGCGTCCGGGCATGAGTTGCAATGTAGAAATCAATACTAAGACAAAACACAATGTACTCTCAGTGCCTTTGCAAGCCGTAACGGTCAGACTAGATAAACAGAAGAATCAAGAAGATAACACAACTAACCAGTTCAAAGATACAGAAGAAGAAAACAAAGTTGTTGATATTCCTCCATCTTTAGTGTTCGTTGTATCCGGTGATTCAGTAAAGCAGACCTTTGTAGAAACAGGAATATCTGATAAAGGATTCATAGAAATAACTAAAGGCTTAGATGAAAATCAAGAAATAGTTTCCGGGAACTATACAGCCATCAGTAAACTGCTCAAGGATGGTTCAAAAATTAAGAACGAATCCGATAAAAAGAAGGATTAAATGATGTCAGAGATGAATAAACGAATTATTGAGATAGACAAAGTAGCCAAAGTATACAAAATGGGTACCGAAAAGGTATTTGCTCTTAGAGAAGTATCCGTGGATATCCATGAAAATGAGTATGTAGCTATCATGGGCCCTTCCGGCTCAGGAAAATCTACTCTAATGAATATACTTGGATGCTTAGATACTCCTACAGCCGGCAGATATGCTATCGGAGATGCAGATGTTAGCCGAATGAATGATAATCAACTTGCTGAAATCAGGAATAGAAAAATTGGCTTTGTATTTCAAACTTTCAATCTTTTGCCAAGAGCTTCATCTTTAAAAAATGTGGAACTTCCTCTGATTTATGCAGGAATGTCGGGCTCTGAAAGGCAACAAAAAGCTCAGAATGCACTTACAAAAGTAGGGCTTGGTGATAGGATGACACATAAACCTAATGAGCTTTCAGGTGGTCAGCGTCAGCGCGTGGCAATAGCAAGAGCATTAGTAAATGATCCTTCTATTATATTAGCAGATGAGCCAACGGGTAACTTAGATACCAAAACCGGCGAAGAGATTATGCAACTTTTTGCAGATCTTTGGAAGACGGGGAACACGATAATTATAGTTACTCACGAAGAAGAAATAGCAAGGCACGCACATAGAATTATTAAAATCAGAGACGGATTAATCGAATCTGACTTAAAAAATCCTGAACCAATTATAGTATAATCCAACAAAAAAAGATATGAAATTATCAGAAATATCAGAAGCCTTTAAAATATCATTAGATGCAATGCTTGCGAGTAAACTACGCTCGTTCCTTGCTTCTTTAGGAGTATTAATTGGTATATCATTCGTTATTATTATGGGTTGGATTTTGGACGGCTTAGATGGAGCAATGCAGGACACCTTTAATATAATGGGAGCAGATGTTCTCTATGTAGATAAATATGATTGGGCTGGTGGTCAAAACTGGGATAAAATTAGGCAACGCAAAAATATTACGATTGAACAAGTAAATGAATTCATAGATAGAGTTGAAAATGCTGAACTAATATATCCAACTGCTAGACGTTGGGGAGCTTCTTTTGCATATAAAGGAGAGTCATTTTCAGGTTTTCCTATCTTAGGTACAACTTTTGAGCAATCATTATCTCCAGCCGGCGAAATAGAAATTGGAAGACACTTCTCGCAATTTGAAGATATTAGAGGCGAAAACGTAATTGTGCTTGGTTATAATATTTATGAAAAGATTTTTGACAGTAAAAATCCGGTTGACAATATTGTTAAGTTGAATGGGCATAAGTATAGAGTCATAGGTGTTATCAAGAAACAAGGTAACATGCTGTTTGATTTTATAGATAACCAAGTTTTTATTCCAATGAAATCATTCCTAAAAACATTTGGTAATTTCAACAGGTCTATTTCTATAGGAGTGAAGGCAGGTTCGGTAGAAAAGCTGGATTTAGTTCGTGATGAAGTTAGAGGAGTAATGCGTTCTATTCGTAGTTTGAAGCCATATGAAGAAGATGATTTTTCTATAAACGAAACTAAAGCTTTTGAAAATCAAGTTGCAAGCATTAGAAGTGTAGTGTGGATTGTTGGTATAGGACTTACTGCAATATCATTTTTAGTAGGTATTATTGGAATAATGAATGTGATGTTTGTATCTGTAGTTGAGAGAACAAAGGAAATAGGTATTAGAAAAGCATTAGGTGCTAAGAGAAGTTCTATAGCTTGGCAGTTTATTATGGAGTCTGCTTTATTGTGTTTTATCGGTGCTATTCTTTCGTTCATCTTTTGCTCGGTGATTGTATATTTTGCAGCTGTTTATTTACCTGAATTAATAAGCGAAAAGCTGAAGTTTTTATCAATGATGTTGCCATATAATTTACTGTTTTGGGCAACTTTAGTATCTGTCATAGTAGGGATGCTTGCTGGTATTATACCTGCATTTAGAGCTGCAAAATTAGATCCTGTAGACGCAATGAGGAGCGAATAGATGAATATATTGCAAAGTATTATGATGGCATTGCAAGCTGTAATCGCAAATAAGTTACGTTCCTTTTTAACATTATTGAGTATAGCAATTGGTGTATTCTCCTTAATTACAGTTGGTTCTTTGATAGAATCTTTGAATGGAACAGTGGATGACCAGTTAGAAGCTTTAGGAGAAACGTCAGTTTTTATCCAAAGAACTCCGGCTATGCAATTTGGTAATGATTGGAGAAAATATGCGCGAAGAAAATCTATAACTTATTCACAGTTTAAAGATTTCAAACACCAAATGCAATTGACAAAACTTATGTCTGCCTTTGCTGCAAGTAATGCTAATACTCTAAAATCAGGCAATAAAGAAACAAATCCTGATGTAACGTTGATGGGGGCTGACGAAAATTATTTCACAATTATGAGTGATAATCTAGTTCAAGGCAGAGCGCTCAGCTTTGACGATATTCGTTTCAAAAGGAATGTGGTCGTGCTAGGTAACGACGTTATTGTAAAACTATTTCCGGAAGGTAATGCACTTGGAAAAGAGATTACAATAGGTAAACAAAAATATTCAGTGATTGGCTTACTTGAACCTAAGGGTGCTATGATGGGGCAAAGTCAAGATAATCGTGCGATAATTCCTGTAACTCAATATTTAAAGTATTATGCATCCGCATGGAATGAATCTCTTACTATTCAGATGAGAGCACCTTCTAAAGCACAGGTAGAAGAGACAATAGATGAAGCCATTGGAGTATTAAGAACTTTAAGAAATGTTAAGCCCTGGGAAGAAAACGATTTCGAAATAGAATCTAATGAAGCTATAGGCGACCAGTTTGGTTCAT
The DNA here is from genome assembly GCA_041596515.1 of Chlorobiota bacterium. GTDB lineage: Bacteria > Bacteroidota > Ignavibacteria > Kapaibacteriales > UBA2268 > JBFHIJ01. Next base: position 29,485 of record JBFHIJ010000042.1, read on the forward strand.
TGACAGGATACTTAAGTATTTTTGGTTGGGTTACAGGAGGAATTTCTTTACTTGCAGCAGGAGTTGGTATAATGAATATAATGCTGATTGCTGTTAAAGAACGAACCAAAGAGATTGGAATCAGAAAAGCAGTAGGTGCAAAAAGTGTAAATATTGTAATTCAGTTTTTGATTGAAACTATTACTTTAGCTCAATTAGGTGGATTTATAGGTATTGTATTGGGGGTAGTAGTTGGAAATATATTTGGCACAATGATGGGATTAGAATTGACTATCCCGATTTTATGGATAGCCCTTTCTGTTTCTATATGTACACTGATGGGAATTATTTTTGGTGTATTCCCTGCTTTAAAAGCTGCTCGATTAGATCCTATTGATGCTCTTAGATATGAATAAGAATTCTTGGTATAAAAAATTTATATATGGCTTGTTGGAATATACTCTGACAAGCCTTTGTTATTAATATTCCAAAAAAAATAAGCTTGTGGTTAATCAAACTTGTAAAGGTGGGAGGGGAGTCATTATTATCTTTTACAAGGGGTTGGTATCATACATAAAAAAAAGCATTACTCTTGCGAATAATGCTTTAATTCTTTTTTGCGGAGCTGACGAGACTCGAACTCGCGGCCTCCTGCGTGACAGATATCAAGAAATGCACCTTATAAAGTTTTTCAGCCAATATTTGATGAACTGTTTAACCAGGGATTAAAATCTGATGATAGAAAAAGAAGAGTTGTGATCCATACATTAAGACATACTTTTGCTTCACAATTAGCTATCCA
>JBFHIJ010000043.1:0-29380 GCA_041596515.1 Chlorobiota bacterium
CCGTATTTTGAGCCGTTCTACAATCACTCAACACGTTTGGAAACACAACTTTGATCCTGAATCAAACATTATCGACGTATATATCAAACGTCTTCGTTCTAAAATCGAATCTGATGATGCGAAACCATTGATTCAATCAATCCGTGGTGTTGGTTATAGAATGAGAGAAACTTCTACAGACGAAGAAGTTAATCTTGGACGCTAAAATTAAACAATTTCATATATGAAAAGGGAGGTGTTTATTAACACCTCCCTTTCTTTTTAAATGAACTTTCACCATCTGCGTAATATATTACATTTGTCAATTCAATACATATCAAAGTAAATTAAAACGATAATCCTTGAAATTTTATTATTTTAAAATATTTTTCCATTTAATTCGATATTGTATTAACGTTTAATAAAGTAAAAAAGTTGTTTTAATTGCCAAAATTATTGCTACTGCTAAGTTACTCCAAATCATTATATTAGTGATACTTATGCTTGATTTATCTTCTATAGTAATGTATTGTTAAACATTATACTAGCTTATTCGTTATATTGTCTACAATGAAAAAAACCGATTATATATCAAAATTTACTAAGGTCTTTACTGCTTGGGCTATGATTCTGGCAGTTTTGAATATAGTATTGCTGCCTTTATTTCACGAGCATGAAGGTCAATTTCAAGATTCTATTTGCAAAATAAGTATCGAAAAGAACTCTTTTGCTAAAGATATAGATGGAAGTCATGACTGTAATGTTTGTAGATTTATTAACAAGCATACGATTTTGTCACTGGTTATTGATAGCTGTATAAATATCTATCCTCCTATAGTCAATAGCGAACCGGCATTCGCTAAATCCACTCTTTTAACCTTTATAGTGGATTGTGTAAACAAAGATCCACCTCAGCTATACTTATAGATGTTTCAATATTGTTCTGTCGGTAGAGGCAATTACTGCTACAAATCAGAACATCGTAACTATACTTTTTTAAGAATTAGCACTTGTGTATATTCTTATTCCTTTTTTTTACAACAATCTATAAATTAAAACATAAGGTCTGAAAATGAAAACAATACTTAATATTATTATGATTACAGTCTTAGCATTTGCTATAATCTCTTGTTCCGAAGATGATCCTGTATCCACACAGCATGACCACGCAGAAGCGGAAGGTTTGGTGCTGAAAACCGATGGAAATACAATAATGAAAATATTTGAAGGCGAGTTTGACTCGGCCTATTTTGATACCCTAAGTATCAAAGCTAATTCTACTATGCAAAACATAGAGATTTTCTTTTTGGATCACGATGGAGATGAATTCCAAACTGACGATGAAGACAAAGCTCTGGGCTGGATTATAGGGGATGAAACCATGCTTACTTTAACTCTAAGTGAAAGCAATAAATGGATGGTTGACGTGGAAGCTCTCAAAGAAGGCAATACAGATTTGGAACTTAGAATCTTGCATAACGATCACCCTGATTTTAAATCTCCAAAGATTCCAGTTGTAATTACTAAGTAGATAAAATGAAATATATAATACTGATGTTGGTACTACTGATAAGTCTGCCGCTCCGTGCAGCAGATTTATTAGGTATTGTAAAAGATGAAGACACTGACCAACCAATAGAACAAGTGCTTATTAGAGTAGAAAAGACCAAAACGTTAGTTGCTACTGGTAAAGATGGCAAATTTGAACTAAAACATTTAGAGCTGGGGGAGTATTACATACAGATAAATAGAATTGGTTATATCAATCAACGTCGACTTATTAAAATCAAAACTGATACAGACAAAGATCCATTTATTATAAAAATGACACCCAAAGGAGTCACTACTGCTAGAGTTGTAGTAAAAGGCAATAACACTGCAACCAAATTTATGGAGCTGAGCGAGCATGCAAATAAGCTAGATGGCAAAGATTTACAAAAGCAAATAGGTATTTCGATTGCTGCCACTCTAAAAAATGAGGCAGGTGTGGCTGTGAGATCTATGGGACCGGCACCTGCTCGACCGGTTATCAGAGGATTAGGTGGTAATAGGATTATGCTGAGCCAGGATGGAGAGCCTGTGTCTGATATGTCTGCGTCTTCACCAGATCACGCCGTTACTATAGATCCTGCAGGATCTGAGAAAATAGAAATAGTAAGAGGTCCTAAAGTTTTACTAAGTACTACTACTTCTATCGGTGGAGTGGTAAATGTGGTCAAAAACGATATCCCCCAAGAAAAATCTGAGTCATTAAATCTAAATGCAAGTACTTCTTATGAATCTGCAAACCAGAGCAGATTAGCTTATGTAAAAGCTATTCTTCCAATCGCAGATTTTGCTTTTAAAGCAGGCTATTCTAATAGAGCAGCAGATGATATAAGAACTCCTCTCGGCAAACTGACAAATACAGAGCTGACATCAGGTGGCTTTAATTTAGGTGGAGCATATTTGCAACCTAATTTTTCTGCGGGGTTTTCAGTCAATCAGTTTGATACAGACTATGGCATTCCGGGTGGGTTTGTTGGTGCTCATCCCAATGGTGTAAACATTGAAATGCTAAAGAGAAAATATGCAAGCAGATTCACTTTAGACATCCACAAATCTTTTATAGACAACTTCTCTTTGGATATACAAAGAAATTATTATAAGCATACCGAATATGAATCTAACGGCTCTATAGGTGCCGAATTTGTATTTAGGGATATTTCAATTGATCTGAAAGCAAACCAAAAGAATTATGGAATTTTTGAATTTGGAACTATGGGGACTTATTTTAATTTTAGAGACCTCAAATTAGGTGGATTTGTTTTTACACCACCTACTTCAAAAACAACAGTAGCACCTTACTTCTTTGAGGATTTTACTATTGGGGACTATATGATGCAGTTTGCATTCCGTTATAGTTTTGATAACTTTTCTCCTGATATGTCTTATGTATCTACGGCATTCCCTGTGTCTGAAAGAACATTTCATTCAGTATCCTCGTCTGTCTCTATATTAAAAGAGTCATTTCAGAATGTCTATTTTGGTGCGAACTTATCAAGAACTTCTCGTCCGCCTTCCATCGAAGAATTATTTAGTCAAGGGCCTCACTTGGCAGCATATTCTTATGAAGTAGGTAATCCTGATTTAAAAGGCGAGTATGGATATGGCTCAGAGATTTTTTCTTATTGGCAGTCTGATTTAGTTTTTGCATCCGTAACAGGCTTTTATAATTATTTGCCTTACTTTATTACCTCCAGAAATACCGGAGAAATTAACTATAGCCAGCTTTTACCAATCTACAAAAGTGAAGGAGTAGATGCAGAATTGTATGGAGTAGAAGCAAAAATAGATCATAAAATATGTAAATGTATTCGGTTTGTAGCTAATTTTAGTTATACACTCGGCACGAACAAAACAGATGATTTGCCTCTTCCACAAATTCCTCCTTTTAAGTCATTTTTAGAGCTAACATACTCTAATCATGAGTTTGAATGTGGAGTTAATGGGGAGTATGCTGCTGAGCAGTCACGAATTGATAAACATGAGCTACCGACTGACTCCTATTTTATTATGGGACTTTATGGAAGATACTCATTTATGGCATGGTCTGCATATCATACTTTGTCATTTAGGGCTGATAATATCTTCGATACGGAATATTATAATCACCTGTCTCGCATAAGGCAGATTATGCCGGAAAGAGGAATCAATGTAAAACTGCAATATGATGTATACATCCAATAAACTACAAAGTCTATTTGTTTCGTCTTGCATAATAAATAATTTAGGGTAATATAATAATATGAGTATTTACAACCATAATATAGACCTTGCAGGAAAGAAAGAGCAAATAACACTCGAACCTTATAAAGACAAAGTAATACTAATTGTAAATGTAGCAAGTAAATGTGGTTTTACGCCACAGTATACTGAGTTAGAAGAGATATATCAAAAATATAAGCATGAAGGATTAGTGGTATTAGGATTTCCTTGTAATCAATTTGCCAATCAAGAGCCCGGCCCTGATGAAGACATACAGACATTTTGTAAGTTGGATTATGGTGTGAGCTTTCCTGTCTTGAGTAAAATTGATGTAAATGGCGAAAATACACATCCACTATATAAGGAGCTCAAAGAGCTTGCTCCTGGTACATTAGGGAGTGCTATAAAATGGAATTTCACTAAATTCCTTATTGGCAAAAATGCCTCTGAGGTAAAGCGATATGCTCCAATAACAAAACCAAAATCATTAGAACAAGACATTATTGATTTATTACATAAATAAAAATGGAGATTATTATGAAGAAGATTTCTTCGATTATGCTGGTAGCTATTTTAGGTTTGCTGTTTGTAAATACAGCTTACACATCAGGGAAAGCAGATATCTACAACTTTTCTGTAAATACTATCGACGGTAAAGCGACTACTCTGGGAGAGTATAGTGGCAAGGTAATGCTAATAGTAAATGTAGCCAGTAAATGTGGTTTAACGCCTCACTATGAAGGACTTCAGGATTTATACAAAAAATATTCTGATAAAGGTTTGGTAGTCTTAGGGTTTCCTTGTAATCAGTTTTTGTCACAAGAACCGGGTACAAATGCGGAAATCAAAGAATTTTGTAGCTCTAAGTTTAACGTAACATTTCCAATGTTTTCCAAGATTGAAGTGAACGGAGAAAACGCAGATCCACTCTATAAGCACTTAACAGCTTTAGATATCAATGGATATAGTGGCAAAATAGAATGGAACTTTGCAAAATTCTTGGTTGATAAATCCGGTAAAGTAATAAAAAGATATCATCCCAAAACAGCTCCGGCAGATATTGCAAAAGACATTGAAACGTTGCTATAAGAGTAAATAAATATGAACACGCAAGGATTATAAATTTCATATAGATGAAGAAATATGCAGAATAGAAAAAACACTGTGCTAATATATAAAAATATTAATCTCAATAATTAATATATATATATATTAAGAAGAGAAGTTTAAATATCTCATATTTACTTCTTTTATATTTACAGATAAAAATATTTTAGTGGAAAATATATTGAAATATAAAGAGTTAGACGTGTTCGTAAAAATAATGACTTTTAACAAAATAATAATTGTCAATAAAAAGAATAAATAGTAAATTGCAATTGATGATAAGATGCTCTAGCATCATATATTGTTGACTACAGGGAAGTGTTATTTATAGCACTTCCTATTTTTTTGTTTTGCAATAATATACTTGTCAGAATATTTCAATTATTGCAAAAAATAATTTTAGAGAAATGACAAAATATGAAGCTATAGATTCCTACCACCACTTACCTAATAAATAAATCTGTATTTTCTTTCCTACATTTTACGTAATATTGTAGTAATTTATTTGTTTACAATACAGTCTAATAATTTGAAATCGTTATTACCTCTTATTGCTATCTTAGTTTTAGTTGCTTGCTCACAGGAGCAGGATATAGTTCAAAAGATAGACTCTATACGCAATGACAGCTTGGCTCAGATAAGTAAAGATTCTATCGCGAAGGCGAAATATATTGCTGAATATGAGAATAGATTTGACACTGTCAATTATCTTACTACTGTAATAGAAGATAAAGCCCACTTGCTTCAACTTAAAAGTGATTGGAAGTGGCTCAAAAATGATCCTATTCCAAACAAGATATTCATTACTTTGAATAGAAAAGAGATGATATATCTTCGCGTAGGTGACACTATAGTTGTACCGGACTCTGTAATTCATGATGTCAGAGCTTATTCTATATTCCCTCAGTATTACGCAAATGCAGAATCAGTAGAAAAGCTAATAGTAGTCTCTAACAAATATCAATGTTATGCCTGCTATGAAAAAGGAGAATTAGTTAGATTTGCTGCTTGCAATACAGGAAAGGAAAAAACCCCGACGTTTCCGGGCAGGTATGCTCTAACTTGGCAAGAGTTAGAAAGGAGATCTTCGCTTGATAGTAATTGGGTAATGCCCTATACTTGGAATTTTCATCCTTTCGCAGGGAATGCATTCCATCAATTTGCCATGCCGGGCAGGCCTGTTTCACATTCTTGTGTTAGGCAGTTTCTTAGTGATGCTAAATGGCTTTACTCATGGGGCAAAAGAGAAAAACGAGACACAGCCAAACAACCAATTCCATATTCGGGCACGCCTGTAATAATATTGGATGTATTTGATTTTACCCGGAAGAAGTTTGGTCCATGGTTGGATATTACTAATAACTATTTTAGAATTGACAACTTACCATCTGCACCGATGCAGGTCGACGAAGCTTTAATTCCATACTGCCAAATACCATTGAGTAGTAGGTGGAGGTTTGCCGACAATAATAAATTTAAATATGCAGAAGATACATTGAGAGCAAGAGGAATTATCAGAGAGGGAGTAAAGCTTATAGAATCTGTGAACTTCAATGAAAAAAGAAGAAAAGATAAGGCAAGAAAAGCAAGACTCAAAAAGATAGAAGAAGAAAAGAAAAAAGCAGAAATGAACAGTGCAGACTCTCTAAACAGTGAAGTGACTGCAGACTCTCTAAACATAGAAAAGGAATAAGATGAAAGCTTGGAAAGCAGAATTTCTACTAATTGCTATGACTTTAATCTGGGGTGCAACTTTTACATTTACGAAGCAAGGTTTAGACGATACTACCCCATTTCTTTATATAATCCTAAGGTTTGTACTTGCATTAGCACTATCAGTTGTTACTTTTCGAAAATACTTCAAATTAATCGACAAAAAGATGGCAATGCAGGGGATTATATTGGGTCTTTTTTTCGGAGCAGGTTTTTTATTGCAGACCTTAGGCTTAAAGCTCACAGAGGCATCTAAATCAGGCTTCATTACAGGTATTACCGTTGTCATTACCCCATTTGTTTTTTCCTTAATTGAAAAGAAAAAAGTAAAATTTTGGAGCAAAGTGGGAGTAATAATTGCTACTCCGGGGCTGTGGGTATTTAGCAATCCTGATATAAATAATATCAATGTCGGTGATGTTCTCACTCTAATATCAACTCTGTTTTGGGCATTTTATATTGTTTATATGGATATATTTACAAAAGACAGAAACCAAAAAGGTGAGAGTGGAGCTATGGTTATTTTGCAGTACGTAGGAGCATTACCTCTTGCAGTGTTAGCATTTCTAATCTTTGAACTTCCCAATGGTATATATTTAAATCCTACTTATAATTTACTGACATCTGTGTTGTTTAATGGAATTATGGCATCGTTTGTAGTTACGATAATCCATACCAGTGTCCAGAAGTACTCTTCACCTGTGAAAGCAGCGCTAATTTTTTCATTAGAACCTGTTTTTGCCGCAATTTTTGCATTTTCCATCTTGGGTGAGATTATGACCGGGATAGAATATATAGGAGCTGCCATTTTACTTGGCGGAGTAGTAGTCTCCGAAATAGGGGGATTCTTTACTAAAAAAAATGTGGATGCTTAAATCGACAATTTTGTGTATCTTTTTCGACACTATTGTAGAAGATATTTTAGTTAATCTATATTCAATATTCTAATAAAACCATTATAAGTAGCTTTTGAGAGAATGTAGACACTTGGCATAAATTTTGGGTAGTTATAGAGAAAGAGGGAATTTATGCAAAGATTTATTATTATTTTATTGGTACTGTTGAGTTTTACATTAGCTACAGAACTCAATGGATATCAAAATCAAAAAAACAGGAAACATACGAATCGAACAAAATCTGATTCGAGTAAGGTTGTAGCAGATACTGCAAAAAATAAATGTTGTACAAAAAACAGTAGTAAATGTGATATCTTTATAGATGAAGATGGTGATGGAATCAACGATAATCGTTGTCGCGGTTATGGAGTATGTAAGCATAAGAACAGACACCGTACTAAAAACAAATCTAAATAAATATTATATGCAATAGAATATTCATAATACGTTTCTTATATTAAATGGAAGGACGCTATTATGGTATTCTTTGAAAAATTTACACTTCGTATAAGGCTATTTTTAAGTTTTACGCTTGCGGTATTACTTACTTTTGGTCTTGCAAGTTATATATTGTTTAGCCTGTTTTATACAAACATGAAAGACAATGCAGATCACAACCTAACAAATACATCTAATATGATATTCAATATGATAGATCTTACTGTAAGCTCATCATTAGAGAAATATCTCCAATCTTCTACCGAAATAAGTTGCCAAAATATCAATGATATTTATATTCGATATACCAAAGGGGAAATTACGGAAACAGAAGCAAAAGCTTATGCTAAAAAGTTCCTATTAAGACAGGTACAAACAGCTAATAGTTATCTATTTGCTATGGATACTTCTTTAAATATTATAGTGCATCCTGATAGTAGTTTGCTTGGTAAGAACATCTATTCAATAGAGTCAATTAAAAGAACTCATAAAACTTATGGAAACTATATTGAATATAATCTTGACCTCAATGGGAATTCTAAAAAGAAAGCACTTTACATGCAATTGTTTAAACCTTGGAATTGGATTGTTGCAGCGACTACGGAAAGGAAAGAATCACAAAGACTCATAAATGCGGAAAATATAAAGAACAAATTAGGCAATATAGATTTAGGTAAAAGCGGTTATGTTGTGATTTTAGATACATTAGGTGAGATTATATATCACCCTCATTATACTATCATGCCTGAGCAACAAAACCCACTAGCCGTAAGCAAAATACGAAAAATAATTAGATCAAAAACCAAGGGAACAATCCATTATAAATGGAAAGACTCAGGCAACCAAGAAAGTAAGAATAAAATTATTAAATATACTTACATGGACGATTTAAGTTGGATAGTAGCTGTTTCAATATACTCAGATGAAATATATCAACCTTTAGATAGAATGCTAAATATAATAATTTTAACAGCTGTTTTTAGCATATTGCTACTTCTATATATGTCTGCCAGGTATACTAACTATATTCTTGAACCTATCAGATTGCTTAATAATAAATTTAAACAGGTTGCGGAAAAAGACCTTTCTGTAAGGATGGATTACTTTAAGAAAGATGAACTAGGTGAGTTAAGTAAGCACTTTAATTTTTTTATGAACCAGCTTAATGATTACTACTCTAAGCTGACAAAGCAGATCAATGAGAGGATTCAGGTAGAAGAAACTTTAAAAGAGTATCAGGAGGATTTGGAGCAAAAAGTAGTTAGGAGAACCAAAGAGCTGGTAAATCTCAATGACAAATTGAAAATAGAGATTGAGTTTAGAAAAGAAATAACTGAAAACCTAAAAGAATCGGAAGAGCAGTATAAAGCACTTTTTGAAAATACTGACAATGTAATCTTTCTTATATATAAAAACCGAATTGAAATTGCAAATGGCTCATTTGTAAATAAGTTTGTTTCTGATAATATGATTGATTTAAAATCTGTCAACTTCTTGGAATTCTTTGATTCAAAGGTAAGAGAGAGTTTTTCTCATGCATTTGCAGACATGCAAAATAATCAATCTAAATCAGCTACTTTTGAATTTAAATCTAAAGACAATACAGGAATTGAGAAATACTTTGAAGCGAATATTATAACTATTCATTACAGGGCAGCATTGGCTTTTTTGGTGTCGATTGCTGACATAACCAGTAAAATGTTTATGGAAGGAAGATTAAGGCAGACTCAAAAAATGGAATCTATAGGTCAGTTAGCTGCTGGAATTGCTCACGAAATCAATACTCCTATGCAGTTTATTGGAGATAATAACTCATTTCTGATTTCTGTGTTAGATGATATATTTGAGTATATTGAAACAATGAAAAGAATAATTCAGCAGATATGCCCCGAAAGAATGATAGAGATTGAGAAATATGAAGAAGAACATGATATTCCATTTTTGAAGCAAGAAACCCCGGAAGCTCTTTTTAGGACTCAAAATGGTATCAAACGTATCAGTAAAATTGTAGGAGCTATGAAAAACTTTGCTCATCCTTCAGGAAAAGAAAAAAAATTGGCTGATATAAATCAAGGGATTGATGTGACTATTACCATTTCAAAAAACGAATGGAAATATTTTGCAAAAATTAATACAAATTATGATAAAGACTTGCCTTTAGTAATGTGTTCCATGGATGAAGTAAATCAGGTATTATTAAATATAATAGTAAATGCAGCACATGCGATAGAAGAGAAGCAAAAACTAACCGGAATGTCAGATAAAGGAACTATCTCTATTTCTACTTTTAAAGAAAATAATTTTATTAAAATAACAATAGCTGATACCGGGATTGGTATACCAGAAGAGAATTTGTATAAAATTTTCGATCCGTTTTTTACTACTAAAGAAGTAGGAAAAGGCACCGGACAGGGACTTTCGATTGCTTATGACATCATTGTAAACAAGCACTTTGGTAGCATAGACATTAAATCAGAAGTAGGAGTTGGTTCTACTTTTATTATTTCTTTACCGACTAAGTAAATGTTAAATTATGATAAAAATAGCTGCCAGATATGTCTAATATTAGGTGCAAATTTCATACCTATGAGTATACCAAAATAGACTAATATTGCATATAGAATTAGTAAATAACTATTTAATATATCATAAGAGGTTCTGTCCGTAGGTGGCTCAGAAGTGTAGACTTTACAGCCAATTTCTTCTGGATGATCTTCTACCAAAGTACTCCCAGGCAAGTCTGCTAAGAGCTTGTAGACTATATAATCGCTGGCGGCTGATACTGTAAATATAACTCCCCATAGCACCATCAAAATACTTCCTGTAAATATACCCCACAAGCCGGGAATTAAGCCAATAAACATACCCGGTAAAACAATGGAAATACGATATGCAGAAAGTTTGATAGGCTTTTTAAGGTGAGCGTAAGCCGACACTGACTTAAAATCTACTCCAAACTTGATATCCTTCAGAGTCGCACCACCAAATATTATCCAGGCTAAAGCATGGACAAATTCGTGCAATAAATTACCTAACACAAAAGCAGGAATACCAAAAATTGCAATAGCCAAAAGAGTGCTGACATTGTGTATCTCATCCAATCCGTGCAAAATATAAAAAGTCGGTAGAAAAAGAAGTAGTGTGAGCAAGATAAATGGGAAAGAGTATTTATTTACTTTTTCGATAGGCACTATATAATCTATACTATTTTGTTCCATATTATAAGGTTTTCTCATTTCTAATCAAATTAATACAAGTTTCTACCTGCAACAATGCAAATATATAGTAAAATAGCAATAATTTAAAGATTCTAAAGATATATTTTAAACCACATTGGTAATTATTTCTTGAGGGCAAAAATAACAAAAGACCAGCCTATAAATTGACCGGTCTTGTAATAAAAGATATTCCCGTTAAAGTATTAATCTAAGCAAGGATGCTCAGTAGTTTCCAACCAAGTATTCCATTGCTCAAGCTGAGTAGCATCTAACATTTCTTCTATAGATTCAATCATTTCATTGAAACAAGCACACATTACAGTTTCAAAAGCAGCATGAGCTTCAGAATTTTGAATTGTTTCTCGAGTTGTTTCGTTCAATGTTTGAAGTTGAGCTTTAGCTTCGTCGCGAGTTATATTACCATTTCTAAAAGCTGTGATAATTTCTAATCTATCAGCACGAGCTTGTGTAAAAATATCTTCCAATGCAGCTCTTAAAGCTAATTTAGCATCAAAAATGCAAAGATAGTGGTTAGAGATAATATCAGGAATCAAAGCAATTTGCTCTTCAGAAAGATTCATTTCTCTAAAGATTTCGCCAAATTTGAAGAATCTTTTGCCACTTGGAGGAGTTTTGTCTTTCTTGTTTCCTTTGTATTTATGCATCATCATTGAGCCTTCAAATGGAGCAGGTGACATATGCATATCAGTTTCCAAAGTTGCGTCATAGACATCATTCAAGTTATCTGTTTCATCAAGTTGAACAAAGTAGTCCACTTGAGTTTTCTCAGTACCAACGTCAACACCAGCCATATTTTCTTTGTCACAAGAGTATAGCGCAAAAGTCATTAAAACAGCGGCTACTAATAATAGTGTTCTTTTCATAGCAATTCCCCATCAAAAAGTGTTATAATAGATATATTGTTTTCAAAAATCAAAGAAGCTTCTTTAACTTTGATACAATAAATACCCAAATAGTTTAAAGTGGTTGCAGAAAAAAACAGAAATAGTAAAAAAATATTGCTAAAGAGTGATATTTGTAAAAATTCAATGAAAAATTTCGAAAACTATTTTGAACAAATATGGTAAACAGCTGATAGTATACATGGATATAAATTATTCTTATTTAGGTTTCGTAATGCGGATAAAAACTTCAGAGATAAATATAATAGAGGGGAGAATGACATCAGATTCAAAATAAAAAAAAGAGCACGAACCCTCTTTGTGGAGCCCGCACCCTTTTTGTGTTATTGGAGGGTTTCTTATTTAATAATAAGAAGTTGTTTTGTAACGTTTACGCCGTTAGCAGAATATTTTAAGAAGTAAACTCCATTTGCAAGGTTGCTACCATTGAAATCAATAGCATAAACACCTGCGGCTTGGTAATCATTTACTAAACTTGCAATTTTGTTTCCTGTTGCGTCGAAAACTATTAAGCTAACATTTGTAGCTTCTGTTACATTATATTTTATAGTAGTAGAAGTTGTAAATGGATTAGGATAGTTAGCAACTAATTCTAAACCGTTTTCTACATCTTCTTGTACTGAAGTACCATTATTGATATATCCGGCTGCATCAAGCATTGTCCAGCCAGATAACCAGAATTTTGAATCTAAATTACTGAAAGCACCAATGTAATTAGTTTGAGTGAAGAAAACATCTTCAGGAACTGATGCAATTTCATTATTCATAGCAGGTGAGCCAAAGCCAGGTTTAGGGTCTAACTTAGCACCACCTTCAGCACCCTTTCTACCAACACTCATTAACATTGGGTCTTCAATCCAGTTTTTATTTGCAGTATTACCGAAGTAATCTCTAACAAAAGCTTGACCATCGCCGGGAGCCATGTTGTCAAGGGAGTTACCACCTGCGAAACCATACCAGATATTATTATTAAATACTAAGTCGCCTTCATCTAAGCGAGCTCTTGAATCTTCGCCTGATTCCAAATCTTCTATTTCAATACCTTTACCACCGAAGTCAGTAAAGATTGAGTTTTTATAAGTACCACCAGCGTTATCTCTTACGTGAAGAGCAATAGATTTATCTCTTTTAGAAGCAACGCCAGAACCAATATAAGTTGCGTTGTATATTTGAGGTGTTGCATACGGCATTGCATCTTCTGGTTTAGTAGCGCCATCGTGTTCGCCGGCACAGTTACCATCGTCTTCAGCTTGGATAGAAAACCAGAACTGACCTTTACCGTTGAAACCTTCGTCATAGTCGAAAGAGTCATCACCGTTAAAAGCAGAAACAAGATATTTTGTATTTACAGTACCACCGAAGAATTCGAAACCATCATCTGCGTTTCTAAATACTTCTACGTATTCTATAGTAGTTCCTGCACCAACTGCACCGAGAGAAAGACCATTAATTTCATTATTAGCACCGATATCAGTACCACCATGACGGATAGACACGTATCTAATCACACCAGAGTTGTCGTTTAAGTCAGGAGTTTCACCACCACCGTAAGCACCGCGAGGTTCACTTGAAGGAATACCTTCAATCTGGCCAACACCACCAGGAGTATTGATTTGTGATTTACCTAGAACGATAAGACCACCCCAAAGACCATTAACATCTATCGGCATATCTTCAAAATCAGTAGGATCATCCATTTCAGAAGTAAAAATAATTGGATTAGTAGCTTCACCGGTAGCATAGATTTTTGCACCTTGGCAAATGATAAGAGCAGAAGCTTGCTCAGCTGCACCAGGCATACCTTTGATTACAGTTCCAGCTTCGATGTTAAGAGTTGCACCTTCTTCAACAAATATAAACCCATTCAAGTGGTATGTGTTGTTAGCAGTCCAATTTACAGTAGCACCTGAGTTGATGTCAGAGTCAAACACTTGAATATCAGTACCTGTAGATCCGCCATCAGAAAGGTAACCAGCAGCGTCAAGCATAGTCCAGCCTTTAAGCCAGAGATTAGTTTGACCAAAAGCACCGATATAATCTGTAGTTGCAAAAAAGTCATCTTCAGCTGGGTATTTTGCTGCATTATTAGTTAAGGCTGGAGAGCCTGCTTGAGGGCGAGGATCTAGTTTTGCATCATCCGTGCGAGTAACTCCGCGAAGCATTGGATTCGCAATCCAGTTGTTGTTTGCAGCATTAGCTAAGTAATCCCTGACGAATCCTTGAGCATCACCAGGAGCAATGTTCTCTAAAGAGTTACCACCTGCGAAACCGTACCACAAGTTGTTGTTTAACACTAAGTCTTTAGCCTCTAAGCGAGCTCTTGAGTCTTCGCCTGATTCCAAATCTTCAATTTCAATACCTTTACCACCGAAGTCAGTAAAGATTGAGTTTTTGTAAGTACCACCTGCATTATCTCTTACGTGAAGAGCAATAGATTTATCTCTTTTAGAAGTAACACCAGAACCAATATAAGTTGCGTTGTATATTTGAGGTGTTGCAAACGGCATTGCATCTTCAGGTTTAGTAGCACCATCGTGCTCACCACCGCAGTTACCATCATCAGTAGCTTGGATAGAGAACCAGAACTGACCTTTACCGTTGAAACCTTCGTCATAATCGAAAGAGTCATCACCATTAAAAGCAGAGATGAGGTATTTAGTGTTTACAGTACCACCGAAGAATTCAAAACCATCATCAGCATTTCTAAATACTTCAACATATTCTATTGTAGTTCCGGCACCAACTGCACCGAGAGAAAGACCGTTAATTTCATTATTAGCACCGATATCAGTACCACCATGACGGATAGAGACGTATCTAATCACACCTGAGTTGTCATTTAAGTCAGGTGTTTCACCACCACCATAAGCACCACGAGGCTCATCAGAAGGTATGCCTTCAATGTTGCCTACGCCACCGGGAGTATTTATTTGAGATTTGCCAAGAACAAGCAATCCGCCCCAAAGGCCGTTAACGTCTATTGGCATATCATTCGGATCGTAAGGATTGTCCATATAAGCAGTAAATATAATAGGCTTTTCGGCTGTACCGTTAGCCATGATTTTCGCACCACGAGTAATAATTAGAGCTGAAGCATCTTCGCCTGAACCCGGCATACCTTTAATTACAGTACCTGGTTCAATCGTGAGAAGTGCACCTTCTTCAACGAATACAAACCCGTTAAGAATGTAAGTGTTATCAGCTGTCCAAGTAACTTGGTCTCCTGCATTTATAGAAGCGTCATTAACATTAATTTCTTCGGCACTTCCGATATAAATAAATGTCATAAATGCAAAAAGGGCGGCAAACATTTTGAAATTCATCAAAATACTCCTTAAATTATAAAAGGGTTAAACAGTTATTTCTTTGGTTATCAAAGTTTTATCTATAGGAGCAAGGGGCTGGGTGAGCCCCTTGCTTTTTTCTTATCTTACCTTAGTCCAAGGTGTATGAAACACCGATTGAGAATGATCTACCTAGTGAATACTGCTGAGTAATATATTCTGTACCTTTAAATTCCTGTGCTTTTTTCACTTGAGTGTTCAATATATTTGAAGCAGAAAGTTTTAACTTAAGATTATCCATTAGTTTTTGAGAGAATACTAAGCCTAGATCAGGGCGAGAGTATTCGTAAACATCAGGAGTACCTTGCTCAGTTACTTCTGAAAGGCGTTTACCAAATATGTTGTAATGAATACTTGCATCTGTTCCACTGTCAAAGTTTACGTAAGCAAAGTCGATGTTTACGATGAATGGAGACTGACCTTGAAGCTCTCTTGATCCTTTTGCATTCGGATCATAGGCTTGGATTACTTTTAGTTCTTCAGGGGAAATATCTACGCTTGACTGCACCAATGTAACATTCGTACCCATTTGGAATTTATTGGCCCAATTACCAAGGAATCCAAGTTGTTTTCTAAATTCGAACTCAGCACCGTAAAGTGTAGCTGATTCAACATTTTTATATTGAATCTCTTTGTTTACATTGATAATTACTCTTTCGATAGGATTAGTGAAGTCTTTATAGAAAACACTTACGGCTAAGATTTCACCGGGGTTAGCAAAGTACTCCCAACGCAAATCATAGTTGTCTATTTTTGTTCTTTCAAGTTCAGAGTTACCAAGTAAAATATAACCACCTACATACTCGAAAGAAGAGTAAGGAGCAAATTCTCTAAAGTTAGGTCTTGCGATAGTTTTGCCATAAGCAAAACGTAAGTTCATGTCGTTAGTAAACCCATAAACCATGTTTACAGATGGTAACCAGTCTTGTTCGTTCAGCTCTCCGATTGCTTTAGAAGTGTCGCGGCTTGTTACGCTAATGTCAGTAGTTTCATATCTAACACCACCTATGACTCTAAAGTTAGAAACAAAAGGAAGATTCCAGTCAAGCATACCATAACCAGCCCAAATTGTCTGCTCACCGTCGTAAGAGGCTTTTGTCGGGTCATAATATTGAATATAGTTGCCGAAACGAGGAAACCTACTTGATGAATCTGTAATGCCCATGTTGTCTTTGAAGAAGTTTTCAGCGTCGCCGTCATAGTTGATTTTATCTTGAGCTATGTCGAAGCGATATTCCTGAAATGAACGTGTTTTTTCAGTATAAGCACCACCTGTTTTAAATTTGAGAGCGTTGCCTACCCAGTCTTTCATAGGCAACTCGTAATTCAAATTTACAGAATTTAAATCTTCAGACAAGTCTCTGAAGTATCTTGAAGGATATTTATAAAGAGATTGATCTATATCATAAGTTTTTTCACCAGTTTCTTCATCCACATAGTAGTCGTTTGTGAAGAAACGCAAATCAGGTTCATCCTGAGTGTTGTTGCTTAAAGAAATTTGCCAGTCTAATTTAGAAGTATTTAGCATTGGGATGTTATGTTTTCCCGAAAACTGCATAGAAGACATATTCCTTTCTACGTAACCCAAAACTCTAGTTTCATAAATTCTGTCCATACCGTAATATCTGTCATAGCCTTCTTGATAGCGAGCAGTAGTTTCACCAGACTGATTATACATATAATTCAGCGAGATTTGGTTGTTTTGAGTCAGGTTATAGGACAAGTTCCCCATAGCTCCCCAAAGAACTTCATCGGTTGATTTTTGATCAGATACTACGTTGTCGTCAGTTAAAGAAGTTATATCATCAGCAGAACCTGATAAAGAGTAGAATGCATTAATACCATTATTATAAGATTTGAATTTTCTACCATAACTGAAACTTGCGACATAGCCCAATTCGCTACCGAATAAATCTACTTGATCACCAACGTTAGCTGAGAAGCTTCTGTTAATTGGGGCAGTAGTAGTAGTCGGAGACATTTGAGTATCGAAAGATTTAGAAAGATTATTTAATAGCTGAGCTTTTGCCGGATCCATCCATGTTTCCTGTAAGTAAGGAACATCCATATCCGGATTGTCTATAATTGCCTGAACTGCAGAAGGAATACTTCTTTTACCATTATCATAGCCTAACCAATCAGTGTCAGAGCCACCATAAGTTAGCATCTCTTCGCCGGTAGTTTGAGAGTTCATTGAAGATGATAATGAGATAGAAGCTCTGAACTTGTCAGGAAAAGATTTAGTTGCTATATTCACGGCACCGCCTGTAAAATCCCCTGGTTTGTCAGGAGTCGCCGTTTTAGTAGTAACGATATTTTCAATTAAATTAGTAGGAAATAAGTCTAAGTGCACTGATCTCTTGTCAGGGTCAGCAGAAGGGAGCTGAGCCCCATTTAGCTGAGTTGAAGCATACCTATCACCTAAACCTCTTATATAAACATATTTGCCACCTTCGGTCGTAGCTCCTGTAATCTTCTTGATAGCATCACCGGCATCGCTTGAGCCACCTCGGGATATCTCTTCAGCACCAATAGCGTCGCTCATCGCAGTTGCTTTCTGTCTATCTTTTAGTAATGCAGCACCATTGTTTCTAATTGCTTTAGCTGTTACAACTATAGCATCAGTAGAAACGATCTCAGACACCATTGTGATGTCAATCTGTTTAGTTTCTCCCGGAGCAACATTAATATTTGCCACTTCAAACTTTTTGTAACCCACATAAGTACATATCAAAGTATATGTGCCGGGTTTCACATTCTTAATGCGGTAATTACCGCCCATTTTTGCAATTGCACCTTTTTTCTGATCTTTCAGAAAAACTCTTGCACCAATAAGTGCGTCGCCATTTGTTTGGCTTATTACTTTACCTGTAATAAAGGCTGTTTCTTCCGCGGAGAGGTTAGTAGTTGCGGCTAAGATTGAAACAAAGAATAGTACAATCAATTTCATGGATGAAATTTTCAATGCACCCTCCAACTATAAAATATAATAACACAAAATTTCTAAGTAGGGACTGTAAAAACTTACAGTGTGCAAATTTCACATTTTAGTATGTGCTTGGTATAAAGCTTATGTTAAACTTATGTTAAATGGGCTTTTGCTTAGGTTTACTCATATCCAAAAAAAAATTGGCACTTTCTTTGTTACATTTCCTTTGGTGTATTATATATTTTCTAAAACAGGCAGAAAATGGATAAGGAAATCTCAATTATTGATGTGATTAACTATGATCCTGAGTTAGCTCTAAGCATAATAAAAAATGATAAGCAAAAAGCAGAAGAGCTACTCATAAAAGTAGCTAATCGAAGTGTAGACATGGAAGTAGCTTGGAATTTGGCACAATCTGCATCAAAAGCAGGGATGAAAGATTTTGTGCAAAAAGCATGTAAAATCATTCTTGATATAAAACCTGAGTTTTGGTATGCTCGAGAGTTACCAAAACACACAGATGGCTATTATTCTCAAATTAATCAGGATAAATTCTTTGAAGAATGGTTTAGCCATTGGAAGCCAAAGGCAAAGACTTTTATAGAAGTAGGTGCTTTTGATGGACTGCATTACTCCAATGTAAGAAGACTAGCAGAAAAGCATGGATGGGAGGGGATATCTATCGAACCGGTATCTAAAAACTTCTTAAACATGCAAGTCAACTATAAAAATTTGACTATTAAATGCTTGAATATTGCTATATCAGATTATGACGGTGAAACTCAAATAAATGTATCCAGCTACCCTCATTTGCCTGATTGGGGAAGCGATGTTGCATCTTTGAAAGAAATTGATAAAGATGTGTGGACAAATAAATATAATGCCCAGTGGAATAAAGAACAAGTTCAGGTTAAAACGCTTAACACAGTCTTAACAGAAGAAAAGTTTGATAATATCGGCTTGCTTTGCATAGATACCGAAGGGGCAGACCTTGACGTGCTACATGGATTGGATTTGAGTACTTACAGACCTGAAATGATAGTAGTAGAGTACGGACATCTTAGAAATGACATTATAGATTATGTTACTAAATATAATTACTCTTCTGTATTTGATAACGGGCAAGATATATTTTTTGCAGCGATTGATTATACCTCAGATAAAAAGACTATAAATTTCTCCGGGAAAGATAAACCTCCTTATGATGAAATACAAATCTTTGCAGAAAATGATTTGAATCTTATTATAGATAAGAATAAAGAAGAAATAAAAAATATAGTTATCGTTGGTGCTTATGATGGGTTTGAAATATCGAAAATGCTTCAGACATACCCTAATGCAAACTTCTTTGCTTTCGAAGCGCATCCTGATCATTTCAAAAAACTAAAAGATAACTATGATACAGTAGAAAGGGTAAAATGTTATCATCTTGCAATTGCAGATATGCCCGGCGAAATATTTCTACATCCAACTAACATAGAAGCTGCGGCCTCTACTCTGCCTCTGAAAATGGAAGCAGACAAAGAGCTGAATATAGATGCTTCGCAAGATCCACTTAATCAATATCAAATAAGCAACTTGCCAAAAATAAAAGTAGAGGCAAATGCTTTAGATAATATTACAGACTTAGCAGGTTTGGATATTGATATGCTTTGGATAGATGTGCAAGGAGCTGAACTTAACGTGCTAAAAGGTGCGAGCGAAATGCTTAAACGTACATCAGCTCTGTTTATGGAAGTCTGGATGACTAAAACACTATATCAAGGGCAATGCTTAGCGCATGACATCAGAGATTTTGTAGCTACTTATGACTTCGAACTCTATGGCATTGGTTTAGATAATAAACTTGCAAACGGAACAGGTAATTCGATTTGGATAAAAGGTAAACATATTGAAGTAACCAAGGAAACGGAAGCTATTACTGCTGATGAAATGGCGCCGTCAAATATTGCAAGCAATGAAGTGCCTGTTAAAGAAATTATGGATAAATTTAATCCTCATCTATTTGAAAAGGATTTTCTACCTACAAATATTTCGGTGCCCGTTGAAACGGTGGCAGCTACAGAGCTTCTTAATTACAGACGCTTTGACCTTGCGGCAAAACTAATTTATGCTGATTTTTATAAAAAGAATATCAATTCTGACTTTGGTCAGCAGATATATTCAAATCACATACAGGTGATAAATAATTTTCAGGAATTAGATGCTTCAGGTAAAACAGGGATCATGTCGTTTCTGCATGATTTCAATAACTTATTAGATAGCATAACAGAAAATGGATATGCTGAAGATTCTCTTATTCCTATAGATAGGGAAGGAACACCTATAGATGGTTCTCATAGAGTTGCCGCTTGTATATATAATAATATAGACATACCAATGGCGAAATTCCCAATTATAAGCTACAACTATAGCTACTTTAACTTTTTGCAAGCCAAATTTCCACTTGTTTATGCGGATGCTTGCGCTTATGAATATGCCAAAAGAAAAACTAATACATACATTGCTACTGTGTTCCCAGCAGCTGAAGGCAAAAATGATGAGTTAATTGCTACTTTAAGTAAATATGGTAAAATTGTCTATCAAAAGCATATTTTCTTACAGAAATACGGACCTTTGCATCTTATTAGACAGATTTACAGAAATGAAGCATGGCTTGGAGACTGGACAAATAACTTTGTCGGAGCTCAGCATAAAGCAAAAATGTGTTTCCAAAAATCGGGAGCTATCAGAACATTTTTGATAGAGTCTGACTCTGCGGAAAGCATGAAGCAGTGTAAAGATGATATTCGTGAGCTTTATGGCATCAGCAATGATTCCGTACATATTAATGATACTCACGAAGAAACAATTCTACTAGCTCAAATTCTATTTAATGAGAACTCAGTTCACTTCCTGAATAATGCAGATTTGAAGTACTTCAATAATTTCTACAAGCTGTTGGAAAGGTACGAACACAGACTCAAAAAAGGTGACATAGATCCTGATTGCTTTGCAATAGACGGCAGTACTATTATGGCTGTATATGGAATAAGAGAGGCAAGGGACTTGGATTATCTTCATTTTGAAAATGAGGATGTAAATTTTGGGGCTCCGGGCTATATAGATAGTCATAACTTTGAAGCCAAAGTGCATCAGTCAAGCATAGATGATATAGTCTGTAATCCGCAAAATCATTTCTATTATAATGGAATAAAGTTTGCGTCACTTGATGTGCTTAAAGAGATGAAAACTGTTCGAGGCGAAGCGAAAGACTTAAACGATGTAAATCTAATCAATCAGTTAGTAAGCACGCCGTTACAGCCTATGAATAAATATAATGCCGGTGCTATTATAGATTCGTCTAAAAAAACAAAGATTGTAGGATTAATGCCTGCTCGCAACGAAGAAAATATAATTGCAAATGCTCTGCGGGCTATGTCCAAAATTACGGATGCCATAGTATATTTAGATGACTATTCTACAGACTCAACTTTAGAATTAGTAAAATCCCTAAAAGATGAGTGCAACATAGAAAGCATTTTGACTAAAGATTCCTGGTTTAGAGATGAGCCCGGTGATAGAAACCGACTGCTGGAAGAAGGTAGGAAAATAGGTGGTACTCATTTTATAGTACTGGATGCGGATGAAATCATTACTTCCAATGCCATAAAGCAGGATATGCTAAGAATTGGTATCATGAAGATGAAACCGGGTGACGTGCTTATGCTTAATTGGATACAGCTCTGGCGTAGTGTTAAGCAATATAGGTTGGATTCATCGCAGTGGTCACATCATTATAAAGATTTTGCATTTTGCGATGATGGTCGTTGCTCATACGATTCTGAATTTATTCATACTCGCAGAACTCCCGGAAACCTAAATGGTAAAGTATTTAGAATTAGTGGATATGAAACAGGAGTGATGCACTTCCAATTTGTAAATTGGAGAAATCTACTAATCAAGCAAGCTTGGTATAGGATATTAGAAAAGCTGCGGACACCTGAGAAATCGGAAGAAGCAATAAACGAAAGATATGCACCAAGCAAAGACGAAACTGATATAAATTTAGAAGAAGCTCCTTCTTCGTGGTTTGATAGTTATGACTTCCTTGATTTGTCAGTCTATGACAAGCCTGAAATTTGGAGAGAAACGCAGGTTATAGATTGGTATAATCAATATGGCACTGAGCCATTTGCAAAACTTGAAGTGTGGGATATAGATTGGGGAAATGGAATAAAATTAGATTCAGAAATCTATCTTAAACCTGATTCTGAAATAGACCGTATTGTAAATGAAATAAATATACACCTTGATCGGGGTGATTTGGAAACTGCATATAGTCTATTAGATGTCTACACAGTGCAGTACCCCGAAGCTCATACTCTGTCATTAATGTTTGCAGAAGTCTGCATCGAACGCAATGAAGTTGATGAAGCTCGCAAAACACTTAAAAAAATACTAAAACATCAGCCGACAAATCTAAGAGCCTTAAACGCATTTGCCGTGCTGGAATGGAGAGAGGCAAATCCGGAAGAAGCCTTGAAATATTTGCTGGAAGCTATTAAGATAAACCCTAATGATGAAGTAGTTGTTTTAAATATCAGTGACATTTTCCTTGCAGTAAATAGAAAAAATGATGCAGTGGAGATTTTAGATACCTATCTTCAACGAAACCCTAGCAATGAAAAGGTAAAAGCTCTTCTAAATGAAATAAGTGATGAGCACACTTTTGCTATACAAGAAAGAACATTTAAAGTCTCTGCATTAGTTAGTGTATACTCCTCTATGAAATATATGCAGAGTTGCATGGAAGATTTGACAAGGCAAACTCTATTTGAAAAAGGGGAATTAGAGATTATTATTATTGACAGCAACTCTCCTGAAAATGAAATAGATATCATCAGACCTTATTTAAATAAATTCCCTGAGCAAATAGTCTATGAGAGGACTCAGGAAAGAGAAACCATATACAAAAGTTGGAATCGTGCAATCCTCAAAGCACGAGGCGAGTTCCTGACAAATGCCAATACCGATGACGCTCACAGGATAGATGCAATAGAACTGATGGCAAAAGCTTTGGATGCAAATCCAAATGTAGGCATGGTCTACGCAGATACATTTATCACAAATATAGAAAATGAAAAGTTTGAAGAGACTATCTCCACTAAGAGATATGACTGGCCTGATTATAATTTGGGGACTATATTATCAAATTTTGCATTTGGTCCTCAACCTATGTGGAGGAAAGAAGTACATGAAGTAGTTGGATATTTTGATGACAAATTAAAAATTGCAGCAGACTACGAGTTTTTTATAAGAGTTTGTAGGAAGTTTGGTGCCACACACTTAAGAGAGACTCTGGGGTTATTCCTGCAAAGAGATGATAGTGTAAGTGGAACGTCAAACAGAACAACGACTGTAGATGAAACTGTGCAAATCTTACAAAAGCATAGGAAAGAAGCCAGTTTAATGGAAATTTATCCAGCTTTGGCTAATGACAATTCACCTCAAAGCATAGCTTATTCCCTTTTTGATTATGCTAACTTACATATTGCGAGTCCATACGCTGACTATCAAAGAGCTTTAGAGCTGTACGAAGAAGTAATGAAAACTGCTAATCTAAGCCCAGCTGATTTATCTTTATTGCAAGATAAGTTCTTTAATAATGCAGGTATAGTACTTGCTGCAGCAGATCAATTTGACAAGGCAAAAGAGTTTTTTGCAAAATCAAAACAATCTGAAAGCGATACTAATGCGAAAATATTAGAGAAAATCGAGAAAGAAGGTCAAAGAGCCTATGCAGTACTATTTACTATTAGTAAAGTTGACAGTGCTGTTATTACTGATTCTCGAAAAGCAAAAGCATGCTATTGTAATGCAAAATTGGAAATAAACAACTCAGAAGTATCTTACCATGATTTTGCAGATGTATACACAGGAAACAATGGTATTGAAATTTCGCAGAGTGAAATAGACCGAGTAAAAGCTTGCTATCCACGCGAAATAGATTTTGAAGAAACTATCAATATTGAAATAAAATCTGAAATGCCGAGCGTAGCGGATTTGTCAAGAATCAAAACTAAAAAGAAAATCCTATATACTATGTTCGGCTGGAATGAGTCCGGTGGGGGCACTTATATGCCTCGCACAATGGCAAAACACTTAGCAAAACAAGGATACGAAGTTGCAGTATTTTATGCAGGGTTAAGTCATCCTAATGAAGCTAAACCATACTATTTTGAGAAATCAGAAGATAGTGGAGTAACTCTATATGGAATTTTTAATAGACCAAGACCATTTATCATTGATAATGACCCTAACTTAGAAATACACGATGCAAACATTGCTAAGTATTTCGAGCGAGTATTGGAAGAATTCAAGCCGGATATGATTCACTTTCATAACTTTTTAGGATTGTCGTTCTCCATAGCAGAGATTGCACATAATAAAAACATACCTTCGGTATACACACCACATAATTACCATCTGATAGATCCTTCTTTATATATGATAAGAGAAGATTTGAAAATTTGGGAAGACACGGAATATTTTGATAATAGGCTTAACCCGATTGAGAATCCGGAATTGCGAGAAGCATATAGAAAAAGATTTATCTATGCAAGTTCTATAGTAAACAGATTTACAGACTATACTTTGGCAATATCTAACAGAGTAAAAGAGTTACTAATAGATTTTGGATGTCTGCCAAATAAAATATCAGTAGTGCATCAAATACCGGAATCAGTAGATAAATTGCAGAAACATGTAAAAGAGTATGATTCAAATCAGAAGCCTATTAAATTTGCGTTTTTTGGAAGCGTAATTCCGCATAAAGGCGTACATAAAATACTGAATGCCTCCCACGTATTAAAGCCCGGGATGGCAGAGTTTTATATTTTTGGAGATGGCAATCAGCTTTACATTGATGAACTAAAGAAATCTGACACCAATAATTCTCTTAAATGGATGGGAGCTTACACTCAGGACAATCTCGGTAACATAGCCACGAACATGGATGCTGTGATAATCCCAAGTATTTGGGAAGAGGGAGCGGGACTCGTAATTTTAGAAGCACAAGCATTGGGCTTGCCTGTCATCGCTTCCAGGATAGGCGGAATTCCTGATTTTATAAGGCACAATGAAAATGGATATTTGTATCCATATAATTCTGAGATGAATTTGGCAGCAATCTTGGTAGATATAATAAGCAAACCTACGGTGTTAGAAAGATTGCAAGCAAACACAATCTCTGATTTATCATTTCATGATTTTATGAGACATATCACAAATATCTATAAGTTGCTACTACAAAAAGACCGTCCAAAAGCAAAAGAACTTGACTTTTTAATATAGTTATTGTAATATGCAGAAATGAGTGAGGGAGATAATATGTCAACCTCATTTCTGCATTTTTTTTCAACATTGTGAATATTACTACACAGTGTTTAGTAAAAATTTGGTATATTATATGGGTTTGTACAAATAAACTGATATTTTATATTGTATTGGTATCAAATATTTAGAATATTTGTGTAACAAATTCAACAGATGCCTGTCAATATGGGTGTAGGAAAACAAGAAACAGTTTAAATCATAATATTAATTATTTATCTTTTGGAGGAAATTATGAGGAAAAATCTACTAATTACCCTCGTACTATGCCTAAGTTTTTTATTTGCAATCCCGCAAGACGGATATGCAAATGTTAAAGAGCTAAAACAAAAAATTTACAAGCAACGAGTAAAAGATCTCAAGCTTGGTAAAGGGCAAATGGGACGTAAATTTATCGTGGCTATTCCGCCTAATGAATCATCTTCATTTGGCTGGAGTGATTCTGCGATGGAAATTTACATTGCAAGTGCGAACGATGTCGAATTGACGCTAAACATCTTAGGCTCTAATAAAACAAAACTGCTAAAAGCAGGTGATGTTTTTACTATTGGTGAAACAGAAGGGCTTACAAAAACCTCTTCGGAATGTCGTGAACCTAATCAGGTTACGAAAAAAACAGTAACTATAGAAGCTACTAAACCGGTTTCGGTTTATGTCATGAATTCAAAAAATACTACATCTGATGGCTATATGGCTTTACCTGTAGATTCATGGCAAAACGAATATATTCATTGTTCTTACTATGATAACTATGAAAGTTCAACAAATACATTTGCAGAAGGTTTTCTGGTAATTGGTTCAGCAAAAAACACCTTAGTAAACGTTGATTTAAAAGGTGTTGGTTCTAGTGCTATTGCAACCATTATGGGTGATGAATCAAAATCTATCGGCGACCAAGTTACAATTAAACTTAACGAAGGTGAAGTATATCAGATAGAAGGTGATGGTCTTACAAGAGGTGTATTTGATCTTTCAGGGTCTGTAATCACCGGTTCAAAACCAATTGGTCTGATTTCATATCACTGGCGTGCTGTTATGCCTATCTTTACTAGTAGTTCTCGTGACCACTTATGTGCAATGCCTATGCCTACCGCCACTTGGGGGCAACAGTATGCTTCTATATCACTTAAACGTGGTGGTTCTATAAAAGGTGATATGTTTAGAATCGTGGCTTTAGAGCCAAATACGACTTACACTGTAGATTGGTATGATTTAGAATCAAAAGTGTCTTTAGGTTCTAAATCAGGGATTTTGCATGAAAAAGGTGAATTTAATGAAATATCTGAAGTACTGAAAGCTGATGCCAGTTCCAGATCTATTACAGGTACATCAATTTTTAGAGCAGATAAGCCTATATTTGTTATGCAATATTCTTATTCATCTGCTTGGGACGGTGCCGGTTATGATCCTTTTATGTGGCCTGTCACTTCAGTTGAACAATATATAACTAGTACTATAGTTCAGGCTCCTTCTAACAAGACTTTTGGTGAAAATTATATCAATATAGTTGCTTGGGATGACCCTACTGATCCAAATAAAGAAGGCTTAAAGTCATTAGAATTTGATGAAGTAAAAATTATCGACAAGGTTCCGTCTTTTACAACAAACAAGATACCAGGAACAGACTTATATTGGGCTCGTTTTGCAATCTCCCCAGGTGCTCACAAAATGACAGGTGATGGTACTGGTAAATTTGGTGGTTATATCTATGGATTTAAATCTGTGGATTCTTACGGCTGGCCTGCTGCCATGGCACTCAGAAACCTATCTGAAACAGATACAGTGCCTCCGGTAGTTGATCTTGATGGTGAGTGTGGCGAATGGTTAGTTCACGTAACTGAGTTGACAGTTGATCCTAATGAAGAAGCAGATCCTCGTCAGGTAGATTCTAAAGTGTGGAGCGAACCTGCTGTGATAATTCAGGATTCTACAGTAGATGGTATTAAATATACATCTTATAATATAGATGAACCTGTATATACAAACGCAAAAGGCACTCCTTTAACATGGGAATTCGAACCACATGAGGACTACTACTTTACTTTGTCTGTTATAGATAAATTTAATGATGCTAAATGTTATTTCTATGTAGCTGATGACGAAGGTAATATTACTATCGATTCTGTGGAGTATTTTGCTGATTATCTTACTTTAGTAAAACCGGATTCTATTACTTTTAATAGACGCCAAATCATGCAAGACCATTTCTTAGATGTTACCTTCAAAAATGCAGGTAATGGAACAATTGAACTTGGAGAAATTAAAATATTAGATGGTGAATTCTTTAGTATAGTACCTGACGTGTTAGACTATGGTAAAACAAGTTTGGACGCAGATGAAGAAATGACTCTTCAATTGCAATACTCTCCTACAGAAGAAATCGAAGATGCAGAAGATTTTGATTTAGATTCTATCTCTTTTGAAGCTGCTTGTTTAGATTTTAAATGGCCAATAACAGGTCAAGGTGTAACTCCAAAAATCAAAGTTGAAGATTGGGCAATTGATTACCCAGTATTCCCAGGTAACATTGTAGAAAAAACAGATGGTATCACGATTGAAAATCCGGGCTCAGCACCATTAGTTGTGACAGCTTATAGATTTGAAAAAAATCTACCGGAATTTAAATACGAACCAACAGGCTCAGTACAATTTACTATTCAGCCAAGGATGTTTAATAAAAACAATCCAAATGCTTGGAAAGCTGTTGTTACAAAAGAAACATTCGCACCTACTGCGACCGGTACTTTTGAAGATAACTTGATTTTCTCTAGTAATGCTTTTGATCCAGCTGGTGGGGATGACTCAATTTCTATCTGGACAGCTTTCTCTACAATGGGTAACGTAATGCTAACTTCTTATGATTTTGGCAAACAACACTTGCAATTGAAATCTGATGGTACAGTAACAGTATCAAATACTGGTACAGAAGCTGTAATGATAACAAAACTTGCATTTATAGATCCGGCAAATACTAAAACAGATAACTTTAAATTTGTTGATATAGCTAACAATTTAGTATCTGAAAACGTGCTTGCAACTCCAATTCAATTGGAACCAAAAAATGATGGTGATACGGATGAATCTACTTTCAATGTAGCATTTGTACCAAGGGCTGAGGAAGAGTTGTCTGTTCAGATTTATGCTGAATATTACACAGTAACTGACGTAAATCAAGAAAAACAGCAAGCAATCAATAACTTGAAAGGTCAAGGTACTCTTCCTAATGTAAATGTTACGGAAGCTACTTTCCAAAAAACTGCTCCGGGAGTTGATGTCACACTTGCTGAAAGAAAATCTGTATTTATTAAAAATATTGATGAAGATGAAGATTTGATTGTAAACTCAATCTCAATCGATCCAATTTATGTAAATGACTTTATACCTGTCGAAATTGATGGTGTGCCTTACGACGTATCTCTATTCCCACTTTCAGTACCTGTAGAAGGTGAAGTAGAAGTAGTTTACGCATTTGCACCACCAAATGTAAAACCGGGTTTGCAGATAGATCCGACCGATCCTACAAATGGTTTTGTTTACTTTACTAATATTATAGTAAATACTAATCATATTGAAGGCTCAGGTGCCCCTAAATTTGAAATGAGATATGCAGATTTTGTTCAAAATGATATTGATCCTACTACTGACCAAGGATATTTGAAAGGTTTTGTCGTAGAAGGTGATGCATCCATTGTAGGTATCAATTATGGTATGA
>JBFHIJ010000044.1:0-27790 GCA_041596515.1 Chlorobiota bacterium
GCCATTTTTCTAAGAATTGCTTGATAACATTTAAGTCGAGTTGCTCTCCTTTTTTTAGCTGATTAAGATACCTAATTATTTGAGCTTCAAATTTGCGATGCAGTTGGATATGGTAATCCAAATTAGGATAATAAATTTTACGCATAAATTTTTCTTCCGATGCGAAGTGTAGCTTTACGTACTCGACCATTTTTTTTAATACGTCAACGATATTGATATTATTCTGTTTACTATGTTCTATCATA
Organism: Chlorobiota bacterium; assembly: GCA_041596515.1. Taxonomy (GTDB): domain Bacteria; phylum Bacteroidota; class Ignavibacteria; order Kapaibacteriales; family UBA2268; genus JBFHIJ01. The sequence goes on from JBFHIJ010000044.1 coordinate 246, forward strand.
GTTATGATTTCAAATAGCGTTTTATGTTCCTGATCAATCTTAGAAACTCCGATTGAATATTCCACGGACCATTGCATAGTAAATAACTCCCAGATTATGTATATTGTTGTAAGTCGAAAGTTTAGTATAAATAGTGTCTTAATCAGCATCATTACCCTAAATATATATCGAATAGAGCTTAAGTTTTATGTTCTTTTTCTATCAGGCGAAAATATTTTTGAAAAAAAAGAAAATAAAATTGGTTTATATCAAAAACTATTGTAAATTGTGTTGCATTTGTTTTATATTTTACAATAAGTGATAGTGGAATAGGTTGGCAGAGACCTATATGGCTACACGTTTTAAGGATTTGATATGAATATCTACATAGGTAATTTACCTTACAGCACAGAAGAGGCTGACGTAAACAATTTATTCGCTGAATTCGGCGAAGTAACTTCTGTTAAACTCGTTAAAGATTTTGAAACTGGAAGATTGAAAGGTTTCGGTTTTGTTGAAGTTGACGATGAATCAGGACAAAGAGCTATTGATGAATTAAATGGTGCAGAATTTAACGGCCGTAAATTGGTTGTAAATGAAGCTAGACCAAGAGAAAACAGAAGACCTAATAACTTCCGTAGCGACAATAGAAGATTCTAATTTTAATATATAGTTAGAGATAGTCAAAGGTTGGATCAAACAATTTATCTCTCTGCCGAATTGATCAAATTTTAATTGTAGAGGCTAAACACAAGTGTTTAGCCTCTTTATTTATTCTATTTCGAAAATATGTCAATGCACTTATCGCCTTTGTGATTTGCATCTACTACTGCGATTGCGACCATATCTAATATCTGATTAACTTCAGATCCTCTCTGAAGAATATGTACTGACTTATCTAAGCCCTGCAAAATAGGACCAATAATATTAGCACCACCCATTTTGGCAAGTAATTTATATGTTATATTACCTGAGTTTAGATCTGGGAACACTAATGTATTAGCTTCACCTTTTAGATGGCTAAAAGGAAAATCTTTTGTCAATATATTAGTATCTAATGCTGTATCGGCTTGCATCTCACCATCAATAATCAAATTAGGATCTCTTTCTCTAATAATTTTGAGAGCTTTGCGCATTTTTTCAGGAGATTCTCCTTCTGCAGAGCCAAAGTTTGAATAAGAAAGCAATGCCACATGAGGTTCGATATCAAAATTAGTCACAAAATCTGCAGCTTGAAGAGCTATATCGGCAAGAGTTGCTGCATCAGGATTAACATTAATAGTAGTATCCGTCAAGAAATATGTGTTTTTCTTGGTGTTTACGATATATAAACCTGATACTTTATTGTATTTAGGGTCCTTTCCGATAATTTCTAAAGCAGGCCTTACCGTGTCAGGATAATAAGTAGTCAAACCTGAAATCATGCTACAAGCATGTCCCTGATGTAACATCATTGCACCAAAATAATTTCTATTTTTGATAAGATGTTTTCGAGCTTCAGTCCTGGTAATGCCTTTTCTTTGGCGAAGTTTGTAGAACTCTTCTGTATATTCGTCTAAAAGTTCGGAGTTTGCATTATCAACAATATGAATATTTGTCAAATCATATCCATATTCATTAGCTACAGCTTGTATTTCTTCTTCATTACCAATCAATATTGGTTGGCCAATATTATAATCGATGCTAAGCTGTGCAGCTTTGATAATTTTTGGCTCGTTACCTTCAGGGAATACAATTCGTTTAGGGTGTTGCCCTGCTTTCCTGTAAATTTTTGTCATTATCGAATGTGATCTACCCATTCGTATATTCAAATCAAGTTCATACTGCTCAAAGTCTGGGATATCTTTTCTTGCTACTCCAGTTTCCATTGCAGCTTTTGCTACAGCAGGTGCTACCCAAGTCAGTACTCTAGGGTCAAAAGGTTTAGGGATTATATATTCTCTTCCAAAAAATATAGTGTCCTCACCATAGGCTTGTTTTACAGCTTCAGGCACTTCTTCTTTAGCAAGTTTAGCTAGAGCATAGGCAGCAGCTCTTTTCATTTCTTCGTTTATTTTGGTTGCGTGAACGTCTAAGGCTCCTCTAAAAATGAAAGGGAAGCCAAGCACATTATTGACCTGATTTGGGTAATCAGAGCGACCTGTAGCCATGATTACGTCGGGTCTGGCTGCAGTAGCATCTTCGTAAGTAATCTCAGGATCCGGATTTGCCATGGCAAAAATAATTGGATCTTTTGCCATAGGTTTAATCATTTCTTTGCTGACTACATTCCCTTTTGAAAGTCCACAGAAAACGTCAGCACCCACAAGTGCGTCTGTTAAAGTTCTTCTGTCAGTTTCCACTGCAAAATCTTCTTTAAAGACATTCATCCCTTTTTCTCTGCCTTTGTAAATTACTCCAGCCGAATCGCACATTATTACATTTTCTGGCTTAACACCAAGGCTTATATGAAACTTTGCACAAGCAATGCCTGAAGCACCTGCACCATTGTAAACAACTTTGATATCCTCTAGCTTTTTACCAATTATTTCAACTGCATTTAGTAACGCAGCACCACTTATTATTGCAGTACCATGTTGATCATCATGAAACACAGGTATATCAAGTTTTTCTTTGAGAGCTTCTTCTATGTAGAAACATTCCGGACCTTTGATGTCCTCCAGATTTATCCCTCCAAAAGTTGGAGCTAAGATTTCAACTGTTCTGATTATCTCATCAATATTCTTAGAATTAAGTTCTAAATCAAAGACATCAATATCTGCGAATGTTTTAAAAAGAACACCTTTGCCTTCCATAACAGGTTTGCCAGCTTCAGGTCCGATATCACCTAATCCCAGCACCGCTGTTCCATTGGAAATAACTGCAACAAGATTTCCCTTTGCAGTGTACTCAAATACTTTCTGTAAGTCTTTTTCGATTTCCCTGCATGGCTCTGCTACTCCTGGCGAGTATGCCAGAGACAAATCTCTCTGTGTAAGGCATGGTTTTGTAGTTGTTACTTCGATTTTGCCTTTTCTACCACTACTGTGATACTCTAGAGCATCTTCTTTTCTAATTATCATGTATTTTATCTCCATGAAATGGATAAATTGCCAATAGGCAACATATTGTTAGTTTGGCGATTACAAATTTACGGATTGGAGATATCTGTATTGAAAAATCTCTCGTTTTGAATATAATTTAAGATATAGTTAAAATTTATAGCTTTAATACTTAATATAATGTATTTATCTATAAGATACTAATCTATATTCGTACATTATGATAATATATTTTCTTTTATATAATATTTGTAGTTGTTCTTTATCTCTGTTTGTATATTCTATGGTATGTATCATGCAGGATTTGTCATTAGATGTCACCATAGTGCTGCAAATGACGTTAGCGTCACGGAGCATAATCATTTACTATGTAATAAAATATTACGTAATTGCTTATTGAACAAGAGGTTTAAATCCCTTGCCATTCATTATTATTGATGCTTTTCCATCTTTTCACATGACAGATCTCTGGTAATTATATTCTGAGATTATGAGGATAAATATTTTGGAAAGTTGTTATTATTGCTGCCATTTTTCTTCTAAGAATAATAAATTTGAAAACAAGTTGGAATTTGTTTTTTTTGTAACTAAATTATTCTTTTTAGTGCTTGCATGGAACTGAATATATATGAGCTTAGCAAAAGTAGATATATCTAAAAAAGTAACGACTTTAACTTTATACAATATGAAAAAAGCAGGTAAAAAAATTGTTTGCCTGACTGCTTATGATGCACTTATCGCCAAATGCCTCGATGAAGCAGGCGTTGATTTAATCTTAGTGGGTGATTCATTAGGCAATGTGGTGCAGGGGCTAGACACTACCATCCCTGTGACTTTGGAGCAAACTATCTACCACACCAAGGCTGTGCTAAACGGTTCTTCCAGAGCTTTAGTGGTAGCAGATATGCCTTTTATGTCATATCAGGTCAGCTCAAATGAGGCTTTTAGGAATGCCGGAAGGATTATGAAAGAAACAGGTTGCCATGCTGTCAAATTAGAAGGTGGCGCTACTGTAGTTGATGCCATTTACAAAATGACAGAATCTGGTATACCGGTAATGGGACACTTAGGACTTACACCACAATCTATAAATCAATTTGGTTCTTACAGAGCACGTGGTACAGATCCGGAAGAAGCTGCAAAAATATTTAAAGATGCACATATGCTTCAGGAGGCAGGGGCTTTTGCTGTTGTCCTTGAAAAAATTCCTGCCGAGTTAGGAAAAAAAATCAGTGAATCTTTAGCCATACCTACTATTGGTATTGGAGCAGGGCCGCATTGTGATGGTCAGATTTTAGTTTATACCGATATGCTTGGACTGACCGTCGATTTTCATCCTAGGTTTGTGCGAAGGTATGCAAATCTGTATGAAGACATGAAAAATGCTTTCGAACAATATGGTGATGAAGTAAGAGAAAAGAATTTTCCAACTGATCAGGAAAGTTACTAATGAAATCTTTAAAATCAATAATTGCAATACTAATATTTACTGTATTTACTGCATTCATTTATAGCTGTGGTGATGATGCTGTATCTTCAGGGAATGACATTGTATTTCCTGAAAGTAATGTAAGCTATTACGAGCATGTTTATCCTTATATGAAACTCACTTGTGCGTATGCTGGTTGCCATTCGGAATCCAGTGTCGCAGGTGGACTTTCTATGGAAAGTTACATTGACTTGATGAAAATTCCTTTGTTTGTAATAGGTAAGAAACCCGAAAACAGCTATTTAGTCCAAAAACTTGATGGTAGGTCACCCTTTAAAGCATATTGCTATCAGGGATATGTAGAAGAATCAGTAATTATTGGCATTAGTAAATGGATAGAAGAAGGTGCACTGCCTAATTGATTTTTTTTGATTTTTCTTATTATCAATATTTCATGTTATAAATTTCTTGCTTAAATTAGCAGAATAAGATTTGTCAAATAGTTTTTCTGAATTTATATATTATTTATAGGAGTTCCTCCATGAAAAAATTCTTTTCTATGCTACCGGCAATTGCTTTGGCAATTTTGCTTTATAGCTGTGGCGAATCAGGACCAAAACCGGCAGAAGTAACTGGTATGAAACAGTATGAAAGTGAAAAATTTGGTTTGTCTTTCGAATACCCTGAAAATTGGGTTGCATCAGAAGCAGGTGATTTCTTTGCTGTGTACTCTATGAAAGAAGGTATGAAACGCTGGCCAAGTTATGCCACTAAAGGTGCTCCTGTAGCTAAAATTTTAGTTTCAAGAGCCGTTTTGGATTCTACTCGTAATTTAGATTCTATTATCGTTAAAATGAAAGAATTCCTTGCTGAAGAAGCTTACACTCCTATGCAAGATTTGACGATTGACGGCACTCCTGCTAAAACTACCACTTATGAATTTGATTTAGAAGATGGTCCTTTCAAAGGTGCATACTACTTCGCAGCAAAAGATAGTGGAATGGCTACTATTATTAATTTTGAAGCTTTTGCAGGAACTTGGGAGCAATACAAACCTACTTTTGATAAAATCATTAGTGGTATGAAATTAGCTCATTCTCCTTCTCTTGAAGTAAGAGTTGACACTGTTGTTGAAGAATTAGAGCCACCTACTATGGACTTGGCTGAAAGAAATGGCACAGGTTTCTCTATTGGTATACCAGGCAACATGACTAAACGTAATGCTCCGGGTGGAAAAGGCAGTGCAGAATCATCTTTCTACTTTGACACTGATGCTCGCATGGACTGTTCTGTTCGTATAGACCAATTTGATGCTTCTAAAACTACTGATTTGAAAAAAATTGTTGATGAAAACTCAAAAAGCTTCAAAAATGCAAAAGCTACTAAAACTACTTTAGCAGGCAAAGAGGCTTATGTTTTAACTTGGTCTCCTGGTGCTAACCTTTCTCAAACAGTTTGGTTTGTTCTTCATAACAAAAAACTTTTCAGAGTCTCTATTAACTGGTTTGTTCCAGAAGCAAAAGATTATTTAGCGCCATTAGAAAAATCAGCACAATCTATCAAATTCAACTAATCTGATTTGATTGTAAAGCTTTAAACAAGGAGAGTGATTCGGTTCACTCTCCTTGTTTAGTATTTTACAGAATGAAATTGCATAATATCACAATACACAATATAAGCCTCAGTCCAGTGACCTTTCTCAGTTATCAGATATTTGTTTGTTTATAACAACTTTGCGCTATAAACAATTCTGTCTATGCTTGTATATTTTTTTCTTTATTGTATTCTCTACTTTTTTTATATATTTAGCAACTTCATTTTTTGTAATTTATCATCAAAATCTGACTGTAAACTTTGTAATATTATATATATAAACTATTTTGAAAACAGGTTTATGTTATGAAAACAAGAGAATCAAAAGTTATTTTTCAAACTTATAAGCGTTATCCAATTGAAGTAAGCCATGCAAAAGGATGTAGAATTTTTGACACTGATGGAAATGCTTATCTGGATATGCTAGGTGGCATAGCAGTAAATGCTATGGGACATGGGCATCCTGCTATAATAGCTGCTGCGAAAGACCAGATTGATAAGTATATGCACATCTCTAACTATTTTTATCAGATGCCACAAGTAGTGCTTGCAGAAAAGATTGTAGGGATGAGTTGCTTTGACCGCATCTTTTTCTCTAATTCAGGCACAGAAGCTATGGAAGGAGCTATTAAGCTTGTACGCAAATGGGGTAAACAAAATAACAAATCAACACTTATTGCATTTTCAGGTGGATTTCACGGTAGAACTTATGGTGCTTTATCTATCATGGATAAACCCGCTTATAAAGAAGATATGGGGCCATTTTTATCTGACACGATTATTATACCATATAACGATATACAAATACTTGAGCAAACAGTTAACGAACAAACAGCAGGTGTTTTTATTGAGTTTGTGCAGGGTGAAGGAGGTCTATCAGTGCCATCTGATGCTTTTGTTGCAAAACTTAAAGAGCTCAAGCAAAAGTATAATTTCTTACTCGTTGCAGATGAAATACAGTCGGGAATTGGTAGAACCGGAAAGATGTTCGGATTCGAGCATTTCCATATCGAACCGGATCTTGCCACTATGGCGAAAGGAATTGGTGGCGGCTTGCCTTTAGGTGGTATCGCTGCTAAAGAGTTTCTTGCAAATATTTGGAATAAAGGACAACACGGAACCACTTATGGTGGTAATGCAGTAGCTTGTGCTACTGGTCTTGCTGTGCTAAACGAACTTGAGAATGGTGTTATGAATCACGTTCAAAAAGTAGGTAATTTCCTTGAGAAACAACTTCTGAATATTCGAGATAAATACTCCGATAAAGTTCTTGAAGTAAGAGGTATTGGCCTGATGAGAGGGCTTGCTTTGAATTTTGATGCTGCTATACTAGTTGACAAGTTGATTCAAAAAAGAGTAATTGCAAATGCTGCATCGGGAACAGTTTTAAGACTTGTGCCTCCTCTTATCATAACTTATGAAGAAATAAGCCACTTCATTGAAGTGCTGGATAATGCTTTAAATGAGATATAAACTTAAACAATAATCAGGAGTCTTTTAAATATAAATGATTCCTGTTTTTTTTGAATAAACCTGGATTTGTCATTAGATGCCATAATAGTGCCGTAAATGATCGTAGAATCAAGTAGCATGCTCACTTCCTCTGTAAGAAAATGTTACGTAATTGCTTATTGAACAAGGGGTTTCAACCCCTTGCCATTCAATGACTTTAAAGCTTTTTCATCTTTTTAAATGACATTTTTTGAATAAATTAGTAGATTATTTTTGCCATGTTTCAATCTACCTAAAATTATTGGAGATGATACTTCTAATAGAAAACACAAGCATATTATTTATCTGAGAAACAGTAAATTATTGAGAAAAACATTTATTTAATTGAAAATAAAATCATATTTTATAGAAAAGAATTAAATAAGATTTGAAAATATATTTTGGAGTTGCTCATGGGTAAAAGACTACTACAGTGCTTTACATTAGCAATAGTTATTGCATTTTCGACAAATCAATTATTCGCAGATAACTGGAAAAAAATTGATGGTACACAGGTGGCAGTGAATAAAATAATTATTTTTCCTGAATCACCTTCTACATACGCCGTTGCTTCTGATTTATATTCTTGGTCTCCAGAAAAGTTAGAACCCGAATTTTATATGATTGATGGAAAAGGATTCCAAATAACTGAAAATAAAGGCTCAAGCTTTAATGCTCCCATACTGGAAGGACATTATATTTTAGACTTATTTAAGTTAGATAATTCTACTTTTATCGCCTCCAGCGTATACAAAACCAGAGGTGGTATTGTAAAATCAGTAGATGGTGGCAATGCTTGGAATGAAGAGGAAGTTAGCTTTAATAATACATATTTTGTTACTGAATTCGCAAAATCTAATACAAAGCTATTAGCTACTGCAATGAATACTGCTAAGGGGATTATTGTTACTGATGATATTTTTGATAATTATAATGCAGACCCTCAGCTTAGTGTTTCGTCAAGAGATATTGCTGTTTCTCCTATTGATAATAATTTAGTGTTTGTGGCTGGTGATAATAGTTACACAGGTGGGGTGATGCGTTCTACGGACGGTGGAACTTCTTGGGAAACTAATGATCAGGGAATTGAAGGATTAAGAATTAATGCAGTATTACCTTCAGGCTCAGAGAAAAACATAGTTTATTGCGGTGCGGATTCGATTACTTCAGAGGGAGTATCTTTTGGGAAAGGTATTTATCAAAGTTTAGATACCGGTAAGACTTGGCAAGCAATAGGTGCTAATGGTGCCTCAATTTATGCTCTTGATCATCATCCGCTTTATCCTAAATTTATGGTTGCTGCTGCAGGCTCCCAAGGTGCTTTTGTAAGTGCAAACAACGGCTGGTGGTGGGAATCTTATTCCACTGGTCTCCCTGATGCAGCTCAAGTGATTACTGTAGCTGCTCCGGCTTGGGACACGACCGGTTCCGGTGCTATCTTTTTAGCAGGCACTGCTGCTCACGGATTATTTGAGTCGGAAGCGTTGCGTACTGATGTAAATAATAACATTATCGTAAATAATAGTCTTGAAGTTGAAAAACTTTATCCTGCTCCTGTCAATGAAAACTTTACTTTGAAATGGAATAATCCGGTAGCAGGTCAGGTAGATATTTACGTAGCTGACATTCAGGGTCAAAAAGTAGCTAATTTAATAAACAACTACTTCCCTGCAGGCACTAACGAACTCAAATGGTCACAAGCTTATAAACTTGCAACCGGTGCTTATATGTTAGTACTGCAAAGCAGTGATGCAACAGCAATTTATAAGTTTATTAAACAGTAGTTTTTTTACATCCAAGCTCTCTAATGCGGGAGCTTGGATTCTTTATTTATTTAATCTTTCCCCTTTAAAATATGAAAAGATTAGCCTCCTACATTAACGAACACGAAGCAACAATCTGCCAAGCGAAACTAAAAGATGCAGGCATCCGATGCTTTATCAAGAATCAGCACGTTTCTAATTTGAAATTTGGTCATGGAATAAATGCTGCGACTGAAATAGATTTGATGGTAGTCGAAGAGGATTACGAATTAGCTGCTCATATTCTAGACATTGTGACAATAGAAGAAGAAAACATCTGCCCTAAATGCAGTTCCAAAAATACAGAACCTAAGTTCAAGAGCAGCCCTGCTCTCATGGTCTTTCTGTTACTATTTGCATTTTTACCCATCCCCTTTTTTAGAGAAAAGCATGTTTGTAAAGACTGTGGTCAGCGGTTTTGACAAGCCAACCGATATATATATCTTATTTCTAATGATAAATCATAGATAATTACAGTTTTTGTATTCACTGTTCAGATGATACTCCCAAGGTCAACTAAATATTCAAATAAAGTTAGCGAATTTCACTATTCTAAGCAATTAGATGTCTGGCAGAAATATAAAAGATATCTGCAAAAATATAGTAAATTCAGATTGTAATTTTTATAACTATGTGAACAATTTTACGATAGAGAGTGTAGGTATAATAAGATGACATTTTGTATTATTATACACACTTTAAAATAAAATGAAGATAGATATTATTATAGCTTATGAGCAAAGATATGTTAGAGGGCATGAAAAGGACTTTGTACCACCTATTACTGGTATATACCTTGCTGCATTGACTGCATCAAAACATAAGGTTCGTGTTTATCATGAGCAAGTAGATAAGATATATTATGACACTGATGCTGATTTAATAGCCATTTCCTTTTTTAGTGGTTTTGCTAATGAAGCATACCAATTAGCCGATCGTTTCAAGAATAAAAATAAAACTGTCATTGCCGGTGGTCCTCATGTTTCGTTCTGTACTGATGAATCATTAGAACATTTTGATGCAATTGTTATTGGCGAGGTGGAAAATATTTGGGTCGATATTTTGAATGATGTAGAAACCAATTCTCTAAAACAAAAATATTATGGAGAAGCAAAAACACTCGATGATGCTCCAACTCCACGATATGATTTACTTTCTAATAACTTCTTTATTAAAAGAGTGGTTCAAGCTACACGTGGTTGTCCATATTCTTGTTCTTTTTGCACAGTACCACTGATTAATCCTGGATTTCGCAAGCGTCCGGTGGAAAATGTTATCAAGGATATACAATATAATGAGTTTAAATATTGGTGGGAAAGAAAAATTGTTTGGTTTTGGGATGACAACTTAACTACTGACAGAAAATATGTAAAAGATCTTCTAACCAAAATGATTCCTCTAAAGAAATGGTGGTTAACTCAAGCAAGTATTGACATTGTAAAAGATGATGAATTATTGGATTTAATGTGCAAATCTGGTTGTATTGGTGTTTTTTTAGGATTAGAGACTTTTGGCGAGGGATCATTACGAGATGCAAATAAAAGACAAAATATAGTAGATGATTATAAACTGGCTGTACAAAAATTGCATAAAAAGGGAATTTCTGTTATGGCTGGTTTGATTGCCGGTTTCGATCATGACAACTATGAAAGCATAGTCAATATGTCAGACGATTTAATGAAACTGGGGATAGACGTACCATTTATCAGTGTTATGACTCCATTTAAAGGCACTGACATTTATGCACAATTAGACGGTGAAGGACGTCTCTTAAAAGATAGAGACTGGAGCTTTTACAATGGATATAATGTTACTTTTAAGCCAGTAAACCTTTCATCGAATGAGCTGCTAAAAGCTCATAGGGAATTGTGGCGAAAATCATTTTCTTTTAAAAATTCTTCTATAAGAATATTGAGAAGTTTACTCCATTTAAGATTTGGTGCATTTTTAATGACACTATTTATGAATGGATTTTATGGTTTAAAAAAGCTTCGAAAAAATTATCCTAAAGAGATGAAAATTACTAAAAATAAAAACCAAACAGAAAAGATACATAAATATATGTAAAGTGGGACAATTGTTTGCTTTTCGTATCTTTAACATTCTTTTTATTAGGTTGATGATGGAAAATCTTCCAACTTTTCAAGTATATTAATTTGAATAACTCTTTATTGGAATTAGTGCTTAATCCAGAATTTGCCATTAGAAGATAACAAAAGTGCAGTAAAAGACTGTAAGACAATGGAGAATGCTCACTTGCTCTGTAAGATAATATCACGTACTTACTTATTGAACAAGTGGGGGTAATCTCATGCTATTCTATAACTTGATTGTTGTAATAATATCCTAAGAAATTAAATTATATTAGGCTATTTTCGTTTTCATCTATACTCGATTACTTCTTCTCTTTTTTGGCTTCGATATGCAAATCAGCTAATAGCTGCAATGCCTGAATAGGAGTGATATTTTCTATCTTAATTTCAGCTAATCTATCCCTCAGCTCGTCATCTCTAAATTCAAATATGGCAAGCTGGTCCGTTTCGTGGCGCTGCTTTTTAGATTTTACCTTGCTCATGTCCGGTTTAGCCTTAGCTCCTGAGCCTCCATTTGTTCCATTTTCTAATATCTCTAATATTTCTTCAGCACGGCTAATCACATCATAAGGCATACCTGCCATCTTAGCTACAAAAATACCGAAACTGTGATCGGTAGCACCTTTAACTACATTATGAGAAAATATAACCGTATGACCTGCTTCTATTACTTCCACACTATAATTCACAATCTTTGAGTATCTTTCAGCCAAGTCATTAAGCTCATGATAGTGAGTTGCAAAAAGAGTTTTAGCACATAGTCGGTTATTTATATATTCCGCTATAGACCAGGCTATCGAAATGCCGTCAAATGTGGCAGTGCCTCTACCAACCTCATCTAATAGTATTAGAGAGTGGTCTGTTGCGTTGTTCATTATATTTGCAGCTTCCTGCATCTCCACAAGGAAGGTACTTTCACCTGCAGTAATATTATCTTGGGCACCGACTCTGGTAAAGATTCTATCGACTAAGCCATATTCGGCACTCTCTGCCGGCACAAAGCAGCCTATTTGTCCCATTAGCACTATTAAAGCCGTTTGCCTCAAATAACTGGACTTACCTGACATATTCGGGCCGGTTATGATGTGAATCAACTCATCTTCGCTATTCATCGTTGTGCTGTTTGGAGTGAAAGCTTCACCGATTGGTAGTAACTTTTCAACAACCGGATGGCGACCTTTAACTATTTTAAGTTCAGTGCCTTCATGTATTTTAGGCTTGATATAATTATTTTCAACTGATACCTGAGCGTAACTTTGAAGACAGTCTATTGAAGCAATTAGCTGTGCATCTTTTTGAATAGTCTCTGTATGCAAAGCCAAATTTGCACGTAACTCTGCAAACAGGGAAGTCTCTATTACTCCTATTTTTTCTTCTGCGTTTAAGATTTTTTCTTCTATATCTTTAAGTTCAGCAGTCATATATCTTTCGGAGTTTGTCAAAGTTTGCTTTCTTTGGTAATTTTCAGGTACTTTGTTGCTATGCACTCTTGTTACATCAATGTAATAGCCAAATACGTTATTAAAACCAATTTTGAGAGAATTAATACCTGTGTTGTTTCTTTCTTGTTCTTGATATTCACTAATCCAGTTTTTACCGGAAAATTTAGCTTCTGTATATGAATCTAACTCAGAGTTATATCCAGGCTTGAACACATTGCCAGTGCCTAAGTGGACAGACGGCTCTTCCAGTAAAGCCTTATCTATGTCAGCACAAATATCTTCTAGTTCATCCAACTGAGATGCCACTGAAGCAAGAGCAATAGAATCCACATTATTAAGTACTTCTTTTAGAAGGGGTATTTTTTCCAGACTGTTTTTAATATTAGTCACATCTCTGGGATTTGCCCTTCCGGTAGCGACTTTAGTAACTAAGCGTTCCAAATCACTGATAGAATTTAAGTGTAACCTGAGAAATTCTCTTTGATCATTATGCAAGTAAAGAGCTTCTACTGCATCTAATCTTTTTTGTATAGGCTGGAGAGAATTGAGTGGAGAGCTTATCCACTTTTTTAATAGCCTACCACCCATAGGGGTGCAAGTTTTATCCAAAATCGAAACAAGAGTACCACCATGCTTAGGGTCATTATTAGAGAAAGTAATCTCCAAATTTTTACGTGTGGAGTAATCCAGCATCATAAATTCTGAAGTATTATAAATAGATAGATTTTTAATTTGAGAAATGCCTGACTGCTGTGTGTCTTTGATATAAGAAATAGTCGCACCGGCAGCTATGACTGCAAGTTCCATGTTTTCAACACCAAAACCCTTTAGTGACTGGGTTTCAAAATGTTTTAGCAGTATATCATGAGCAAAGTCAGTTTCAAAAATCCAATCCTCAAGCGTAGTAAGTGCCGGCTCTGAAGAAAGAGAACTGATGAGTTCTATTAGTTCTTTTTTTTGAGGTTTAGGTACAATAAGCTCAGCAGGGGCTATGCTTTCCAGCAATTCTTTTATAGTGTTTTGCCCTACTTCAGTGCAGTAAAACTCTCCTGTAGAAGCATCTGCCAAAGCAATTCCAAATCTTTTACTTCCATTTTTTTCCTGTTTAAAAAATAATGTAGCTACGTAAGTATTTGATTTTGCTTCTAATAGTTTGTCATACAAAGCAACGCCGGGTGTAACTACTTCAGTCACTCCACGTTTTACTATTCCTTTTGCTAACTTTGGATCTTCGAGCTGCTCACAAACCGCAACCCTATGACCGGCTTTAACTAATCTGGGAAGATAGGTATCTAATTGATGATGAGGGAATCCAGCCAATGGCAAATCACCGGCAGCTCCATTATTCCTTTTTGTTAAAGTTATGCCACAAGCTTTCGCCGTTATTACAGCATCATCCTGAAACGTTTCGTAAAAGTCTCCTAATCGAAATAGCAAGATAGTATCCTGATATTTTTCTTTAATTTGATTGTATTGCCTCATCAAAGGAGTTTCTTTTTTCTTCATTTATTTCTTCCCTTTTTTCTTTTTCTCTATCTTAGGAATAGGCGTTTGGTACATATAACGCATGATTTTGTCTACACGTCTGTTTATGTAATTTGTTGGTTTCGCAGGGTTCCATCTATTTGGATTAGGCAAAACTGCTGCCAGTAGGGCTGCCTCTCTTTTTGTAAGAGATTTTGCACTCTTACGGAAATATTTTCTGGAAGCTGCTTCAGCTCCATAGACTTCATTTCCCCATTCTACTACATTCGCATAAACTTCAAGAATTCGTTTTTTGCCCCAAATAAATTCTATCATATATGTAAAATACGCTTCAAGCCCTTTCCTGACATAATTTCTTCCATGCCATAGGAAAGTGTTTTTTGCTGTTTGCATAGTAACTGTAGATGCACCGTGCAAGCGTTTACCTTTATGCGAAGCGTTATATTTCTGTGCCTGTTCTACAGCTTTCCAGTCTATGCCATTATGCTGCATAAAGCGTTGGTCTTCAGCAGCCAATATGGCATGAAAAAGGTTTGGCGATATATCTTTGAAGTCTTTCCACTCTTTAACGATTCCTTCTTTGCTTTTCTGTCTTTCAAAATCCAATTTTCTTATTACCATTAAAGGTGTAAAAGGTGGGTCGATAAATTTATATGAAACCACCCACAGTATAGTAAACAAAAAGAATCCGCCAATAGTATAAAGCAAATATTTAAAGATTTTTTTTAGCATTTTTTACATCTAAATTATTAGATTGATTATAGCAATATTTACAAAATACAAAGAACTATTGAAAAAGGTAAAGAAATGAATATAAAAATTATCGTACCGTTTATTTTGCTTGTAGCTATTTTATTATCGTCTTGCAAAGAATGCAAATTTGAGTCTATAAAAACCAATTCACTTCCTAATGCAGAAATAGGGAAGGCTTACGAAACAATAATTGAATATGACTGCAACTGCGATATTACTTACAGAGAGGCTACAATCGAAAGTGGTACCTTGCCGGATGGTCTGGAGATGGATGTTACAGGTAAAATTACCGGCACGCCCACCAATCCCGGCACTTTTAATTTTAATGTATCAGTGAAGATATGCTTCCAGATGGATGGAGCAATGCCTTTTGATTGTTACTTCAAAGAAAAAAGTTATACATTGATAGCACTATAATGCTTCATAGTGTAGTATTGGCTAAATTTATTACTCATTGCCTATAAAAGATTTATGTAAATATGTAATATTACATAAATATTATTTTTAACATTGCCTTATTGAAATATACATAAAATATCAATTATTTACGTCAAAAAATTGTTAGAGAAAGTAAACATATAAATCAACACACATGGAGTTATAATGGATGCTGAAGTATTAGCTCGAATACAGTTTGCCTTCACGGCAGGCTTCCATTTTTTATTTCCACCTCTTAGTATCGGTCTTGGTGTTATCATAATTATTATGGAAACTATCTATATCAAAACCGATAATATTAAGTACAAAAATATGACCAAATTTTGGGTGAAAGTATTTGCACTTACATTTGCTTTAGGGGTTGCTACAGGTATTGTACTTGAGTTTGAATTTGGTACAAACTGGTCAAAATATTCACGCTATGTAGGTGATGTATTTGGCAGTGCTTTAGCTGCAGAGGGTATTTTTGCATTTTTTCTAGAGTCAGGATTTCTTGCTATTTTAGTTTTCGGATGGGACAAAGTAAGCAAGCGAGTGCATTATCTGGCGACTATATTAGTTGCTCTCGGTGCACACCTCAGTGCCGTTTGGATTTTAGTGGCTAACTCTTGGCAGCAAACGCCGGTAGGTCATCATATTGTTAATGGCAGAGCGGAGATTGTCGACTTTTGGGATTTGGTATTTAATCCTTCCACAATAGACAGGCTTACACATACTGTATTTGCAGCATGGTTGGCAGGTGCTTTCTTGGTGTTAAGCATAGCTGCTTATTATCTAATCAAAAAAAGACATATTGACTTTTCCATTCTTTCTATAAAAATTGGTCTTTCTGTTGCTATGGTAGCATCTCTGTTGCAGTTAGCTACAGGCCACTCCAGCGCACAGACAGTCGCAGAGTACCAACCTTCGAAGCTTGCAGCAATGGAAGCACAGTATGAAACAGGTGTAGGTGATTTATATATAGTAGGCTGGGTAGATCAGGAATCTCAGGAAGTATATGGCATTAAAATTCCGGGTATGCTTAGTTATCTGATATACGGAGATACTAAAACTCATGTTATGGGCTTAAATGACATACCTGAAGACGAAAGACCAACAAAAATAAACGTTGTTTTTCAAGCCTATCACCTAATGGTTGCTGTAGGTTTTACAATTATAGGTATAAGCCTATTAGGTGGATTCTTCTGGTGGCGTGGGGAACTATATGAGAAAAAATGGTACTTATATTTGCTTATAGGAGCTGTGATTTTACCTCAAATTGGTAATCAGGTAGGATGGATAACAGCTGAAGTTGGTCGGCAGCCATGGATAGTTTATGGTTTGCTGAAAACGTCTGATGGTTTATCTACTTCGGTTGATGCAGGTCAGATTCTATTTTCACTTATAATGTTCATATTGATTTATGCATTATTATTTACGCTATTTATCTTCTTACTTGATAGGAAAATCAAACACGGACCTGAAGGCGTGGATGGCAGCGATCACCTTTATGCAAAATCAGGAAGTTTAATGAGCAATAGAAACGCAGAGGAGATAAAGTAATGGAATATTTAGACTTAAATGTGATATGGTTTATCCTCATAGGTGTCCTTTTTGCAGGATATGCTATTTTAGATGGCTTTGACTTAGGAGTAGGTGCTTTGCATTTATTTGTCAAAGATGATATGGATAGAAGGCTAATGATTAACTCTATAGGTCCGGTATGGGATGGTAATGAAGTGTGGCTTGTAACCGGCGGTGGTGCTTTATTTGCAGCTTTCCCAAATGTATATGCCGGTGTCTTTTCGGGATTATATAATGCACTGATGTTGCTATTAGCAGTTCTTATTTTCAGAGCGGTTGCCATCGAATTTAGAAGTAAAAAAGAATCACGTAGATGGAGGAGAAGCTGGGATGTAGCCTTTTCTATGTCTTCAGTTTTTATAGCTCTGCTAATGGGTGTGGCTCTTGGTAACGTTATACAGGGCTTGCCTGTAGATGATAAAGGAGATATCTATATATCATTGATACAACTTCTAAATCCTTATGCTCTGTTAGTCGGAGTTACTACTGTATCGTTGTTTGCAATGCACGGCTCTATATATTCATATATGAAGACAGAAGATAATTTGCAGGAAAAAATTAAGGGATGGATTAATCCTTTGATAATTACGTTTGTAATCCTTTATGTTCTGACAACTTTGACAACATTGATGTATTTTCCACACATGACAGATAATCTAAAAGAATATCCGGCATTTGTTGTTGTGGCTATACTAAATGCATTAGCTATTGCGAATATTCCAAGAGAAATACATCACAACAGAGCGTTTAGAGCATTTTTATCTTCTTGTGCCAGTATTTTAGCTTTAATTGCTTTATTTGCATTAGGTATATTCCCAAATATCGTTTTATCAAGCCTTGATCCGGCTAATAGTTTAACTATCTATAGTGCTGCATCTTCGCAAAAAACATTATCAATAATGCTAACAATGGCACTAATTGGTATTCCGTTTGTGCTTGCTTATACGATAGGAATCTATTGGGTCTTTAGAGGCAAAGTAAAAATTGATTCGATGAGTTACTAACGGTTGATTAAATTTAATAAAAAGAGATACTACATAATCATTATAGTATCTCTTTTTTTTTGAGCTATAAAATTCATATATGCCTCATAATATGTTAGTATACTAGAACCCACATAGAAGATTTTATATGGGTGAAGTTGAATATAGCCATTCTTGACTTCTTGAATACTGTAACTAAATCTTTTTGAGATTTCGTTTTGTAAGTTCGTTAACTTTATCACCAGTATTCAGAGTAGTGGTAGGTTCGAAAAGCATAACCGATACATCCTTTTCCGCAATGGGCTTATGTTCAACTCCTCTTGGAATAACTGTAAATTCATTTGGGTATAATGTCAAAGTATTATCTCTAAATTCAATTTTTAATATCCCGGAAAGAACATAAAACATTTCATCTTCTGCTTCATGTTTATGCCAAACAAACTCTCCTAATAGCTTTGCTAATTTTACAGTCTGACCATTTAGTTCACCTACGATTACAGGCGACCAATACTCAGTAATTGCAGCAAGCTGTTCTTCAATATTTATTGTTTTTATCATAGTATTGTTTCTTTAAGTATTTTACTCAATTGCTTCCGAAGATTATTTGGCATTATACTCAATAAAAGAATTAAAAGCTACCGTTTTTGAAAATAACTCTATCATTTTCTAAAGAAATATCCATTCTGATACTAAGGATTATTGATTTCGGATAAAATAAAAAGAAAAGGTTGACTTTAAAATAAAGCCAACCTTATACTGAAATTGGGAACACACATCGGATTAAGTATAAAGAATACCATCCTTTTGCTGTTAATTCTGCTTATTTTTTCTTTTTTGCAAAGTACTGCTCCATCTTGGATGCGAAGTCATCTTTATTATTGCTGTATTTAGGCGTTAAAGAGTCTTTTCCCGGCACTTCTTCGATAAAGAGTGTCTCGGTAGGGAAAGCAAATCTAACGTTTAATTCGGCAGCTAACTTCAATATTTCGCTTATCACCTGATGTCTTGCAGCTAACTCTTCTGTCCAGTCAGACACTTCAAAAAAGATATAGAATAATATATCAATAGATGATGCGCCAAACCCATTTAAGTGAATCTGGTAATAATCCTTTCTGGTGTGAGGGTGATTAGCCACTATAATTTTTAGCCCTTCCACAAACACGTCAATTAGTTCCGGTGGAGTGTCATAAGTAATACTCAATTTGGTATTATAGCGTCTAAATTCTCTTTTTCCCATATTATCAATCATACTATCCGCCAGCTTGCCATTGGGCACAGATACTACTGAATTATAAAATGTGCGGATACGAGTTGATCTTATCCCAACCTGCTCTACGGTACCTTCAGACTCACTAAAAACAATCCAGTCTCCCACCTCAAATGGTTGATCAGTAAAAATAGTGACCGATCCAAATAGATTTTTGACTGTATCTTGGGCAGCTAATGCAAATGCTAAACCACCAATAGATACACCTGCTAATAGAGGAGTGATAGAAATTCCAATATTCTCAAGGAAGTAAATAACACCTAAAACTCCAACTACTACTTTTAAAGATGTACGAACAAGAGGCACTAAGTTATCATCTACTTTTGTAGTAGTTTTAAGAGCTACTCTCTCAAAAATATCTGCAACCATATCAGAAAGTCTAAATGCCATTATAGTAACTATAATCGGATAAGACGCTTTGATCAATAAGGATATATAATATCCTATTTTAACAGGAAGTATTAACATTGGCAGAAAGAGCATCCAAAAAGAAATCACTACCACAAAACTGAAAGGTTCTGCAATCGGATGTAAATATTTTGAAAAAACATCTTCTTTCGCAAATTTTGAAAATATTTTACGTAAAAGAAAACCAAATACCCAAGTAAAAATTTTAAAGATTATGATAGAAGCTAATACGTAAAGCACTAATCCGAAAAATTGCCATATTTCGATGTCTAAAATCGTCACTCTAAATATATCCGGTAGAGATTCTACCATATCCGGAGTAGAGAAAGGAAAGGTCTCTTCATATAACTCATCTATACTTTTGACTGTTTCCTGGGAATAATACCACTTACCGGATTTCTTTACAACAAAAATATTAGGCACACTCTTAAAAAGAATATACTTAGCTTCACCACTCACCGAATCAATATAATTTGGATCGTCAGGCACATCTTTCATTATAACAAATAGCTGACGAGCATCCATTATTTCTTTAAGCTTAATAGCTAAAGTTTGGGAACTCTCCTTTTCCGGTTTAAGACCGTAAAGGGTTTTAGCAGAAAGCTCTGGTTGCATATTATCTTCCTGCAAAAAAATCAAATGAGTTTTGATTGTATTGTGTGGAGTAGATAATGAAACTTCAAGTTTTTCGTCATTAGAGTACAAAAAAGAAGTGCTGACAAATAAAAGAATCAGCAAAAATAATGGTTTGACTATTTTAATCATCTTAGCTTTTAGTTAATCGAACAAATATTTATAATCAAACATAACAAAACTTCTATTTAAATAAATATTTTTTTTATATTGCTGACAGTTCAGCAAGCTCACGTTTTATTTTTTAATTACAGGGATTTCAAATGGCTATCGAAAAAGAGACTATCCTTGAAGTTGCGAAGTCCGTATGTCCTGAACTAGAAACTTACGAACATAGAGACCAGCTCACTCTAATTTTACCTAAAGACAAATTAGTAGATGTAGCAAAGGAACTTCGTGATAATCCACTTACTTCTTTTGAGCAACTTCTGGATGTAACAGGAATAGACTGGTACGAGAAAAAAGATAGGTTTAATGTCGTGTATATTCTCTATTCTATAAAGCATGCTGAAAGACTGAGAATAAAAATTATAGTCCAAGAAAAAGAACCTATTGTACCAACTCTTACTGAAATTTGGGAAAGTGCTAACTGGTACGAAAGAGAGACATTTGATATGTACGGTATCAAATTTGAAGGTCATCCCGGTTTGAGAAGGTTTTATATGCCTGAAGATTTTAATGACCCTGACTCAGGGGAGCCATTATTTCCTCTTAGAAAGGACTTTCCATTGATGGGTGTACCTGATTCATTGCCGTTGCCACCGTTCCCTGAGAAATATGGCGAATTGCAATAAAGAAACACTATAAATATAAAAATATCTGAAAAAAGACTGGCCGAGAACAAAGCTAGTCTTTTTTTTTACCCGTATTTTTTCATCATTAGATGTCATAAAGTGCTGTAAATGACCGTAGAACCAAGGAGTATGCTTACTTCCTTTGTAAAAAAATATTACGAAATTGCTGATTGAACAAGAGGTATCAATCCCTTGCCGTACAATTACTTTAGATCTTTTTTATCTTTGCAAATGATATTTTTGAGTTTAAGTCTCTATAATTTTGATAACCAAATATTTGCTTTAAAATATTATGAGTAATCATCAATTACATACAAAAAAAAAGCTGCATCGGTTTAGATACAGCTTTTTTTTAAATAATTTGAGCAATTTATTTTGCTTCTTCTTCTGTTTTAGCGTCTTGAGTTTTTTCCTGAGTTTGTTCGATTACAGGAGCAGGTGCGTTAACAGGAGCAGGTTGCTCAGTCATTGGCATTGCAGCACCTTCAGTAACCGGTTTAGGAGTAGAAGCGCCACCAGTCTGACCAACAAAGAATAAATTAATCATCAATACAAGAGCAGCTATAATAACTGCTAAATATATAGTAAGTTTTTGAAGTCCCTTTGCTGCGCGAGTAGAACCAAAAGCAGAGCTCATTGCCCCACCAATGCCACTCATACCTGAAATCATTTCGCCTTTACCTGGTTGTAGCAAAACTACTAATATTAGCAAGACAGATGCTAATAGTGTCAAAATCATCAAAACCGTGTACATTGTATTTCCTTTTCTTAGATTATATTCTATATTGAACTACAAAGATATTAAATCATAAAATATATTCCAAATAAATAATATGAATAATTTTGTTTCGAGAAAATCATATATTTGAAGATACACAAATATACGAGATTTTGAATGAAAATTTTAGATAGATATATAATAAAACACCTAATAGCTCCTTTTATTTTTGGAGTGGGTACTGTATTGTTCTTGTTTCTAATGCAATTTGTGATGAAAGAGCTTGATAATCTAATAGGCAAGGGAATTCCACTTCCGGTAATTGCAGAGCTCTTTGCCCTTACCATAGCTTGGATTGTAGTCTTAGCTGTACCAATGGGAGTGCTGTTTTCTTGTCTTATGACTTTTGGTAATCTATCTTCGACAAGTGAAGTAACAATAGTAAAGGCGAGTGGAGGCAGTTTGATTAGGATTATGCGCTATCCTGTCTTTTTCGGTGTTTTACTTTCTGTTTTTATGTTTTGGTTTAATGATTATGTATTACCGGACACAAATCACCGCTTAAAAACACTTATTATGGACTTGCACAGACTCAGACCGACTTTTTCATTAGAGTCAGGTAAAGTGTCTTCTGATTTGGATGGATTTACTATTTTCCCCCAGCGTGTGGATTCTTTGACAGGGTACTTATATGGAGTAACAATCTATGATAAATCAAAAGGCTATAAACAGGAAAATATTATATCTGCAGACTCTGGTATAGTAAGTTCTAACCCGGAAATAGGGAAATTAAATATAGAATTATTTCATGGAGAAATCCACAGATTTATAAAAGCGGATCCTCACGATTATCAAATAATCGAATTTGGTGATTATAATATTTCAATCCCTACACAAGGCTTTGAGCTAGAAAGAACTGAAGAAGGGAATATTAGCAAAGGAGAAAGGGAATTGCCAATTAAAGCCATGGAGGAGATATCTCAAAGAAATTTGCAGAACGCAGACTCTTTAAATCTTATTAGTAAAGTGATTATCCAAGAGCATTTGAACTATATTCTACAGGGCGAGAGGAAGAAACTTTCAGAAGAGGACGTACCGCCAAACATATTTGCAAGAGAAAATTCATTAGGTTTTACAGATAGTACTGCTGTTGCTCAATCTGGAATATTGTCTTCTGTAGATAAGACGACTATTGATTCTGCAAAAGTATATAAAAGTTTAGCTCAGCAACTCACTTCAATGTATGGTGTACTTAGCTCTAATAATTCTAGAATCGATTCATATACCAAAAGATCAGCTGCTTATCAGGTTGAAATATATAAAAAATATTCCATGCCGTTTTCCTGCCTGATTTTTGTGTTGGTAGGTTGTCCACTTGGAGTTATGACCAAAGGCGGTAACTTTGGTATCAGTGCTGCCATATCTTTAGGTTTTTACATAATATATTGGGTCTTCCTAATAGGCGGTGAAAAATTAGGAGATGAAATGATTATCAGCCCTTTTATGTCAATGTGGGGTGGTAGTATTGCTTTGATGTTGTTAGGTGTATTCCTCACTATCAAAGTAAATTTTGAAAATTTTAGCTTTATAAAATACTTTGGAAGTAGGAGTTAAAATAGAATATCACTTATTGTTTTTAATATAATTGTTTTATCAAAATCAACTTTTGAAAATGTCAACCTTAAAACTGGTTCTTCAAAATTTACTTTAGAAGCTGTGATGCCAAATTGAAGTAACTCTTGGATTACTTGAATAACGCGACTGTATTTTATAAAGCAAATTCTTATTTCAAAATCAAATTTAGATTTCTCATTATCCGGATTTTCGATTATGATAGGTTGCTCTAAAGTTATTACATCTTTTCTTGATATAAGAGTACCGCTTTGCTCAGGTTCAAAAGCATTCTTAATTCTAATATCGAACCCAAATTCTAACGCATAATCCAGCATTGGTTTATAAATCAACTTTAGACCTTCATCGGCAAGCACTTTAGCGTGCTGAATATATATATATTCTATTTGCGGAGATATGGCAAACTTTGGATCAATGCAAGACACACCATTTACATCTGTCCAAATTATCAGTTCATTTGTATTTGCAGCAGCTGCGACAAGGCAAGCAGTCAGATTAGAACTTTCAAAACCCATCGTAGAAATTTTATTATCCGTGGAAATACCAGTGAAACCCTGTATTAAATAAAAATCCGTGTAAAACTTTTTTATAGAATTTTGAATATTTTTGATACTAATTTCTTTAAAAGGTATCGCTAATCCATGATTAGTATTGGTAATAATATGATGTTCTGAATGCAGAATAGAAACAGATAAGTTTCTTTGTCTTATGAAGCAATATATTAGTTTAATAGCCAAGTTTTCTCCTTCAGCAATTACTTTATCTGCTATTTTAGGGCTGAAGTCTTTTATCAAACTAATACCTTTGAGTATCTCTTTTATGGTAGTGAATTTTTCTGATAGAAACATTTTATACATAAGGATATTCTCTACTTCCAATACTGCCTCTGCCAAAGATATATGTTGGTCTATGATAGATTCGAGTGCACGCACAGCAAAATCAAACTTTCCTTCCGCAGATAATTGCAAGCACTGCTTTAAGTTACGTGAAGTTTTATCAATAGCGGATATAACTATAAAAGAAGGAGTAGAGTAATTTTTGATTATTCGTACAAAACTATTAAAACCATCAGGGCTTCGTAAAATAATGCCACCAACTTTAAAAACATTCATAGACATGAGGACATACCCGCTTAGTATCAGACATAGTTATACAATCTACAAACATATTGGCGAATTAGAAAAGAAATTGTGGCATTAATATTGAACATTAGTTCCTGAGATTACTATTGACAATTAAATTATCTACAAAATGGTAGTGATATATGTGATTATCAAACTACAATAATTCAAATAATATAATATATAGAGTTATTATTACAACTATGTGTATTGAACTGTAAAAAAATAGAATAATATCTGTAACAAAAGTTTGCCAAATGTGTTCTTGTTTGCATATATTCGTATAATAACTCCGGTAAAAATATTTTACTTTTAATATATAGGTGTGTCTTATGAAAAAAACCTTACTAACATTTTTATCAATCGCAACACTTTTAGTAGTTGCAACCATGCAAGCATGGGCGACTCCTCCTACAGCATGTGCTGGTGGCGGAACAAGTCCTGATTGTTTTGTTACAATTAAGTTTAATGGAGAAGATTTTCTAAATTCTCCTGCTCAATTCCAAAATATTGGTTATGCCGATGCAACAGCTAGTAATCCAACTCTAACTGTTACTGCTGGTGATATTCTTGATTTTGAAACCACAGGATATTATTGGTTAGGTGGTACTTATATGTATGCATGTGGTGTATCTATTCATGCAGATTTCGATTTGAATGGTGATTTCGAAGGTGCTAACGAACTTATTTGGAAGTCAAGCGTGTCAGCTACATTACACCAGGCTCAGATTCAAATTCCTGAAGATGCTGATGGTGGTGAGTTCCGCATGCGTTTAGTATGTACTGAGTACAATACTGATAATACTTTATTGAACACAGGTTGTGGTTCATATGGTTATGCTCAAGCAATTGACTTTACGTTAATCGTTAAGCCAAAGACACCGGAAATCGTCGATTTATATCCTGAGTCACCAAGTGATGGTGTGGCAGTATTTTCACGTGGTTACCAAATGGGCAACCCATGGTTAGACATTAAACGCGTTGATGGTATGTCAAATGTATCTTACAAATATAAAGTTATTGGTCCTTTACCTTTAGAAAATGTTATCTATGAAGCAAAAGTAGAAGGTGATGTATCTCAAAGTCTAATCACTCCAAATCCTCAGCCCTTAGGCGAGCCTGCACGAGTAAGTATTACTCATGCAACGGGTATTGCAGCGGAGTATGATATATCTAATCCTAATAACGTAGGTGGCACTGCAGATCCTGATAATACAGGTGTATTTGACTTAGCTACCAACCAATTGCAAATAGAAGGCGGATCTTACAGAGCAATTAGCGAACTTAGCTTTGTATATGAAGGTCAAGCAATGACTCAGACTAAATATAAAGACTTCGTTATCGCTATTGATAATGATGTGGCAATAACTGCGGTAAGAAAACCAATCAGAATGCCAAAAATGAAATATGGTAAAAATGTTCCTGTTCCTATAACAGCAGCAGTAACAAATGTTGGTCTATATGATGTAAGTGAATTTGAACTTTATGCAAAAGTTTATCCGGAAACCGGAACAAATCCTGTTTATGAAACATCCATTCGTTGGAAAAATGTAAATACACCACTTCAAACGGGCGACATGACTGTAATAGAGTTAGACCCTTACAGAGCAAAAGATGGTGTCGGTAATTATCGCATAGAGTTCGAAGTAGAGCTAATCAGTGCTTTTGATGAAGCACCTGCAAACAATATATATCCAAAAGTAGGTCAAGCAAATCATGTATTTGAAGTAGCTTACCAAAGAGATGCAGAGCCAATTGCAGTTTTAGCTCCTGTAGGTTCATCTAATTATGTAGGTCGTCCAATCATACCAAGAGTTGAATTGAAAAACAATGGTATATTAGATTTATCAAACGTGCCTGTAACAATGCAAATCAAAGATCCAAATGGTAATATAGTATATGATAAAGAACTAGAAGTGGAAGTAGTTCCATCCGGTCTTTATAATACTATGAAAGAATATTTTGCAACCGAATTTATACCTAATATGGCAGGAACATTCACAGTTAAGCTTTTAACTACAATGAGTTCTGATGACAATACTGCAAATAACTTGTACCAAGCATCTTTTACTGTTATCAATTCTCTTTCCGGTACATATACAATCGGTACAACAAATGCTTCCAGCTCTCGCAACTTTGCAACGATTGGCGAAGCTTTAGACATGATTTACGAATCAGGTGTATATGGTCCTGTTACTTTTGAATTGACAGATGCATCTTATACAGTAGGAAGTAAAACTTCTCAAAATCCTGCAATGGATTTATCTGCAGCAATTATTGGAGCTGGTGAAGATCATCCAATAACTTTCAAACCTTCTCAAAGTAGAGCCGTAACTAAAGGTTCTATTACTATTAACTTACGTAGTGGTAGTGGTATCGGTGTTTATATTGCACAGACAACAGAACATTCTAATGGTGCTGCGGCTGTAAATGTAGTAAGTGATACTAAAAAACGTTTTTATTCTAATTCTGCAGGCTATATCACTTTTGATGGTGGATCTCAGAAATCATTCAAGTTTAAATTAGATACAGACGAACCATTCAAAGCAGTTTTCTATTTAGGTAATGGTGCTTCAAATAATACAATCAAAAATTGTATTATCGAAGGAACAGACGCAGGATCTTATAAATGCTCATTGCCATTGACAGTATACTCTGCTGCTCAAGGTGGATTTAAATATGAAGCAAACAAACGTTCAAATACATTGACTTATACTGCTGGCGTAGTAATGCGTTCAACAGTTCCTATTAATGCAAAGTACCAAGCAAATACAGATCAGTTGGATACATTAGTAAATACAAACAACGTAATCATGAATAATGAAATCAGTGGTTTTGCTTATGGTGTAGCATCAATGGGTATTGGTCAGTTATTAGTAC
>JBFHIJ010000045.1:0-26893 GCA_041596515.1 Chlorobiota bacterium
TATTAAGGTTTTCTAGTCTGTTTTTGTTTTCTTTTAGATCTTTTACTATGGATTCGATTTCAATATTTTGGGATTCTAATTGATTGTTTTTTTCTTCTAGCATATCATATTGATTAGTGATTTCTTCTTTTTGTGTAGCCAAAATGGAAATAATTTTATTCCTATAAAAAGCTATGTAAACCGTTATGGCAATCAAAATAACGAAGGAAACAAGAATGACATAAAACAAAATCTCTTTAGTTTCTTGCTTACTAATTTGCTCACTTTGTAATTTGACATAATTTTGCAGCTTTTGATATTTTAAGTTGAATTGTACACCTTTTATCTTAGCGGAATTAGATTTTGCCTTTAATGAATCACTGATAGTAACATAGTTTTGATAATAATAAAATGCTTTCTTGTAATTATCTTTATCAATGTAATAGCTGTAAATATCTTTGTAACAATCTAAATATTCTGAAGATATATAAGGAATATTATACATACTTAAATTTGCTTGTATCGAGTCAATATATTTGTTTTCTTTTTTAATATTCAATAAAGTCCTGAATTTACTTACTGCAATAGAGGCTTTTGTATGTTGATGTATATTTTGCAAACTATCTTGAGCCATATTAATAAAAAACAAGGCTGAATCTTGTTGCGACGTATTGTTAAATAAAAAAGAGTAATTTAATATGCTCTCTGATTTATTAATGCCTGGATTCTGAGGGTATTTAAGCAATTCATAAAAATAGGTTCTGGCACTATCCAAGTTTTGAGTATGAATATAGCAGGATAATATGTTGTTTTTAAATCTCCATATGTAATTTTTATTCAAGCTTATAGAGATAGCAATATCCACTACTGATTTATAATGCTCTATCGCATAATCTATATCATCATTATAAAAATAGATATTCGCTATATTATTGTTTATACTCAATATTTGTTTCTTGGATTTAGTTATAGATGCTAGTGAGTCAGCTCTTTGTGGTATCCTATTGCTGTATTAAAGTCATTATTTTTACCATATAGAGTTCCTATATTGTTATACAACATAGCCTGTATCACAAAATATCTATCCTTGGGCAAATCACTGAGTAATTCATTGGAAAGTAAAATTGCACTGTCTAATCTATTTCTTAGACCAAAAGAGGATACATATAGTTCTCTGGCGACATAATATAAAGAGTCTTCATTACTACTCAATGATAGCTCTATGCACTCTTCTAAAATCTTAGATGCAACTAAGGGATCTGTATAAATGATGTCTCTTGCAGATTGTAACTTAGTAACCAAAAAAAGATAGTCTTTTCCGGAGACTAATGAGTCTGTGCTACTAGCAAAGACTTCAATACTAAGTACATTACATAAGGCTATGATCAAAAATAAGACCGATTTAAACATTGGCAATCCAGTATAACTTAAGTGTTTCTCAGCTTCTGAAATATTTAGTAAAGTTATTGTTTTGTTTAGTATATATGCTAAAAAGTATAATTTAGTAGTTAGTTTATAGTAGGTAGAAATACTTTTATAATTGTACCTTTCCCTTCTTCAGTTTCAATTTCAATTTTTCCTGAGTTAAGTATCAAAAGCTCTTTGCAAATCGAAAGACCAAGTCCGGTGCCGAGTTCTCCCTGAGTACCTTTTGTCAAAACTCTAGTGGTAATATTAAATAGTTTAGGTAACTTATCTTCCGCAATTCCCACACCATTATCTTTAATTGTCATTACAAGATGAGTATCTATAACTGTGCAAGAAATATCTATAGAGTCTCCTTCGTTGGAGTATTTAATTGCATTAGACAGCAAATTCTTTATTACCGTATCTATCATTGCTTTATCAGCATATACTGCATGCTCCTCACAAGACTTGATAATAGTAATATTTTTATTTAAAATTTGTTGTTTATGGTTAGATATATTTCTTTCTATTACTTCTTTAAGTTGGAAGTAATTAGGATTGAGCTTGATATATTCACCTTGAGTTCGAGACCATTCAATGAGATTTACAAGCATATTCCTAAGATGATTGGCAGAGCTGAAAACTATCTCAGAAAATTTATCAGTAAATTCTTTTGGCTTATTTTTCCCATAATACAAAGCTTCAGCAGACATAAGTACTGCCTGAACTTGATTAGTAAGTTGATGAGTAAAAACAGATGTAAATGTATCCTTTTGCCTGAGTAGGTTTTCAAGTCTATCTTTGTTCCCTTTTAAATCTTCCACCATCGTTTCTATTTCATTATTCTGGTGGCTTATTTGACTATTATTATCTTGCAACTGCTTATTTTTTTCTTCAATTTCTTTGTTTTGACGCTCGAGTTTCTTAATCATCTTTCTATGAGAAAATAGAAAAATAGCTAGTATAAGACATATTAATAGGACTAGAACAAGGACAAGCCAAAAGTATTGTTCTTTAATACTTTGTTTCTTCAAAGCTAAATCTTTTACTTCTAACTGATTTTTGTAATATTTATTCTCCCACTCAGCTTTTATAGCCGCAATTTCACTCCTGGAATGTATAAAACCTAAAGAGTCTTTTAATGCATAATATAATATTACTGCTTCTTTTGCTTTGTAATTCTGGTTTAAAAGTTCATATAGATTTACCATAGTTCTGGCCGCAAATGTCTGCACTTCTAACAGACCTAATGTTCCAGCGGAGTCCAATATATAATTCAAGTCTTTTTCAATTTCAGATAAATTACCATCTTTAAAGTTTAATAAATTATATCTGTAGAGCTTAGCCACCAGTCTGTGTCTAATGTCATTACGCCCAAAAGATGACTCAATGGTTTTGGAAAAATAGTAATCAGCTGAGTCAATATTACCTATATTCTTCCATAGCAGTGCATAATTAAGATAGTCTATTGTCAAGTCGACGGAGGAATCATCTTTGAATAGACTAAAATTATATAACATCAAATTTTGGGCACTGTCAATTTTACCACTCATGGAGTACGCTTGAGCTAGATTACTAATCCCTATTTTAAGGAATTTAATATTATTTAAAGCTTTTGCTCTATCCACAACATCTAAAAACTTTTGCTTTGCATACTCAACATCAGATGTCCTTAAAAAAACATTCCCCAAGTTATTATCCAGTGAAAGTAATTCAAGACTGTCTTTTATTTGGTCTTTGATGGCATCTGCTTTTGTAAAATAGCGGAGAGCTATATCAAATTTACCATATTTACCAAAAGTAACCCCCAGCTGGTTATTTGCTCTAAAATATAGATTAGCATACTTCTTCTCATCTATTTCTTTTAAAACCTCAGTAAGAACAATAGCTGCAGAATCTAATTGATTTGCCCGATGTAGAGAAGTCGCAAGAGCTACTTTGGAAGCAAATATTAAAGAATCATTTTGTGTCTGTTCGGCTAATTTCAAAGCAGTATATGCATACTCCTTAGATATTTCCGCATCATTAAACATATTGATTTCTGATAATTTAAGGTAATGTGTTACTTTTTCAGAAGTATTAGAATCTTTAATTATATTAAGTATAGAATCAGTCTCCCCAGCTAGGGCTAACGTAGGAATCATTAATAATATTAGGAGTGTTCTTATCACAATACAAAACTACTATAAATTTGTTTTACTGATGTTTTACCGAAGGTTCTGTCTTTATATTTTTCTTTGAGCTTGACACAAGCCCCAATGAGTTCTTCTGTAGAAATTCCGGCTTTAATTGAGTTATAAGCTTCGAGAAAAGCAGAAAGATGATCCGCTGCTCTAATCAATTTGCCATCTATAGGATTATAGTCGTTTGTATTGTAATTATCATTTATGTCTTGCACTCTCAAATCTTTTTTTAATACACCATCAACAATAACCTTATTATCAAACTCATTATGAGTAAAATATTCTATTTCCTTTATCCAGTCTTTTTCTATAAGCGGATAAATTTCTTTTTGTGCCAGCTCTTTTTCTAATTTAGAAATTAGGTCATCAAACTCAGTAGAAGAGCGTTTAACCGGAGAAATAATATCTCTGGTTACGGCTTCCGGCAAATCATGGAACAAGCCCCCGAAAAAGTCATTATATAACCTACGGTCACAGGCATCGTTTTCCCTCGCAAAAAAGTAAGCAATAGAGGCCACTAACAAAGAATGTCCCAATACCGCAGTGTTTGGAGTTCGTGGAATTTGTGCCCATCTATATTGAAAACGCATCTGTCCGGTCATGTCCAAAAATCCATCTACAGGCTCACGGTTCCGAATTTTTTTAATACCAATCAAGTCTCTATATGTATCCACTCTATTAGATAAATCAGTTTCTAACAGCGATTTCTGATATTGAAAAGGATTGGACTGCTTGATGATTTGAAATTCCCAGTAAGTAGCATAAATGTGAGACGCTTCTAGTATCCTTTGGTATAATTTGTCACCCCATGTATCATCAAAAAGAAAATCATGTATTTCACTCATTATCTCTTCTGATTCTATCTTTGCGTCAAGCTCATTAAATACAAATTCGTTAAGCTTAGCAAATACCTTTTTGTCTTTTTTTATTTCGGCATATATAGGCGATTTAATATCAGAAATAATAATACGTCGCAGTAGCTCATAGATTCCACCTTTGATTAGATTGTGCCACTCTACATCCTTGCCGTCAGCTTCTTCATATTTGGCTAGGCAGTAGGCTGTTATCATTTTGTGAGCGTGCTTATCCATCTCTATAAGCTCTACGGGGCGAAGCCTGTCATTCCATCTTTGCATGTGGAATGCTCGGAATATTTCATTTACTAGTGATTGAGTTACTATCATAAAGGTCTTTTCAATAGTTAATGTCGAATAATGCAATATATAAATTATCAAGGAAAGTAAGAGTCTGCTAAATGCAATATCTAAGGAATAAAAATATTCTCTATGTGCTTTTTTTTGATTTACTTATATTTGTAGTCTGTATTTTGATAATTAAATTATGCTAAATCAAATGATTGTAGATTTTGTTAAATATCCGTATCCTAAAATGAGACATCACGTCTCAGCAAACAGCTACTTCAGAATTGCTGAATTAAATGAACTCCCCGAAAACTATCCAAATATATATACCTATATTGATTGGAATGATAAATTTATTAACGGTAAAGCTCCAGACATGTTGGATATTGGTTGCGGAAAAGGTACTTTTTTATTAGATATGGCTGAAAAGTGCCCTGATAAGAATATCTTGGGTGTAGAAATTCGCCAGCCTGCTGTAAAGTGGATTAATCAAGTAATCCGAGGAGAGCAAATCAGCAATGCATCGGTTATTTGGTATAACGTACTAAATGGAATGCAATTTATTGAGCCTGAGTCTATAGAAAATATGTTTTATCTTTTTCCTGACCCATGGCCTAAACATAAACAACATAAACGCAGAGCCTTTTCGCCTCTTATGCTAGACATTCTATATCGAATGCTCAAACCCGATGGTACGCTCCATCTTGCAACAGATGTGGACTATGTTGATGAAAATCATCGAAAAGTTATTGATGCACATGGCAAATTTGAATACGAGATACTTGAAAATAAAGATAAATGGCAACTGCCTACAACCAATAAAGAAAATTTCTGCATCAGAAAAGATATACCGGTCTTTAGGCTGTTGTGCAAAAAAAAGTGATGAGAACAAATCTCTACTTCTCAATAAAAGATATAATAAACTGAAAGGGAGCATCAAAAATGTTCCCTTTCGTATTGCTGTCATATTCTTTAAAATAAGAACCCTATTCGCTCTCAATTCTCTGCCTAAAGCGGTATATTACCATGCTTTTTAGGCGGATTTTTATCTACTTTGTTTTCCAACATTGCAAACGATTCGATAAGTCGCTGACGGGAAGATTTTGGTTCTATCACATCATCTATATATCCATAAGAAGCTGCAATATAAGGATTAGCAAACTTCTCATTGTACATGTCTATTAATTCCTGCTCTTTAGCTACAGGATTGTCTGAAGCATCAATTTCTTTTTTGAAGATAATCTCCACTGCCCCCTTCGCTCCCATCACTGCAAGCTCAGCCATTGGCCATGCAAAATTAAAATCACCTCTGATATGCTTGCTACTCATCACGTCATAAGCACCGCCGTAAGCTTTTCGGGTAATAAGAGTTACTTTTGGAACAGTCGCTTCTGCATAAGCATAAAGCAATTTTGCACCATTGGTAATAATTGCATTCCACTCCTGATCCGAACCCGGCATAAATCCCGGTACGTCTACTATGGTCAATATCGGTATATTAAAAGCATCACAAAAACGCACAAATCTAGCTGCCTTTTTTGATGAGTTAATGTCTAACACTCCGGACATTTCCATCGGCTGGTTAGCTACAACACCTATAGATCTGCCCCCCATTCTCATAAAGCCTACTATTATATTTGCAGCATAGTCTTTATGCACTTCCAAGAATTCTGAATTATCAGTCAGGCTTAATATAATATCTTTCATGTCATAAGGTAAGTTCGGCGAAGAAGGAATAATCGAATTTAACTTTTCATCTTCTCTTTCTATCGGATCATCATTTGGAATAAATGGCGGCTCTTCAGCATTATTTTGAGGAATAAACCTAAGTAGGCTACGTATAATTTCCATAGCAGTCATGTCGTTTTCTGCTATAAAGTGAGCAACACCACTTTTTTCAGCATGCACTTCCGCACCACCTAATGCCTCTGCAGACAACTCTTCATGAGTTACAGTTTTTACCACTTTGGGGCCTGTTACGAACATATAAGAGGTCTTTCTGACCATGATAATAAAGTCTGTTATAGCAGGCGAGTAAACCGCTCCGCCGGCACAGGGTCCCATTATCACCGAAATCTGAGGCACAACTCCTGAGGCAAGTGTATTCCTTAGAAATATATCAGCATAAGCACCAAGCGAGATTACGCCTTCCTGTACACGAGCTCCTCCTGAATCATTTAAGCCAATCACCGGATAGCCACTTTTCATCGCCAAATCCATGATTTTGCATATCTTTTTACCATGCTGTTCTGCAAGCGAGCCACCAAGCACAGTAAAATCCTGTGAAAAGATGTATGATTTACTACCGCCTATTTCAGCATATCCCACAACAACTCCATCACCTAAAGGAATATTTTTATTCTGCCCAAAATCTATAGAATGGTGATGTGCCAAAGCATCTATCTCACGGAAAGTACCGGGGTCTGTCAGCAAATCGATTCTTTCACGGGCAGTTAGTTTTCCTTTTGCATGCTGTGAGTCTATCCGAGTCTGACCGCCACCAAGATTTGCCCTCTCTTTATAATCATGCATCACTTTTATTTTTTTTTCTATTATCTTATCCATCATTTATCTCTATTGGTTAATATCAAATTCTATTAAAACGGCATTTTTTTCAATAGGCGTACCTTCAGTTACCGCAATTCTTTTAACTGTTCCGGTGATATTCGACTTAATAATATTTTCCATTTTCATTGCCTCCAGAGCGCATAGCTTATCACCCTTTTCTACAAAGTCCCCCGGTTGGACGTAATACTTAACTAACATCCCGGGCATAGGTGCTTTTAACACGCTAAGGCCATTAGCTCCTGCTCCACCGGAATTTTTAATATATTTTTCCAGTAGCCTCTGCGTAGAGTCCTTTACCTCCACTTCATAAACCATACCTTCATAAATAATATCAAGCTTTTTACTTGGATCTATGGCAAGTTCCACTTGCTTAAGTTGCTGATTCACAGCAAATGAGAATAAATCATTACCGAACTTTTTAAGCAGTTCTATCTCAAATGTTTTGCCATTTATGCGGATAACTCTATAATCATCGGCATCAAACTCAGCTTTAAACTCTTTATCGTTTATATGCAGTATTATGTCATTCATATCAAGTCCTGTATTTATTCAATGAAATTATCAGGTCAGATAACTTCGTACTATCTCTTTAAATTACATACACTTTCAAAACGCATAAACGTTCGGCAATATTTTATTAATTCATAAAATATGTAAATTCAATTTCCGGTCTATAACAAGTTTATTCACAAAATAATTGCTTTGATTTAGAGATTTTAGGTTGATTTGGAGCTTTAGATATTCAGAAAGATGTATTTGATGTTCTTACAATAAATATGGTAAACAATTCTCCTGTATTTCTCAACTTTGGACTATAGGAATGAAATCTCTAACTTCTCAAAATTTTCCCAAATTAAAATTATATATTTGAATATTTATTGAAACAAAACACAGTTTAATGTGCCTTATTAATATATGGCAAGAACAAATCAAAATACTGAAACAGAAATAAGAATCTATATTTCTAATGAGAAATATGAGAAAGCTTTTGAAAAGGTGTATGATGCATACGCTCCTCAGCTCTATAACTATTGTCTCCGCTTTGTCGGTAATGAAGCTGATGCAGAGGATATTTTCCAAGAGCTTATGATTAAGTTTCTGACTTATATCAAAAATGAACAAGATGTAAATAATGTCTTAGGTCTGCTTTATCGAATTGCGAAAAATACTTGCCTAAATTTAAGACGTACTAAACATATTGAAAAAGTTGAGATAAATGAGAAACATATAGTTTCCAGCATCGACAGCTTAGAAAGCAAAGAACTAAATCAAATAGTTCAAACTGCACTTAACACTTTACCAATCGAACAGAAAGAAGCATTTATTCTTCAAGTTTACGAAGGATTCTCTTATAAGGAAATTTCGGAGCTACTCGGTATCCCTCTGACAAATGTTAGAAACAGAGTTGTCCGCGCCAAAAGAGCAGTCCGCGAAACAGTCAAATCCTACCAACAGGAAGAGAGGTTGATATAATGAGCAAAGAACATCTTATAGATCTAATGTATCTTTTCAAAGACGGCGAAAGTACAGCCGAAGAAAGAGCACAACTATTCGAAAATCTAGCATACTCAAGCGATTTGCAAAACGAATTTCATGAAATGGTATGCCTCGAAAATAATATTGTAAATAGTAAACCAATAGCAAATCCAACGCCTGCACTGAAAGCAAATCTGTTCAAAAAAGCAGGTATCGCAACCAAGTCAGCAAACATGACTTATCTAATGAATTTTGGGCTGTATTCATTACTTTTTGTGCTGGGTTTCCTATTCAATGATATAATCGCATCTGATGATATAAAAGAAATTCCTGTAGTGCAAACAACTGTAAAAACTACTCCGCAAAATATAACAGAATCTACAAATCTTGATTTAGCGCAAGCAAATTCTTCCTATAATCATGTAGCACCTGCTTCAAAGATAAAAGGAACAATGCAAAGCTCAATACCTGTTGTAAAAAGTGAAAATATAGACAATAAAGAAAACTCAGATATAAACACTGAGGCAAGTCCCAAAAATATATCCGGAAGCAACTTACAATTTGCTCAAAGCAGTTATAATGTTGATCAGCCCAAGAGAACTTATACCTATTTTCCAACACAGGAAATAGCTATTAACAGCTCGACAAAGCAAAATTCCGGTTTTTTGTCTGACTTTGAGCTAAGCGCTGCAAATATCACAGGACTCTATATTTTCCCTAAAAGGACTCAGGAGGCAAATAATGTCAGAGGTCTTAATAATTTCTCTCTGGGATTAAATTATAAGCTCTCTGATTGTAGCCACGTCGGTTTGGAGTACGGTCGCGAAACATTTGACTTATTTGTTCAAACGCAAGACAAACTTATACTTAACCAATCTCAATACTACCTTGTAGCTAAGTATAGATACAGTTTCTACGATATGGAGCTGTTTTCAGGCTTATATACATACACAGAAATAATGCTCGGTGCTACTTCCGTTGGTCCGATAGCAAAAACAAGATTAGGGCTTATATGGGCGCCACAAGGGATGATAAAACTCTATGGCGGCATTGAAGGAACGGGGCTAAATTATAGTTATTTAGGCAATCCTGAATTCACAGGAAAACTAAGCTTCAATTACGGTATTATGGTAAATTTTTAAATATATTTAAGGTGCAGAAATGAAACAATTTACGATTCTTATCTTATTAAGTATCATTGCTTATTATGGCTGTGATCCCGCAACTACAGAACCTGCAACTACACTGGTAAAACATAGTAATATGAAATATGTCACAGGAAATGTGTTGAATCCAAACGAGAGAGAAATCCCAGAAGGTTCGAAACTTGTACTCATGTGGCATGTTCTAACTCGATATTCCAGCTACACATATATCACAGATGTAGGAAGCTTTGATAAGCAACAAATGACATTTAGAATTGATTTTTCGGATTTCCCGATTGATAGTTGCCTTAATAAATATAAAGACAGCTATCTCGGTGTAGCAACATTTTTAATGGTTGAAAAGGATTATCCACTCGGCAAATATGACCATTATAATGGTTATAAATCTATTGGAATGTCTAAAAACAAGGCCATAGTTTTTGCATCCGGTTCACTTGCAGATATTGAACCTTTTATGCCTTGGATAAATCAATTTTCTTTTGGTTATAATTTGGCTAACGGAGTATATGATGGATCCGGTAGAGATGGCAGAGACGGGTGGGCACTCTCCGACACTAATGACTTAACAGAAATAACTTTAATCACTGACTTGAAAGGTGATGAAACAAATCTTTTACCTGATTGGAAATAAAAAGGTGCAGAAATGAAACAACTACTATTCCTCACATTACTTAGCATACTTGCACTTAGTGCCTGTAACGACGCGACTACTAACCCGCACGCTGCAGATAACATTTTCAAAATAAGTGGTAAGGTTATTAACCCTGACAATATAGATATAAAAGAGAACTTAAAACCCGTTTTAATGTGGCACTTATATAACGTCCCGTTTACTCATCGGTTTATCTGGGGAGTTGGCGAATTAAACCCCACGGATATGACTTTCAGTATTGAACTAAAGGACGTACCTTTAGATTCCTGTTTAAATAAGTTCGAATCATGTGAATTAGGCGTAGCCTACGTAGTTCTTCTCGAAATTGACAATGATTTCTCAGGAATTTGGCCATCTGAGGCACTATCCATCTGGGAACAAGGAGTAGTGTTGGATAATGCAATCATATATAAATCTAACAAGAGCGGTGGTATTGGTCAGAAAGCATCATGGGCAGACAACTTCACTTCCGGATATAATTATGCAAACATAAAAACAAACCCAACTGATAACACTTTTGAGTCATGGGAATACATTCAAAATTATACAACACTTGAATTGGAATACGGTGCTTATTGCTCTGATTTTCCAACTTGGTATTTCCCAAAATAAACTGAGGTTGTAAAATGAAACAAATCTTTCTATTGATTTTACTCAGCTTTATTGTCTTTTATGGCTGTAATCCAGCAACTACAGATCCTGTAGAAGACAAGGAATATACTAATATTATTGGATTAGTAGGATTTGAGATTGAAATGACTGATGACAATGGGAATAGCTTCCAAAGATATGTTTCTTCTAGAAATTTATCCGGTATTAAGGTAGAACTTATGCGAGGTGTAACTGTTGTTGCTACATCATTTACTCAGGATTCTCCACCATTTGCCGATGGATTCTATACCATCGACTCAGTTGAGATTGGAGCAGAGTATCGCTTAAAAGTAAGTCTTAATGAAGAACTATTCCAATTATCTAATCCATTCACAATTTCCAAATATGACACAAAAACTTTGGATTCTGTAGCATTACAAGATTACTTTGGAGAGGTGCCAAAATGGTTTGAAACAAAAAATTACTATGTAACCCATGATTATAAAACAAAATTTGTATTCAACTTTATTGATAATGATATCGGATTCAAGATTTACCCTCATCCTGTCGTTGATACGAGTCACATTGTTTGGAACTATCCGGAAGACTTTGATTTCGAGTTGGAAGTCTTAACTCACTTACTCGAAAATCCAAATGGAAATAAAACATCAGGTAGTGCAAATGCCGGATTGTTTCATTTTGGAGAAATTGTATCTACTAGTGATAGAGACGGTATTTATATATTGAAGTTAACCATAGGAAATAAGTCTTATTATTATCCAAGTGCCTTTCTTCATAACCACTCGTAGAATATAAAAGTTCTTAGGGAGTAAATATGAAATACATAATATACTTATTGCTTTGTTTAGCATAGTCTTCAATCTTGTTTTCTGCTGAATCTTTATATTTCTACAGCCAGGACACAAATATAATACAGACTCTCTCCACTCAAATGACTGTTAGAAATAATATGAGCGGATATACTCTTGCCGGTATAGCTGATAAAAATGATTCAGACTTAAGTGGTATATTTGTTATGAAACTCGTAGCGGGAGATGTTAATATCTTCAATGATGCGAATTATTCAGAGACTTAAGCAAATAATCCATTGCAAGTACTACAAAACAATTCTTATATGTTCTACCTTAGTCAAGAACAAAGAATAATTACTTCATGGAATAAAATTTATGTATCCGGCTGAGCAGGACATGCTGGCTTCAAAGTTCCCTACGTATTATGATACGGATAAGGACTGCAAAAATAAACACCGGTTTGCAGATACTATCAGCGATTAGTCCCATAATCAACTTTATGGCAGATTCCCAACAATATACCCGGACTTGGATGATGGATTCTATCAATTCCATAATTCAACCTTGGGAGATACTGTGTTCCTTTTTGCAACCAAATATTCGCAAGACGGAAATTTAATAAAGAGAATTCCTATTAAAACAATGCTAAAAGATACAATAGGCAATTACGAAGGGATAGCATCTTATAAGTATGAACCGCATCAGGTAATACCCGACGGTTTTGGAAATCTGATTCTACTTTATGATTATATCAGACACTGTGATAATAGCAATAAATAGCTTATATTTGTAATTATATATTTTCGTATCTGCCTTGAGAGGAATGCTATGAGCAAGCCAAAAATTATATTTATGGGAACACCTGACTTTGCAGTTCACACTTTAGAAGCTATTCATGCTAAATGGGACGTTGCCGCAGTGGTAACTGTTCCTGACAAACCAAAAGGCAGAGGCAGAAAGCTCATCCCTTCCCCTGTAAAAGAAAAGGCTCTTGAACTGGGTTTGCCAGTATTGCAACCTACTAAGTTGAAGGATGAGGAATTTGAAAAGCAGATAGCTGAAATAGATGCGGATATTATATGCGTTGTTGCATTTAGAATACTTCCAAGACAAATTTATACTAAGTCTAAAATCGGTACTTTTAATATACATGGTTCGCTGTTGCCAAAATACAGAGGCGCAGCTCCAATAAATCATGCTATCATCAACGGGGACAAAAAAAGTGGAGTTACATCGTTCCTTTTGCAAGATGTGGTTGACACGGGTGATCTGCTGTTAAAAAGCGAAGTGGATATTCCGGATGGCACTACTGCCGGCGAGCTGCATGATATGTTAATGCCTCATTCGGCAGCGCTTGCTGTAGAAACTATTGATTTGTTGCTATCCGGCAAATTTGAAGCCTTGCAACAAGATGACTCTCTGGCAACTCCGGCTCCAAAAGTATTCAGAGAAGATATTAAAATCGACTGGAACACTGATGCCTTGACTCTTAGAAATTACATCCACGGGATGTCTCCTGTTCCGGGTGCTTGGACTATATGGGGTGATAAAAGTTTTAAGATATTGAAGTGCTCAGTGCAAGAGAGTTTAGGGTTATCTCCCGGTGAGTTTATTTGTAAGGATAATTCCATTTTTGTTCAGACCGCAAATGGTGCATTGCAGTTAGAAAATTTCCAGCTACAGGGCAAAAAAGCAATGGCATGCCAAGACTTCATGCGGGGCTATAGAGGGGACGCATCAGGAAAGTTTGAGTAGATAATGCACTGACCTTAGTGCTTCAATAATCTATTTTTTAAGAAACTTCACTTGAATTGACTTTTTTCTTTTGCTTTGTAAGAAAATTTAATTATTTTTGTAAACCTTTTTGGTAGGTGCCAACGTAGCTCAGCTGGTAGAGCAGCTGATTTGTAATCAGCCGGTCGGCGGTTCGACTCCGTTCGTTGGCTCTCTCTTTGAAATATTAAGTACACTTGCTTTGATGCAAGTACTACTCTCTCTCTTGCCAACGTAGCTCAGCTGGTAGAGCAGCTGATTTGTAATCAGCCGGTCGGCGGTTCGACTCCGTTCGTTGGCTCTCATAAAAAAAACCGATATACTTTTGCAGTGTATCGGTTTTTTTGTTTTTAGGGGGTTGTAAAGTGTGATATCAATATTTATAGAAACTACCTTGGCGTTCTTCTGCTTTTTTATCCCATTCTTTTACAACTGTTTCTAATAGTTTTACTTTGTCTGCTCTTAGTTTTTCCATATCCAAGCCAATAACTTTCTGAGCTTTTTCCTTAGTGGAAATATCAGGCAATGCAACAGGTATTTCTTTACCATGTTTTACAAAAATAGTGGCTAATATGCCTCTTGCTTTCTCCGCTTTAGATATAGAAGTTCCAATCACTCGCATCGCTTCAACAGGCGAATGGAAACCTACTGCATTGGCAGCTGCTACCCAGTCCCATCTCCATTGTGCATGACGAATTAGAGTAAGAACAGGAGACATTTCTTCTTCAGTCGCTCCCGCATCCCAAGCTACTTTTGCTTCAAGGTGTGCCTTAGCAAGTGCTTCTTCTGCAAGACCGCGAAGTTCTAAAAGTTTATCCTGCCTATCGTAAACATCTTTCAGTAACTGCTCTTCACTTTCTTTGTGGCAAGTCTGGCAAGCATTAGCTATATTTGCTAATGGAGACTGAATATGGTGATCTGTAAACTTCACTCCACCTTCTACTTTGTAAGGCATGTGACAGTCTGCACATGAGACTCCTCTTTTGGCATGAATACCCGTCATAAATAATTCGTAATCAGGGTGCTGAGCTTTTAGCATAGGAGTGCGGCTCAATTTATGTGTCCAGTCAGTAAACTCTATATTGTCGTAGTATTCTTCCATGTCGTCTGCCGAAAATCCTTTATCCCAAGGGAAAGTCAGGTAATTGCCAGGTTTCGCAAAATAATACTCTACGTGGCACTGAGCACACACGAGCGAACGCATTTCATTATGTGTGAAATCTTCAATTTTTTTACCTTGTCTTTCCATTGCTTCTACAAGGGCAGGTCTTGTAATTGTCAAATCCATTGTGTTTGCATCATGGCAATCAGCACATCCAATTGGATTAATAATCTCATGCCCTTTATCAATCCATTTACCGCTGTAAAATTCTTTTGGCCCCACCTCTTTCATCATGCGCACAACATCTGTACTTTTGCATGACCAGCATGTAGCAGGCATAGGACTATCTTCGACACCGCCGGTTCTGAGAGTGTTTCTGATATCTTTTACAGCCATAGCATGACCACGGCCTTGATTGTA
The DNA here is from genome assembly GCA_041596515.1 of Chlorobiota bacterium. Classification (GTDB taxonomy): domain Bacteria; phylum Bacteroidota; class Ignavibacteria; order Kapaibacteriales; family UBA2268; genus JBFHIJ01. Next base: position 15,272 of record JBFHIJ010000045.1, read on the forward strand.
ATCTTTTGAGAAACCATATCCTGCCCACATCACTATCAAATTAGGAAATTCTTCAAGATAGTCACGCATTGAAGCTCCACCATGTTTTGAGCGGAACGTAGTATCTTTAGTATTTAAATAAGTATCAAATTCTCTTGGGAAATTCTTGCCCCAAATTTCATTTCTGTATTCGTTTTCGCCTATGGGTTCTACCATTTGCATTTTTGCTACTTTCTCCTGACGGCGTTCCATTATGCTGCTTGCCAGCATAATACCCAAAGCTACAATTACTATAGTAGCGAGGAAAAGCCCCCAATAGAGCCACTTATTTGATTTTTCATTTGCCATTATAAACCTCTATAAAATTATTTTAACATTTCTTCTAACCATTCAGGGACTGCACGCTTCATAGATGGCACTCTCGCATAAGGAGTGGAAGCTTGGCTTGAAATCCTTCCGTGCGGAACTTCTCTGTGGCAATCCCAACAGAGCTTGCCTTCGCCGGACTTGTAATTATGCCCTGTTACGTTTGCAGCAGAAACCGGATTTACCTGCTGATAGTGGCACCGCATGCAGTTATCCTGCACTACCGCTTTCCCGGCTTCTTTAATTCTAATAACCTGAGGCTCAGTCCTAGTAGTAAATACATAGGCATGCCTCATCCCATCCTGTGCTTTAAAGAGATATTTGCGAAACGGATTGTCGTGCGGTACGTGACAGTCGTTGCAAGTAGTCCATTGCCGATGGCTACTGTGCTGCCACGTAGCATACTGCGGCACCATCACATGACAATTAACGCAAGTTGCCGGATCATCAGAAAGATACGAGGCAGCGTTGGAAATATAAAATATCCCTATAGCCAAGCCTACTATAACGCCTGATAATACAGTAGCTATCAAGCGCCACCCGGGAGGTGGTAAAATCTTTCTGATAAATGATTGTTTGTCTACCATAGTGTCTCAATTATTTGTGAATACACTTACAATTGCATAATAAGAATAAAATATCTTAAATCAAAACACTATTTTAGAATTATTTATATTGTCATATTGCTAAAAGATAATATACTTATTATAGGCTGGCAAATGCATAGAAGCTATTATAAAACACAACAAAAAGTTGGAACATTTTTCGGATTTGCCGTAAAGAAATACATTTATAAATTATATCTTCGTTGTTTGAGGCGATTAAAATTTGAGGTTCGTAAAAGCTACTTGAGTTGGGTCAAGCTCAAAAATGTCATTAGCCCGGATATGTCATTAGATGCCATAAAAATTGAAGGAAATGACCGTAGAACCAAGGAGCACGCTTACTTACTCTGTAAGAAAATATTGCGTAATTGCTCATTGAATAAGGGGTTTCACCCCCTTGCCATGCAATGATTTTATAGCTGTTTCGATGACATCTGATTACAAATATGGTACAAAAACAATCAACACTATAGAATATGATTTGCTGCCATAATTATTAATGCTATACCTAATACAATCCTATAGATTATAAATAGCATTGTAGAGTTTTTCTTTAAGTAACTAATCAAAAATGCTATAGCAGCATAACCAGAGATAGCAGAGACTGTTGTTGCCACAATCAAACCAGTCAGTTGGTCGGACTGCAGATACTCTAACGACTGATAAAAGGCAAGCAAGCCACTGCCAAATATTGCGGGAATAGAAAGAAGAAATGAAAATCTGGCTGCTGCCTCTCTGTTGATACCTAAAAACAAACCAGCAGTAATAGTTGTCCCTGATCTTGAAGAGCCGGGTATCAAAGCTAAACACTGGCTAAGCCCGACTATAATTGCATCTTTTACAGTAATATTTTTCATGTCCTTTTTCAAAGATGCATAACGCTCTGCAAAAAACAAGATGACAGCAAGGATTATCAGACTTGAAGCTATTACATAAGGGTCTTTAGTAAGATTGCCTTCAATTATTTTTTTTAATGCTAACCCAAAGACAGCTATTGGCACTGACCCTAAAATAATATTCCAGCCCATCCTTGAATTGTCAGTCTGCTCTTTAAACTTGCGGCGACTAAGCAAATTTTCCTTAATAAATGCGATAGGTATGTCTTTTATATCTTTAGCAAAGTAAACAAAAACTGCTGCTAACGTACCAAGCTGAATTGTAGCTATAAATGCAGTCCATTGCTCAGGGTTTTGTGGATTGACTAATCCCATCAGTTTGCCTGCAATAGTTAAGTGTGCCGTACTGCTGATGGGAATAAACTCACTTAGACCTTGGATTAGTCCTAAAATTATTGCTTCAAATATACTCATCAATATTCTTCCTTTATTTGCCTTGCATTGATTCAATTTGCAAATATAAGAAAATAGAATGAGTAGATTGCTGTCTTACTTATTAGTAAAGCATCAAACAACTCGCTACGGAGATAACTCTTTGCTGTTTCAATAGAATCCTTTATATTTATAATTATAATTTCATAACTACTAATTGATATTGATATGAAAAGACCAAACTGGGACGAATTATATATTACTATGTGCTACTTAGTTGGCATGAGAAGCAAAGATGAGCACACTCATGTCGGTTCCGTTATTGTTGATTCTGATAAAATACTGGTTTCCACTGGTTATAACTCATTGCCAAGAGGAGTGGAGCCGGATCCAAACAGGACCAGGCTTTCTCGCGATGGTGGAGAAAAGTACTTTTGGGTGGAGCACGCAGAAAGGAATGCAATTTACAATGCTGCCCGAAGAGGAATTAACCTAAAAGGATGTAAGCTTTATGTGCCTTGGACTCCTTGCAATGACTGTGCCAGAGGAATAATCCAAAGTGGTATCTCTGAAGTAGTAATCCACCAAAATGGGCAGGATTTTTATGACGAACTAACAAATAGCAAATGGTCAGACGCTTACGAACGAACCTATGCTATGTTCCGCGAATCAGGAGTAAAACTTCGATTTGAAAAATGCGATGTTATAGTACCAGAAATCTATATGAATGGTAAAATGCATGATGCACTTGTGCAATTAAATGGCAAAAAGTGATAAGTGTGTTGTAAATTATTTTCTCTTGTGTCCGATTAATCTCATTTGCTATGAAATAAGGTTTCTTTGTGATATTAGGATACATTTTTAAGGTTTAATTCTAAATAGCAGAGGGCTTTTCCTTTGCTGTTTATTCCTTTATTTGAAATTCTATCATTTGCTAAAATGATAGAAATACAATAGGCAATTAAAGCAGTGAATTTTGCCACTCCCAATATTTTTGCAGAGAATATTACAAGTTATATGTGTGTGTCTATTTATGACAAAGCACCTCACTTTTCTTAGCCGAGTTCAATATAGAAAGTTTTTCTACCGGCAGCCCCAATACTTACAGATTCATTGATTAGATTTTCTATTTCACAATCACTTAAAGTCGTATAATATATGGAGTAAGCTATTTTAACATTTATATATGCTTTCCCTCTACAACGTCTTACTTCGCTATTGCATTTATTCCTTGAATTTACTAACTAATATACTGCTCCAGTCTATGAAACTTATTCTGACTATATTACTTTTGGCAAGTGCGATATTTCTAATTTTGTATTTATTTCAAGGAAGTGACAAATTGGATTCTTCAGTTACTATTGATAAAATATTAGTAGAAAAGAGTAAAAGAGAATTGCATGTATTCTCAAATGAGGAACTTATAAAAACATATAATATCTCGCTTGGCTTCAATCCTTTAGGACATAAAGAACAAGAGGGCGACGGGAAAACACCTGAAGGTATTTACTATATTGATGGAAAGAACCCTAACAGTGCTTACAACAAGAATCTAGGTATATCTTATCCCAACGTGCAGGATAAAAAACACGCTGACAGTCTTGGAGTGTCTCCCGGTGGACTAATCAAAATACATGGTATTAAAAATGGGTTTGGTGTTTTTGGGAGTATAATCCAAACAAGAGACTGGACTGCCGGCTGCATCGCAGTAACTAACGACGAAATCGAAGAGCTGTTTAATGCAGTTGCCATTGGCACACCGATTGAAATAAGACCATGAGAATCTATCTAAGTGTAGATTTTCAACTACTAACAAAAAATCCTTATAACTTTATCAGCTATAAGGATTTATAAGTTTCTTTCTGTGGTCGGGGACGGAATTGAACCGCCGACACGAGGATTTTCAGTCCTCTGCTCTACCAACTGAGCTACCTGACCAACTCCATAAGGAATACAAATATAAGAGTATTTATTTACTTTGCCAAAATTTATTTTCTTCTTCTATACTCTGTAGAATTTAAGTATTTTTGACGATTATTTATATCAAATTGTGAGTTATGGGATTATTACAATACTTTGGACTAGCTTTGCAGAAATTAACTGCAGCAGAGCTGGAATTTGCAGATAGAATAGGTTTAAATGAAGAATTGATGCGGCTTTTGAAAACAGAAACTACAACTTCTCTTAAGCCTATAAATCAGAACTCTATCGAAGCAGTTGCGTCTTCTACGAAGCCCGAAACTGCCTATACAATTGTTAAAAATTGCAAGAAACGGTTTGATACACATGGCATGAGACTGTTTGCCTTTAGTGAACAGGAGGGAGAAACTAATGTTGTTTCATTTAAGTCCGACATTGAAAGCAGTATAATTCGCTTTGCAGGCACAAAAGGAAAAACCAACGTCAACAATACAGATATGCTTTGCGAGCTTATTGACAAATGGAGCACTCAATTTGAATTTGTAATCCATGGAGCAGGTAGTGATTGGTTGCAATTGGAATTTACAACTCTTCCCGATGACAAAGATGCCTTTGCTGAGGAGGTATTTGAAGTCTGCCCTGATATCAAGACGGAGTTCAGCTACAATGAGAAACTAATAGATTCAATCAGAAACAGTAAAATCTTAGGACTTTGGTGGGATTAGTGAGACCTTTTACTGTGCCCTGTGTCTCTTTAAGTAAGGAGCACAATTTGGGAGGGTTTATTATGGTTATATTTCTAATATATTTTACTATAATAGCTTCTATAGCTCTGGCATTAAATCTATTCCTGTATATTCGGGAACACAAAGAGAGCTAAAGCACAGTTAATTTGACCTCTAACTTCAAGTCTGTGCTAAAAAAGGGGTTGCTTCTTAATAAACATTAAAAGCAATCCCTCGTTTTGTAATTAGTACTGCATAAATACCTATAAAATTACTATACATATTCTACTCCTTCGACATCAAAAACGAAGCTACTACCGAAAGCCTCAACTGGTGTCATGGCTCCTTTGTAATTACTATCCAGCACTTTTGCAATTGCTTTTAATGCAATTAATACAGTAAATAAGTAAGGCTCCGGCGTTTTAATCATCGTTTCAGCGTATACTCCATCTTGACTACTCGAAGCTTTTACATATACAAAAGCTTTGTCATGGAGCATAGAGTCTTCGCTGGGCCCTTTGGCATAGGTAGAAGCTATCCCGGAAAGTAATTTCCTACCGTAGCTTTTGCCTGAAAATTTTGTAAAGCTATATAGCATGCTTTCAGCTAAGCTAGCCCAAAAAGAAGACAATGCATAGTAGGCTCTGATATTAGGAATTTCCATAGATTTATAGCAAGCAACTAACTCACCCAAGGGAATTTTAAAAGCAGTTCTCTTCTTGTGAGGATAATGGACTACAATATCAGATTTTTCGATTTTACACTGGTGCAGAGAGCTGTCTTTTATCTCATAACCTCCTTTGGGTAGCAAAGCTATCATTTGCTTAAAAGTGCCTTTACTTGGCTTTGCTTGAGTCGCCATAACTATATCTAAGGTGTCGCAATGTGATAACTTTTGAGCAGTATGAGCCGCTACACACTCCGTTGCAATAATATTAAAACCTACTCCGGGCATAATAAGTATACCACTTTCCTTGGCAACTCGATCCAAGGAATATAGGAAATCATATATTTCAAGATCGCCTGTAAGATCCATATAGTGAGTTTTAGTTCGTAAGCAGGCTTCTACTAATGTGGGAGCAGATTTGCAATATGGGCCGGCAAGATTATAGAGTAAATCAATATCTTTTAGATTAGCTTCTATAGTTTTATCCTCATCAATACTAAATACTCTAAACTCCAAACCTAATTTTAAAGCTAAGCGTTTAGTTTTGAGAGCATCTCTGCCTGCAATGACCGGATTCATCTTTTGAGTTACTGCCTGCTTCGCCAGCCACTCTCCGGTGAAACCATAAGCACCATATATCATCCACTTTTTTTGCATTAATCTTATAACAAGGTGATAATTAAGACATTATATATATACTTATACGTATAATGAGAAGTATTATGCTAATACAATATTTATTTATATATTGAACTTGTGATGTGCAAAAGTTTATAATTGTGAATACATTGAAAATATACCTAAGTATTAGAGGTTTATATGAAGCTAAGTCATATTTTGACGATAGTGGTTCTCTTTCAATTCCTTATATCTTGCGGCGATGACACAAAAGATACTTTGCCAACTGCGATAGGATTAAAACATTCTAAATTAAAATATGAAGCAAGAGTTAAATGGCTCAAAGAGGCAAAATTTGGAGTAATTGTTCACTTTGGACCTGGGACTCTTACCGGTGAGGAAATCAGCTGGTGTAGAATTTCCGACAGGGGTGACGGATCTAACCCTTATGAGTCTGATTTTGGCGAAGTGACTCGTACTCCTGAGGAATATGATTCACTTTATAAGCAGTTTAATCCTACAAAGTTTAACCCTGACGAGTGGGTTGATATTTTTAAAAATAGCGGTTTTAATTACTTTCTTTTTGTATCTAAGCATCATGATGGATTCTGTAACTTTGAAACAGAGTATGCTTACAACGGATACAATATCACAAATCCAAATTGTCCTTATGGAGCTGATATTTCTTATGAACTTGCTCAGTCTTCCAAAGCTAAGGATTTGAAGTTCGGTTTTTATTACTCAGTGCCTGACTGGAAAGACCCAGACTTTATGAAAATCACTCATGGACGATATATAGACAGAATGGAAGGTCAAATAGAAGAACTGCTTGCTGAAAAATATTCTCCAGACCTAATGTTTTTCGATTCAAGATTTCCAGTCGAATATTTTAATGGCGAAAACATCGTCGAAAAAATATGGGATAGACACCCAAATATGATAATAAATGATAGATGTCTATATAGAGGTGACTATATGACACCTGAAGGCTATCTTTATGATTTCAACAACAAAAAGCTGTGGATGGCTCTCTATGGTTTGGGGCGGCATTGGTCTTATGTGAAAGATGATGTACTACAACCTAAAGAGCAAATACTTACAAACCTCTCCAGAACTGTCTGCAACGATGGTATTTTTACGATTGGTATAGGTCCGAAACCGGACGGCACAATAGATGAAGAACATGCACAAAGAATATTAGATGTCGGCACATGGCTCGAAAAATACGGTGAATGTATATACAAAACTGCGGGAGGCCCTTATGCTAATTTCCCTCAGGCGGGTGCGACCTATATAGATAATGTAATTTATCTTCATGTCAGAGATTGGGGGAATAATATTATTATTTTGCCAAAGTTAAAAGCAGGAATTCAAAATTTGACGGCTTTGAACAGTACTAATCAATTTGAAATCAGTGCTGTCGGAGACCAGTTGGTTATTAGTAAAACAACTAATGAAGAAGTTGATGGCCCTTTCGAAGTATTAAGAATTGAAACAGATACACAAATTAAAGATTTGCCAATCATGAGATGGGGAGAATAACATAATGAATATAAAACATTTAACTTCGTTGCTGTTTATGGCGTTTTTAATTTTTTCTTGTAAAGAAAACGATTCGTCTGCTCAACCCAATACACAAATTATTGATGGAGTAGATTTCGAATTCGACGCATGTGATTTTCTAAATGAACTATATACCCCTGAAACAGCGGAACATGTCGATATGGCAGGCCTTAGGATTACAAAGATTTGCCCCGCTATAGAGGACTATTCAAAAATCCATACGCTTATTTTGAGAGATAACTATATTAAAACTATTGACAATATAAGCCTTCCTTCTAATTTAATAACTTTTGAATTGTCTAATAATATGCTCAATTCTTTGCCTGATTATATTTGCAATTTAACTTCACTTGGATGGCTATTGATTGCAGACAATGATTTGGTAAGATTACCTGATAATTTTGGTAATTTAGAATGGCTAAACCAGTTAGACCTTAATTATAATAAACTGACAGCTCTGCCGGAATCTTTTGGGAATATGCACAATATGGAATGGTTGCACCTTAGCCACAATAAGTTGAGCTCTCTTCCATCCAATTTCTTTAATATGCCCAAACTTACCAGATTAGACTTAGACAATAATAGTATATCTAAAATCAGTGATAAAATTGGTCTTTGCACTGAGCTTACAATTTTGCGGCTACAAAATAATAATTTAGATGAGCTCCCATTAGCTATGGCCAATCTGCAGAACCTCCAAGAATTATATCTTTACGGTAACAATCTTAGCTCTATACCCTCTTGGCTTAAAAACCTCAAAAGTTTAAAGACTTTGGCACTTTATGGAAATCCTATAAGCAATTCAGAAATTGAGCAACTAAAGAGTGATTTACCTAATACTTGGATTATTTTCTAGTACATAACAGGAGCCTTGTATGTTTAATATTTTAAAATTTGCAGCTTTATTTTTACTTCTTTCACCTTCAGCATGGTCTATCGAATGGAAGTATGTCGATGTGCCAGGTTCAGGGCCGGTTTACTCTTTCTATAAATCAGGTGACGATGTTTATCTTGGTATGCTGGGAATAAGAAAGTCTAATGACAACGGAGAGACCTATAGTTACTGTAACAAACATAATGTGTACAATACTACCATTAATATTTCCGGATATATAAGATCTGTTTATTCAATATACAAAGCAAAAAACGGAACTTTATATGCATCTGCTATGGATTGGCCGATAATGGTTTCTACTGATGATGGAGAATCGTGGACAGGAGATAAATATGATATATTCAACTCCGGAGAATGTTTCTTTGAAGCCGGTAATTCTGTTTTTGCATTTGACAATAGAGAACTATTTGAAACTAAAGATAATGGGACTTCATGGGAATCAGTACTTTCAGACATTACATTTAAGTCCGAGAATGCAGCTGTAGTTAATGATGAATCTTTGGTCTTCTTTGCGCAAGATATAACTACGTCTAAAAATTATCTAAAGGTCTACAACTCAAAAACATCCGAGATGTCAGAGAAAGAAATCAATATTGAGCCTACTTTCTTATATACAGACAATGATAAGTTACTTGCTTTAGATGAAAGCACGATATACGCTTCCGCAGATTTGGGAAATAACTGGTCTGCACAGTTTGACATTAAAGATTTACTCAAATCCATTCCTCAGTTTGAAGAAGATAAGATTTCGATTTTAGGATTTAGAGCAAAAGAAAATATACTCGCAGTTAACTTTTTTGCCTCTAACAGTAATACTAACAAATCTGAGCAAAGTTTTGCAATTAGTTTTGATTCCGGCGAGAACTGGGAAATAGCTGATATTTCTGACGTTATGATGTACGGTCAGAATTATATTAATGTTTATGATGGCAATGTATACATACACGGAATAGGCGTTTTTGTGTACGACACTAACACAAAGAGCTTTAAAGATGCTAATTATAATTTCCCTGTTAGTATTCACTTTAGAGAATTTGAGGATTATAGCGTTTGTACCTTAATTAGTAACGAAGTAGGTAATAATTGGGAAATAAAAAATGATGCAGAATGGCATAAAATCAATAAAGACAATCAGCTTTATTACACTTTTGAGGGCTCCAAGTTAGAACTGGATAACAATATTCTCTATATTACAAAAGATGGCAATACCGAAAGTCTTTTTGAAGATATTACCATATTTGGCGTAACGAAAGAAACTGAAGATATGCTTTTACTTAATATATTAGATGCTCAATATAAGGAGTCATTTTATTTATATAATAAGTATGGCGCTGATTTAAATATTGAAGATGCTGACAGGATAGATGTCAACTCAAACTTAGATATACTTTATACTGCTAAAGACTTTAACGGAAAGATTATCCTAATAAGAGGCAATATAAATGACAAAGAGAACTTCGACACTCTTCGCCCTGCATTTTTGGATGAAGTCTGGCAAATCGAAAATCTTTCTTTCGATGGAGATAAGATACTAATAGAAACAAACAACAGTATATATGTCAGTACTGATAACGGTGCAAACTTTACAAACGTTTGGGGACTGGAAGAAGACTATTTTCATAATAATCCTAAATGTTATAAAGGTGATTTTTACTTAGATGGCACGTTTGGTCTTCTTAAAAGTGAAGACGGTGTTGTGTGGGAAAACCTATTAGAAAATGTATGTGAAGGCTTCGTTTTGAACTATGAGTTTACTCCGGATAACCATGCTTACGCATATACTTCCGAAGGCTTATTTATATCTAAGGAACCTGTATCAGTGGCGGAGGATAATGAAAATAAGAGACAGTCTATCGACTTTTCTATTTTCCCTAATCCCACTACAGACATACTTTCAATAAGATATGATGGTAACATAGATAAAATAGAGATATTTAACTTGTCCGGTTCATCTGTCTTAGAAACTCAAGAAAAAGATATTGATACAACAGAACTACTGCCGGGTACATACTTCTTAAAGATTAAGTCAAATGGAAAAGCTTACTTTAGGCAGTTTGTAGTGGCAAAATAGAAAGAGATAGATAAAATAGAATTCATTAAAATGGAGTTTAGATTTTCTGGCTCCATTTTTTTTACTGGAAATATATTTTGTCCTATTTGTCTCATATTTGTCATTAGAAAAGATGAAAAAGCTCTAAAGCCATTTAATGGCAAGGGGTGGAACCCCAGATTACATACCAATATACTTTCTTAATATTTTACACCCAAAAATAAGTCTCCCCGGGCAAAGCGATGTGCTGAGCTAGAGTTTACCCAGAACATAGCCCGAAGTGAAGTAGGGAAGTAGAGATTTAGAGGATATTAGTACCTTAGCGAATTAGCAAACACTGCTAACCCACCCGGCTTTTCCTTTAGAAAAGCCGACCCTACCTTCTCATGGAGGGTGGAGATCCAGGGGGAAATATATTATAGAAATAAGTCTCCCCGGGCAAAGCGATATGCTGAGCATAGTTTACCCGGAGCATAGCCCGATGAGAATAAGAGATTCAGAGGATTTTGGGACTCTTTCTAAATCTACTACCATGTAGTATTTAGACCTCTGAATTACTTAATTTCTTCTAATAACTCAGAATTATACATATCACATGGTGAAATCATTGGTTCTTCGTAAGGAATGGACTCGCCGTACTTTTCTTTTAGTATCCGCTTGATTGTTTTAGAACTTAGGTCAAAATCTTTCAGTGGTCGCAATTTGCCTATCTCTAAATCAGTTGCGACTTTGTATATTTTCCATACATATTCTGAGCAATACATAGTGCGGTCAGACCAGTTAAAATATATATCATAGTTTTTATCAAGCTGAGTTTCAGCATAGGTTTCCATTGTTTTAAGTACTTTAGTAGTAAGTATCTTATTTGCATTTTTGAGTCTCTTTATTACATAGTCGCTTCCGGAACCTCTATCAATAAATGATTCTATTTCAGTGAGACGCACTGGTTGCACTGCTTCATAGACA
>JBFHIJ010000046.1:0-26775 GCA_041596515.1 Chlorobiota bacterium
GCCCAGCATGGGTATCAACTATAGGGTGGAAGTCCCAAGCGAGCCTTGATAGTGGGAATCGTTAGCTAAAGACAAGGGTGTCCATCGTGAGGTGGAATCTGAAGGAAGTCGGCGGCAAAACCTTGGTCTGACGAACAGAAATCGGATATAAGGCAGGCATAAGTGGGTGAGTTTGCTAAACAAAACAAAGCCCAAAACTATCCGAAACTTATGTATGTAAATCCGGCAGATATATGAGGTGAAAGTTGATATTCTTACCTGGGGAGATCTGAATTCATGCCAAACATTCTTTTAAATTGTAAGGAACACGGCAACTCATGCAGTGATGTATGACTGAGAGTTCAGAAGTCAGCAGACGCCATAGTAGCTTATCAAGGTAAGTGAAGGGCAGAACGTTAAACGGTCTTAAACATAATATATATATTGTTAAAATAAAGTGTAGGCTGAAATTCCTGAATGAAAAGTAGGGAGCTGTTCGACAGAAAGTATGCTGGAAGCAGAGGATAAGTCGAAAGTAGTCGAAGGACAATGTGTGACATATGGACAAGACCAAAGGATTTCTATATTAACAGAAATCCAATGTTTAGCGAACCGCCGTATACCGAACGGTACGTACGGTGGTGTGAGAGGACGGAGCATGAAATAATCATGCTCCTCCTACTCGATTAAGAATTCATTTATTGAATTGTACCTAACTTTAAAACTATTCATATCTTATGTGTTGAAATTTTGAATATTTGTACTTACTTTACATTGTTCGATTCTATACACTATCTCCAAAGGCTGGGTTATGGATTTTATACCTCGCGTACAAGGTCAGATTGTCTTTACCAACGAAGCAAAATGCCATGATTGTTACAGATGCATAAGACACTGTCCTGTCAAAGCAATTAGAATGTACGATGGGCAAGCTTATGTGGATAATGATATGTGTATTTCCTGCGGTACTTGCATTCGCGAATGCCCTCAGCACGCTAAAACATATCGCAGAGATACAGAAAAAGTTAAAAAGTTCCTTTCGGATTATAATAAAGTAGCTGTTTCTATTGCACCATCCTATGCAGCATATTACCAACCATGGCAAAGAAAACGACTTGTAGCTGCCTTGCGTTCTATGCGATTTTTTCATATAGCTGAAACTGCAATAGGAGCGTACTATGTTGCCAAAAAAACAAAAGAATATATAGAAATTAATAAAGGAAAAGCACACATTGGATCTGCTTGCCCTGCTGTAGTTTCATATATCGAGAAATACGAACCTAAATTAGTAGAAAACATAATACCCGTTATATCTCCGATGGCAGCACATGCTAAGCACTTAAAAGCTAAATTAGGAGATGACGTAAAAATAGTTTTTGTAGGGCCATGCGTTGCCAAAAAAGCTGAAGCTCAAAGAAATGAGTATGATAACCTGGTCGATGTTGTCATGACTTTTGATGAGTTGAATGAATGGTTCGAGGAAGAAAAAATAGATCTGAAGACATTTGAAGAAAGTGAATTTGATGAATTACCTCAAGGTGATGCTCGTCTATTTCCACTAATGGGAGGCAGCAGTCGCACAGGTGAGATGGATACTGATATCCTTTCTGCAGAGATTATTTCTGTTTCAGGTTATGATGAGATAGAAGAGTCATTAGAGATGGTTAAACATACTTCGGGCACTGTCGTTATAGAGCCTCTTTTTTGCTCACAAGGTTGCATAAACGGCCCCGGAGTAGAGCATCATGAAAATGTATTCGAACGTAAAAAAAGAGTGCTAAACTACGCTAAAAATAGAATTACGTATGATTCTACATCTCAAGCCGAAGATTTATATGAGTCTTTAGCTTTATGTTCATCATTTAGCACGGAAAGACCGGTTGTTGTACCGAAATTTAGCGAAGATGAGATTAATACAGTACTTGAAAAAACAGGTAAAACTAAAGAAGAAGATCACCTTAATTGTGGTTCGTGTGGATATGATACTTGTCGCGAAAAAGCTATAGCGGTGCTTATGGGAATGGCAGAACTTAATATGTGCTTGCCTTATGTAAGGAAAATCGCCGAACAAAGAACAGACAGGATAATTGAGACTTCGCCAAACGGCATAGTCATTTTGGATTTGCGTCTAAATATTATCCATACAAATAACGCATTTAGAAAGTTTTTCCAGGCTACTCACTCTGTTAATGGTAAACATATTTCTTACCTAATGGATCCGGAGCCGTTCCAAAAAGTAGCATCTGGAGACTCTGATAAGTTAGAAGTTACAGTCAAGCACGAAAGATATGGCATCACTTGTCATCAAATTATATATAAGCTGAAAGAAGAAAAGCAATACGTAGGTATTTTTGTAAATATTACTAACAGCCTCGCTGATAAAGTTCAATTAAATTCATTGAAACGCAAAACTATTCTGCAAGCTCAAGAGTTATTTGACCATCAGGTAAATATGGCACAGAATATAGCTAAGTTGCTGGGTGAAAGCACTGCCAGAGGGGAAGAACTGGTAGAACATTTGCTAAAATTGGCTGAAGATGAGGAAAAAGTTGAAAACAAAAAAGATGACAAGTGGTTATGGGATACTTACATATCGAAATAGAAGCAGTTCAAAACTCAAAGCATCCTGATAAACCATGTGGCGATGTTGTCCATTGGGAAAGGCGCAATGAGAATACTTATATAATAGTCAGTGACGGGCTCGGGCATGGCATAAAAGCTAATATAGCTGCGACTATGTGTGTAGCTCGGCTAAAAGAACTTATGGCGACAGACTTTTCGCTCAGAAGAGCCTTTACAAGTTTAGTGAAAACTATGAATCATGCTGCGAAAAATGGTCTGCCTTATGCAGTCTTCACAGTTGCACGAATAATGAAGGATGGTGGCACCACTGTGCTTACTTATGATATGCCTGCACCTATATTTATGACACCTTCATACTCAAACGTATTACCTCAAAGAACATATACAGTGGAAAATGCTGTTATTGGCGAATCTAACTGCTTTATGAAGCCCAGAGAAGCCTTAGTTATTGTCAGTGATGGGATAACTCAAGCCGGACTAGGCAGAGGGCTAAGAATGGGCTGGGAGTCTGCCGGATTGAACCGATATATTAACGAAAGACTTAATGAAAGAATGCATTACATGGAGCTTCCTGCGTCTATCAACCAAAAAGCACATGAGCTTTGCAAAGGTCACTATGATGATGATACGACTTCACTTGTTGCATGGGGAAGAGACGGAACTACTGTGAATATTTTATCTGGTCCGCCTTCCAATAAAATGCTTGATCATGACTGTATTCGGAAGTTCATAGAGTTAGACGGAACAAAAATAGTCTGTGGGGCTTCTACTGCAAAAATTGTAGCACAAGTCACAGGAAAGTCGATAGAATTGGAGGGAGATTTGCATGATGAGCTTACGCCACCAATCAGTAAAATTGACGGAATAGATTTGGTAACTGAGGGTGCAATTACTCTAAATCAGGTATATAATATCTGGGATGAAGATAGAGTGCTTATGGACGATAATAACTCTGCAGTCATGCTACTGGATGCTATTCAGTTTGCCGATAAAATTCGTTTTATGGTTGGCACATCACAAAACCCGGCAACAAAAGATATTAAATTCAAGCAGCAAGGTCTACTGACAAGGATGAAAATCATTCCACTTATAGCAAATAAGTGTAAAGCAGATGGCAAACAGGTTTTAATGCAGTACTATTAATTTAGTTGTTGACTCTTCCTCATACTTTGAAGAAAATGGATGCCTAAATATTATCTTTCACTTCTTAATAATATAAATAGGGCGGAGTGTAAATTTATCACGCTCCGCCTAATTGACTATTTATTTCATTGAAAATATTTTTGTTACAATTTAGCTGCTACAGCATTTGCCATATCCATAGTAGAAGCATCGCCTCCCATATCGTAAGTGCGAACTTTTCCTTCTTCGACTACATCTGCAACTGCTTTTTCTAATCTTTCAGCCATTTCCTCTTCTCCGAGCCAATCTAACATCATTTTGCCAGATAGGAATGTAGCGATAGGATTAGCTTTGTATTTGCCTGCATATTTTGGAGCAGAACCGTGAGTAGGCTCAAATACTGCAAGATTTTTACCAATGTTACCGGAGCAAGCGAAACCAAGTCCGCCTACCATCTGAGCACATAAGTCACTTATAATATCACCATAAAGATTAGGAGCTACAAGTACGTCATATCTTTCAGGGTTTTTTAATAGCCACATAGTCATCGCATCTATGTTTCCTTCATCCATTTCAACAGTTGGGTAGTTTTTAGCTACTTCTTTTGCTGTTTCTAAGAATAGGCCGTCAGACGCACGAACAACGTTAGATTTGTGAACTACTGTTACTTTTTTCCTGCCAAATTTCTTCGCAAATTCAAAAGCTTCTGTAATAATCTTACGTGAACCTTCTCTTGTATTTATTTTAGTAGAGATTGCATATTCATCTTCTTTCAAGTGAGCAAAACGTTCGAAATTAGGATTTAATTCGCTCAAGGTATCAGCAAGTTTTTTAGGAACTGTATTAAATTCTACACCAACATATAAATCTTCAGTGTTTTCTCTAAATACTACTATATCAATAAAATCTTTAAAATTCAATGGATTGCCTTTATATGCTTTTGTTGGTCTCAAGCAGTTGTACAAGTCAAACATTTGACGCATCCTAACGATAGGAGAGCGGTAAATTAAACCTGTACCTTTTAGTTCTGGCACTAACTCTTCTTCGGCCGCTTTTACAGGTTTAGATGTAATAGCACCAAACATAGCAGCATCAACGTTTTTTAATAACTCTATAGTTCTTTCGGGTAAAGAGTCGCCTTCTGTTTTCCAAAACTCCCAACCAATGTCGCCATGGATATATTCAGCTTCAAATCCAAGCTTATCAAATACAACCTTAGCTGCTTCTAATACATCAACGCCAATACCGTCACCCGGTAGCCATGCAATTTTGTAAGTTTTTTTCTGAGACATGTGTGTTTTCCTTCCTTTTAACTAGCAAATGTGTTACTTAAATAAGTTTAGTAAATGAATATGGTAATATATGGATTATTAGCAATTATATAAAATTATTTTACGTGAAATTTGTAATTATTTATTTGAATGGTATATATTTTTAAGTATTTGATTTATAAGAATATACAATAGAAATAGGTATGGTGTCAGAGGCTTGTGTAAAATTAATTTTTTGATATTATGTGTACAAGTAGAGTTTTATTGCCTGAGAGTAATATTTCTGTGACTTTCGAAAATTAGTTCAACTATATCGAATCAAATTCGTACATTTAATATAGCTCTGGTACAATTATTGATTACATTGCTAATTGAAAGAAATAATACTATTTAAATTTGAAAAATGAGAATAATTTACAAAATACTTAAATACACTTTATATCTGATACTTGCAGTCTTTTTGCTGGTATTAGCTATATTTAAAATTCCTGTAATTAGGCATCAAGTGCTTGACTATGCTTTGGAATCAGTTAACTCCGGACTGCAAGGGACATTATATGTTGATGATATAGATTTGGTAAATCTGAGCGGTATCAAGCTAATTCATGCGTCACTTATCGCAGGATGTGATACCGTAGCTTATGTGCCTGAGGCATATATTAAGCTAAATGCTTTTCCAATGATAGATAATGTTATATCTGTGCAGAGTATAGAGTTGAATTATCCTGTAATCAAGATTATAAGAAGTAAAGACTCTACTATGAATATAGAGCATATTGCTTATCCATCTGTAGATACAACAACCGATGCCGGCAATACCAATTTGAAAATACTAACAGACAGAATTAGAATAAAAAATGGCAGATTTGAGCTAATAGATTCTCTTTTATTGACTGATAATCGTAATCAAATAAATTATTCGGATATGATATTTGATGATTTGAATATGGATGTCAAAGCTAGTGCTGATTTGTTAAACAATACATTTAAGTTATCCGTAGACAATCTCAGTGGCAGAGAGAGGAACTCAGGGCTTGACTTGACTAAATTTACAGGCGATTTAAACCTGTCTCCCGATGGCATATCGGCTGAAAATGTTACAATCAAGATAGATGAACAGAAAGTATTTTGCTCTGTTGCTATGAAAGATTATAATGTATTTGGCGATGCAATACTCGAAAAAGCAATTTTTGATATTAAAGTAAAAAGTGAAAATTTTCAACCAATCATAGCAAATAAGTTTGTAGAAATGCCTTTGGATTTTAAGGGTGTGCAAGATGTACAGCTCAAAGCTCATGGCACGCTGAATGATTTCAGCATAGATGAAATGAAGTATACCTCTTCACCTGAATCTATAAATCTAACAGGTGAACTGAAAAACCTATTAAATCCTGAAGATTTTGCTTTCGATTTAAAAGTAAAAAACTCTACCCTCACGTATCAGTCAATTTCTAAAAAAATTATAGGTATTCCCTGGGAAAATATTCCCAATATAGGGAGAGCTAATATTTCATATCTCAATTCAAAAGGTAATCTGGATACTATTTCTGCTCAAGTTTCTATGCAAAGCGATGCAGGATTTTTAGAAGGAGACTTAGGAGTAAAGTTAGCAGACCGCTTGTCATTTAGTGCTGACATAGATTTCAAAAAATTGAAATTAGCCCGATTTATAAATTCTAACGAACTCAAGTCAGATTTCACAGGAAGATGCGACATAAAAGGTTCGGGTTCGGAGCTGCAAAATATGCAGCTTTATGTTAATTTGGATGCCGCAAAAGGTCAAGTAGCAGATGTGAAATTTGAAAAAATTAAATTAAATATGTTTACTTCCGGCAGAGGGAATTTTTCAATAGATACATTAAATATCTTATTTCCTAATGACTCTCTTTCAGTAGATTTTGAACCTGGTCAAAAATCAAAAATTGATATTAGCGGTTTTGTAGCTTTCAAGAGTATAGATGAAACCCAATATGATATTAATGTAAATATTGTAAAGCTAAATTTGGCAAAGATGCTTAGCAATACAATCATGCCTTCAGTATTGTCTTGCGACATGAAATTAGAAGGAGAAAATTTCGATATTAACCGTATAAAAGCTAAAATAGATGCAAATATTTATGCACTATTGCTTTCTGACAAGTATCTGATGCCATTTGATATATCTTTAGAAAATTCTTATGATGATAATCATAGATTTTTGAACCTTAAATCTGATTTTTTAGATTTAGAACTTGATGGACAATTTAATTATACTAACCTTATTGATGCACTTAGTGATCAATCAAGTTATCTTTCTGATTTTATTCAAAGTAAAATCAACACTATGTTGCCTGATTCTGCGATGAATTTTACTATTGCAGATACTACGCTGTACACAAAAAAAGCTGCTTTTAAAGACCAAAATATTGCTTTGACGGCAAGGATTAAAAATACTAGTATAATCAGGAGTATTATAGAAGATATAGATTTGGATATGGTCGCTAATATTGATTTTGCATATATAGCCTCAGGTGATGTGAGTAACTTTAAACTTAATAAATGTGAAATTCCATATTTAAGATTTTCTACTGAAGATACATATCTCAAAACAGATTCTCTAATGTTTGTTGGCGGTCTGACAATAGCTCTACAGGATTCGTTGCCACAATTTTCTACAATAGAATTTTCGCTTCAAAATGATGAGAGTATGTTTTATAATGATCTAAAAATTGACAGTATTTTTACTCTTTGGAACTTTGATGGGCAAAGATTTGACTACTCAGCAAAAGCACAAGTGGATAATGATTTTAAAGTGTCTTTAGCTGGTAATATAGTTCTGAAAGATCCAGGCTTAGATTTAACTATGTCAAATCTGAACTTTGCATATATGAATAAGTTTATATGGGGAAACAAAGATAAGATTAAAATTGATTTCACCGGAAAAGGCTTAAATATTGAGAAATTTGCTCTTCAAAGAGACACTTTTGAAAGTGTGAAACTATCAGGAATGGTAGATAGAGAAAATATAGAAAATCTTAAAATTGGTCTATATAACTTAAATCTACACCATATTTTACCATTTGTTCCAAGTGAGTCACGAGAATATGTAGAAGAATTATATGGAAATTTAGATAGTTTAAGTTTAACTGTCTCAGGCAAAATAGAAGATCCCGAAGCTAAGTTGGATTTTAATATAAATGATATTGTGCTAAATGATAATAAAGTGGGTTACTATTACGGTAATTTAGCCGTAAAGGATAATAATCTAATTGGTTTCACAAGACTGGAATCAAACGAAAATGGTAAAATTATCAAGCGTCTATATGCGGATGTGTTTAATTTTCCAATTAATATATCTCAAGATTCAGCACTTTATAAGTCCAAAATAAATGTAATGATGAGAGCTGAGCAAATACCTTTGGTATTGGCAGATCCATTTATTCCAAACGTAAGCAATATTAAGGGAGAAGCAGATGCATTTTTGGAAATATCAGGTGATGATATGTCAAGCATTTCATGGAAAGGGTATGTGGATTTACTTAAATCTCAACTAAGGTTAGATGCCACCAATCTGCTTTATAACGCTACAGGGAAAATAAATATCAATAAAGATACTATAAATCTTACAAAGATTAATTTATCTAACGTCAGTGGAGAAAAATATAAAGGGAATGCACAAGCACAAGGATTTGTTACTCTCAAAGATTTTGAGCCTGATTACCTGGATATCACTGTAAAAGCAAATAAGTTCCAGGTAATGAATAATGCGACTGTGAGAAGTATGCCTGATCTATATGGCGATTTTGTAATAACTACAGACCAAAGACCTATTAGATTTTGGGGGACACTTCTTGAACCTAATTTAGAGGGAGATATAAATGTTGTTTATGCTTCCTTAAAAATGCCGGATATGAGCACAGGGAAACTACAATATTCAAGATTGAACTATAAAATCAACGATGACGAAACAATGACTATCGCAATAGACAATGCAAAGCTCGAAATGCCTGATAAAATGAATCAAGGCTTTAAAGCCAGTGAAGATATTGCTGAACTAATGAATTACGATCTGAAGATAAAAATACTTGATAAGCTAAGTTTCCAGATGGATATGGGATTCCTCGGTCAGCTTTCGGCAGATGTAGCGATAAAAGATAAAAATTTACCATTGATTTATAAAAAATATAGAAATCAGCAGGATGCACAGTTAATAGGTTCATTGCAATTACTTGAATCGTCCGTGTTAAATTTTGCGAAAATGTTTAATACCTATGGAGAAATTACATTTCCATCTGGTGACTTGCAAAATCCTACTTTGGATTTAGTCGCTGAGTACACAGGCATTATATACGAAAAGCCTGTGCAGAAAAATTATACCGTAAAAATATTTGTAACCGGCACGAAGGAACTACCAAAAACTCGTTTTGTGTACACAATAAATGGGCAAGAAGCAACAGGAGATCCAAAAAAAATAGAAGAAGATGCACTTTATTTATTAGTCTTCGGGCGATTAAAAGGAGCTGAAAGCACAGGTGGTGGAGCTTCCGACGTTGATAATTTAAAAGCATTACTTTCAGGTCAAGCTTCTAAATATCTAACTGATATACTCATGAAAACTGGTTTAGTTAGTAATGTAGATATTGAAGTTAATTCAGATGAGTTTAGCGAGTCGAAAATGAAATTTTCTGGTGAAATGTTTGGCTTAAATTATCAATTAGGTTCTACAGTTGGTAATATGGGAGATAATCAGATAATTATTAATATACCTTTCTTTAAGCTGTTTGATAGTAGCATATTACCTAATATATCAGGCCAAGTTTCTATTTCTCAGTCTAGCGGTGAGCGAAACCAACTTCAGGAAAGGAAAAAATTTGAGTTTAAACTCAGATTTGGTGGAAGCAAGTAGTAAAAAATAGCCATAAAATGGTATATCTTAATCTATTTTAAATATTTATTTGTATATTACGTAGTTCTTTATATATTTTGTTGATTCTGGAATACAAAACTGGGGAGGCACAATGAGTGATATTAAAAATGATGCCCAAAAAGTAAGCAGTGTTGTGATGAGTGATGAACTTCTGCAACTTGTTAGCTTTAACATTGGTGAAGAAGAATTTGGAGTTGATATTCTTAAGGTACAGGAAATCAACCGCATGGTGGATATAACCAGGGTACCTAACGCTCCGGATTATGTAGAAGGTGTTATAAATCTTAGAGGTAAAGTTATACCTATTATTGATTTGAGACATCGACTTAATATGACGCAAAAAGAAGTGGATAAGGATACAAGAATTATTGTTGTAGAGTTAGAAAACAAAATAATTGGTTTTATAGTCGATGCAGTGAATGAAGTACTTAGAATCAACAAAAGTATTACAGAAGCACCACCTGCGATGATTGCAGGCATTGATGCTGAATACATTACCTCCATCGGAAAGCTCGAAGATAGATTGTTGATACTTCTGGATTTAGAAAGGATTTTGACTACAGAAGAAAAAGAAGTATTAACCGAATTAGAAATATAAAAAAAATGGGTTGTTTGAATTTTCAGACAACCTTTTTTGCATTTCAGTATGCCAAATAGTTATTATCATTGTTTTACATGCTATATTTCAATATCTTTGGAAATAACAATCAATAGGATATAAGATATGGATTTTTCGAGCGGTACTTTTATTCAATTAAGCTACAAACATAAAGGCAAATTATTTGACCATTATGATCAGTATTTTTTCTTTCTAAATAAATACAGAATTTATGTTGGAGACTTCTCTGAAGTTATTGCTTATTGTATGTTACCAGATAGCTTCCATTTTCTTATAGAAATACTAGATTCTAATCAAGATCCTTCATTTCAATTAAAAAAATTGCAAAACAAAATATTTGCACGATACAGGAAAGAGATAATTCTGGATAATATTGAAATTACAAAGCTAAACTCAGAGCAAGAAATAGAAAATAAAATCTACGAAATTCACTTTATGCCTGTAAGACTTGGTTATATTGATACTCCGGATGATTGGGAATTTTCCAGCTATCAGGAATATATTGATTTGCGACAAGGGACCTTGCCTCGCACAGAGGAATTAAAGTCAAAATATTCTGATATAAAAGAAATCAGATACAATACCGAAAGTCTTATTGATGACTTTGATATGTTATACAAATAAGCCTGCTATATGGATATTGTATATATTATAATAACTACTTTAGCTTTTATTTTTTTTGCATACCAACTGTATGTTAGATTTAAAAAAGTTAAATTTAAGACTTATAAGCATCTCAAAGATTTATTCCGTCGTTACTTTTCGATGGCATTTATCGGTGCGGTCTTAGCTCTCGTCATCATTCCTAAACTTGCAATTAATAAATATATTGGACTATATGAAGAATTTTCTCATAATGTAGTTCTTCAAAACTTATCATCAGAGACTCAATACTACATTTTTAAGCAGAAGCTTGATACCACCAGATTCTGGCGTCTTTCTCCACATATTTCCACATTAAGCCATAGGTATATTGTTCGTTTAGATTCCGGAGAAATACGGGAACTATCTATTGGGAATTATTCCGTACCAATCACACAAACCATAATTGAAAATATCTCAGATACTTCTCAAACAGATTCTACTGTCTTAGCAGCTGCATTTTTAAATACAGGTTCAAAGCTATTTTGTAAACAGAGTGATATGAAACCAAACTTTACAAAACAGAACGTAAATTATGCTTCAATTTTGATAGAGATTTATATTATTATTACAGCTATGCTTGGTGCGTTACTTTTTGCAATGAAAGGCAAAAAACTTTGGCAAAAGATTATTATTAATCTTTCTGTTTTTTTACTGTTGGCTTTGTCGTCATGGCTTTTAATCGATAAGGTAAGAATACTATTATATTATTATTTTGGAGTTTTGATATGAATTCGAAAAAAACTAAAATAGTTTGTACGATTGGTCCTGCAACGTCTGATTTAGATATGCTGGTTCGTCTCATAGAATCAGGCATGGATTCTGCAAGACTAAACTTCTCCCATGGTTCTCACGATCAGCATATCCAAACTATCAAAAATATTCGTGAAGCTACTAAAATAACAGGTAAAGAAATTGCCATTATTCAAGATTTGCAAGGTCCTAAAATTAGAGTTGGCGAAATAGAAGGTGGATCTTGTATATTGGAAGATGGTGCTAAGTTCATTATAACAGCGGAAGATATAAAAGAAGGTAACTCTGAAAGGGTCGCGACTACTTTTCCGGATATTGTAAAAGATGTGCAAGTAGGCAAACCCTTGTTACTTGACGATGGATATATTACCTTGATAATAGAAGAAATATCAGGTAGCGATATTATCACTAAAGTAATTAAGGGTGGTGTACTAAAAAGCAGGAAAGGCATCATAGCTCCCGGAACTTGTATATCGGCTCCTTCTCTTAGTGATAAAGATTTGGAGGATTTGAAATTTGGTCTGGATAACGGCATTGATTTAGTTGCTATTTCTTTTGTACGCTCTGAAAAAGATGTTTATGATTTAAGAACTGCAATGAAGATTTTCAGACGACAAGTGCCTGTAATTGCAAAAATTGAAAGAGCAGAAGCCTACGACTCAATTGAAGCGATTATAACTGAAGCTGACGGTATCATGGTGGCTCGTGGTGACTTAGGCTTAGAAATGCCTGCTGAGGAGGTACCGGCAATCCAGAAAGACATAATAGCAAAATGCAATTTCCATGGTAAACCGGTTATTACTGCTACTCAGATGTTAGAATCTATGATTGAAAATCCAAGACCCACCAGAGCTGAAGCGAGTGATGTTGCTAACGCAGTTCTTGATGGGACAGACTGCGTTATGCTAAGTGGAGAGACCAGTGTTGGCAGGTATCCTTTGGATGCTGTGGAATATATGAGTAAAATAATAAAAAACATGGAAAGGACTCAGCCTTCAGGATCATTAAGATATTTGAGACCTGAAGCTGTAATGGATAATATTGCTGATGCTCTGGGTAAAGCAGCGTGCGTTATAGCTGACCAGATAGAAGCTGCTGCGATTATTCCATTTACAAACTCTGCTTATACTGCTAGAAATATTGCTAAATACAGACCTGACATACCGATTATTTCACTTACTAATAATATAGAAACTTTGCGTTTCTTATGTATTGTGCGTGGGATTAAACCTATTTTAGTAGAAGAGTTTAAAGACAAAGAAAATATTTTCCGGGATTTAGGGAATTATGTAAAGAATTTTAAACATATCAAAACCGGAGATACTGTTGTATTTGTAGCAGGTTTAGCTCCATATAAAGATATGCCGGATAATACATTGAAAGTATTCCAGGTTTAATGCAGATGATTATTGTAAGCTCTTGCCTTGCCGGCTGCAAATGCAGATATGACCGCAACAGCAACGCAAAACAAGAAATTATAGATTTGGTAGAAAGGGGATATGTAATTCCCCTTTGTGCCGAAGTCATAGGTGGTTTGCCTATACCAAGAAACTCATGCGAAATAAGAAATAATAAAATAGTAGATGTAAATGGAAACGACTACACCGCACAATTCCAAACAGGAGCACATAAAATACTTGAGATAGCAAAGATTCTAAATGTCAAAAAGGCAATTTTGCAGCAAAGAAGTCCTTCCTGCGGTTATGGCAAAATATATGACGGTACATTTTCAGGTAAGTTGATAGAAGGTAATGGCATTTTAGCTGATTTGTTATACAAAAATGGAATCGAGATAGAATCTGCAGAGTAGATTCTGATTTAGAATTAACTTATAATATCCAAGTTCATAGAGCAACTGAAAGTAGTGGAAACGTCAGCTTTAAACGATATAAAATAATGCTCCCAATTTTCAATCAGGAGCATTCATTAAAAGTATTACACCATTTTAGCAATAGCTTCAGCAATTCTGAGAGCTTCAGCAGCATCTCTCGCATTTACCGCAATAGGCTTACCTTCACTGATAGCTTCAATAAAAGCTTTGTGTTCTTCTGCAATAGCATTTAGCTGTGGTACTTCCGGTTTTTCAAAAACAATATTTTTGTTTTTTAAGCCTGCTTCGATTGTTCCAAGCATGGTGGCTAAAGTACCTTCTTTAGGTGTTTCTGTATCTTCCAATAAACGGTATACATCCACATCCGGCTTGCCAAAATCTATAGAAAAATAGGCATTTTTACCAAATACTCTCATTTTTCTCATAGGGCTTGCGGATATTCTGGAAGCAGTAAGGTTTGCCACGCAACCATTTTCAAATTTGATTCTTGCATTTGCTATATCTGTAGTATCAGTTAGTACCGCAAGTCCATTTGCATCTATGCTTGTAACTTTAGATTTAGCCATAGAAAGCATAATATCTATATCATGAATCATTAGGTCATGAATAACCGAAACATCGATTGCTCTTGGTCTGAATTGGCTTAATCTGTGAGCTTCTATAAAAAGAGGGGAGACTTTGTAATCTTTTAATGCCGCAAGAGCCGGATTAAATCGTTCTACATGACCAACCTGAATCAAAACGTTTTTGCTTTCAGCCAGTTCTATCAACTTAGTAGCTTCTTCGTTAGTAGCAGTGATTGGTTTTTCAATGAAGCAATGTTTTCCTGCTTCAATAGCTTTGCAAGCTATTTCGAAGTGAAGAGAAGTAGGAGCTGAAATAGTAACAGCATCTACAGCATCAATAGCTTCTTCTACTGTTGCAAAAGGTGTGCAGTCATGTTCTTTGGCTAGTTCTTTAACTCTATCTTGATTTACATCGAAAATACCCTCAAGCTTAGCAATAGTACTATTTTTCCATAGCTTAGTGTGTATAGAGCCAAGATGCCCCGTACCTATAACAGCAATCTTAATTTCGTTCATGTTTAACTCAAATTATAAATATTCAATCAAGCAAAGTTAAAAAAGAAAGACTAAGATATAAAATTTATTTATGGGTTAGATGCATAAATAAAAAAAGAACAACGGTTTAAGCCATTGTTCTTCAGAATAAAAGTTAATTTCATATATTACTTCTTCAACTCGCAGCTTACCATCCAGCCAATGCCGAATTTATCTGTAAACATGCCGAAATAAGACCCCCAAAAAGTGTCGGCTAAAGGCATCATTACCTGCCCACCTTCAGAGAGTTCACTGAATATTCTATCTGTCTCTTCTTTTGTTTCTGCATCTATTGATATATGGAAATTTGTACCGGCTACGTGGTGTTCTTCCCAGTTGCTGGCAAGGTCACATCCCATTAAAAAATGTCCTTCACTCAATTTGAGAGATACATGTAATACTTTTTCTGCGTCTTGAGGTTCGATTTTGTGTTCGTCATTTGGGGGCATTTCTTTGTAGCGACTGAAATAGTCGAATTCACCTCCAAATACAGATTTATAGAAATTGAAAACTTCTTCGCAATTGCCTTTGAAATTCAGATAAACATTAGCTTTAGCCATCGTTTAACTCCGGATTTTATAATAAAATATATAACATTGTTCGAATAAATCAAATACAGAAACGCCTTTTGTGCAATGTTAGTCTACACATTATAATGTTTACACTTGTTTATTTGTTATTATGCAAATATAAGTATTGATATGTGACAACAGTATGTCATACATGCAGAGAGCTGATAAATATTTTTGAATAAGATACTAAATCTGCGTTTATATCATATCAATAGCATTTGAGATTTTTAAATAATTTCATAAGTCAAAGCGTCCTATAATCAACATTTAGTTGCTTACTTGAAAAAAATAAAAAAAAGTTTGCATCCTTATGGCAACATGTGACTCATACCTACGTAACCCGAATTGTTATCTTACAAAAAACGAAAATCTTTTCTTATGACAGAAAATGTAAAACAACAGTACTTTATGGAACTCTTTGAGCCATGCAGAGAAAAGCTTAACCGCTTTGCTTTTGCGTTGGCAAAAGACAGACAGGATGCTAATGATATAGTCCAGGAGACTATACTGAAAGCTTATGGTGCTTTGGATTCTTTAAAAAATCCTGCAGCATTCCCAAGTTTTCTGTTTACTATAGCATCTCGCATCCATAAACGTACCGGTTGGAGGCAAAGGTTATTTACACATTTCAATGTTGCTGATGATGATTCACAACCTGAGATAGATAATCTACAGGCTATTGAGTCAGAACCCGGGATTAGTCACGATGTTGAGTTGCTGTATGAAGCTTTAGCTAAACTCCCACATAAGCAAAAGGAAGCAGTTGTTTTGTTTGAAATATCCGGGTTATCTATTAAAGAAATTTGTGAGATTCAGGGCGGGTCTTTACCGGGAGTTAAATCCCGAATCCAAAGGGGCCGTAAGGCATTAGCAGAATTGCTCGGAGTTCGGGAGAGCTTTAGCGACAACGCAAGCGAAGATGTGGGCTCACGGCCAAATAGGCAAACAAGAGTAACTTATGCAAGGGTGAGCCATGACTAAACAAACAAACAAAAAACCACAATCCCTTGATGAATATTTCGCAAGGGCAAAAGAAACAAAACCAGGGATGAGTGCAAAGCAAGTTTCCGACTTGATAGCTGCAGCTCCGGCTAGTAAATTATCTTGGTTTGCTTACATGAAGCCTATAGCCAATAAGATAAACAGTATTTTGCTTGTTTCAGCAGTATTGATAATTACATATTTTTCTTTTGACTATGCTTTTGAAAAAGATGTAGAAGCTTCAGACAAATCAAGTGCTCTAGTAACAGAGGTAGAGCCATCAAAAGTAGAAGTTGAAAAGAATTTATTTTCTAATCAACAAGACAATACCGGCAAGCAAATGAATCTATCACTGTATGAATCTATCAAAGATAAAATAGTGGATAAACAGTTCAATAATACTGTACATATCAAAAACACAGAAGTTACTAATAATACAGATATTTCAGAGTATCTTGGTAAAGAGACAATTTCTCAAGATAATCTGATAGCAGAAAATATGTTGATTTTGCCTAGCCAAAATATAACAGTTATGCACGAATACACTATTAATCAAAACATACAGTATTATCCGGTTGATTTACCATCGGCTAAAACTGAAGAGAAGGAAAAAGAAGAAGATATTCAGACAATGCAAACCTTAGCGGGTAAAAATCCAAGGAATGCTTATTATTTCCAAGTGGATTCCAGATTTACCAAAACAAGTATAGATAGAGCTTTATTTGTAGGTGGTAAGATTGCATGGATGCCTTCTGATTGTATGTCTTTTGGTCTTATGGGTTATGGCATGACTAATAAGCCGATTATAAATATCATTGAAGAAAATAGCCCTGTCGATGCTTATTTATATGCAGGATATGGTGGTATTTTTATGGAATACTACTTTATGCCAACAGAAATTATACATTTCTACTTAGGTACTGCTTTTGGTTTGGGTGGTGTACATGCAACTCCTGTATTAAATAATACAGCTGCTTCAACTAACATTAATAACTCTATATTTTGGTTAGTAGAGCCAAATATGGGGGTGGAGTTGAATATTTCTTCATTTCTGAAGATTGGGGTTGATGTTTCTTACAGATATTCAGAACTAAGTGCAAAAGACAAATATTTTGCTCAAAGCTCTGATCTCACAGATTTCAATATTAGTGGTTTTGCCACAGGAATTTATTTTAAACTTGGTCTTTATTAGAGAGAGTTAGGAATCCAAAATGAAAAATATAATATTAATAATAGCTTTTTTATTGCCGCTAAACATGTTGGCACAAAACACAGATGGTGATGGATATGATTACGGTGATAGCAAAAAAAGTGAAATGAGTACTCTTTTTGGTGGTATTGGAAAATTGGAACATGGCGGATATGGTGGTCCTGCAATCAAAGTAGGTAACATTGAAGGCGCTACTGCAGTAATGCTCGGTGCAAAAGGCGGATGGGTAATTAATCATACATTTACGCTTGGTATAGCCGGATATGGCTTAGTAAATGCTCCAACTGAGAAATATATAAATATAGACAACGAAGAAGTAGAAGCAGCCGTTAGGTTTGGATATGGAGGGTTTTTCCTTGAATATATTCACAACCCTAATAATATAGTGCATTTTACCGGTACACTTATGTTAGGCTGGGGTGGTATGGGATTTGACGAGGGTGGAGACCTTTATAGTTCCTCTT
Source organism: Chlorobiota bacterium (assembly GCA_041596515.1). Taxonomy (GTDB): domain Bacteria; phylum Bacteroidota; class Ignavibacteria; order Kapaibacteriales; family UBA2268; genus JBFHIJ01. The sequence goes on from JBFHIJ010000046.1 coordinate 18,034, forward strand.
GGTACGAAAATAATCAGGGTGACAATGATAAATATGATCATGATCCATGGGTTGCATTTTTTATAGTAGAGCCCTCTTTAGGCGTAGAGCTAAATATAACAAGTTTCTTTAGATTAGGAGCAGAAGCTTCATACAGATTTAGTAATCAAATGGGTTCAGGTAATTATTTTAAAGAAAACGATGTAATTAAAGGCTATAAGGTAGATGGATTTTCAGGAAGTATAATATTTAAATTTGGAGTATTCTAAAGACCGAAAACAGCTATCTGAATATATAAAAAATCAACCATGCTAAAAGCTAAGTTGATTTTTTATATAGGAATATAATTGAAGATGCAGTTTAGTCAAGCATAGTAAAAGTTCTGATAAAATCAGCTGCTTCCTGAAGAGTATTAAATATTTTATCAGCCTCAGGGCAGTCTTCTTTGGAGTAATCCCCAACTAAGATAGTATGTAGATTAGCTCTTTTACCGGCAACAGCATCTTTGGTGCTATCGCCAATCATCCACGAATTTTCTACATCAACATCCCACTTTTCAAATGCTCTATAAAGCATTCCCGGATTAGGTTTTCTGTCATAGCTTTGATCTTCTTCAAGCTGGGGGCAGAAATAAATGTCATTAAACTGATATCCGGCCTTTTCTTTAAGTCCTTCTTGCATATAGTCGTGTACTTTATTCAACTCAGTCTCAGTCATAACATTTTTGCCGATACCTTGCTGATTAGTAACTAATATAGCTAAATATCCAATAGTTTTAATATGCCTGAAAATTTCAAAAATCTCCGGGTTGAACTCAAATTCTTCGATGTGCTTGACATAATTGTCTACAATTCTTTTATTGATTATTCCATCTCTATCGAAAAAAATAGTTCGCCTTTTCATTGCATCACCACTCTAATTTAGGACTTCATCTATTATGTTATCCACGGATTGGAAGATATGTTCCCATGCGTGGGTTTCGATTATCAAATTACGACCGTTTTTTGAAATATCTTGTGCAAATTCTTTGTCTGACAATAATTTAACAGCATACTCAGCTAGCTTATTAGGATTATCTCCTAGTAATAAATGAGTTCCATGCTCACCGTGAATACCTTGATTCCCGGTAGGAGTAGTAACTACAGGGCAACCGCAAGCCATAGCTTCAAGCAGTTTATTTTGAATACCGGATCCACCCTCATGCGGATGAAGAAATAGCTCTGCACCTTGCAAGTAAGGTACCATATCCGGAACATCAGGGTGAATTTTAATATATCTATTACTGGCAAGGTTACTAATAGAAGGTGGTGGTGTAGCTCCAACCAAATGTAACTCTGCATTAGGAACTTTATCTCTAATCTTTGGTAAGATGTCATTAACAATCTTCAAAATCATAAGTTGATTAGCCCATACATCAAGCTTGCCGGCAAAAAGAATCCCTTTTCGTTCAGTATTTGAATCTGGTACAAACTTGCTAACATCTGTTCCATTTGAAAGTAATCTATAATTACTATTGGGATTCTGCTTTGTCATAGCCGCTATATCTTCTTGAGTAACTAAAGTGGTTACATCAAAATGATTAACGATTTCAGGCTCGTAATTTATTAACTTGCGATATTCCCACCATCTGACAGCACGCTGTTTCAAATTATTAGTAGTTTCGTAAGATCTTTGCTGATAGAGAGTTCTGCAATCTTCTGCCATTAGTATTTTAGGGAAAGATTTATCCTTAATGTATTCTGCAGTTCGCATAAAAAATGCAAATCCTAAATCAAAATTACGCTTTGCGCATAACTCATCAACTACCTTTTGGTAGTCATTTTGATAGTAATAAGCAATTTCTAAAGGGTATTTTTTATAGAGTTTAGATAGAGCTTTTCCACCTGCTTTAATAGGGTTTAGTGGAATTACGTGTAAATCTACCCCTAGCTTTTCAACTTCGCGTATGAAGCTTTGTGGGGCTTTATCGCCCTGAAAAAACGATACAAGAGTAACCTTGTGCTTAGAAGCTAGATACTTAATAATATTATGAGGTTTTAGTCTATCGCCGCCAATTACCGGATAAGGAAACCTAGGTAATAGGAACAAAATATTTAGTTTTTTTTCGTCTTTTTGCATACCGATTAATCAAATTGTAAATAATTTGGCTCTCTAATTTACTAAAAAAAAGAGAGCCAACGTAAAACAAGTTTAATGTATTGGGATATAAGGAGATACTTAGCCAAACAAAGCGTCTATATCATCTTGTGACATGTCAGAATCATCCACAGGTGCATCTGGAGAAAAAGTTGAGTCATCAGTTTGAGTCGAATTTCCAAACAAAGCATCAATATCATCCAAATCCATACTTTCCGGTTCATCTTCTTTTAAGTCGTCATCAGTCACATTTCCGGATTCAACTTTATTAATCAAATCGTCTACATCATGCTGTCGGTTTTCTTTAGCTATGATAGCATTAACTGCGTCCGGATCAAAAGCTATATCTCTATGAAGATGGGATACATTTTTGCCATCTTCAACAGCAATATCACCCGAGGCAAGCAAAGAGCTAAGCTCGGAAGTTTTAAACCTTTGGAGAATAGAGCCCAAAGTATTCTGAATAGTACCAAGAAGGTGATTAACAGCAGCAATCTGTTGAGATGTGATATCCTGAACTTGGAGAGACATCATAATATTGGTCGAATCCATATTGATAGCGTCTATATAACCAAGTAATTCATCGTATTTAGTTTGTACTTCATCATTATATATTTTATTTGCTCTATCTATGCCTTCTTCTATATCAGCTAATAACTCAGGACTATCTGATAGGGCTGGTTTTATCTTTTCGAATAAATTGATAAAAAAATCTCTTTCTGATTTGCGAATATCTGCAAATTCATTTAAAATCTTTTGAGCGTGCTCAAGTTTTTCAAAGAAAGTATCAATAACATTCATAATTTCTGTTGTAGCATTTTCGGTAGCTGCAGTAACTTGCGTAAGTTTCTGTGTGGCATTTGGCATTTTTTTTAGATTATCTGCAATTGCAATGTTTATTGATTCTAACGCGGGCTTAATATCACGGACAAAACTGACCATTTCTTCCAAAAAAGGTATTATTTGGTAATCGTCTATTTTTTTTAACATTGCACTTAAATCAATTTGTTTCATTTATCTCTCCGGATGTACCTAATGCTGACTATTTTAGATAGAGCAAATATATAAATTATTCTTCAGATATTACATACTTATCTATAAACTTATTATCAATAACTTGTAAAAAACGAGAAGGTTGGCTTAGCACTGAACCAGTTTCTCTGTCAAAAATATTCATCGGATAAGTTATGCACAAAGTGTCTTTTGCTCTTGTGCAGGCTACATAAAAAAGCCTGCGTTCCTCTTCTACTGAGTCTATTGAGCTTAAACTTCTTGCAGAAGGGAATCGTCCCTCCAAAGCCCAGATAAGAAAAACTACTTTCCATTCCAGACCCTTTGCAGAGTGAATTGTGGAGAGTGTAAGTAACTCGTCCTCTTTGTCTGTAGGGTCTATATCGTCTACTTTATCTGTCGGAGGATCTATCGCCATGTCATTAAGAAAAGAAGCTAACGACTTATATGTGCCGGCTATTGAAATAAAAGTTTCCAAATCTTGCCAACGTTTTCGCCAATCATCATGTTTATCAATCAGAATCGGCTTGTAATATTTAGAAAAGCGCATTGCCTTGTCGCTTAATGAGCTCTTAGAGTAAAATTCCTCAGATAGAATTTTAAATAATTTCAGAATGCTCTGCTTTACCTTTATTTTAGATAAAGACGAATCGTTTTCTAAAGATATTTCATTAGAAGTTATTAAATCTACAAATTTTGAAGCAGTTGCAGGACCTACTCCAGAGTGTAGAAGTAATAGTCTTGTCCATGAAATTGCATCATTCGGATTGTACAGCACTTTAAAAAATGCTAGCAAGTCTTTGATGTGTGCAGTCTCTGCAAATTTTAGACCACCAAATTTTTGATAAGGGATATTGGATTTACTCAAAGATATTTCCAAATCAAAGGAATGATAAGAGGAGCGAAACAGCACCGCCATCTCGTCTAACTCTATGCCTTGCTCTCTGTATTCCAAAATTTGCTGTGCTATGAAATCAGACTGCTCTCTTTCATCATTAGCAGCTACTATCATAGGCAAATCGCCTTCTATCTTATCCGAAAAAAGTTCTTTTTCGTATTTAAAGGCAGCAGATTTGATTATTTCATTACTCAAATCCAAAATAGGAGTAGTGCTACGGTAGTTTTGTTCAATCTTATAGATTTTGCATTTATCAAATGATTTTGGGAAAAAAAGTATGTTTTGGTAATCAGCACCTCTAAAAGCATAAATACTTTGTGCATCGTCTCCCACCGCCATTATATTTTGCTTAGTTCCTGCAAGCTGAAGCACTATTTCATGCTGTAAGCGGTTTGTGTCCTGGTACTCATCAACCATAATGTATCTATATCTGTCATTAAGCCGTTTTCTAATGTCAGGTCTGGACTTCATCAAGTTGAGTAAGTGAACAAGTAAATCATCATAATCCATGAGCTGATGTTGTGCTTTATATTCTCTATACTGAATGGAAATAAGATTTATTTCTTCAGCCAAATCTTCATAACCCGGGTAGTCATTTTCTATGACTTTGTCTATCTTCTCACGGGTATTAACTGACATGGAAATTATCTTATGTATAGTAGATTTAGTAGGAAATCTTCGTTTAGTTTTGTCGAATTTTAGATTGCTGCGTAATATATTGATAACATCTTCGGAATCTCCTGAGTCTAAAACACTAAAGTTATTTCTGAAATTGATAGCTTCTGCATATTTCCTTAATGTCTGTAACGCAAATGAGTGGAACGTGCCGCCGGAAACATCATCACACCTACCATCTAAAATGCCTGAGGCTCTGCGTAACATCTCTGAGGCAGCCTTTCTTGTAAAGGTCAGAAGTAATATAGATTCAGGTGGATTTCTATCCTCAATCAGCCTTGCTAACCTATAAACTAAGGTTCTTGTTTTACCTGTGCCCGCACCAGCAATCACCAAAGCAGCACCTTGGTCGTGCATGACTGCTTCGTATTGCGCTACATTAAGTTCTTCGCTATAAGCTATTTTATAACCATATTGATTTATGGGTGAATCACTGCGCTTTTTTAGTATTAGTTTTTTCAATTATGCACTATAAATTGTGTTAAACAGTTTCCAATAATACAAAAATTAGAGACTTGAAACAACGATTATGATGATACGTATTTATATTTTTAAACTTTTAGGAACTTGTACAGATGAAAAGATATAGTATACTTATTTTAGTTTTTGCAGCAATTTTATCTGTGAAGGCTTATTCGCAGGAACTATTTTATGCAGAAGATGCTTATGATCAGGCTGTAGCTGCAGCAGGTTCTGAAACTCTTACATCTCCACAGCTCATTTTGTGTATGTCTATGGAAATGGTTGATTCAGGAGGTATGCCGGTACCAATTGATTTTGATTGGGAGACAGGACAAGCGACAATGTGGATTTTTTACTTCGTCGAAAAAGATAATCCGGAGAAACATACCGGCGTTATTGCTATGAAAATCCCCTTTGTTGGAATTTATATCATAGAGCAGAATATAGATGACTGGATTCAAGATATTTCTAATTATTACTCTTTGACTACAGCTTTGCAGAAATCAGACCTTAATTCAGAGCGAATGGTTACTGTAATGACTGCTGATAGCGACTTTAATGCTGAGCTTGCTACCTATACTGAAAATTCGGATATTTTTATCAGTCTGTTTAATAATAAAGCTTTCCCGGGGCTTACACCTGATAAAACATACTGGGGAGTTATCTTTGATCCTGATTTTTCAGATAAAGTATGCTCTATGGAAGTAGAGTCTGAGGATGTTCTTTGTGCTAATTTGACAAGTATAGAGTCTAATGGTGCTGAAAATATTATCAGCATAGAATTGAATAATAATCCGGTTGATGAAGTATTATCTTTTGATTACGCTACTAACGGTAAGTATACTGTTTCAGTAATTGATATGCTTGGTAATACTGTTAAAACTGGCCAGTTCCTTGGGCAGAGTGCAGATTTGGATGTTTCAGGTATTCAGTCCGGTGCATATTTCCTACAAGTAAAACAAGCAAATACTATTCAAACTAAGAAGTTCATAAAACGCTAAACAAAAGTAAAAAAGTCCATAGCTTAAAATCTAAAATGAGCTATGGACTTTTTAGTTATAAAATTGATTACTTACAACTCTAATCACATCTATTTTACTATAATCTTTTCTGATTTGACCATGCCATTATCATTTGAGAGTTGGATGAAATACATACCTGAAGATAAATCATTTATATTTATAGAATTTCTTCCCTCAGATAAAGTACCATTTGCAACTATATCGCCATAATAATTAGTGATTATATAATCAGTAGCAAATTCAGTATTGCTTATATTTAAAATATCACTAGCCGGGTTAGGTGCAATTGAAATATTTATGCTCGTCGTTTCAATAACAGTAGTAATAGTATTACATGCAAGTTCCATATTTTCAATTTTCAAAGCACAAACATCTGTATCGTCAACTTCAGGTATGAACCAATATCCCCAGTGCATTCCTTGGTCAAATTTATCAAGAGGGCCGTTAACATATAATCCAAGTAATACGTCTTCATAAATCTCAAAATTATTAAATTTGGTCATAAATTCAGAATTTTGACTAAAATATTGTCCCATATCTGCAGAGTTTACAATTAGATTATCTGCAATAGTAGTCTCTTCGTCAATCATTGAACTCAAATCAAAGTATTCAGAAATATCAATACCAATTGAGTAGAAGCCACCAACCATAAATGAATTAATAATACCTACATCAATTACGCTTTCACCAGCTTTGAATCTGTAAAACCAAAAATTAGCTTTTCCTGTTTCAAGTGAAAAGTCAGAAGGCAAGTTCAATTCTGTCCCATTAAACTCTAGAGGTAATGTTTGCATCAAGTGTCCTACAAAAATTAGCTCAGCATTTTCACCAATAGCTTCCATGGCATAGTTTTTTGCAGTAGGATAAGCTTCACTACTTGTTATAGCTGTAAACTGCGAAAATGCAGATAAATATGAAATAACAAAGGTGATAATTACTGTAGATATAAATTTCATAAGTACTCCAATAATATAAAATAATAAAATACAATACAATATAATAAATAATGTAATATTAACTGCAAAATCTTTTATAGTTGAAGTGCTTATAGAGAATGTTTTCTCGAATAGTAAATTCAAAATATTTTTTTATATATTTGAGTTATAGGAAGTCTGAACTTAGCACACATCACACACACTTTGGGTCACATACCCACTGGTTCAGACTTTTCAGGAAAAAGTAGAGGGTAGTGGGGGTATGGAATAGAAACCCAAGTATCAGAATATACAAGTTCACAAATTCTTTTTTCTTTTATAAGCAAGTCAATTATTCATCTTCTATTTCACATTTATTTGAAGTATTATTCGATAGTAGTGACGATTAGTTTGACAACTAATCACCAAACCAGGTAAATTTTCCGTCAAACATATTCCAAATGCCTTTTGCTTTCCTGAAATAGAGTTCGCTGATAGCACAATTTGTCTTTGTATACATGACAGCAGTATTTAAATCTTTATCGAAAGTCATAACAACCCGGGTTGGAGCACCTAGTTCCCATTCCGGACTTGAGTTTTTGGTATTAATGGCAGTTTTATGTCGTAAAAAGCGTTCTCTTAGCCTTGTTTTTCCTGCAGGGATTGTTATTGAAAGACAACCATCTTCAGTATATGAAAGAAACTCTTTACCAAGAAAGTCAGATAAAAAAGATTCTAAACTATCATTTAGATATATAACTTTAGCATTCTCGAGTTCCAGTTTAGGTCTGAAATCTTCAATTGTGAAATTTGAAATATCAGGATTTGAAGGCCAGGCAAAGTAATTCATTTGTTTCTTACTTGAGTCATATTGTTCTTTAAACTCTATATTTTGGACTAAAGTAATATTTAATTCTTTTTCTAAAGTAAAGTATATAGCTTCAATTAAAGAGTCTTGTTTTTGACATGTATTGAGCTTTTCACAATAAGATATGTCATCCCATTTTGTGGAATAGTAAGGATAAAAGTATTTAGAAATTATCTTATATGCTTCTTGTTCGTAGCTAGGTTTTAAACGAATGATAGAATCAGGAATGGGATTGCGCCTGATTCTTACAAGCTCCAAGTATTGCTCCAATGCTTCTGCATTGTCTTCTTTGTAAGCCGTGAGTATTAATTCACAGTTGTATGTAAAATCTTGTTTTGCTTTTTGAAGTAAGGTGGAATCAAATCGATGCGAGTCAGATATGAATTTAAAAGTTGAGAGCATATAATCAAAATGTGGAATATTTTTATTTAGATCACCATCCCATAAAGATTTAAGCAAGAAAAAATATATAAAATTCGAATCTTCAGCTATATTATATGCTAGATATTCATCTAAATAGATATGATCTGTCAAACGGTGATCAAAGATGTTGTCCCTCGTAAATTGGTCATTTATAGAATCATTTCTGATAGCTTTGAAATTCTTGTTTGCAGAGAGTTGCTTTGGTGTTTCTGTATCTTCACTATTTAAATTGAAAAAATTATATACAGAATCAAGTTTATAGTATTTCTTATCAAAAAAGTAGATCTTGATATTCGATATTGAAGGTTTTCTAGTGTAAAAATGAGCAATCACGTAGTTGTCTTTTTTTTCAAC
>JBFHIJ010000047.1:0-26042 GCA_041596515.1 Chlorobiota bacterium
CAGACTTGAGGGTAAAGAAGAAGGCATGAGGGTAGAAAGACAAGAAATGATTGTGAAACTTAGAAATTCTGGGTTTGATAAATATAAAATCGCTGAAATTACGAAGTTTGATATCAGTTTCGTAGTAGATGTTTTAGATAAAACAGATTAGCACTAAACAAACTACAAATTTATAATATTCGATATGAAAAAACTACTTATTCTCATATTTGCTTTTTTGATTCCCACCTTTTCTTACTCACAGTGGGTACTATTAAAAAACGATGCAGACAGCCTCGTTTTAAAAGGATTGGATTATATATATAACGTTGAATTTGACAGTGCTTCAGTTGCGTTTAACAGAGTAATTGAACTGTACCCTGAGCATCCTGCCGGATATTTTTTAGAGTCACTGGTATATTGGTGGAAACTAAAGTTAAACAGAGGTACCAAATACTATGATCCAATATTTTTAGAAAAGATTGAAAAAGTTATTACTGTATGCGATAAACTTTTAGATGAGCAACCTACAGATCTTCGTGGTCTATTTTTTAAGGGTGGAGCTATTGGCTATCGTGCTCAGTATTACACTCAAGAAAAAGAATGGCTTAAGGCTGCCACTGATGGTAGAGATGCTTATAACTTACTTACCAAATGTATTGAAAAAGCTCCAAATAATTATGATATTATGCTAGGAACGGGTATATATAATTACTTTGCAGCAGCTATACCTGAAAAATACCCTTACTTAAAACCAGCTCTCCTCTTTTTTCCGAGTGGAGATAAAAAATTAGGATTATTACAATTACGTGCCTCATCGCTCCATGCACGTTATACAAAGTTAGAAGCGGAAGTAGTCTTGTTGCAAATTTATCACCAGTTTGAAGAAGACTGGGGACTTGCTAAAGTTGCTTCTAGGTCTTTACATGAAAGATACCCCCGCAACGCTTATTTTCATAGGTATTATGCGAGAGCTTTAGTTAGACTTGGCGAATGGGAAGAGTTTGAGAAAGAATGGAGAGATGTTGCTAAAAAGGCAATTGCTAAAATGGAGGGTTATGATAATCGAACTGCTCGTGAAGCATTTTACTATGTGGGCTATTCACTCAAAAGGACACGTGAATACACCATGGCAGTAAAGTATCTTAGAAAAACTATAGAAGGGTGTGATTTCTTAGATGAAGAAGATTCCGGATTCGCGGTAAAAGCTTATCTGCACATTGCGGAGATACAAATGGCACAAAAAAAATATAAAGAGTCTATCAAAACTTATGAAGAAGTACTGGAATTAGATGATTACAGAGACTCTCATGACAAAGCTGAAAAACAAATTGAATTTATAAAGAAATTATTAGAAAAGAAATAAATGAAAAAATTCTTACTCTTTATGTTTATTGTGATTTGCTCACAATTAGATTTATCTGCATTTAACACACTCCCCGGCATCGATGTTTTACTTAAATATCACACTACTATGCTCAAAGGAAAGAGGCTTGGTCTGTTATCTAATAACTCTGGTAGAAATGCAGATGGAAAGCTTACTGCAGACATACTTGCTACTCATCCGGAACTAAATTTATCTGTTATTTTTGCACCGGAACATGGATTTTATACTTCTGTGGCTGCCGGAAAAGATGTTTCCAACGAGAAATTATTTAACACACCTGTGATTTCTTTATATGGGAGACTAAAAAAGCCAACAAAAGAAATATTAGATAAATGTGATATACTACTGGTAGATTTGCAGGATGTAGGAGTCCGCTCTTACACTTATATATCTACTCTCTACTATGTCATGCAGGCTTGTGCTGAGCATTCTAAGCAACTTATTGTACTGGATCGCCCTAACCCGCTTAACGGAGAAAATGTAGATGGCAATATAGTAGAAGAAGCTTTTTCTTCGTTTGTCAGTATAGTTCCTGTACCATATATCCACGGACTTACAATTGGCGAAATAGCATATATGATTAACAATGAAGGCTGGCTTGGCAAAAAAGCTGACGGCTCCCCACTATTTTGCGATATGTCGGTAATTAAAATGGAAAACTGGAAGCGAAGTTATTACTGGGAAGATACAGATTTGCACTGGTTTCCGACTTCACCCTATGTACCAACACTGGACGCTGCCAAAGGATTGGCTTATTTAGGCGTATTAGGCGAACTGGGAGTTGTTAGTATTGGTATAGGCACAAATAGACCTTTTGGTTATTTAGGTGATCCATATTTAAATTGTGTTGGGTTGGTAGATGAGCTTCCTACGAATTCAATCATAAGAGCTGAACCGGTAGAGTACTCGCCTATTTATGGCATGTACTCAGGCATAAGCAAACCTTGTCTGGGTTATATTATCTTTTTTGAAAGCGACGGTGAGTTTAAACCATATACAGCATGCATGGATATAATTTTTAAACTTAGACGAAAAAATCCGAATCTTTTCAAATATTCGGAGATTAAAGGTAAAATTCCGATGTTTAAAAAAGTGACCGGTACTGCAAAAATCATGGCAGGTATATTAGACAATCCTTCTTTCGATTATAAATCTTTTATAGAAAAAGATGTACAGGAGTTTAAAGAAAAACGCAAAAAATACTTACTGTATGATTAGATACAGGTGCTTAAAAAGGGCATAGTTTCAAAAGCAGGATGTGAATTATTAACTTTTTAAAAAGTCAAAAGAATACAAGTTTAAAGCCAAGTTAGATAAGTTGATATTAGCGATGTTTATGCCTGGAGATATATTTGATTATTTTGAGATAACAGGATTATCCGAAGTCGCAAATTATACTGGTCAATCAATGAAGATAAATATAGAGCTTACAGACTTTTACAAAATATCGCCTGACTATAATATCTAATACTATGAGTCCAAAGGCTTTATCCTTCCCAAAAGATACATGACTCTCAGATTTCTCAATAAGGCAGTATATCGCCAGATGAAGCACCGCAGATGGTGTCATAAGATAGATATAAGAGATACATCGTGATTTTAAAATATTCGAGAAGAGAGTAAAAATGAGTCACAGGACTTCACTGATTTGTTAATAGTTATAGGTAGAACCCTGATCGATTTGGATGAAAGAGTTTCTATAAGCCATCGAATAAGGCTCGATAAGCTCTGATGAACAAATATATGATGAAGTGTAAAAATACAGATTTAGAAAATCTTCCTGCCCTGTACGAATTAGCAGAGGAGAAAATCTTATATCAGAATTATCATCTTTTAAAGAAATCATGGATACGATAAAATTGAAAAAGTAAAATATAAAAAACATGTCAGTGGTTTTTGCTATTGACCTTTTTTATAATAAATTTTTTAAAGCTTTATCGTCTTGATAAACAGGAAAGATTTTTTTTAAAATCTGATTTAAGTAGCAAAATGAATATGATGATTTAGATTTAGGTGGTTTTTCAATCAAATTGGGTTGATACTAAAAACAAAAAACCCTAACACCTTGATTTAAAAGATATTAGGGTTATATCCGAGTACTCGGAGTGGGACTTGAACCCACACGACCAAAAAGGTCACAGGATTTTAAGTCCTGTGCGTCTACCACTTCCGCCATCCGAGCCCTTTGTCAATCGAACTGATACAAATTTACGGTATACTTAGATCAAAAAAAAGTTTTTTTTTTAGTATTTTTTTAGTAAGAGAGCTGTTTTTTTTATTATTTCCAATATTTTTTATTTATCTTAACTTTACTTGCAAACAAAAGTAAACCTTTTTCCGTTTGTAACGTTATATATAGTAAAGTCGGAAAGTATTAAATAATATCGCTGTTTTCGCAGATAAGGAGTCAATCATGAGAACAACCATTTTTAAAATATTATTACCTCTTGCACTGGTATTTTCGCTAAGTGCCTGTGCGACTCATCAGCATTCTCATTATTATGGTTATAACAATGACCCCGAACCTGAGACTGTAAGACCTGTGTACGTACCTGCAAATAATGCTACTGCACAATATACATCTCAGGAATCACAAAGACAATCAGAAGATGAATGGGTTAACCCTCTTGCGGAAGATAATCAATCTGCCAGTGGAGTGTACTCAGCCGGAAATGATCCGGTATATGTAGTAAATAATTACACTTATGCAGAACCTATGTATGTGCCTGTGGTAGTGCCATGGTGGCGTAATTACTATGGATGGGGAGCTTATCCTGTTTATTCATATGGCCCAGGTTTCCACGTTAGTATTGGAGCCGGATATTATTGGGGATATGATTGGTATTCTCCATGGTATAGTTATCATCCGTATTATGGATCTTATTGGCACTCTAGCTACCATCCCGGTTATTTCGGTTGGTATCAGCAGCCGGTGTATACTCACTATAACAGACCGATGAGAAGTTCTTACCGGAACTTTGGTACTCATAGAAAAACTTATTCAAGCAGATCATACTCTACCGGCCATAGAGATTTATATAATAGCTATGGCACAAGATCTACTAGAAGTAGCTCTTCTGCAACAAGAGATGTTAGGGGTTCACGTGCAGTTTACAGCCCTTCAAGCTCTGTCAGCACAAGAAGTACAAGGAACTCAGCAGTGCGTTCTTCTATAACCGGTTCTACTCGTAGTGCTGTAACAAGCTCGGGTACTCGTTCTAGTAGAAGTGGCACATATACACCTTCTTCCAGAGGGACTCGTAGCTCTAATGCAACGTACACAAATCCTAGTTCTCGTAGCTCCAGAAGTTCAGGAACAACTTATACCAGCCCAAGTTCCGGTAGTTCCAGAAGTAGTGGCACAAGCTATACGCCTAGCTCACGTAGCTCCAGGAGCAGTGGTTCCAGCTCTAGCTACACTCCTAGCTCTCGCAGCTCCAGAAGTAGTGGTTCGAGCTCTAGTTACACTCCTAGCTCTAGCAGCTCTAGAAGTAGTGGTTCCAGCTCTTATAAACCAAGCAGCAGTAGCAGTGGAAGCTCCAGAAGCACAAGAAGCTCCGGCAGTAGCAGTGGATCTAGTAGTAGTGGTTCATCTAGAAGATCAAGATAATTGAGATAAAAAGAGACAACAAGGATAATAATTATGATAATGAAAAGAATACTTGCCTTAGCATTATTTATTTTGCTGAGCTTCGAAGCTAAAGCACAATACATGGAAGATGGCGTTAGACTATTGAACACAAACGGAATGATTTCTTCCAGATCGGGTGCATTGGGAATTGGTTTTGTAGGTATTTCAGATGATTTTAGTGCTTTATATTATAATCCGGCAGGACTAAGCTTGATACCCAAAGCTGAATTATCTATTGGATTTGGTATTGCTAATATTAATAATGACAATTCTTTCTTGGGGAATACCCAATCAATGGATGCGAATGATGAGTTTATATCTCATTTAGGAGTAGCCTCCCCTATTCGCTCTAATACGGGTCTAAACTCTGTGATAGCTGTTGGCTATTTCAAAGAAGCAAGTTTTGACAATACTATTAATATAGAAGGATTTAACACTCGCAGCACTTATATTCGGTATGATGCTGAATCCGGTGGTGAGAGTAGTATGGCTCATGAGCTAAAATTATCCAATGGAAGTGAAACTCCCTATCAGAACAACTTGCAGCAGTCTGCTTTTATTGATGAATCAGGTGGAATACACAATGTTGTAGGCGGTGCCGGATTTGAGCTTACTGATAAATTTAGCATTGGTTTCTCTGTCATGGGTAAATGGGGTTCATATTCTTATAGCAAAGATTATAAAGAAATAGATATCAATGATATTTATAACGCTGAACCTACTGATATTTATGGTGATCTTGATCAATACAGAATGAAAAGTCACACTCAACAAGATATTTCAGGTATTTCAGGGGCTGTAGGTTTTATAGCTAAACCTAACGAGAGCTCAAGGATAAGTGTTAGTATCAAATTCCCTACTAAATATAGTATTGATGAAGAGTTTTACACTGACTATTATGTAGATTTCGACCCACAGAATAGTACTTTGGACAATATTCAAGATCAATTACTTTATAGCAGTTATTCTATTTATACTCCTTTTGTATTTACACTTGGTACTTCTTACAATATAGTAGGTTTGACTACCAGCATAGGCGTGGAATACTCGGATGCTTCTCAGATGGAATTCAGCTCTTCAAGTTCTGAAATAGACGGATACATTACTGAAATCAACAGATATATTGTGGAAGATTTAGGTAGCCAGTTAAAATACGGTATTTCTTTTGAATATGAAGTACCTACTGCAAATATGTTTCTTCGTGCTGGCTTTACCCGAATAGGTTCACCTTATAAAAATAAAGATTTATATAGCGATGTGAATAAAATCACAGGCGGTATAGGTTTTCTCATTGGCGAAGATGTAATGATAAATATGACTTTCATGACTGACAGCAGAGATGAAACTCGAATTCTATATGGCTCTCAAGACAATGCGGCGACTTATACAGATTATGCTATTAGCAATTCTAATATGTATTTTGGATTAGGTTTGAGCTATAGATACTAAAATAATACTTTTTAATATCCATAAAAATCGGATGTAAATGTACTTTTTACTTCCGATTTTTTTATGTCTGAATAAACTTTGCATATAGCTTAGAGTGTTTGACTCTGCTATACTCATATCTCACTCTAAATTATATATTAATCGCCTCACCTTGAATTTCAGTTATCATTGCATGTAGCTTTAATAGCTTGAATGTGGCACTCACATCTCTGTATGGAAGATTAAAGTATCGGCAAGCTAATATTGTTTTTTGGCTTGAGGTCTAAAAAGGGATATGGTAGAATACAATGCTATAGTTATCACTTTCCTCGAAACTGATAATAATATTGGTAATGGTATTGGGTTTAATCTTAAGATTATCTTTAAAGATTTGATTGCTGTTTTCATCAATAATAGTTATGATTTCATCTTTACTTATTTCGTAGAGTTCAGTCAAGTCACCACATTTTAGTTGTAAATGTTCTGCTATATTTCCGATACTGACATCAAAAAATTGATTTTTGCAGTACATATTAACTACCCTAACAAAAGCTGCATCTTTATAAACTGAATCTTTTACTTGTTGCACATGTACTCTAGTGTCCTTATAAAAATATAGAGAATAGTACATCCCTTTCTCCAGCGAATAAATACCATTATAGATAGACTCCCCCGAAGATGTTTCTTTGACTTTGATATTGGTGTAACCTGTAAAAGACTCTTTGTATATGCCTGAGGATTGCGCAAATCCAAGCTTATCTATCAAAGTAATATCTTTATTCTCTACCGTAATATTATTATAATCTTGGGCAAGATGATAAAATGAAATTTTGGCTCCATTTTCAGGTTTGATATCCTTAGGAGTGTCTATGGATGGGATACATTCGCAGCCTGTCAGTAAAAAAGTAAGGAGTATGATATGTAGTATTGTTTTTTGCATTATGTAAATCCAAATAGGCATAGATTTGGATTATTTAGCAGTCTAAGCTAACCCGCCTATTTCAGTATTATTAATTGTATTTTCTATTCCCTAGTAAGGTATAAATATATACAAGAATGCCGTTTATTGCTACAATTATTTTATAAAGTGCTATAAACGGCATTAATATTTTTAGAAATTATACGAGATTCTATATACAAATCCTTGTTTTTCAGAATTATATGTTTTATTATCTACTGAGTAATACAAGAAACCATATTCATAGCCTAAGTTCATAGAAATATTATTGATAGGAGTAAATCTTATCCCGGCATTCAGTTTACCGATTGGCCCTAATGATGAGCCACCAGTAAATATTTCTGAATAAGGCGCTACATATTCTAATCCAAATAAGTTTGTATAAGTAAATCTATAGCTAATCCCAGCTAAAAATCGTTTTGGATATTGCTTCTGCTCTGTCACTTCTCCATAATAGTTAGTAGTAAAGCTTTGAGCAAATCTCTCCCATCCCATTTCTATACCAACGGAGTGATTATCAGAGAAGTGATACATACCGGAAATAATTACATTATCGTAAAATTGGCTATTTATCGCTAAGTGTGAGTAATCATTATTAGATGCCTCGGAAATGTATTTGAACCCAAATTCGTACTTAGTATCTTCGTTATAAACTGCTGAAGGCAAGGATATAGTCGAAGAAAAAGGACTGAAAGGTATTTTGCTTATTGTCGCTGGATCAGTACTTCTTGAAATCAAGTATGAATTATCATCGGTAACAAACGAATGTTCAGGTTTAGAATCGAACCATGAAGCTATTTTATCAAATACACTTGTGTTGATCACTTCATCTTCTAAAGAGCCAACATATAAAGAGCTATTATCATCTATAACATTATCAAGATTGTTTTGTTGATTTAATCCTGTTCTATTTGCATTTCGACTGTATTGGTTGTTGTTAGCAGATGTCATATTTCCCGCTAATTGATTAGTCGAATTGCCGTTTTGAGATTCGTTTTCAGAAAGTGTATTGGTACTTTCTGTTTCGAAAGAGCTAACTACAGGCACGGAATTATTTTCAGCATTAACTGCAGTCATAGTTTGAGAATTACTACTATCAAACATGTTATCGTAGTTTGTAGTTATCACAACACTTAATGCAGAAGTCAGCAACAGCAACAGAGCCATAACTCCATATCTCTTAATATAGCCTGTTACTTTATCGGCAATAGACGGAGCCGGCACATCCAAATAATCAGGCACAGTAAAGCCTAATCTGCCAAAAAGCTCATTAGTAGCTTCCGCTGGTGGCGAAATATGATTCATATCTTGTTGAGCTATAAGATGCAACTTCATTTGTTTGTTGAAGTCAGCTCTTAGCTCGGAGTCTTTAGAGAGCATATCAAAAAGCATAGCTTCCTGTGTGCTATCGACACCTCCGTCAAGATAATCATGGATTAATTTTGTATATGACATATCAACCAATACTTATATGTTAAATCAACAACACTAATTCAAATCTTCGAGATAAGGAGAAAGTATATCTTTTACTTTCTCTTTCGCACGCCAAATCTTATTTTTTACAGCAGGAATTGAAGCGCCTGTAATCTCAGAAATTTCCTTATGTGAGAACCCGTGATACAGTCTAAGTACAAAAAACTCTCTGTCACCTTCATTGAGCATTTCCAAAGCTCTGGCCAATATGTCGAGCATTTCTTTCTGTTCGTAGCCAGGCTCATTAGAAGAGAACTGATAATCATTGATATCAACGGTTATCTTTTTATCTCTTTTGTAGTTAAGACATAGATTACGAGTAATGGTAATTATAAAACCCGGTACGTTTGCAATATTTTCAGTTTCCTTTGCAGCACTATAAAATTTAAAAAATGCTTCTTGGAAAATGTCTTTTGATTGCTCTTCATCACCGGTAACTCTTAAGCAATAGGCATATATTCTTTGCGAATGCCGTGCATAAAGCTCGGAAAACGCAGCTTCTGATTTAGCTTTGGACTTTTTCAGCTCCTTCACTAAATCTGAATCAGAATATTTGCTCAGTGTACGAGCCATTACCGTCTCCAATAAGCGCTAAAGACTTTATTTGCAATAAGCATTTCGTCTTTAGTATTCATATCTAACATATATAGTTCCGAGTCTTCTTTGCTATCATCAAAATATTTCGTAAAAACTATCTTCGTAGCATTTGCCGACCAGTTTGGATTTGCATTAATCTCTCCTGTTTGATTGTTTGTTAATTTAACAAACAAAGGCTCGCTCAAGCTTTTATCAACAATCCACATATCACCTGATTCGGAAGAAAAAAGTAATTCATTACTATTCTCCGGTGAAAATGTAACCTGTTGAAAACCTAATTTGTTATTAGAAATTTCAGCAGTTAGAACTCCTGAAATATTAACAACATATATTGATTTGATAGTATCTTTATCAACTAATCTGTCATAAGCAAAACAGATGTTTTCATTATCATTCGCCCAGTCAGCTATCACTTGCCCTCTTCTGTTATCAATTATATTCTTAAATTGATATATCTGAAAAGGCCCTTCGTTATTTATCACATCGTAAATATTCAATGTGACATTTGGATAAGCCCCGGAAAAGAAGTTAATATATCTGCCATTTGTCGAAAAACTTGCAGCCGATTTTGGCAGCAAAGCAGATGAAATAATAGAAAGCTGCTCAGATGCACTGCTATAAGAATACAGATACAAGCGATTATCTTGCGAATTCATAGCGATAGCCCCACCAAGAGGGCTAATAACAGGATAAGTATAGTCATAGTTGGCAATATTTTCTGTTATATTTTTTTCGCTTCTATTAATCTGATTGGATAGGAATATTTCCGTTTTACCGTTCTGATTATTTTCGCGTGAATAGCAATAATCTCCATTTGCAGCAGGTGCTGAGTAAAGCCGAGCATTTTCCGCCAAGACATTAATATCAGAAAAGTCAGAACTTAGCTCAAAAACTAAGGGGACACCATCATTTTCAGACAATGCTGTAAAAAATAGACTCGACTCTTTCTCTCCACCACAGCAAACAGGTTCGCAAGTATTCTTACATGAGTATAACGAACTTAATACGCATACTATCAAAAGCAATTTCAAAGAACTATATATGATTCGTTTCATATCCATCTCTCTTACTTTAAATAACACACGTATAGGAAAAGGTCTCATACTTTTTTTTAGCTTTTAAGAAGTGAAGCAATCTTTTTTAAGGAACTATGCAACTTTACGTTGTGTACTCTGATAATATCTATATTATTACTGAGCATAGTTGCATGAAATAAAGCAGTCGATATATCTCTTTCTTGAGCATTTTCTATATCAAATAATTTGCCGATAAATGATTTCCTGGAAATTCCCAAAAGCAGTGGGACTCCTAACCCTAAGAAACGGTCGTGATTTCTTAGTAAAGTTATATTATCATCAACAGTTTTACCAAATCCAATTCCGACATCAGCAATTATGTCTTTAACACCCTTCGTTTTGGCTTGATTAATTTTTTTCTGTAGCCAGCTGAATACATCTTCTACCACATTATTATATTTTGGATTATGCTGCATAGTTCTGGGGTTTCCCTGTATATGCATAAGCACCAATGTAGCGTTATATTCTGATGCCAAGTCAGCTAATCTTTCATCATAACTCAATCCACTAATATCATTAATAATATTAGCACCCGTATCTAAAGCAGCTCTAGCCACTTCATACTTAGTAGTATCTACGGAAATTGGAGTAATGTGGCAAACTTTGCGAATTTCTTTGATAACAGGAATAACACGATTAATCTCTTCTTGAGTATCCACCTCATTAGCTCCTGGTCGTGTAGACTCGCCTCCTATATCCAATATGTCAGCACCGTTTTCTATTAAAGCTAAACCTTTTTTTACAGCTTCATCTTTATCAAAAGCACTTCCTCCATCTGAAAAGGAGTCAGGGGTTACATTTAATATCCCCATTATTTTCGGAAATTTATTCATATTATTTTCTATTGCCCATACCGTTTTTTAAATATCCATCATTTTTAACGATTTGTTCTATCATCTCGTGCTTATATACCATAGGTCTAAGCTGGATTAGATGCTCTCGCAGCATTTCCAGTCGTGTGTTTTCATTTAACGTACTTAGTAATATTTGTCTTTGCTGCAACGTAAGTCCGGCTTTTTGGGCAATCAAAAAAGAAGGGTATTTTTCGTCTAATTTAGTTTTATCAAGCGGATGAAGTTCTATAGTACCTAAATGCTTTACAATATCATTATATATTTCAATCAGTTCAAACAGCAATTTGGCATTTATATCTACTTTTACATCTTCTATGAGTTCAATTTCTGCTTCTAAGTAGGGTTTCTCACCATCTACAATGTGTTTCACATTAAATCGGGAAGTACCCATTACAGCAATATCCATCTTTCCGTCAGGAAAGCGTTTGATCAAATCAAACACCTTCGCGGAGCAGCCAACATCAGACATTTTTCCGTTATTATTAAGCACTACTCCAAATTCGATTTTCTCTTTGATGCACGTATTAATAAGCTTCTTATATCTTGGTTCGAATATATGAAGCGGGTAAATCGATTCCGGGAATAGAACAATATTGAGCGGGAAAAGACCTAATCTCACAAACAACTCTCCATTTTTGCTATTAAGATACAAAAAAATGTTTTAATTATTGACATCAATTCAGAGTGTTTTGAGAATAAATGATTGATAAGTTATAAAATTTAGTCGCCATTTGGTGTTATTATTATCTTACTCCAGTCATCATTAGAGAAAAATCTGTCTATTACATCTCTAATGTCATTCATTTGAATAGAATCAATGTCATTCATAAGATCATGGAGTGTTTCATGCTTTTTACTAAGTATTTCGCTTTTGGCAAGCGACTGCATCCTTACAGAAAGACTTTCTAATTCCATAATAGTTCCGGATTTTAACTGCTCTTTTGCTCGCATAAGCTCAGCTTTAGTGATATTTCCAGAATGTAGCTTATCTAATTCGTGGATAATAATTTTTTCTGCACGTTTCAGCTTATTCTCTTCTAAAGCAGCATAAATGTAGAACGCAGAAACATCTTTATAACCTTGAACATTAGAGTATACAGCATATCCGAGTCCGTTTCTTTCACGTAGTGCATGGTATAAACGAGAACTCATGCCATCGCCAAATAATACATTAAAACATGAAAGCGCGTGACGCTCATCGGCTCTTAGCCCCGGTACTTGTCTGCCCATTAGAAAATGGAGCTGGCTAATAGGCATTTCTTTAATTTTTTCTTTTTTTGAATTACTTAGCTCAATTCGTTCGTCATATAAATCTATAGGTTTCATATTACCAAATATTGCTGAAGCTTTGTCGGCTACGTAATCGTGAGATAGATTTCCGGCAAACGAAATAACTAATCTATTTGGAGCAAAAAATCTGGAATGAAATTCCCTAAGAGCCTCAGGGGTTATTTTTTTTACAGTGTCGGTATATCCTACTATAGGATGTTTTAGACGAGTATCTGCAAAAAGCAATTCATCACCTAAGTCAAAGATTACCTCTTCGGGATCATCTTCGTAAGATACAATTTCTTCTGCTACTACAGAGATTTCGTTTCTTATCTCTTTATCTTTGAAGAGAGGATTTAATATAATTTCAGAAAGAGTGTTTAGTGACTTTTTAAAATTCTTTGTTAAAGCACGAACGTAAAAGCAAGTAAACTCTTTGCTTGTATAAGCATTAGTATATGCACCTACTGATTCAAATTCAGTTGCAATTCTTCTGGCAGAATATTTTTTAGAACTTTTAAAGATTGCATGCTCTAATAAGTGAGCCATACCTTCCATACCTTCCGGGTCATTAGCGGAGCCAGCATCTAAAGAGATTCCTAATGAAAAAGACTCGACTGTAGGAATTTGCTCAGTTAATATGACTATTCCATTATCTAAAACAGTTCTTCCAAACCTAACTTGGTTATCCATGATTATTTCAGTCATTTTATGCCTTGATGATTTCTATTTTCGTAACCACAAATATACAAGCATATTATATAAGTAACAAAGATAAAAGATTGTCAGGAATGAGTTAGAATTTACTGTGGTAAATGCTTACAAAGTTTAATTTGAAATATACCTATGTCATGCCCCACATGAATCAAATATTCACTGCTTTATTCTTACTAACAATCGCTGACTTATACTCTTTTGCGAAAATTGTTCTGATTTTTTCTTAGTTTTGTGTCAGTTTATTTTACTTATTTCCTGCATAAAGGAATAGTTAGTTGGAGCCCAATGAAATACTATAATAAAATAGCTTTTAAATATATTTTTTCTCGAAGTGCTTACCATTTTATTTCGATTATCACAAAAATATCTATGTTAGGTATTACAGTAGGTGTAGCTGCTCTTATTTGTGTGATGGCTATCATGAATGGGTTTCAGGCTCTAACGATAGAACAAATTGTAGGGTTTGATCCTCACATCAGAGTAACCGGTACTGAGCAAGAGCTTAGAGAGCTGAACAGTTATTTGAGAGCCGACAATCAAATAAATAACTCTGCTCTTAATAAAACCGGCAGAGTAGTAGCTATTGGGAAAGATAGGCTAAACGTATTTGAGATTCGAGCGTATGAAAATGACAGTTTGGATTATCTTTACGGGATTAAATTTAATCTCAATTATGGTGCATTTTCATTTAACGGATCCGGTCAATTCCCGGGAATAGTTATTGGTGTAGCTTTAGCTGATAAAATGAAAGTGCTGCCCGGCGACACATTAACTCTATTCTCACCGGAAATTATAGAAAAATCTATGCTTGTTTATAGTAATTTGAAAGGACGAAAGTTTGAAGTAACCGGAATATTCCAAACAAATATAAAAGATTATGACAGTCAGCTTGCATTCACTTCCTTCAGTGGATTTAAACGCCTTTATGGTAATAAATCTAATACTGTTTCTTTAGATTTAAAATTATTTGATTTCGACTTAGCTCATGATAAATCTACAATCCTTGCTTCTAAATTCCCTAAGTTAGAATACAAATCATGGATCGACTTAAATAGAGCGCTATACAACGTTATGGAATTTGAAAAAATGGCCTCTTTTATAGTTGTAGGCTTGATAATCATTATAGCTATATTCAATATTCTTGCCTCTTTGTCGATGTCTGTTATTGAGAAAAGAAAAGATATAGCAGTACTAATGTCTATGGGTGCAACAGGTAAGGATATACAAAAGATATTTCGCCATGCAGGCATTTTTATTGGTTTCATTAGTTCATTTGCAGGTAGCATTATTGGAATAGCTCTATGCCTTGCGCAGGAAAAGTATAAACTTTTTACAGTAGATTCAGGTACATATTTTATAGATGCTATTCCTGTTTCAATGGATTATATCGACATTTTGATTACTGTAATATTTACGCTTGTTTTATCTGCAGTTTCAACTTATTTTCCTTCTCAAAGAGCTGCTTCAACGGATATTGTTAACTCATTCAGATCCGAGTAATTTGATATGAAAAAAGAAGTTAAAATACTAATCTGGTCCTCTATAATAGCCAATGCAATACTTTTTGGCTTTAAATATTTTGCCGGAGTTATGGATAATTCGGTCGCAATTATTGCTGATGCTTGGCACTCATTATCCGACACAATGACTTCTGTTATAGTGCTTGTCGGTTTTAAAATAGCAGCTATGCCTCCGGACAGCGAACATCCATTTGGTCATGGCCGTGCAGAATCTATAGCAGCAATTATGGTCGGATCTGTTCTTGGGATGGTAGGTTTAAACTTTGCAATTGAATCTTTCCTCAGACTTCTAACCCACGAAACAACGTATTACGGTCAAATCAGTTTGTATGTTATTTCTCTGAGTATTATTATAAAAGAAACGTTTGCTCAAGTTACCATTAGGATGGGCAAAAAGCTGAACTCTCAGTCCCTAATGGCAGATGGTTGGCATCACCGCACGGATTCTATTTCATCGGCAATTATTCTGATTGGTGTTATTTTCAATGGTATAGCTTGGTGGTTTGACGGTGTGGCAGGCATGGGCGTAAGCATAATGATTATCTATGCAGCCTATGAAATAATTAAAGACACTATAGGAGGTCTCTTAGGAGAGACCCCCGACTCAAGCATGTTGCATGATATAATTGACTTATCAACATCAATAGACACAAGAATTACATCCATACATAACTTGAAACTGCATAATTATGGGGAGCATAAAGAGCTTAATTTAGACATTCGGCTGCCTGAAACTATGACAGTGCTTGAAGCTCATAACATAGCTGACGCTCTGGAGCATGCAATATTAGAGCAATTTGCAATGAAAGCGACAGTCCATATCGAGCCAGGTATAATCGCACAGTAGAACAATATCTGGCTTTTGCAGAAACAATGGCTCAGCAACACATCCCGATGTATATGAATGATTGGATAAAAAGACTGGATGTTATTTTGCAGCTGAATGGAAGAGAGCTGTTACAGCATGCAGGACAAATCAGTCATGATATGGCATTGAATAAATCAGATAAAGAATATACAAAATACAAAGAAAAACAGAAGATACTTGATCAGGAACTTAATTAAAATGAGTTAGCAAACGATATAAAACAACTTACTAAAAAAAATAAACCTTGATATTTGCAGAATCCAAAGCAGACACATGTATTTGATATTCTGTCCAATTTGTATCGCTTTTCTTTGTAAAAATCCATTCCCCGGAATATAAAGAGCTAATAAAGACTAAAAAGCAAAATAGTAGTAGTATTTTTTTCATATTTTTCTCTCCTTGTATGACTATTAAACGTAGCCCTCGGGACAAGCCAAGGGCTATATATATCTATATTTATATTTCTTAGCTATTTCACCACAACAATCTTTTTCATTGCGGTAACTTCGCCGTTGTGCTTTATGTTTAGGAAGTAGGAGCCGGCAGTAAGAGCATTAGGTAACTCTATGCTTATATTTTGCTGGCCTGTAGAAAGCTGCTCCGAAGGAATAGATATGCTAAACTCGCGCCCTGCCATGTTAGTAATAGTATAAGAATATTCGCCCGGTTTTAATACTTCGTAGCTGAGGCTTAAACTCGCTCCTGCGTATATCGGGTTAGGGTTAGCCTTCATTTCACTCACATTTTGTAAAGGTTCGGTGACGGAGGTTGTGATATCATACATTATATAAGTATTAAACCTACCAATCATTCCGTGATTTTCATCTACCATTACTAAATCATCAAACTCCGTAATGACAGCAGGATCCATTTCCCCCTTAGAATCCCTCAATTTTTCCATATACCAAGTCTGACCTTCATCTTCAGATCTAAATACAGTATTGAAAAATATCATATGAAAAGTGTTGCTTTCTGTTATACATAATTTACCATTAATAGTAGAATATTCACCTCGAGGAGCTTCCCATATGGTATCTAATGTATTTGTTTTGGTATCATACTTAAGTATATAGGAACACGTTACACTTCTGAAATAAGGAGTATCATCCCCTTGTTTATAAACCGTATCTTTCATCACATAATAATTATTTAAAAAGTAAATATTATCATTCTTATCTTGTGCAGCTGAAGTACAGGCATTTTCATCCAATGTAAATATATGTTCCCATGATTCTCCATTGTCACTACTTTTTACAAGTGAAAATTCTGATATGAATTGTAGATCAATATAGTTACTGGTTTTTATAAAATTTGCATAACAATACATATTGTTCCCAACAAAAATAGGAGCTGAATACCACGCTGCAAAATATTTATCATCAGATAAATCTATGTTAGGTTTAATTCTTATAGTGCCCCAAGATTCTCCAAAATCATTACTATATAAGATTGTACTGTCGATTCTAAGACCAGTATAGATAATATCATTAAATATAACTATTTCTTGAGAAACATTTGCAGTTGCGGAATCTCCCACCCAACCATGCTCCCAGCTTGTGCCTCCATTGGTGGTCTTCCAGTACTCACCATACCCTTCTAATGCAAAAATTGAATCTGTATTTTTATAATACACATCATATAATTGATTACTCGCATTATCTGCAATTTCATCTTCTTTAAAAAATATGGTATCCCAAGTTTGACCATAATCACTAGTTCTTTCAATATACCTGTTATGTAAAAATCCTTGAGTAGATCTGGCAATAACAAAATTTGCAGAATCCAAAGCAGACACATGTATTTGATATTCTGTCCAATTTGTATCGCTTTTCTTTGTAAAAATCCATTCCCCGGAATATAGAGAGCTAATAAAGACTAAAAAGCAAAATAGTAGTAGTATTTTTTTCATATTATTCCCCTAAAAAAAACAAGATAGAGAAATATTTCTCTACCTGATTTTCATAAATAAAGTATTATTTTACAACAGTTAGTTTAATTGATGTAACTTTTGTATTCTCTGAATATAGCGTTACAGTATAGGTACCTGTTACAAGATTAGATATATTGTAATTTGATTCATTAACTGATTGTTCCACTTCAAACACAATATTTCCTAATAAATCTGCTATTATGATATTGAAAGCTTTGTTATCAATATTATCAATTTTTACAGTCATATTCTCATTAGCAGGATTTAGTGATAGAGAATAATCTACGATATATAAAATTTTCTGACGCTTATATTACAACAATTAGAACAGCATATACATTACAGTAATGATTACATTTATAATATATGATATATTTTAATATTGAGAAAACTTTTTTTATATTTTGACATTGTTTTATCAGATAACCCAAACTTATTGCATTTACATACCAATGTATTATTCTGTATTATTCTGTATTATTCTGTATTATTCTGTATTATTCTGTATTATTCTGTATTTAATATTATCTGTTATAAATATCTAAGTGAAAACCTACTATAGAGGCACTACTGAATGTATTGTGTATAAAGAAAGTTTAGCTCATATTTCAGATACACTGCTTGTGAGCACCTTAGGAAATGATATATTTAGTGTTACTTATCTCCATTAAATCAGTAGAAACTCCACAATAAAATTTATATTCTATATCTTATCGCAAAAATATATCTGCATCGAAGCAATAAATGCAATTGTTTAAGATGAATATTTCAGATAAATTGCAGGATTGGAATAAGAACAATATGATGTAAGATTGTGATAGAAACCCCTGTACTTTTAATAGCTACCAACAACCCGGATAATTTGAAACATAATATAGATGTATGCCGTGAGCTCGAAGCCGAAAATATTATTTTCTTCGCTAATGGGCCACGCATTGGCAGCAAAACTGACTATACTAAATGCAAAGCAATAAGGCAGATGATTCACGATTTTGACTGGGGAGCCATGCTTACCACTCGAATAAAACATAAGCACTTACATTATAATGAAATGATGAACATTGTTATGGAGTGGTTCTTTCGCTCAAACGAATATGGCATTATCATCAATGATAAATACAAAGTATCTAAAGAGTTTATCGAATTTGCTGATGTGGCTCTCCAAAAATACGAACACAGCAGAGAGATTATGTCTATTTCTGCTTTTATAGCTAATGATAAATTAAATTTTGAATTAGATGATTACTTCTTTTCTTATTTCTGCAATTTGAATATTTGGGCAACTTGGAAAAGGTCATGGGAACTATTCGAACCGAAAGGCAGAAATGCAAAGGACAAAGGACTGCACGAATTTTTGACTCTGCTATTTAAAGATGATGCACTTGCCGCAAAAGCTACAGAACTAATCAAATCAGATGTGTTTGGCAAATCTAATAACTGGGATGCTATCTGGCAGCTAAACTCTCTTGTAAATCAGGGGCTATGCCTTTATCCTAAGCATAACCTAAGAAGCTCTGAAAAAACTGAATCTAAAGCTTTTAGCCCTGATTTAGACAAAGATATTCCGGCAGTTTCTAATCCGAATTACGACAGATATATTATATTGGGCGACAAAGGCAAAAATAAGCTTTTAGATTTCATCAAAGGATTTAGGGATAAGTTTGTGGGGTAAAAAGCGAATATCCATTAATTCACTATAATATGCTGCAATTATTATTCGCAATATCGGCAAAATGCTTATTTTTGTATTGGTATATCAGTAACAAAATCAAAGTAATATATGAATTGGCTTATTGTGGGATTAGGTAATCCCGGCGAAAGATATCACAATACAAGGCATAATATCGGTTGGCTTGTGGCAGACGAGTTTGCAAAAAGAAGGAATCTACATCTTGCACCTGTTTCTTCTATATATAATTTTGCCGAGTTTAAGTATGCCGGCAAATTGGTAGGCTTAGTGAAACCTACTACCTACATGAATAATTCTGGTGAAGCGGTAAGGAAGCTCGCTAATAAATATTCTGTGAATGTGCAAAACGTAATTGTGATAGTAGACGAATATAATTTTAATGTTGGCAAAGTCCACCTCAAAAAAGATGGCAGTGACGGCGGTCATAACGGCATTTTGTCTATTATTGAAGAGATGCAGGCAACTAACTTTTTACGTTTGAGATGTGGCATTGGCAAAGACTTTGATCCCGGAGGAATGGTAGATTATGTACTGTCTGTATTTAAGAAAGAAGAGAGCGAATCGCTTAGTCTGATGATAAATAAAGCATGCGACGCTATAGAGTATATACTTAAAAATAACAACATAGGCAGATCAATGTCAGCTATCAATTCGGAAACAATCTGGAAATCAAAAGAAGAAAAACCGGAAAAGTAGATATAATAAAAGACGAAGCAATAAAAGGAGAAAAGTAATTATTCCATATTTGCTTGATCTAATTTATCATTTACTTCTGAGCTTGTAGAGCATTTTAGAATCGAGTCTGCAAGCGCAACGGCATCTGAATACTTAATATTTCTGATTCTGTTTTTAGTCTCGAGTAAAATCGGAGGGGCAATAGATAATTCATCCATCCCCAAACCGATGAGTAATGCTGTAGAAGCAGCATGACCGGCAAACTCTCCACATAATCCTACAGGAATATTGTTTTTCTTAGCAGCATCAATCGCCATTTTGATTAATCTGATAACAGCCGGATTAAACGTATCAAATACATTGGAAACCAAGTCATTAGTTCTGTCTGCAGCCACAGTATATTGAGTCAAATCATTAGTACCTATGCTGAAAAAATCAGAATATTTCGCCAAATCGTCAGCTAATATCACAGCGGCAGGAGTCTCAATCATAACTCCAATAGGCATTTTTGAGTCATAAGTAATCTCATTTATGTCAAGCTCAGCTTTAACTTCATCAATAAGCTTAAGTGAATATTTCAGTTCCTGCACTGATGCAATCATAGGGATCATAAATCTAATATTTTTATTTGTAGATGCACGTAAGATAGCACGTATTTGAGTTTTAAAAATATCTTTTCGAGAAAGCAAAAATCTTATGCCTCTATACCCCAGAGCAGGATTATTTTCTCGTGTTGGGAGACCCTCCGCCCATTTGTCAGAGCCAACATCAAAAGCACGCAAAGTAATATGTTTAGGATATGCAGTGTCAGATAATTGTTTATAAAAATCATATTGCTCTTTTTCATTAGGAAAGTAACCAAGACTAACGATTAAAGATTCTGAGCGAAACAGACCAATGCCCTCAGCTCCCCACATAAAAGCAGAGCGAGCTTCCTCCAGCAAATCTACATTTGCATAAATTTTACATGTTTTGCCGTCTAAAGTCTCAGTATTAAGATTAATTATTTCACCTAATTCTCTTTTATGCTCCTCTTCAGCAGATTTTTTTTGTTGAAAAGATTCTAAGACTCTGGCAGTAGGATTTACGATTACCTGCCCGGTATAACCGTCAACAATAACAGTGTCACCTTCGGCAATTGAGTCGGTGACATTTTGCACCCCAATTACTTCCGGCAGTTCAAAACTTCTGGCAAGTATAGAAGAGTGTGACGCTATGCCTCCTATCTCGGTAACGATGGCTTTAACGCCTGCATCTTTGAAATTAATAATATCAGTAGGTGAAATAGATTTTGCAATAACAACAGCATCTTTAGCAATAGCATAATATATGCACTGATGCCTCAGAGTAGCAAGCAATCCTCTTTTAATATTATCTAATTCAAAAATTCGCTCACGGAGTATTTCATCTTTTGTGGTTTTAAAAAAAGATTTAAGTTTATCTATGGCGGAAACAATAGAACTCTCAGCGGGAAATCCTTCTTTTATACTATTTTCGATTGGCATAGTAAGTGACGGATCTTCGAGCATTAAAACATTAGACTCAATAATAGCAGATAAATTAGCTTCATCAGCCCTTACATTATCTACTACTTTATTCAAATCATTTTTATAAGACTCGACAGCCAAACGGAATCGAGAAACTTCATTTTCAATTTGATCGGGTTTTAGAGTGTGTTCAGGAATAATAAGACTTTCGGGCTGTAAAATAACTGCCCTACCTATCATAATACCTGAAGAGGAAGGAATGCCTTTATATATCTTTTGCATTGCATTGCGTAAGCTGTACCGCTGTACCGCAGGAGCTTTTAAGCTTAGTTCTTCTGCCACTTTGTTTACCAATTATAGTTCGCCAAACCCTGTTTCAAAGAATTTGGATATTTCATTTATAGCATCATCTTCGTCATTACCATCAGCTCTAAGGATTAGTTTGCACCCTTGCTCAGCAGCAAGCGTCATAACACCAATAATGCTCTTAACATTAATTGGGAATCCATCCCTTACAAGCTGTAAGTCACTTTTAAATTTGGCTGATAGTTTGACTAAAGATGCAGCAGGCCTTGTGTGCAGCCCGGCTCTGTTCATAACCGTAAGTTCTACTTCTTTCATCCTTTGAAGTCATATATTATAAATAGTCATTAAATATATGATAAAAAAAACGAAAAAACCTACTGAAATAATCCAAAATATATCTTATTTAATATGTTAAAGTCTACACTTCAAAAACGATTCCAGTTCAATTTTGCTTATTGCACCTTGACGTAGTAATCTTGGGGAATTGCCTGTAATGTCAAGAACGGTAGAATCCTGCTTGTATTGAGTGATACCGTCGTCAATTACGCATGATACTAAGCCCTGCAAATCAGAGAGTGCATCAAACGCCGATTGCGGAGAAGCTCCTCCAGAAATATTAGCAGAAGTAGCTGCTAATGGTGCCCCAAATGCATCAATAATTTCTTTACATATTTGATTAGATGGAAACCTAATACCAATGGTTTTAAACCCTGCAGTTACAATATCAGAAATAACTTCATTTTTTGGTATAATTAGTGATAAGGGACCGGGTAGATAGCGCTCAGCAAGTGCATAAAACAAGTCCGGAATACCATCAGAAAGTAGTGAAACCTGCTCTATAGATGAAATATGAGCCGCCATAGGTTTGTCCAATGGTCTGTTTTTAATTTGAAACACTTTTTCAACAGCTCTCACGTCAAAAATACATGCTCCGATACCATAGACGGTTTCGGTGGGGAACACTATAGCTTCTTTATTTTTTAAATATTTTACAGCTTGTAAAATAGCTTCTTTTTTGTTTCTTTTAGAGTTATAGATTTGAGTTTCCATTTCAATACTGCTTTATTGTATCAATCGTAACGAAAGATACAAAAATTGTCTAAATAACTACCGGAGAATTTTGATGAAACCAGTTCATAGTTTTGTTGTTACAGCAAAGTTGCCTGAAAAAATTGCAAAACTAAAAGAATTAGCTTATAACTATTGGTGGTGCTGGAACTCTGATGCCAGAGAGCTTTTCCAAAGAATCGACCGTCAAATATGGAAAGATGTACACCATAATCCTGTAATGCTAATCAACCGTCTAAAACAAGATCAGCTAAAGGCTCTTGCCGAGCAAGATGATTTTGTACGCTATTTGGATAGCGTTTATGTAGAATTTCAGAACTATATCTCCGGCAAAAAATGGTTCCACAAACAAGAAAATTATAGAAAAGGGAAAATAGCGTATTTCAGTCCCGAATATGGGATTAACGAAAGTTTTCCAAATTACTCAGGTGGTTTAGGAGTTTTGGCAGGTGACCACTTAAAGTCTGCTAGTGATCTTGGCTTGCCACTTGTGGGAGTTGGTCTGCTATACCAGCAGGGTTATTTCCGCCAGCATTTAACTCAAAATGGATGGCAAAATGAGCTCTATAATTATAATGATTTCTATTCCTTACCTTTGGAATTAATGAAACATGATAACAATGAGCCAATTATTATAGATGTAGATTTGCCAAATGGGAAGGCATTTGCCCAGATTTGGTGCCTTGATGCAGGCAATGTAACCCTTTTTATGTTAGATACCAATATCGAACTTAATGGCATAGAAGAGTACAGAGAAATTACCAATCAGCTTTATGGTGGCACAAGAGATACACGAATCCAGCAGGAAGTACTCTTAGGCATAGGTGGTATGCGAGCATTAGCAGCTATTGGCATAAATCCTGAAGTTATTCATATAAATGAAGGCCATGCAGCTTTCGCACTATTAGAAAGAACTTCTATGTTTATGAAAAAATATGGTATGGATTTCCACACAGCTAAACAAATAACTAAAGGTAGCTCTGTCTTTACCACTCATACTCCTGTACCTGCAGGCAATGAAGCATTCCATTTGGATAGAATGGGCAGCTATATGAAAAAATATGCTGAGTCATTGGGGCTAAGCTGGGAAGACTTCTTAGGAATAGGTCAGATGCAAGGCTATAATCCTAATGAAAGTTTTTCTATGACAGTGCTTGGTTTGCGGATGACTTCGTTCCATAATGGAGTAAGTCAGCTTCATGGAGCTGTTTCCAGAGAAATGTGGCATCAGATATGGAAATGTTTCCCTACTGAGGAAGTGCCAATTAGAGGTATTACTAATGGTATACATACTCTTACATGGATTGCCAGAGAATTTGAAGAGCTGTATGACAGATATCTGCCATTTAGTTGGAGGTCTGAAACAGATAATCAAGCTATTTGGGATCAGGTTGACAATATTCCAGGAGAAGAGATTTGGCGAGAAAAACAAAGAAGGCGTGTAAGATTAGTTCTGTTTGCCAGAGAATATCTAAAAACAAAACAAAGAGCATTCTTATTGCCTAATCAAAGAAATAGGATTAATGAGTTCTTAAATCCTGATGCTCTTACTATCGGATTTGCAAGAAGATTTGCTACGTATAAAAGAGCGGCTTTGCTATTTCGGGATATGAAAAGACTTTCAGCTATTTTGAAAGATCCTGAGCAGCCTGTGCAAATTATATTAGCAGGCAAAGCCCATCCGCACGATACTGCCGGTAAAGAAGTTATACAGTCTATTATCCAAAAAATAAGAGACTATAAGTTAGAAAAACATGTAGTCTTTTTGGAAGATTATGACATGGTTATAGCCAGATTATTAGTCAAAGGTGCAGACGTATGGTTAAATAATCCGATTAGACCTATGGAAGCAAGTGGCACAAGCGGAATGAAAGCAGCTCTAAACGGCACACTTAATCTCTCTATTTTAGACGGCTGGTGGGATGAAGCATATAATGGTAAGAACGGCTTTGCGATTGGCGACAGAGAAGAGCGGGAAAACAACGAAGAAACATCAATGATGGAATCTGATATAATATATAATCTATTAGAAAATACGATAAAACCTGTATTTTACGATCGAAGCCTAAGCAGAGTTCCTGAAAAATGGGCGGGTCTTATGAAAAATGCTATTAAAACAATAGCAGGTAGATTCTCTACACATAGAATGGTTAAAGACTATGCTACTCATTTCTATATTCCAGCTTTAGATAGATTCCAAAAACTAACTGAAAACGAAGCATCCAATGCGATTCAGTTAAAAGAATGGAAAGAAAAGTTGAGATTCGGCTGGAAAGATGTAGAAGTAATTGACACTGCAATGACCGAGCAAACGAAACAGACGTTTGTTGGTAAAGAAATGTTAGTAACTGCCACCATTTCATTGGGCAACTTAGAGCCTAAAGATGTAATAGTACAGATCTATCATGGTGGTGTTAACCATCAGGGTGACTTAGTAAACACTAATATATCATATTTGAAACTGATTCGCTCAGAAAATAATTTCCACCTGTACGAAGGCACTTTCTCATGTGACGAGACAGGTATGCAGGGTTACACGATTAGAATATTGCCGGAGCATGGATTAATGGAAGATCCTGCAGAGTTATACTTATGCCACTGGGCATAAATTAAATTTATGAGACAATCGAAATATAAAAGACAAGGCTCATTATTTGAAGTGAGTCTTGTTTTTTTGTGTTGAGTTCTATTTAATATAATAACTTAACTTGCATATTAAGTAAATATTACTTATATTACAAGTCGTTCTTTGATGGGGGTGACCTGGCTTCGACGAGGTGATGGAGATTATTGGTGGCATGCCGAGCTCCACCGGTGACGCTCGTAAATACAACCGGTAACTATAATAAATGCAAACGATAATTATGCATTGGCTGCGTAAATAACATGTAGCCCATCTGTCATGGAGTGTGCCTATTCATTCTGTGCCGGGTGTCGACTTTTGATAGGCTGGCGTTAGAATTACTCCTTAAGGTTCTGCGTGAGATTTAATTAGGGATAGCATAAATAAACCTGTTTTCCGGTAAATCTTTATGCAAATAAATATAGGAAGACTATGCATGTAGAAGCTATGATTGAAGCTCTTCGGACGCGGGTTCGAGTCCCGCCACCTCCACTATTTATATTTGC
>JBFHIJ010000048.1:0-26014 GCA_041596515.1 Chlorobiota bacterium
AGTTGCCTTTTTCTACTTCATCTACTACCTGCAATTTGAAAGCCAAACTATAATCTTTTTGAGTACGCTTGATTTTTTCAGCGTTGTGTTGTTCTTCCATTTTCCCATCCTTTGGTGTCAACTCTTTTTAGGACGGGGCATTACAATAAAATAAAAAGCTACTAAAAAATAATTTTAGTAGCTTTTTATTCAAAGTAGTAAGAGAGTCAGTCTAATCCCAATCGTTCGGTTTACCTCTTCCTCCATCACCATTACCGCCTCTATGTTTTCGCATGAGTAGCCTATGTACCTGTTTTTCGAACTTAAACTCAAAGAGCAGATACTTTGCATACTGATTCGTAGAAAGTAATTTTTTGGCTTCGGACATAAATGTTTTTCTTACTTTAAGCATTTGCTCCATGTTATGCTCAACTTTTTTAATGGCAGCTTCTAGTTCTTTCTCACTAGCATCTTGTCTAATCAATTTATTTAGTTGAGAGTTTAATTCGTCAAAATCATCGCGTATCTTTGCCATTTCTTTTTCCATGACAGAAAATTTAATTAAGAATGTATTGGCGGTTTGCTCATCCATCTCTAATGTTTCTAGCAACTTAATCTTCTTGAGCTGTAAAAATCTCTCTTTTGAATTGAGCGCCATTTCTTGAGCATCAGTATGTATATTTGCAAATACTATAACTAAAAATAATACCGGCAAAGTTTTAAAAATCATTTTCATTTTTTAAATCCTCAATAATGGATTGAAATTCGTCTTCACTTAGTAATGACAAGTCATCTTGAATAGCAGAATAATTACCAACAGAATTAAGTAACAAGTTAGTATTAGATTCGGAAATTGCTGAAAAAAAAGCTTGTTCAATTATGTCAGAAAGCGATGCGTCCTCAGAATCTACTAAAGTTCCATTTTCAATTACTGCTTCATAAATATTTTCCATATCACCATCGTTTGATATAGCAAGCAAATCAGAATAGTTTACGAATTCTATAGGTTCGGATTGTAGATTTTTACTTTGATTTTTTTCTGTAGCCACTTCTGGCATCATAATGCTTTTCCCAAGAGGAGTAAACATTAAAAAAGCTACAATAGCTAAAGAGGCCATAGGAGCCAAATATCTCATAAAGAATCTTGTTCTTTTTTGTCTATATGTCATTTCATAGTGTCGTCTTTGATTTACTTTCACAGATAAATTTCGAGTTTTTTCTGCGAGTTTTTTATCTATTTCCATATTATTTAATTTGTCAAAAACTGACCTACCTTGCTCGACTTCTTCTACTAAGTCAGGAAAAATGATATAATTTTTTTCAAAATAAGAATTGTCTTGAGAATTTAGATCACCAAAAATATAGTCAGGCATCATTTCTTGAAGTGTTTTATATAAATCTTGATTAGCCATCTCTAAATTTCCTCCTTAGCGAAGTATACTGATAATTTTTTAACTGCCTGATGGTAATTAGCTTTTAAACCACCAACACTAGTGCCAAGTAGATTTGATATTTCTTCATAACTCATCTCATCAAAATAGCGGAGAGCAAACGTTTCTCTTTGTTTCTTGGGTAAAGACGATAGTATATCCAAAAATTTATCTTCAAATTCTTTTATCTGAATATCTCTATCAGGTAAATGTTTTTCTAATGGAATATCACGAGAATCATTATCATCAAAGACTTTAAAAATAGATCTTACTTTTTTCTTCCTTTGCAAATTCAAGCATACGTTAACAGTTATGCGATAGAGCCATGTTTTAACTCCAGACTCTGCTTTGAACTTGTTTAAATTATTTAAAGCTCTTATAAATGCTTCTTGAGCGGCATCATCTGCATCATCGTGGTTACTTAAATACCTGAATGCAGTAGAATATACAAAGTTTTGATACTTACGCACAAATGCAGTAGCTGCTCTATCACTGGCATTTTCACAATAATCATGGATTATTTCTGCATCTGTATTATAAGTTAAAGCCAAATCTCTCATCACCTTTTCTCCAATTTCCGATTACTACTTTGAAACGTATCAAAGGCAAAAGGTTTAATCTGAAGAAATATTTTTTACATAACAAACGCCCACCTTTAGATGGACGTAAGTTGATTTTTTATTTGCCTATTTTAACGATCTCATATTTGGTATTTCCAGCAGGAACAACTACTTCGGCAATATCTCCGAGTTGTTTACCCATTAGAGATTTACCTAAAGGAGAAGATACAGCTATTTTATTTCTTTCAAAGTCTGCTTCTTCAGCACTTACTAATTGATATTCATATTCCTGATCTGTAATAACATTTCTCAAAGTAACTTTTGTTAATATATACACCTTGTCGTCAGGAAACTCATCAGCTTTGATTACTTGAGATTTGGAAAGGATTTGAGATAATTTTGAGATTCTCATTTCCAAAAGTCCTTGTTCATCTTTAGCTGCATCATAATCTGCATTTTCAGATAGATCACCGTGCGAGCGTGCTTCTGCAATCTTTTGAGCTATTTCTCTTCGTCCTCTACCTTTGAGGTCGTTTAATTCTGCCTCTATTTCTCTTACTCTTTCTTTAGTCATGTAAATGATTTCTGACATAGCATTTACCCTTCTTAATATTTTAATAATTTATTTACAAGTTTGACAATAAATGTCCCATTTTAGATTTTTTAGTTTCCAAATAATGTGCGTTACATTTATTTGGAGCAATCTCTACAGGTATTCTTTCTGTAACATTTAGTCCATAAGATTCGAGACCTACTCGTTTTTTAGGATTATTAGTCAATAATCGCATTTTTTTTACATTAAGGTTCATGAGTATTTGAGCACCTATACCATAGTCTCTTCCATCAGCCACAAAGCCAAGTTCCAAATTTGCTTCTACAGTATCAAAACCTTTTTCTTGTAAAGCATAGGCTTTTACTTTATTTATTAGACCGATTCCTCTGCCTTCTTGCCTCATATAAAGCAATACGCCTCTACCTTCTTTTTCTATCATCTGCAGTGACTTATGCAGTTGCGAACCACAATCACATCTCAAAGAACCAAATACGTCACCGGTAAAACATTCCGAATGCACTCTTACTAATATATCATCTTCTTCTGTCCAAGAGCCTTTAACCATAGCAACATGTTCTTTACCATCAACTATATTTTCATATACTTTAATTTTGAAATGTCCATACTCTGTAGGAGCATCAGCTTCTGCAACGCATTGTACAAGAGATTCTTTTCTTAATCTATAGGCTATTAAATCTTTTACTGTAATAACTTTGAGATTGTGCTCTTTTGCAAACTCAATTAGTTCCGGCATCCTGGCCATCTGCCCATCTTCTTTGATGATTTCGCATAGCACTCCCGTAGGTTTTAAACCTGCTAATCTCATCAAATCAACAGTCGCTTCAGTGTGACCGGCTCTCCTCAAAACTCCTTCTTTCACAGCTATCAGCGGAAAAATATGCCCCGGACGAAGTAAATCTTCCGGTTTTGTATCTTTATTTGCTATAGCTCTGATTGTTGCAGCTCTATCATTTGCGGAAATGCCTGTGGTAGTGCCATGAGCAAAATCAACTGATACAGTAAATTTAGTTTCGTGCAAAGCTGAATTATCTCGCACCATTACATCCAGATTCAGCTCTTTCGCTCTATCCGGAGTAATAGAAACGCAAATCAAACCTTTACCTTTAGAAGCCATAAAGTTTACTGTCTGAGGAGTAATAAGCTCCGCAGCACAAATCAAATCACCTTCGTTTTCTCTATCCTCATCGTCCATTACCACAATCATCTTGCCAGACACTAAATCTTGCAATGCATCTTCAATTGTATTTATCATATCCGTTCTCGGTTATATTATAACTACCCTATATAATAAACAAATCTTTCACCGTTTAGTGCGGTGAAAGATTTATAGTCATTTCTTATTGAACTACGCTGTCAAGTTACAAAATTTTTTCTTAATAAAAAAAATTAAGACTTAGAAGCAATAGCAACTTTTTCAAATCTTATTTTAACATTATCGGCTACTTCAACCAAAGCAGTTTTTTCATCTACATCTACTACTTTACCGTGCATACCTGACGAAGTTACTACTTTATCGCCTTTTTTAATTGCACTAAGCATAGCTTGGTGTTCTTTTTGTCGTTTTTGCTGTGGTCTGATCATCATGAAGTACATGATAAGAATAACCCCACCAAACATCACCAAGGTGCCAACCATATTGCCACCACCTTGCTCTCCACCTGCCATAGATATTAAGTGTAAAAATTCCATTTTTTCTCTCCTCTATTATAACATATTTGAATTAAATTTATCAAGCATTTCTTTTTTCCAATGAGTAAAGTCACCTGCTTTAATATGTTCTCTGGCATTTTTAACCAGCCACAAGTAAAAAGCAATATTGTGCATTGACGCTAATTGTAGTGCAAGTATTTCATTAGCTACAAAAAGATGTCTCAAGTAACCCAATGAAAAATTATTACTGGCATAAGAATCTATATTTACGTCTATAACATCATCAGATAATTTATATTTTGCATTTTTGATATTTATTTTGCCGTATGTGGTAAACAGCTGACCGTTTCGTGCATTTCTTGTGGGCATCACGCAGTCAAACATATCTATACCACGCTCTATACCTTCCAGTATATTTTCCGGAGTGCCAACCCCCATTAAATATCTAGGCTTGTCCGTCGGTAATATATCAGTGCACACATCTGTAAGATTATACATAATTTCTGCAGGCTCTCCAACAGAAAGTCCACCTATCGCATATCCGTCAAAATCTAAATCTATCATTTGATTGGTATATTGCTTTCTCAAATCAGCATACATACCGCCTTGCCCTATTCCGAATAAGAATTGGCGATGACCATATTTTCCTTCTGTCTTATCGAATTCTTTTTTACATCTTTCTGCCCATCTAAGCGACATTTGCATAGATTTAATAACATAAGACTCTTCAGCCGGATAAGGAGCACATTCATCTAATACCATTACAATGTCCGAACCAAGCGATTTTTGGATTCCCACCACGTTTTCAGGAGAAAAGAAGTGTTTCGAGCCATCTAAATGAGAGCGAAACTCTGCACCTTGTTCTGTGATTTTTCGTAGTTCTTTTAGAGAAAATATCTGATAACCACCACTATCTGTCAAAATGGGTCTATCCCAGCCCATAAATTTATGCAACCCACCGAAATGTTCCATCGTCTCAGTCCCGGGACGAAGATATAAATGGTAAGTATTACCAAGTATTATTTTTGCATCTAACTCATATAATTCTCTTTGCTGCAATGCTTTTACGGAGCCTTGAGTTCCAACAGGCATAAATATAGGAGTTGGAATTTCACCATGATCGGTAGTTAACTTGCCCAATCTTGCCTTGCTGTTTGCATCTGTTTTTTCTAAACTAAAAAAGG
Source organism: Chlorobiota bacterium (assembly GCA_041596515.1). Taxonomy (GTDB): domain Bacteria; phylum Bacteroidota; class Ignavibacteria; order Kapaibacteriales; family UBA2268; genus JBFHIJ01. The sequence goes on from JBFHIJ010000048.1 coordinate 5,378, forward strand.
TACTCATTTCAATATTCTTTTTACTATCTGTTCTGTTCGTTTAAATAATAACATGGATGTCAAAATACCAAGTAAGTCAGCTAAGACATCATAAATATCTGCATCTCTTCCCGGCACGAAGCTCTGATGTATTTCATCGCTAAATGCAAAAAGTGAACTTAACAAAACTACGATAAATATTTGATATTTTTCTGATTTTTTGACTAAGCTCGCAATAACTGCTAACTGCATGCATATTCCATATATAAAGTATGCAACAAAATGCATCAGTTTGTCCCATCCCAAAATCCCAATGTCAGGCATAGGAAGTCTAGACTGATTAGACAGATAATAGATTAAAGCTGAATATATTACTACGGGAACTATTAGTATACATGTTTTTTTGTTTATCATTAGTATGATATATGTATTGTTTTTAAATTGATTTTATTTATTTTGAACTATCATGTATTCATTCGACAGATTATTATGTTCATAAATTTACAACATACTTTTTTATCATCTGCTATCTATTTTGCTTTTCTTTGCTATTCAGAGCTTGTTTCCGATGAAGTTCCAAATACCAAATTTACTCTTCAAAGTGAAGAAATAGCAGTTCCACTAAGATTTGGAATTATTTATTCCCCTTTTCAGGTATTTCAACTCAGAAATAGTTTAGACGAAAAGCATGTTTGCGGAAGTGGTCTCAATCTTGCTTATAATGTCGGTTATTATTTATCTACTACCTCATTTACCTCTTTAAATTTTGGGGCTTTATATTATACTGATTTTATACATAATCATGATTTATATTTAGATACAAAAGCATCTCATCTCTACTTTGGTGATATTAGTTATTTTTCACAAAAGATGTATTCCACCTCGGTTTAGGAATAGGACTAAGTTATCTCGATTATTATATAGAATATGAAACTTATGTAAATGTGCAAATCAATGAACCTGATGAATATGCATACTATTTTTACCAATGTATCAATACTTCATTAGATTTAACGATAAGATTAGGATTTGAAATAAACGGCATCTATAATGTAGATTTTACACTACCAACATCAAATTTGCTCTACATCTCTAAATTTATATTTCTCACCTAAATCAGTACAACTTAACTAATAAATAGTAATTCTCTATATTTTGGCAAAGGCCAAATCTCATCATCAACAATAAGCTCTAGTTTATCAATATGATACCTGATTGAATCTAAATATGGAGAAACTGATTCCGAATAAGTTTTTGCTTTAGTATAGGCATCTTTAATTGAATTAGCCTCTTTCCTTGCTTCAATCATTTCAAATACGCCTTTTTTGATTTCTTTGATATGATTCGAGATATCTTTTACCAACTCCATACGATTCCCAGCTAAATCAGTAAATTCATTATAAGACTCAGTAACAGATTTCAAATATTGAATATTTTCAAGTAATCTATTTTGATACTGCACTGCAATAGGAACTATATGATTTATCGCTAAATCTCCAAAAACTCTAGATTCTATTTGCACCTTCATCGTATAATCTTCAAGCATAACTTCTAATCTACTTTCTACTTCAATATCACTTAGAACGTGCATTTTTTTAAATAATTCGATTGAAGAGGTGGAAGCATATTGCTTCAATGCGTCAGGTACATTTGTGATATTGGATAATCCCCTTTTCTCAGCTTCAATCAACCAGTCATCACTATAACCATCTCCTTCAAATATTACATTTTTAGCTTCTAGGTATGTTTTCCTAATCATCTGGAAAATAGCTTCATCTTTTTTGACTCCTTTTTCTATAAGCTCGTCGACTTCTTTTTTAAAATCTATTAGCTGCGAAGCAACTGCAGTATTTAAAGCGACCATTGGTGAAGCACAATTAGAATAGCTCCCAACCGCCCTAAACTCAAATCTGTTTCCTGTAAATGCAAAAGGGGAAGTTCTATTTCTATCGGTATTATCTAATAATATTTCAGGTATTTTACCAACATCAAGCTTCAGAGCCGTTTTCTCATCAGGAGTCATCTTTTTATCGCTTACCTGCATTTCAATCTGCTTAAGCATTTTACTTACTTCTTCCCCTAAAAAGCAAGACATAATAGCCGGAGGAGCTTCATTAGCTCCTAATCTATGTGCATTTGAAGCAGAAGAGATTGAAGCTCTAAGTAAATCCTGATTATCATAAACCGCTTTGATTGTATTTACCAAAAAAGACAAAAATTGCATATTTGTTTTAGGATTTTTGCCCGGCTTATGCAGTATAACCCCTGTGTCAGTGATTAGTGACCAATTATTATGCTTGCCACTACCATTTATCCCTTTGAATGGTTTTTCGTGGAAAAGAACCTTAAAATTGTGGTAACCTGATAGCTTTTGCATTAAATCCATAAAAAGTGCATTATGATCTACTGCCAAATTGCATTCTTCATAGTAAGGTGCAGCTTCATACTGGTTTGGTGCAACTTCATTGTGTCGAGTTTTTAGAGGGATACCCAATTTATAAGATTCAATTTCCAAATCTAACATAAATGCTTTTACTCGCTCAGGTATTGATCCAAAATAATGATCATCTAATTGCTGATCTTTTGCTGATGCATGTCCCATCAATGTTCGACCAGTAAGTGATAAATCCGGTCTAGCCATATACAAAGCTTCATCTATTAAGAAATATTCCTGCTCCCAACCTAGGTTTGCATAAACTTTTGATACATTTTTATCAAAATACTGAGCAACATCTGTAGCCGCTTTATCTATAGCTTGCAATGATTTTAGGAGTGGTGTTTTGTGATCTAAAGATTCACCTGTATATGAGATAAAGATTGTTGGAATACTCAGAGTGTTTCCAATAATAAAAGCCGGAGAGGATGGATCCCAGGCAGTATATCCCCTAGCTTCAAATGTATTTCTAATGCCACCATGAGGGAAAGAAGATGCATCAGGTTCTTGCTGTGCTAATGACTCCCCCGAAAACATCTCTACAACAGATCCATCTTTCCCACGATCTATAAAAGCATCGTGTTTCTCGGCAGTACCACCTGTAAGAGGTTGGAACCAATGTGTGAAATGAGTTACTCCTCTATCCAAAGCCCAAGCCTTCATTCCGTTAGCTATTAATGATGCCATTTTTCTGGCTATCGGAGTGCCATTATCTATAGAATCTATCACATGTTCATAAGCATCATTGGAAAGATATTTTTCCATTTTCTTTTTATCAAAAACATTAATACCAAAATACTCTGATGTAAGGTTTTTTGGTGGTTCCATGACTTTAGCAATTCTATTCCAAGCTATATCAAGAGCCTTAAACCTAAGTATCGCCATTATAGTTCTCCATATTAAAATATATTATATACGCTGACTTTAGATACTTATTGTTTTTCCAGGATATACCTACTAATTATTATACATATATACCATATTTTTATATTTATTTTACTTCTACCCCTATTATTTTTACACTGTAATTATATATCTAAGTATTTTGTAAAATCTTAATTATAAGAATGAAATATATTTTCTCTTTACATTTGAATATTATTACTATCTTTGCTAATAAGAATAAATAAGCATTTTGAGAACTATAAAAGTAGGTGTACAATGGATTATATCTTGAAAATTGGAGAGTCCTTTTCAGGTATCAACTTTGATTGGGATAAAGCTCAAATCGAAGAAAAATTTGGCAAACCTTCCGATATTTGGGAAGACAAAACAGAAATGGAAGACAACGCAATTCTTACTACAGTAGAATATACTTATGAAGATGAAGCTGTATCTTTTATTTTCGAACATTTCAACAATAACTTTTTAGGTTTAAGTATCTATCCGGATAAAGCAATCTTGGATAATAAAAATTTATTTGAGTTATCAAAAGATGATATTTTTAGTCTAGTTTCTAAATACAGTGAAATCACTCCAAAAGAAGCTTATGAACCTATTTTAGATACTGAAATAGTGGATGCAGAAGATGAAGAATTTGCTAATACAGAGCAGTATTCATTTGATGATATAGGTTTGACTTTCTGGTTTGCAGAAGAAGAAGTAGTAGATTTATGTATAAGTGCTCCTTATACTGAAGATGATATTTTAGATGAAGAATAATATAATAATGGGGCTTTTAAAGCCCCATTATTTATTCATTACATGATCCAAAATCCGCATTTAGAGTATTTTCTTTGATGAAATTTTTAAATTTCTCTCTATATTCCGGCTCTAATAGGTTAATTTCTATAGGAAGAGATTCGGAAAGTCCCGCACCTAACTTAGTTATTATTTCAAATACACTCGGATCTCTAAAGCAAAAGGCCGCAACATTTCTTAATTGGATTATTTTATTACCAACTTTGATAAACTCAACATCAGAAAGATATGTATCAGATTTTATACTTTTACATTGGGATTTGTAATATTCCCATATTTTTTCTGAGCCTTGCTCTTTTGTTATTTTTTCATGTCCAACGTGTTTGATAAATAATTTAATTGAAGAATCAGCCAATTTTTCTAACACTACAATATCGCGTATACGAAAAATATGTTTACCTACAATAAATTTTGGTCTATTAGTCATCATAATAAACTCCTTGTTCCTGGAGATTAAACAGTCATTCTATATAGAAATACGTTCTGGTATATCATTTATTATAGCAGTTTTCTAATATTTTAATATATGATTATTATAGAACATTGTTATTTTATATCCTTGGAGGTTGATTGATAAACTCAGTTTTTTCATCTTTATCAAGAAAAGCTTTATCAAAAGCATATTCTCCAAAGATAATAAAATAATACAACCTTCCTTTCCTTGCATTAATTGCTGCAAGTATACTATAAATCATATAGAATATATTTACTATCAGAACGCACAAAAAGCTTGACCAATAATACATATTAAAAGAATTTTCGGAACCAATATTATATATTGTCCAAAAAACTATTATAGTATTTAAGGTACTCACAGGTATCTGCGAATAAAGTGATTGTATTGAATGAAACTTGACAAATTTGCTTTTTTGTTTATTTAGCGTATAATAAATAATCGCAGCTATAAGATTTATCCCCGGAAATGGTAATCCTGCAGCTAACGAAGCAAACATCATTAGATATGCCCCCATAGCATCTTCCTTTTCTCTTACGCTTATTTGATCAGGTTGAGGTATTTCTACCTTAATATAATCTCTCATTTTTATTCTCCTGTCCTGAAAATACAGGATATTCATCTGTCATAAAACCTAAATATGCACTAACTCTCATGCCCCAGCGAATAGTTCCAAGGTTGAACTCAAAGAAGCTGGTAGGATATTCTCCAGTAAATAAAATAGCCCAAAAAGCTATAAAAGTCAAAAAACTTGAAGCAATATGCCTAAATACAAGTATAAGTCCATGCGGTATACCACAATAAAGCCATCCAAAAAACAACTTCAACAAAGCACTGCTTCTACTCAAATTTTCCGGATAATCAAATTCAAGCTGGGGAGTATCCGCTGATCGTTCAAATGAGAATGGCGGGTATCCGTCTGCTAAGTGAAATCCTCTTGCCTGAACTCGAAAAGTCCAACGCATCAGATTAACTTGAAAATCAAACATACTCTGCGGGTATCTACCTGTAAATACTAAGGTAATCAATGCAACAAAGGTAAGTATACTTCCCCATATTTGTAAAAACCCAAGTATGAAGTAATGTGGCAGGTTAATATAAAGCCACCCGAACATTGCACGCATAAGTAATTCAAACCTAGAATAACTCTCTTGTTTCTCGAGCTTTAGAGTTAACATATTTATCTCCTAATTCATAAAAAATACTTTTAATTGAGTCTAATTATATATTTCACTATTTTAGTAATATACGAAATGCAAAGCTTAAAAGATACATATAAATTTACTCTTACACATTCTCAGTTAATTGCTGTGGAAGAAATTACTCAATTCTTTGAAAGTCCGAAGCAAGTATTCATTTTAAAAGGGTATGCCGGAACTGGCAAAACTTTTTTATTGAAAGGTATTGCTGATTATATGGACAGTATTGGGATTGAAACAATTTTCATGGCACCTACCGGGAAAGCAGCAAGAGTAATTACTGAAAAAACCGGTTATAAAGCCAGTACTATACATAGAAGTATTTATCAAGTTGGATTCGTGAAAGAATCTACTTCGAACCAAGATACTTTAGACTCTCTGAAATATTATTTCGAAATCAGACGTAATATCACAAGAGAAGCACTATACGTGATTGATGAAGCATCCATGATACCGGATCTTTCACTTGGCAATGAGTTAATGTCATTTGGATCGGGCTCGCTCCTCAATGATTTACTTCAATACATTGGTTATAGTAATAAAATTATTTTTGTTGGTGATCCAGCCCAGCTCCCTCCTGTAAAAAACATTCTTTCTCCTGCACTAACTCCTTCATTCCTGAAAGAGAATTATTTTTTAGAAGCTAACTCCGTTGAACTAACAGACGTAGTCAGACAAAAAAGTACTTCTAATTTGTTAGAGGCTGCCACTAATATTCGTAAAGCTATTTCTTCTAAATATTTTGACAAATTAGAAATAATTGAAAACGCTAATGATATTGTTCATATCCAAAGTACTGAGTTCTTAAATACTTACCTGCACATATCAAATGATGAAATCTCTGACAATGTAATGATTATTGCATATTCTAATAAAATGGTCAGATATTATAATCAACTGATTCGTAATTACTTCTTTCCTAAAAGAAATACTATTGGAGAAGATGATAGAGTTATTGTTCTAAATAATGTTTATTTGGGCGACATTGATTTAATGAACGGTGAAATCGGGAAAGTACTTAAGGTGTCTCCATATACGGAATCAAAATCAATAGCTATATACTCGTATAACGGAGCCAAAAGAGTAAATCTTATATTTCGAGATGTAATTCTTGAATTTAAAGATGAAAATGGTAGGGAAAAAGTAATAGAATGTAAAATTTACGATCCACTTTTAGATTCTTTAGAGAGAGACTTAAGTTACGAAGAAAAATTAGCTTTATACTATGACTTTAAGTCTCGTTTTCCTCAGCTTAAACCAGGAAGTAAGAAATTTATAGATTTTATAAAAGTAGATCCATATTTCAACTGCCTGCGTATAAAATATGCCTACGCGATAACCTGCCATAAAGCTCAAGGTGGAGAATGGGCAAGTGTTTTTGTAGACTTTAAATCAATTAATGGATACAGACATGAAAGTTATTTTAGATGGGCATATACAGCGATAACAAGAGCTTCAGATCGTTTGTTTGCCTACAATGCCCCAACCTTATTACCTGAGACTCAGCTTGACTACGAAGTAAAAGAAGTTCCAAATTTAACAATAAAAGAAACCTACAATACATATACAAAACACAATGAAATCCACCCTGATTTATTAGATTCTGAAGACAATCTTAAAAATATTTATCATGCGGTGTTGCATTGCTCTGAAGGTATTTCTGATATACAAAAAATCAAGCACCTGCCTGCATGCGAGCGGTATAGTTTTCTGATGGAATCAAAGGAAATAATGGTTGATATTTGGTATAATAAAAGTGGATCCATAACTTTAATCAACCCATTACCGGGAAATAAAATGGATTACGAAAAGAAATTACTTCCCAAATTAAAGATATTGTCTTTCAAAAAATTAGGATAAGTTTTTTGCTTTAAGTTTCTTATTAATCTCTTTTAGACCTGTCAGTTTTTCTCTTATTCCAATCAAGTCTAAAGTATTTGCTTTATGTTTTAAATCCTCAGCATAAATATTTAAAAATTGAGCTTTATACTCTTCTGCAAGTGCGCTTAAATCTTCAGCAAAAATTTGCACAGCTCCAATTTTTAAAACTCTACTTAGTTTTTCTGCTTTAGATAAGTATTCACTTTCTAGTTTAGCATTCAACTCCTCTATGTTATCAGCTTCTAACTCCATGCCATTCTCGTATAAATTAATTTTTTTAGAAGTTTCAGTGCCAGATGTGTTTGAAGTGTATTCTAAAAATGATAACAATACTTTATACAAGTCATTTTTATTTACAGGTTTACGTAAATAATCATCAAAACCTGTTGAAGATATTTTCATCTCATCACTTTTCATGGCAGAGGCAGTTAAAGCAACTATTGGAATATCTTTAATATCTTTATCTCTTTTTATAGCCTTAGTAGCATCAAATCCATCAATTATAGGCATTTTTAAATCCATAAGTACAATATTTGGTTTATGCTTGATTGTCATCTTAATTGCATCATCTCCATTGCCGGCTTCGTATACAATTAATCCGGTCTCTCGTACATATTCTTTTAACAATATCCTGTTTAATTCATTATCATCAACAACTAATATAGATTGTTCTGCAAAGTTATATTCAGCAAGAATAATATCATCTTTTATATTTTCCTTGGATTGAATTACTTTAGATATTTCTAAATTAGGAATAAAACAAGTAAAATCAGAGCCGATATTTTCTTCAGATTTCAGGGATATCTCGCCTCCCATCATCTCTATCAGTTTCTTAGAAATTGAAAGCCCTAAACCTGTCCCACCAAATGCTCTATTTGATTGTCCTTTTTGTTGTTGAAAAGCTTTAAAGATACCACTATGTTGCTCTTTTGGTATACCTATACCTGTATCACTTACAGAAATTGATAAATCTACTCTTCCTTTTATATTGGACTTATTTCCGCTACATTTTAAAGTAATTGTCCCATTAGAAGTAAATTTGACTGCATTGCCTACAAGATTAACCAATACCTGTCTAATTCTATTTTCGTCAATTATCAAATTAGTTGGCAGATCTTTATCATAAATATAATTTAAATCTAAATCCTTTTGCATACATTTTATAGAAAACAGCTGTACTATTTCTTGTCCCAGCTCTTTCATATTTGCAGAATCATATAGCAACTCAAGTCTACCGGCTTCAATTTTAGAAAGATCTAAAATATCATTGATTAATACTAAAAGATTTTTACCTGAAGAAATAATAGCTTCAGCATATTCTTTTTCTTGTGGAGTAGAAATCCTATTTTTAAGTAAATCGCTAAAACCAAGTATGGAATTCATTGGCGTTCTAATCTCATGCGACATATTTGCTAAGAATTCAGATTTTAGTCTGTTTGCCGAATCAGCAGCTTCTTTAGCATTCTGCAATTCTTTCTCAGCTATCTTTCGCTCAGTAATATTCTGTATAACTGTCAAAATCCTTGGGGAATTGTTGATTTCAATAACTTCAGAATAAATAAGAACATATATCTTATTTCCTGTTAAATCATTGAGTAGCATTTCCATGCCATCTACTTTTTTTGTGCTGCCCAATAGAGCGATTAATTTGTCTCTTTGTTCATTTTCATTCCAAACTGGAATATCTTTTAAAGACTTTCCCTTTATTTCATTAATATCAATTTTAAATAAATTGAAAAATGCAGTATTTGCATCTATATACTCACCAGATGGAAATACAGTCAGAGTAGAAGGAATAGGACTACTATGAAAAATAGTAGAAAATCTTGTATTGCTTTCTTTTAAAAAGTATTCTGATTCTATTAGCTTTTGGTTTGTTTCAGTTAGTTCGTAGTTTTTTTCACCAAGTAATCTATTGAGTTTTTGATTATGTTTAAATCGCGTATAAAGTACTAACGCGATTAAACCAAAAGATAGCACTCCCATCAACAGAAGCATCATATATCTCTCTTTTGCAGCCTTTTGCTCTTCCATTAACTTCTTTTCTTGGTCAGCTAAAGTAATAATATTCTGTTGGTTTTTGAGCTCTAGTTGTTTTTGCTGATTTTCCAAAAGAAGTAATTTATTAGCTTTAGTCTGCAAACTAATCGAATCTTGCTTTTTTACAAGTGCAAGCTCCTTAATCCTATTTTCTTTTTTAAGTATTTCAATTTCATTATCTTTCATCAGTTGCTGATTTAATATATAATCAAGTTCTAAATCTTCTAAAGCAGATTCATTCTTTTCATTTTCTTCTTGATGCAGTTTTGCTAACTGGACAGATTTCTCTTTTTCTGATTCCAATTTTTGCATTTGTTCCATCGCATTAGAGATAACGTTAGAGGTACTATCAATAACTGATTGCATTCTTTCTTTTTTAAGGTATTGGTTTTCTTGATATAAGGAATCTTTAAATGCCAATAATTTATTTTGGTATTCAAACGCTTTTTCAGATAGCCCGGCATCTCTATATACAACTATAAGGTTGTTTGTAGTAGAAATAAGGTCTTCTAAGCTTGCAAACTTTTTTTTCAATTCAAATGCTTTGTCTAAATACTCAATCGCTTTTGAATAGTTTTCTACTTCATAATAAAGAGACCCCATATTATTATAAGTCACAGAAAGAGCTTTATAATCTTTTTGTTTCGATTGCAAATATGCAGCTATTTTAAAATATTCTAGAGCGGAAGAATAATCTTTCAGCTGATAGTATATGCACCCTAAAGTATTATTCGATTCGCCTTTCAAAGTCTCGTTTGTTATACGATTTTTACTTTCTAAAGCAAATAATAATGCATTTTTTAAATCATTGTCTTTATAGTACACACTAGCTAAATAATGCTTAGCTTCTGTAGTCAGTAAATTATCCGGAGAGCTGGAAGAAACTATCAAATGTAGTAATTTTTTAGCTTGGAAGTTCTGATTGTTATAGTAATAGGCTTTCGCCAATATTATCTTTTGACGTAAACTTAACTCTTCGAGAGAAGTAACATTTTTTAATACTTCATTAATAATGCTTTTAGGATTGGAAACAATATGTTCTTCTATAATTTCAATACTCTTGCCTGTTGATAAAGAATCCGATTCTTCAGATTGAACTTTAACTAAAGATACTATCAAAAGTAGAATAAAAATATATATGTTGTTTGTCTGCATTTCTATTAAATAAATCAGTACTACATCGATGTATTCAGGCTGTACAATAATATAAGCAAATCTATGGAAACTTATAACTAATATTTGATATACAAATACACTACGTTATTGATAGCATTATGTTCATTTTAAGTCATAAGTATCAGGTATATTTAGTATATTATTGTTATTTATTAAGGGAGAATAATATGAATAGCGATATCCCACTAAATTTTGAAATTTTAGCAATCGATAAGTTTGGCAATGCTGAAATATCTACTGAAAGCTCTATGGTTCATGGTCTTTTGTTTATGGAATCCTTGTGGGAAGCACCGGAAGACCAATCCAATTATTCAAAGCATCATTATAGAATTCACGACTCTGGTCTCGGAATTGATGTTATCATTCAGTCTGTTGATACAAGTAATACTTTGAATGATTTAATTGAGTCTGCCTTTTTGATAAATATATGGAGCTCCAATTTTGAAAACCTTGAAAAATTCAGATTTAAATTGATAAAACATTTAAAAGCAAAATTATCTTTTTCCAATCTCAAAATTTTAAAAGATGATGTCTCTGCAAAAATAGCAGTAGACATATACCCTTTAGTAAATGAAGTAGAAAATTCTCTCCGTAGATATATTACAAAATTTTTTACTTTAAAAATTGGGGTTAACTGGTGGAGTACTAATTTCCCAAAACAATTAATAGATAAAATTAGAGTCAGAAAAGAACATGACAATATATTTTCTGGATTTGTTGATTTAGATGTTTCTCTTATAGATTTTAATGAATTAGGAGAGGTTATATATAAGCATGTCGCAGGATTTAACAGACAGGAAAACATCGTAAATAAAATAATGCAAGCCACTTCTCCGGATGATTTTTTGAGATTGAAAGGCGATTTGCAGACTAATTATAATAAATTTTTCAAAACTGCTTTTCAGGATAATCTATTTGAAAAAAAATGGAGAGAATTATTTTCTATCCGTAACAAAGTAGCTCACAATATATATTTTTCTATTGAAGAACTGATTGCCGCAAAAAAGTTGCACTCAGAACTAATGTTGATTATTAGTCAAGCAGAATCTGGAATTGATGAGTTTAGATTTAGTATTACTGAACAAGAAGCCATTAGAGAAGCAACCATTGAAGCATTTGAAGAGTCAGACTTCAAACTTGGGGAATTAAATTCTGAATCGCGTGGTGGCCTCAAAATCTTAGGGAAAATCAATTTAAATCAAAGAATAAATAACGATGATGACGAAACAGGTAAAATAATTACTGAAGAGCAGTTACTACGTGAGTTAAATAAATCTGAGGCAATAACAGAAAACAGCGATAATTTTCAATACTTAGGTTTACGATCATTTGTAACCAGAATTTTAGCCAATAAAGGCTATGCTATGGGACCTACTTACGCTCTTGTAAATATTCTAAAAGATAAGGGTGTAATAGAAATCTATGAAGTAAAAGATGAAAATGTAGATTGGCCAGTAAAAGCAATCAAAATTAAAAGATAGTGAATCGTTTTAATCTATTTTTTTTATTATCGTTTTTATAGTACTCCAATATAATAAGAATTATTGCACTCAATACTGTCATACAAAAAAGGGAGAATTTCTTCTCCCTTTTTATTTCCAATTTAATACTCCATCGGCAGAGCCAGTAGCTCATCGTATCTGTAAACAGGACCGTCTTTGCATAAGTAAACGAAGCGCTGTTCAATATCTACTTTTTTGCATTCATTACTTGAATTTAGAAATGTATAGTAGCAAGCTATCTAAAGTATTACTCGACCTGCTTCTGTAATAACATCTTCAAAAGCCAATGCAACAAATAACAAGGCAAAAATAATATTTAGTATCAGATCTTTAAAAAACTCAAGTTTAATTTGCAAACTAGTATTCTTGGTATTATTAGTATCTATTGTTTGAAGTTTGTGATTTATTAGTTTCCAAATAACTCCAAACAGTGCAATAAGAATAGCATATACAATCCACCCATACACATAAAAATAAGTGGGAATAGTTCCTTGATAAATATCTACCTCTTTTATTCCCAATTGAAATATTGATACACTGAATGCTCCCATTATAGGAAAAAACATCGAGCTAAGAAAAGTTAATACGAGTGACAATGATCTTTTGTCTTCAAGTTTCCTGATTCTTCTTAGAAGCGTTATATCCTCTATAGAGTTAACATTTCGCATATTCAGTTTCTTTTTTCCGCGCTTTATTCCACCTATTAAAAAATGAGTACGCATGGAGCTTATGCCGAAAAACATAAAGAAAAAACCCATCAAATAGCCATTTACTGCATACGCTAGTTCATAATTCAATTTTCCTACTCCTCTAAAATTCTTATGCTCAGTTTTAAGTTATTGGAGCTATAAAATATTCAATGGTGCTGTAATTTGCTATTATTTATTCATATTCTGCAATCCAATTGAATATTTATGGGATATCATCTTTTAAAAGTCACTCTGCAATAATATCGGAGGATAAAAAGGACTGACTATCATTGCACCAGCGTCATATCCATATATCTTAAGTAAACTAAAAAATTGCAAGCTATTTCTACTTACTCTTGGAATTACTATACTATCGATGTTTACTTTATGAAATTTGCCTTTGAAACCTGGGAAAAGCGTGTATATATAAATGCTATCTAAAGTTGAATATATATTGTCAGTTGTACTGTCGAGTCCTTCTGTATAGAAAATACTATCTCGCCCCAGAACAGTAGCTTTGTTTGTCCACCCCATGTAGAATCCTTTTAAGTCGGTCTCTTCTTTATTTTTTATATTTATACCTATCACATTATAATGTGCTTTATCATATGTCTTTAAATAATTTGACCCAGAAATAGTTCTAAAAAACACACTATCAATTTCGCTTATTCTTGATGGAAATTTTAGCATCCAATCACAGTTTGAAAACATAATACTATCTACTGAAAAAGTACTCAACACACTTTGGTATTGATAATTTGGATGGACGACAAAATCATAAAATCTAGCATAAAATTCATGATGTGGATTTTTAACTTCATTAGCCAATTTATCAATCATTGTTATATTATACATTTCTAAAGGGATATCTATTTTCTTTTCCAAGTTATTACAAGAATAAAGAGCGAACACTAGCATAGTTGATAACAATAGCTTATATATTTTCTTCATTTCCTCATTACTTCCTCTATAAATAGCACCTTTCCATCTTTTTTTTGGATTAAGGAATAAACAACGACTTCCTGCTCTGAAAGAATATCCTCATAAGTCAAGGAAACATACCATACACTATCCTCTACTAAATCACAATTGTATACTCCTCCATTTATCTCTTCTTCACTATAATAAGGGATTAATACAGCTTTTGTAATCTTCACTGCTGTTTCTTTATTAGGAACGGCATCTTCTATGTTTAATATATTATGCTCGCCATCTTTGCATACTTTTTCTAAAAGCTCTTTAAAATTCGGATCTGATCTGTCATATTTTCTCGCTTCAATAGAGCTACAACTGACCAAAATGAGCACACTACTAACTACAAATAGAGAACATATAAACTTCATACTATCTCTCAACCGGTAATTTTATAATTAAGTCTGAAAAGTTAAATCAAATAAACAATTGATATTGCATTTATCTAATGAAAAACCTAGATTTGATTAACCACTTGTTATTCTTAAAATTTTCCCATCCTTTTTTTGTATATAAACTTGACCAACAAAATCAATATAGAATAAGCTTTTTTCTGTCATGATTGTATGACCATCTCCTTGGACATACCATATACTATCTTGTAGCAACTCACATTTAAAGGGTTTCTGTGCTATTATTATGTCTCCATAAATTGGCAGCAATACAGCTTCTGCAATTTTCGCTGCAATCCATGCATTTGGAACTACATCTTTTTTATACAAAGGGTTGCTTTTTGCTTTTTTCATATCTTGCTGCAATTTTTCTATCAATGCAGGGGAAAATTTGTCATTAGTTATAGATCTGCAACTAGAAATCAGGATTATAATTAATAGTAAAAATATAGAATAAAATTTAGCCTTCATCAAAGTATTCCTTTTATATATTTGATATTTGTAATCATACAAATCAATAAAATATTATTCCAAAAATATACAAAAACCACTTACGCAAAAAATACATAAGTGGTTTAATATAAGTTTTTTTATTTTCTCTCTCTAATACTCCATCGGCAACGCCAGAAGCTCATCGTATCTGTAAACCGGGCCGTCTTTGCAGACGTAGTTGCTGCCTACCATACAGTGACCGCATTTACCAATGCCGCATTTCATTCTGTTTTCCAATGTAGTGTAGATATTTTCTACAGGGAAACCTAGTTTTTCTAATACAGGCATTGTGTATTTAATCATTATTGGCGGACCGCACACGATTGCTATTGTATTTTCTGCATTTGGAGCAACTTCTTCAACGATTGCCGGAACAAAACCTACTTTGCCTTTCCAGTCAGGAGTTTCTCCTCCCGGATCAACTGTTACTGTCAAATTTACGTCAGGGCGTTCTTCCCACTCTTTTAATTCGTCTTTATAAACTAAATCGTTTTCAGTTCTGGCACCGTATACTATAGATACATCTTTAAAGTTTTCTCTTAAATCAAGAGCATTCCAAATTACGCAGCGCAGAGGCGGAAGTGCAATACCTCCGGCTATGAAGATCAAGTTTTTACCTTTCCATTCATCTATAGGGAATGTGTTTCCGTAAGGGCCTCTGAAACCTATAATGTCACCTTCTTCTCTGGAAGCAAGTGCAGCTGTAACTCTTCCTGTTTCTCTGAAAGTACATTCAATATAGCCTTCTCTGGTTGGAGATGATGCAATACAGAAGGTAGACTCGCCCTCACCAAAAACTGAATATTCACCAAATTGTCCGGCTTTAAATTCGAATTTTTTCTCGTCATCCGAGTTCATAAATTTGAGACGAAATGTTCTGATATCAGGAGCTTCATCAGTTATTTTTTCAATTCGCATCATATATGGCACATACATATTATCCATCTTACGCCTCCGATATCTTAATCATTGTATCAATAATATTCATGCCTGCCGGACAGTTATCTATGCATCTGCCGCAGCCTGTGCAGCTAAGCTGCCCCAAAGTGTCTACTGAATATTTAAATTTATGTAAAATTCTGTGTCTCCAGCGTTCAGTTTGCACTTCTCTAGGATTATGACCTGAAGCGTGAACCGTAAACAATTCAAAGCCACAGCTGTCCCACAGTCTCAATCTTCTAGATTCATACGGATTTTTTTCATCCTGAATATCGAAGCATGTACATGTTGGACAAGAAAATGCGCATGATGCACATGAAAGACATTTATCAGACTCTTCCTGCCAAAAATCTGCATCATAGATTTTATCTATATTCGATTTGACTTTTTCAATATCAAATCTGATTTGAGGTTCAGCCAGATATTGTGTTTTGTCAATATCAGAAGCCTGCGACATCATATTTTTATATGACTCAAGCAAGCTTGCACCTTTATCTGTTACAACTTCTACTAAAAAGCCGGAATCGCCCATATCTGTTAAGTTAAGGTCACTTCCTTTTATACTTCCTGGATTGCTACCTAATGAAGTACAAAAACAAGTGTCTGTTGCTTCATTGCAGCTGCAACTGATAATTGTAGTTTTTTCAAATCTATCTGCAATCAGTTTATCTGTATTCTCTTTAGTATAAAACTCTTTGAAGTAGTCCATACCGGAAGCGTCACATGGCTTAATGCCATAAAGAATGCCTTCTTGAGCTGCTTCCGGTTCGATGATTTTAGTATTTTCTCCATTCCCTTCAAATTTTACAAGTTCTTCGCATCTTGGGAAAAACACTGATTTAGCAGAAAGTTTAGTTTTTTTGCCAACATCAGCTATTGAACCAACTTCTTTTACTTCTGCAAAGTAGTTACTGCCGTTATTTTCGACCGGAGCATATAGCTTTTTGCCTGATTGAATTATACCTGACAAAAATTCCGGTAGTTTCTCTTTTGATAATTTATATTGTTGCATATTTATCCTACCTTATGAAATTTTCTTTGTCATTTTCTTTGAAGAAAGAAAGAGTATAATTACTATTAAGCTCTTCGCCTGCTGTTTCGCCGAATTGTGCAGCAATTGTTTCATTAATCTGCTGATTCAATAGATTTAAAGGAATATCCATTGGGCAAACGCTTGCACATTGGTTACATCCTACACATCTTCCGGCGAGGTGCATTGCTCTGTTGAAATGCCATTCAAAATTGCCTTGTGCATGTGAAGCGACCGGAACAAACTGCGGCTGGTTTGCTTCTACCATACATTTTGTGCAATAGCACATTGGACAAGAGGAACGACATGCATAACATTTTATACATTTAGAGAATTCTTTATTCCAGAAGTCTCTTCTTTCTTCTCTCGACATAGCTTTAATTTCTGCGACTTTGGCAGATAAATCAGCATTTGTTTCTTTATTATTTGCTTTGATATATTCAGTTACTTCTTCGAAACGCTCGAACTTTTTAGGAGAAGCATCAGCAGAAATAACTTTTACTTTATCACTTGTTATCTGATTCTCGTTTGCTAACTGAACTAAAGCTTTCATTGTAGACAAATTAGCCAAAATACCAAGCTTAGATAGTTTTTTGATTTCAGGTTTATTCAGATAAACAGCAAGGTTAAATTCCTGATTATCTATTTCATCCACCTGCATAGCATCTTCAGATTTTCTGACAATAAATGGTTTATTGTTTTTATATGCTACAAAGGCTTCAATATTATCATTAGCAAATAAATCCTGAATGATCGTTTTAAGATTAGACATAAAGCAAATCTCCCGGCATATTAACACCTTTATTAGCTAACTCCTGATATTCAGTATTAGGACCTAGCTCGCGAATGTCTTCAACAACAGTATTTACAAGTTCAGCCCATTTAGCACCTTCAGCTGCGGAGACCCATGAAAATGTAATTCTACGAGTATCTAAGCCTACAAATTCAGCTAATTCTTTGAAGACCATCCATCTTCTTCTGGCATGGAAGTTTCCTGATGTATAGTGACAATCATTTGGGTGACACCCAGACACAATAACACCGTCAGCACCTGCTTCGAAAGCTTTAAGAAGGAACATAAAGTCAATTCTGCCTGTGCAAGGATATCTAACTATTCTCACATTTGGAGGATATTTTATTCTGCTTGTACCTGCAAGATCAGCACCTGCATAAGTACACCAGTTGCAAACATAAGCCATTATTTTAGGTTCAAACTTCTGCATAATCCTCCCTCCTGTTCCAAAGCGACATTACTTCAGATAAGATTTGTTGATGAGTAAAGCCATTTAAGTCTATTGATTTAGATCTACATAATGCTACGCACGTACCGCAGCCTTGGCATAAGCCTGGATTTATAGAAGCAACTGTTTTAATTAAGTTACCATTTCTGTCTTTTATTTCTTCTTTTCCAATTGCTAAATATGGACAAGCTGATTCGCATAAGAAGCAACCCACACAAGTAGAAAACATTGGCGGTGCAGTTCTGTTTACAGTTGCTACTAATGGTTCTCTTGTAAGCTCATCATTAGCAAATAAAGCAACTGTTTTAACCGCTGCACCGGAAGCTTGAGCTACTGTCTCAGGAATATCTCTTGGTCCTTGGCAAGCACCTGCCAACATAATACCTGCAGTATTAGTCTCAACAGGTTTTAGTTTAGGGTGAGCTTCGGAATAGAAATTATGAGCATCATAACCAATGTGCATAGTCTGAGCCAGAGGTTCAGCTTTTTGCTGAGCAACAGCAGCTGTTGCCAAAACTACCATATCTGCTTCAACTTCTACCGGTTCTGAATTAAGAAGAGTATCTACGCCTCGTACGATAAGTTTTCCGTCTTTTTCATATATTTTTGAGACTCTGCCACGTACATATTTAACATCGTCTTCTTCTATAGCTCTGCGAACAAATTCGTCATAGTTTTTGCCTGCAGCACGTATGTCCATATAGAATACATAAGCGTCACCATGATGCACTTTATGTTTGTATAACATAGCGTGTTTTGCAGTATACATACAGCATATTTTAGAGCAATATTCGATTCCTTTTGCATGATCTCTTGAACCTGAACAAGCAATAAATACTATTTTTTCAGGAACTTTGCCATCTGATGGTCTTTTGATAGCACCTAAAGTTGGCCCTGATGCAGAAGCAAGTCTTTCAAACTGAAGTCCATCAATAATATCCGGATGTTGTCCGTAACCATATTCAGGGAAGAAATCAGTATGTTTAATATCAAATCCGGTAGCTACGACAATAGCCCCGATTTTTTCTTCTATAATCGTGTCTTCCTGTGTAAAATCAATTGCATTTGCAGGGCAAACTTTTTCGCAAAGTTTACATTTACCTTTTGTAAAGTATGTACAATGTTCGCGATCTATTACAGGTTTATTAGGAACAGCCTGAGGAAACGGAACGTATATTGCAGTTCTATTACTAAGTCCCGAATTAAACTCATCAGGTATGCGTTTACTTGGACATTTTTGCATACATAAACCGCAACCTGTACAAGTGCTATCATCTACACTTTTTGCTTTCTGTCTGATCTTAACTTCAAAGTTCCCTATGAAACCCGAAACAGATTCTACTTCTGCATAAGTATAAAGCTTTATATTTGGATGCTGAGCAACTTCTACCATTCGTGGTGTTAGGATACACTGCGAGCAATCTAATGTAGGAAATGTCTCAGAAAGCTGAGCCATGTGACCACCGATTGAAGGATCTTTTTCAACCATAATTACTTGATGACCGCAATTTGCTATATCAAGCGCAGCTTGAATACCACCAATACCACCACCTATAACAAGAGCTGTTTTAGTGACAGGTACTTTGATATGCGTTAGTGGTTTGTTTTTCTTAACTTTTTCTACGAGCATTTTTACAAGCTCTGTAGCTTTTTCAGTAGTGCTTTCCTCTTTAGCATGAACCCAAGAGCAATGCTCTCTGAGGTTAGCCATTTCACACAAAAATTCATTTATACCTGCTTCACGAGCTGCCTTTCTAAAAGTTGGTTCGTGCATACGAGGAGAACATGCTGCTACAACAATACCATCTAGTTTATGTTCTTTTATAGCATCTTTAATCATTGTTTGACCGGGGTCAGAGCACATATATTTATAGTCTATACTATGAGCAACGCCCGGAAATTTTGCTGCTGTTTCTGCAACTTTGGCACAGTCAACAGTAGCTCCGATATTTTCACCACAATGGCAAACAAATACACCTATTCTTGACATTATACCTCCGTTAAGCTAATTCAGCCACAATTTTTAAATCTTTTTCTTTCACAGGGACAAAGTGTCTTTGCAACCCAAGTTTTTGTCCCGGAATACCTAGTGCAAGACCTATCATTTGAGTAATATATAATACTGGCATTTGAGCTGTTTTTGTTAAATATTTCTCAATTTCCGGTCTACGCATATCTAAATTAGAATGACACATTGGGCATGCTAATACAATCGCTTCTGCACCACGCTTTTCTGCATCTGAGTAAATATCACCTGATAATTTGGCAACTACATCTGTTTTTGGTACAGACAGACCGGCACCACAACATTCAGTTTTAAATGCCCAGTCAATAGTTTTGGTACCAATAATTTTCAGAATATTTTCCATAATCTGAGGATCTTCGTATCTGTCAATTTTTGCTAATTTTGGAGGTCTGACAAGTAAGCATCCGTAATAACATGCTGTAACTACTTCTACTTTACTTTTGACCTTATCAGCAAGAATATCTTTAACATATTTTTCTAAGAATTCAAG